>JABCZK010000006.1 GCA_013289695.1 Acidobacteriota bacterium
CTGTTCCGTTCCATGCACACGGTAAAAGGCTCCGCAGCGCAAGTCGGATTGCATCGCCTCTCGGCGGTCGCGCATCGCGTCGAGGATTTGATTGGCCGCCTGCGCGATGGCGAACTGAAGCCGAGCGCCAGTATCGTGGACATCTGCCTGGAATCCGTGGACGTCCTGAAAAAATTCCTGCACCGCCAATGGTCCGGCGATGACGAAATGCGATCCGCGGTGGATCCACTGCTCGCGCAAATCTCTGATCTCGCGCCCGAAGAAAATGACGGAGATGCAGCTCCCGGACAATCCACGGCTGCCAGTGGAGCCGGCACATCAACCGCAGAAGCTGGAATCGCTGCGCCAGAAAAGCGCCGTGCCGCTCCCGAAGCGTTGCCGCAAGCCAAGTCCGTCCGCATCTCCCTCGAGCGTCTGGACCGCATGATGAACGCGGTCGGCGAACTCGTGATCAATCGCACCCGCATGGTCGGCCGCCTAGCCGAACTGGCAAAATTGGTGGAAGTCCTGAATTTCTCGAAAAGCCGCCTGTCCGGAAAAGTTTCTGAGTTCCAGGAAAAACACGAGTTCAGCAAAATTCAGCCGTTGCTCGTTCCCGGTAGCCGCGCCCCGCAGATGGACACTTTCCGCCCGAATTTTCCGGGAATGCCTTCGCTAACTTCCAACGACCTGCTCGAATTCAGCGAGCTGGAAATGGATCGCTACGACGACGTCAACATTCTCTCCCGCTCGCTCACGGAAATTTCCGCCGACGTGAACGTCGTCCTCACCCAGCTCGAAGGTTTCATGGGCCGCGTGGATTCCGACATTGACGAATTCACCAAGCTCGCTCACCACCTTCAGGACGAAATCACCGCCGCGCGCATGGTCCCGATCGGCAACCTCTACACGCGCCTCTCCCGCACCGTGCGCGATGCCGCCAACGCCACCGGCAAGCTCGTCGAACTTTCCCTCGAAGGCGCGGACACCGAACTCGACAACAATATTATTCAGCACGTATCCGATCCGCTCATTCACCTCGTGCGCAACGCCGTCGCCCACGGTGTTGAAGACCGCCGCACCCGCCAGCGTTCCGGCAAATCCGAAAAGGGCCTCGTCAGTGTCCGCGCCTATCATCGCGGCAATCACATCTTCATCGAAGTGGAAGATGATGGCCGCGGCATTGACTACGACGGCGCCCGCCGCCGCGTCGTCGAAATGGGCGCCATGTCTTCCGTCGCCGCCGCCGAGCTCACCGAACGCGAACTCCGCGAATTCCTTTTCCGTCCCGGCTTCACCACCGCAGCTTCCATGACGGAGCTTGCCGGTCGCGGCGTCGGCCTGGACGTCGTGCGCGCGAACGTGCACGCGCTGAATGGTGAAATCGAAGTCCGATCCGAACCAGGCCACGGCGCCACCTTCACCGTGAAAGTTCCCCTGACCCTGATCATCTCGCAAGCGCTCTTCGTTCGCTGCGGCACATCCGTCTTCGCTCTGCCCTTGGCCGTGGTCGAAGAAATTCGCCGCCTAAAGCCCGACGAAATCGAAGACGTCGGCGGAAAACTCCTCACCCGCGTGCGCGACGTAGTCACCGAAGTCGTGCGCCTCGACGTTCAACTCGCCCTGCCCCCGCTTGAGCCGCTCAATGGCTATTTCCACATGGTCATCGTGAAAGTCGCCGGAAAACAAGTGGGCGTAGTCGTCGAAGAAGTCCTCGGCAAGGACGAAATCGTCATCAAGAATCTCGGCGATTATCTCCGCAGCGTGAAATTGTTCCCCGGCACCACCATCGCGCCCGATGGCAGCTTGATTCTCTTGATTGATTTGAATCGCCTGGCCTCCGCCGATACCGCTGAACGCAACGCGCTCCCCGCCTCTTCGCCTGCAGCCCGCGTTTTTGCACCGGGCGCCGAAGCAGTCGCCGCGGGAAGCATTCCGGCAGGCGCCGTGGACTCCATCGAGAACGATCGCGTAGTCGTCGTCGCCGACGACTCGATCAGCGTGCGCAAATTCGTCGGACGTATGCTCGAAAAAGCCGGCTATCGCGTGAAGCTCGCCTCCGACGGCCTGGAAGCTTCCGAACTCGTCGCCCAGATCGGCTGTCACTTGGTCATCACTGACCTCGAGATGCCGCGCATGAACGGTTACGAGCTGATGGCCCATCTGCGCCAGAATCCAGTGACGCGAAAGATTCCCGTGCTGGTCGTCACCTCCCGCGCCGGAGCGAAACATCGCGACCGCGCCATGAAAGAAGGTGCCGTCGCATTTCTAACCAAGCCCGTGCAGGAAGATCAGCTGGTCTCGACCGTTGACGAATTGATTGGCGCGGAAAAGCCCGACACCCGCCGCAAGTTAAACCTGCCGGTGCGGCAGGATTGAGATGAATCAGGTGCCTGAAAAGAAAATTCGCGTCCTCGTCGCCGATGATTCCGCCTTCATGTGCAAGGTGCTGAAGGAAATCATCAATTCAGACGCGCAACTGGAGGTCGCCGGCACCGCCCGCGACGGTCGCGAAGCCGTGGCCCTCGCCGAATCCTTGCGCCCAGACGTAATCACGATGGACATCAATATGCCGCATCTCGACGGCCTGCAAGCGACCGAATTAATTATGTCGCAGCATCCCCGCCCCGTCGTGATCGTCAGTTCCGAATCGCGCGAAGGCGCCGCCAGCACTCTGCGCGCGCTCGAGCTCGGCGCCATTGATTTCGTGCCCAAGCCCACCAACGGCATTGACCTCGACATGCGCAATATCCGCGAAGAACTGACGCGCAAATTAAAGATGGCCGCAAAAGTTCGCGTCGTGCGCACCGCCACGCTCTCGAAGCTGACGACTCCGCACGCACCGGTCCCGCACCCACCGGCTGTAACAAACAGTGCAGAACGCGCCGCGCAGCACCACGCCGGCAACGGCACGAAATTTCCGATAGTCGTGATCGCCGCTTCCACGGGTGGACCTGCCGCGGTCATGCGCGTCGTCGCAGGGCTCCCCAAAGATCTCCAGGCCGCAGTCCTGCTGGTGCTGCACATGCCCGCTGCATTCACCAGCCAATTCACCATTCAGCTCGCGGAAATTTCGCGCTTGCCCGTGAAAGAGGCCGAATCGCACGAAGCGCCGCAGCCCGGCGTGATCTACCTTTGCCCCGGCGCCAATCATTTGCGCATTTCTTCCACTGGAAAAATCACCTTGGATGGCGGTCCGCGCATCGAGGGCTATCGCCCCTGCGCCGACGTCGCCCTCGAATCTGCCGCCGCCTTCGCGCGCCCGCTCACCGTGGCCGTGGTCCTCACCGGCATGGGCAACGACGCCTCCAAAGGTGTGCAAGCAGTGAAAGCCGCTGGCGGCCACGTAATCGTCCAGGATGAAGCTAGCTGCGTAATTTTCGGCATGCCCGCCGAAGCAATCAAGACCGGCTCAGTGGACGAGATTCTCCCGCTTGATCAAATCAGCGCAGCGATCGAAAAGCGTGTCGCGAAAATCACTCGCCTCGCGCCGGCCCCGATAGGTGCGCGATGAAAATCGCCATGCAGGACACGGCGAAGTCGCGCCGCTCGCGCTCTACCGAAGCCCTAATTCTGTTTTGCATCGGCACGCAAACCTTCGCCATTGCCGCCGACGCAGTGCAGGAAATTCGCAGCACAGACAGCCTCGCCACCGCCGCCGTCGAAATGGAGCTGGCTGAAGTTCCCAAGGTCCGCCACCTCGTCGAACGCAGCCATCGCACCTACTACGTCGTCAGCGGCTGCGTGCATTTCGGCCTGCGCGTCACACGCCCCACTCTCGTCCTGATCCTGCGTCAAATTCGCACCGCCGTTCTCGTGGATTCCATCGAAAGAATGGTGGACGTTCCCAAAGTCCACGCGCTGCCCCAAGCTTTCCAAGGTGAAGAACGCCAATGGTATCGCGGCCTCACCTACCTCGAAGATCGCGTGATTCCCGTAATCCAGCCCAATGGATTTCTTACTCCCGAAGAATTCGCGCGCCTCGATCGCGCCTCGAAATCCATCGAAGCTCGCCACGAACTCGAAGGAGCTGTGCCAGCATGAGCGGCGCACAAAATCACGCGCGCAAATCCTGGGTGCTCCTGCACGTAGGCAACCGCCGATTCGCGCTGCCTGCTGAGTCCGTGATGGAACTGGCGCCGCCCGTGCGCCTGCACAATTTTCCGCACACCTCGCGCCTCATCGCCGGAGTAATCGTCCGCCGCGGCCGCATCGTTCCGGTTTACGACGTCGCGCCAGTTCTTTGCGGCAGGGAATCGTCGGTGCACCGTTTCTATCTGATCGCCGACCGCGCGTTCGGAACCGACGCCGGCCCGGACGCCACGGAAGCGAGCGCGATTCCGGTAAATGGCGAATGCGAGTTAGCTACGGGCGAAATGCAACCGCCGCAGGAAAACGCCCCACCCTATTTCGCCGGCACTCTCGCTATCGAAGCCGAAAATATAGACGTCCTGGATTTGCAAAAACTGGTCAGCGCCGTCCGCGATAATCCCAGCGCCACAAATCACGCGGAGCCGCGCCCATGAACGCCCTCGCAAATCTTCCGCGTATCCTGCTCGTCGATAGCAACGTGTATTTCGCGAAGCGCGTCGGCGAAGCTCTGCAGCAGGTCGGCTTTGAAGTCATCCCCTGCACGCAAGCAGCCTACGCGCTCACCATGCTCGAATGGAATGCGCCCGCTGCCATTTTATGCGCCACAAATCTGCGCGAGATGGGCGCGCTCGAAATGGCTCCGATCCTGCGCGCCGATCCCAACACCGCGCACATCCCGCTCATCGCCATCGGCGGCGTTAATGCAGGCGAGCAAGCCCTGCTGGAAGCCTATCGCGCCGGCTGCGACGATTTCGTCGATCGCCGCCGCTCGCCCTCGGACATCGCCGCGCACGTGCGCAGTTTTCTCGTAAGCCGTCAGGACGGTTTTCAGCCCACGCAAATGCTCACCAGCGCCGAAACCGATTTGAGCGGCAACCTTCAGCACCTCGATTTGCCCGGCGTAATTCAAATGCTCGGCCAGGCCCGCCAGACCGGTGCGCTACACATCAACGCCGTGGATGCCGACGGAATTATTTTCTTCGAAGGCGGCGAAATCAATCACGCCGAATGCGGCATGCTCTTCGGCGATGAAGCTGTCACCCAAATCGTCGCCACCTGCCAGGGCGCCGACAAAGGCGTTTACAAATTCGTGTACGGCGCCACCGCCACGCAGCGCACCGTGTTGCGCTCCGCCACCGATCTGCTCCTCGATGCCATGCGCGAATTCGATGAATCGCAACGAGACTCCGAGGAAGGGCCCCAACTCGACTCCGAGCAACACGCCGCACCAGATAAAGTCGAAAAGGAATCGCTATGAGCGAAACGCCGGCTCTCACCGCCGCCCGCACTCCCACGGTCTATTTCATTGACGACAGCGCCACCATGCGCGAAGTCATCAAGATCGCCTTCCGCAAGGAAAATATCAACGTCATCACCTGCGCGGACGCCGCCTCTGCCCTCGCGCAATTCGGCGACTCCGCGCCCGACGCGGTCATCACCGACGTGATCATGCCCGATAAAGACGGCTACGAAGTCTGCCAGTTCATCAAGGAACACGAACGCTTCGGAAAGACGCCGGTGATCCTCATGTCAGGCGTCGTAAATCGCACCGTCGCGGAAAGAGCCATGCAGGTGAAAGCCGATGAACTGGTGCGCAAACCTTTCCAGCCGCAGGATCTAATCGCACGTGTGAAAAGCCTTCTGAATCCTGGGGGCGCCGCAGCCCGCGGCTCGTTGCGCGAAGAAGAAGCAAATGCATCGCAAGCCGCCAGCCGCGTTCTCAGCGGCCTTTTCGCACCGCCCCCCGGTCAACAAAATGGCGCGCCGCACAATCCCGCCACGTCCGCATGGCCCGCGGAACCCGCGCAAACATTCGCGCCGCAACGCAGCGCGCCGGCAGCCCCGCGTCCGGTCGCACTCACAGCGCCACTGCAACGCGCTGCAGCCGCCCCATTTTCCGCCGACACCCAAAAACTGCGCCACGAAATCCGCCGCCTCGAGCTGCTCGTAAAAAAACTCCAAGCCGAACTAGAAGCGCAAAAACAATATTGCGCCGCGCTGGAAGCCGACTTCAAATCCATGCAAGAAACCGAATAGCATCCTCGCGTCGTCTCTGGTAGCGCCGGCGTGCCGCTGGCTCTTTGCGGTTGCCTTTGACGTTGTAGCGGCCAGCTTCAGCTGGGCGCCTTTGACTTGCTTTGGCTTTCGCCTCCGCGTGTACTCCGACTCGTCATCCTGACAGGCAGCGAAGGATCTCTGTTCGCTTTTCCCCAGCGCGGCTCCCATTCATCACCGCGAACGCTTCGCCCTCCTCACTCCAACCCCTTCCCCCGCAAAAATTCCCGCGCCACGTCCGCAACATCCCGATGTTCCCCATCCACCTCATAATTCATCCGCCGCATTTGCTCATCATCAATCTTCCCCGCCAATTCCAGCAAAGCCCCACGCATTTCCGAAAATCGCCCCAGCGCATCCGCCCGCACCACCGGCACCGCCTCATAAGGCGGAAAATAATGCTTGTCGTCCTCCAACATCGTCAAATCGCGCGCCGCCAGTAATCCATCCGTGGAATTTCCTGCCACGATGTCCACCTGCTTCTCCAGCAGCGCGCGATAAAGCAATCCCAAATCCAGAATCCGCGGCGTCTCACGAAATGCAAGCCCGTACGTTCGCGCCAACCCCGCAAACCCGTCTGGCCGCTCCATGAATTCGTATCCAAACCCCGCCTGCCATCCGCGCGTGTAAGGCGCCGCATCCGAAATGGTCTTCAGACGCAGCCGCCGCGCATCCTCGCCGCGCACCACAATCGCAAAAGTATTGTTGAATCCCAGCGAGGGCAGCACGTCCAATCCAAATCGCCGCTGGTATTCACTCCGCACCCGCTGCAACACCGCGGCTGAATCAGACTCCAGCGGATCGTGCAAAATCGCCGTCAGCGCCGTCCCCGTGTATTCCACGTACAAATCAATTCGGCCCGCTAGCAGCGACTGCTGGCAAATATAAGATCCTGCCAGATAAAATCGGCGCGTCACCGAACGATGTGTCCGCGCTTCCAGATGCTGCGCCACAATTTCACCAAGCAAAGCTTGCTCAGAGAAATTCTTCGAACCAACGACGATCTCATCGCGCCGCGCATCGCCACACGAACCCAGCGCCACCGCCCACGCAGACACCACGCAAGCGAAAACGCCCAGCCGCAGCGCCGGCCTGCGAATCATGATCGCGCGGGCTGCCACCGGCGCTCGCACACGCCCAGCAGGAAATCGGCAACCAGCGCCAGCAACGCCGCTGGAATCGCCCCGGCCAATATCAGTTGATTGTTCACCATCGCCAGCCCGCGAAAAATGAATTCGCCTAGGCCCCCCGCTCCCACCGCCGCTGCAATCGTCGCGATCCCCACGGTCAGCACCGTCGCCACGCGAATGCCCGCCAGCATCGTCGAAAACGACAGCGGCAATTCCACTTGCAACAGAATCTGCCGGTCGGTCATGCCCATGCCGCGCGCCGCGTCGCGGATCGCCGCGTCCACACCGCTAATTCCCGCCGCGGTGTTGCGAATGATCGGCAGCAGCGCATACAGCGCCAGCGCCGCGATGGCCAGCCGGTCAGCGCGATCGCCCAGCCAGGGCACCGGCAGCAAAAAACCAAAGAGCGCCAGGCTCGGAATTGTTTCCGCAATATTCGCCCCGCCCAAGATCGGTTTCGATAGCCAAGGCCGCCGCGCCACCAGCACGCCCAGCGGCACGCCCACCGCCACCGCCAGCAGCATCGCAATTCCCACCAGCCACACGTGTTCCAGTGTCGCCTGCAAAATTTCCCGATGATGTCGCGCAAAATATTCCAGCAGATTCATCCCGGTCCCTCCAGCTTTTCGAACATCCGCGCATTGGCGGTGTAGGCGGCGGTCACTGGCTCCGTCGCACCCATAAAATCCTTCGGCGTATAAAGTCCCACCAGCGCCCCCGCATCAATCACGCCGATGCGATCCCCCAGCAGCAGCGCTTCCGCCACATGATGCGTCACGATCACAATCGTCTTCTGCAACCGCCGCTGCAATTCCTGAAATTCGCACTGCACCTCCGCGCGCGTTAGCGGATCCAGGGCCCCAAAGGGCTCGTCCATCAGCAGAATCGGCGGATCCGCGGCCAACGCCCGCGCCACGCCCACACGCTGCCGCTGCCCGCCGGAAAGTTGATGCGGATAGCGACGCAAAAATTCTTGCTGATCCAAACTGACCAGTTGCAAAAGTTCCGCAACCCGCGCGCGAATACGCTCCTCCGGCCAATGCTCCAGCCGTGGCACCAAAGAAATATTCTGTTCCACGGTGAAATGCGGAAAAAGTCCGACTTCCTGAATCACGTAACCAATCCGCCGCCGCAGCTCGATCGGATCGCGTTCCAATGTCGAGCGTCCCTCGACGAGCACCGCACCTTCGCCAGGCTCCAGCATCCGGTTGATCAATTTCAAAGCCGTGGACTTTCCCGCCCCGCTGCGCCCCAGCAAAACCAAAGTTTCGCCGCGCTGCACCACAAGGTTCAGATCGTGCAGCAACACCCGCCCATTCGGCAGCTTGTAACCCGCATGACGAAATTCAATAACGGGTTGCGAATCAGGAAGGGAACTGCGCTCGGAAGTACGTTCGGTGTCAGCGCTCATGCCGTGGACGCCGGCCCACAACAAATGCCGCGTCCCGCGCAGGCTAGCAAGCGCCACATACCCTGTCAAACGCCAACGCGGGACTAAAGAATCCTGCGTGCATCCATCCTCATCTCATCAGACAGCAGTACCCAAACACAAACAACATCCAAGGGAGTCACAAGTGAGCAAGCTAAAAGGTAAAGTCGCAGTAGTAACCGGCGCCTCCAAAGGCATCGGTGCAGCCATCGCCAAAGCGCTCGCCGCCGAAGGTGCATCCGTAATCGTAAACTACGCTTCCAGCAAAGCTGGCGCGGAAAAAGTTGTCGCCGCCATCACCGCAGCTGGCGGCAAGGCCGTCGCCGTAGGTGGTGACGTTTCCAAAGCCGCCGAAGCCCAGGCCATAATCGCCGCAGCCATCAAAAATTACGGCCGCCTAGACATTCTCGTGAACAATTCCGGCGTGTACGAATTCGCGCCCCTCGAGGCCGTCACCGAAGATTCCTTCCACCGCATGTTCAATATCAACGTGCTCGGCCTCCTCCTCGTCAGCCAGGCCGCGGCAAAGCATCTCGGCGCAGGCGGCAGTATCATTAATATCGGCTCGGGCGTCAGCCGCATCACTCCTCCCAGCAGCGCCGTCTATACCGCCACCAAGGGCGCGGTTGACGCCATCACCGGTGTTCTCGCCCGCGAGCTCGGGCCCAAAAAGATCCGCGTCAATAGCATCAACCCAGGCGTTGTCGAAACCGAGGGCACGCACACTGGCGGATTCATCGGCTCTGACTTCGAGAAGGGCATCGTCGCACAGACCCCGCTAGGCCGCACCGGGCAACCCGCCGACATCGCTCCTGTCGCCGTCTTCCTGGCCTCGGACGATTCGGCCTGGCTAACCGGCGAACAACTCCTCGCCAGCGGCGGCCTCCGCTAACCCGATCCGTGTCAGCCACCCGTGCGCTTCATCAGGTTTGGTAGGGGCGGGTCTCAGACCCGCCCTTTGCAGCCCGGGCGTCCAGCCGGTTCCGTCTCCTGTGGTTTTGACTTTGCCTCAGAACTTGTAGCGGCCGGTTCCGTTTCATAGAACCGGGCAGCCGTCGTAGTTGGTTTTGAATTTGTACCGGCCGCCTGCTCACCCGTCATTCGCGGTGGCGAATGACGGGTCGGCGGGCGAATTTGACTCCGCTCTTGAAATTGGCGTGGGCCCCTCGTTTTCCCTCCCCGAACACCCGCGCAAAAATGGCATTGGTCCATTCTCCATCTTTTCTATACGTTACCTGCTTAAGCAGTTCTACGAATAGTTATCAAATCACAACTGTGCTAACGGGAGTAGGGGCACGATTGAAGCCCGCAAAAGGACGCAACATGCTCGCACCATCCCAAAATGGGAAACCCACGCTCCCTAAACTTCTCGCCGGCCTCTCACGGAACCAAACCAACCGGCCCGCACCATCACCTCCACTACAATCCTCGCGTCAACAGCCGGGTCCCACAGCGGCGGCCCTCTCCTCACTCGCCACTAACCTCTGCCCACCGCCGTTTCTAATCGGTGGTGAGCAATTATTGCAATTCCATGCAAGCCATTGAAAACAAAGAACGGCGATACGCTCTAACCGGTGGTTTCTCGGTTGTTTTCGCCGGCGAGATACCTGTTGCGTCGAAGGCGCCGCACAGGTATAAGCGGCGCAATTGCCTGGGAGCGCCGAACAATGCGATCAGCTAGCAGATGATCGAAAGCACAAACCCGAACGCGGAAGTCGCCACGCGCCCAGCCGCAGCCTCCAGCTGGCTCTGGAATAAAGATCTAGCCCCCATCCCGCGCAACCAGCGAACCTGGGGAACCTACAACTACGCCGCGCTCTGGGTTGCCATGAGCGTCAATATCCCGACCTATATGCTCGCCAGCGCCATGATTGCCGGCGGCATGAATTGGAAGCAAGCCATCTTCACCGTTTTTCTCGGCAACATCATCGTGCTGATTCCCATGCTGCTCAACGCGCACGCCGGCGCCGCATACGGCATTCCGTTTCCAGTCTTCGCGCGCTCATCCTTCGGCGTTCTGGGCGCCAACGTCCCCGCAATCCTGCGCGCACTCGTAGCCTGCGGCTGGTTCGGAATTCAAACCTGGATCGGCGGCGAAGCAATCAACACGCTGCTGGCCGCCATGATTCCCGGATGGAATCATGCTTGGATGTGTTTCTTTCTGTTCTGGCTGCTGAACCTCGCCGTAATTCTGCGCGGCATCGAAGCAATCCGCTACTTGCAAGGTATCACGGCTCCCGCCCTGCTGATTCTAGGCCTCGCGATGCTCGCTTGGGCCTACACCAAAGCGGGCGGCCTCGGTCCAATGCTTTCCACTCCCTCGCAGTTTCACACCTTCCGCGAATTCTTCGCGTTCTTCATTCCGTCGCTCACCGGCGTAGTAGCCTTCTGGGCGACGGTCGCGCTGAACATTCCGGATTTCACGCGCTACGCCAAAGGACAGCGCGAACAAATGCTCGGCCAAGCACTCGGCCTGCCGACGACGATGACTTTTTATTCTTTCATCGGCATTGCAGTCACTTCCGCAACGGTAGTCGTATTCGGCCGCGCGATCTGGGATCCAGTAGAAGTCCTCAGCCGCCTCGGGAATCCGATCGCCGTGGTAGTTGCGATGCTCGCGCTGCTGCTCGCCACGCTCAACGTGAACGTCGCCGCCAACGTAGTCTCGCCTTCCAACGATTTTTCGAATCTCTATCCGCGCAAAATCAGTTTCAAGATCGGCGGCGTCATCACTTGTTTTATCGGACTGCTGCTGCAGCCGTGGCGCTGGCTTTCCAGTCACGGCAGCTACGTGACGGGCTGGTTGGTGGGATATTCCAGTTTCCTCGGTCCGATTGCCGGCGTGATGATCGCGGATTATTACGTCCTGCACAAACGTGTGATTCTGGCCGACGATTTATACCAGCGTGGCGGTGCCTACGAATTTACCAGCGGCTGCAATTGGCGCGCCATCGCCGCGCTCGTCGCCGGCGTAGCCGTTGCTCTGAGCGGCCTCGAAATCCCCGCGCTCCACGGCCTGTACCCCTACGCCTGGTTCGTAGGCTTCGCCGTCTCCTTTTTCATGTACTTATTATTGATGGGTCGCGCTGCAGCGCCATCAAAAAGCGAAAATCGAAATGCCTCGATTTAGGGAGTCGATGGCAATTCAAGAATCTTTTTGGGCCGTAGTTTTTCTGCTCACAGAGACGAAAGGTTGCGTCAGGGCACGGCTTGAGCCGTGCCGTGGTCGTCGCAAAATCAGAGCGGTTTTAGCCGCTGAGGCCACGAACTTCTGCCGCAAATCACCGCGCCAATAGTTTTTGTATATCGCGCAAAACTTTAAACAGCATCGCATCCGTGAGCTTGCCGGTGAATGTATTCTGCTGGCTCGGATGGTACGACGCAAAAAGCCGCGGCAAATCTCCCGGCAGCGCGTAATTCGCGCCATGCCGAAAAGGAAAAGCAGCAAGCGTCGCAATTTGCCCGCTCTCTTTCAGCAGTCCCAGATAAGCCCGCATCGCGATGCTGCCCAGCACCAGCACCGCGCGCGGCCGCAGAATTTCGAGCTCGCGCTGCAAAAAGTGACGGCAATTCGCGAGCTCCGAAGGCAGCGGTTTATTCGCAGGCGGCGCACAGCACACCGTGGCAACCATATATACATTTTGCAGCGCGAGGCCGTCGTCGCGATTTGTGGAAGTGGGTTGATTCGCAAAGCCCGCGCGATACAGCGCCTGGTACAGAAAATCGCCGGAGCGGTCTCCGGTGAATATTCGCCCCGTGCGGTTGCCGCCATGCGCAGCGGGCGCAAGACCCAGAATCAAAAGCTCGGCGCGCGGATCGCCGAAGCCCGGAACCGGCTTGCCCCAGTAGTCCCACGCGAGGAACGCGCGGCGCTTGTCCCGCGCGACCTGTTCGCGGTACCGTACCAGACGCGGGCACGCGCGACAGTGAATGATTTCCCGATTCAGCTTTTCCAATTCGCTCAAGTGGCAGTCTCACTAAAAAGTTATCATGAACCCAGCCGAGCTCGCCAAGCATCTAAGCAGCGTGCCAGGTGAGCGCTGCGGCGCGGCATGGCGACAATTGCTTTTGCTCGCACCAGGCCAAAGAATGAAGCGGCGCGGCAATCACGGCGCCATGAATTACCTTCGCTCGTAGTTTGCGGACGAATTCGCAGCAGCAACAGCGCACAGAAAACTTCGGAGTCAACGAATCTCCATGGTTAACACCCCCGAGAGAATCATCATCCTCGATGCCGACGCGCACAGCCGCGAAGACATGCGCGCCGCGCTGCAGTCAGCCGGATACGACGTCGCCGTGTTTGCGACCACGCGCGAGGGACTGGACGCCATCCGTCAGGGCGGCGCCGATCTTCTGCTTCTCGACGCGGCCATGCAGGAGCCCAGCGCCGGCGAAGTGCTGGCGACGATTCGCGGATCCGCGAAAACCGCGGGGATCCGCGTACTGCTCCTCGTGGCGGCGGGAAGCGAGCAGCGCGCCTCGGCATTGGATCTGGGCGCGGACGACGCTATTTCCCGCCCGTGTGATTCACGCGAATTGCTCGCCCGAGTCCGCGCGCGCCTGCGCATGCAGCGCGCCGAAAATGAACTGCGCGAAAAGATGCGCATCGCCGAAGAAGGCCAACAGATCGCGCACACCGCGTTCGAGGCGCTCGCCGTCACGGAAAAGATGACCAGCGACGCCTTCTCCCTCGATCGCAAACTCAAAACTGGTTTCGCCGCCGTGCTGGCCGTGGCCATCCTGATGGCCGGAATTTATTTCCTGTTTGTGCGCACCGAGCAGAAAGCGACGCAGCGTACCAATTCGATTATCGCCAAACTGGAAGGCGGTATTGTCCGGCAGCAGAACTTGATCGCCGAAGCGCGCAAGCTTCGCGCACTACAGGGCGCGCAGCCTGACGGGGTCGGCGCGGATCCCGCGGGCAAGGACGATCTCAAGAAACAGGCAGCGGATTTGAAGGCCAAAATGGCCACGGCCAGTTCAGACGACGCGGCTGGCCTGGAAAAGCAATTGCGAGAAACCAATTCGCGCCTGCAGCGGCTCGAAGCGCAGGGCGAAACCGCGCAAAGTATCATTCCGGTGGATGTCCAATCCGTCTGCCTGCTGCATGTGGCCGTCGCATTCAACGACCAATCCTCCGGGCGTCGCTTGCGTTATGGCGGCCTCAACGAGGACGGCGAGCCGATTCAGGACAGCGAGGGCAATCCGGTGTTGACGCTCGATGGAAAAGGCCCGGAAGTGAAAATGGACGTTTTTGGCACGGGCTTCGTTGCCGGACCCAACGGACGCGTGATTACCAACCGGCACGTAGCCGAGCCTTGGTGGAAGAATGACGAGATCGCCCAAATCACCGGCCAGGGATTGCAGCCGCAAATTTCCGCGATTCGCGCCTATTTTCCCGGCGACCCGCGCGCGTTCCACGCCGAAATACAGGACATTTCAGACGTCACGGACCTGGCCTCGGTGCGTGTGGACTTGCAGGACCTGAAGCGCCCAGTCCTTGCGATTGATACCGGCAAGGATTCAGCATTGAGCGGCCAGCCAATCATCTTGATGGGCTATGCCACGGGCCTAGCCGCAATCCTGGCGCGCACCGATGAAGAATCCGCGCAGGACATACTGAAAAAAAGCGGCAGCGATGTTTCGCAAGTGCTCAACGAACTCGCCAAACGCAATCTGATTCATCCGCTGATCACCCAAGGCCACATCGGCGACATCTTGCCCGACAAAATTGTGTTCGACGCGCAAACAACTTCCGGTGGCTCGGGCGGACCGCTCTTCAACCGCGACGGAAAAGTAATTGGAGTCACCGTAGCGATCTTGAAAGGCTTCGGCGGGTCCAATTTCGGCATTCCGATCCGCTTCTCGCAGCCTCTGCTAACGCATTAACCCACAAGGCGCGCAGTTTCACTCATGCGCCCGTCTGCACCGGGCACAAGTTTCAGCTGAATCCGTCAAGCGGCGCCCGAAGATTGCGCAAATCTCCTCTGGCGAAAATCCTATTGCGCCAAGCCCACGCGCCGCGACAATTCCTGAAAGCGGGGATCATCCCGCAGCGGATCATAGACAGGTTCCACCTTCAGCGCCGTCAGAAAATTCGAGCGTTGAGCGTACGCTTTTTCCAGCGAGCTCAATGCTGCGTCGTTATTCCCAACGCCAATGTACGCCAGCGCCATAGGCACGGGATCGAGTGATCGCGTCCCGTTCATCGCTTCCAGCTTTCTCAGCTCGGCTCGCGCCTTATCCTCTTGCCCCATCCGTCCGTAGAGATAAACCAACCTCGAACTGATGTGGATTCCATCGCCGAACGTGCGACGCCATGCAGCGATGTCCGCCAGTGCTTCGGCGAAGCGGCCCTGTTGCACGTAGGCATCAGCTATCAGGTGAGCTCGCCCGAAGGCCGGATCCATTTCCCGGACACTCTGGAACTGCTCGATCGCGCGGTCATATTGTCGCGAGAAATAGAATATAGAGCCGCGATCGGTGGCGATAATCAAGGACAGCGGATCAAGCCTGCGCGCGGTTTCGCTCTCGCGCAACGCCTCGTCGAAGCGCCCGCGCCACGTCAGAAACTCCGCATACCATTGGTGCGCCGTCGCGTAGTTTGGGTTCAATTCGATGGCGCGGCGATACTCTTTTTCCGCGCTGCTCCAGTCCCAATCGTAGTTCTCCAGAATCAATGCCAGCGCCACGTGTGCTTCCGGCAGGTGATCGTCGAGCTGCAGCGCTCGTGCTGCGGCCTCCCGGGCTTTGGGCATATATTTTGATGCGGGAGCCAGAGTGTAACCCAGCAATAGCACGTAGTTATTTGCAAGGCCGGCATAGGCCGGAGCATAGTCTGGATCTTTGGCGATGGCCTGCTGGAAATATACGATCGCCTGCTGAAATCCTGGCACATTACGTTTATTCCAGAAGTAAAGTCCTTTCAGACACAAATCGTAGGCTTGATAAGCCTGCGGCGTCAGAGTGGGCTCGCTAACGCGTTCGCTTCGTGCCGGACTCCCCAGCGTTAATTGGATGGAATCAGAGATTTCCCGTGCGATCTCCGCCTGTACCACCAATAAATTCGTTAGCTCGCGATCGTACTGCTGCGCCCAGAGCTGCCGTTGGCCGCCCACTTCGATCAGCTCGGCGTTGATTCGCACGTTCTCGGTATCGCGCCGGACGCTGCCTTCCAGCACGTACTGCACGCCTAGTTCACTTCCGATCTGATCCACTTTCTCGGAACTGTGCTGGTAATGCATCACCGAAGTTCGCGCAATCACTCCAAATTCCTTCGGATCGAGCCGTCCCAACTGCGCGATCATCTCCTCCGTCAAACCGTCGCTGAAGTAGTCCTGCGACACGTCTCCCGTCATATTCTCGAAGGGCAGCACCGCCAGCATTATTCTTCCGGCGGGCGCTGCTCGTTGCGGCGCCGGATGCGCTCGCGGCCACTTTAGGAATGCAACCAGGCAAGCTATCCCAAGCACGCTTACCGCTGCCCGCGCCATCCACAGCCGCTTTCTTGAATTAGCCGGTCGCCCCGGCGCGGTCGAAACGGCCGCTTCGCCCGCCACTTTCGCGGCGGCGGACTCTTCCCTTGCGCCTGTGGAGCGCTCGCCCGCCGAGCCCGCTTCGTACTCCACCGGCGCGATCATCCGATAGCCCAGCTTAGGCAACGTTTCGATATACCGAGGCTCCGCAGCGGAATCGTTCAGGCTCGCCCGTAGTTGCTTGATTGCCGAATTCACCCCATTCTCAAAATCAACGAACGTGTTCGAAGGCCAAACGCGTTTCTGCAACTCCTCCCGCGTTACACACTCTGGGGCGTGCTCCAGCAGCAGGGCCAGAACCTGATAGCCCTGTGGCCGAAGCTTTAGCTTCATCCCATGCTTATAGAGTTCACGCGTTTGGGTTCGAAGCTCAAACGGACCGAAGCGGTATTTACAGCCTCGCGACATGGACCTACTCGTACACCTTGTGGGATTCTGCACTTTGTAGCGCTGGCCGCGCAAGCTATAAGTCGTCAAATGAAGTACTTGGGCGTACAGCTCCATAACATCGAATGTGCATCCGTCCTCTATTGACCTACGGCCGCGGATCTGCGATCTACGCCTCCGACGACGCAGTCCGAACGATCACAGAAGAATGCACGTTTGACTTGAGATGCATCCCCGCTCGGGGATAGGAGGCGCAATGCGGCCAAATCGTGGTTTCTTAAATCGGGTTGTGCCAGGGCGAAAATGGCAACTGGTTGCCGGGAGTGTGGCACTCGCCACGGTCGCTTCCGGGGCCATTATTCCCAACCTTTTCCCGTTTCCGGATCCCACCGGACTCATCTCCACGTACAACGCCAACGGTCCGATTGAGGACAGCGACAAGAATGTTTTCTTTCAGAGCCTGGGCACAAATGGACGCTCTTGCGGCAGCTGCCACCTCGCCAGCGATGGATTCGGTCTGGGTGTCAACAGCATTCAGGCGAAGTTTGCTGCTACGCACGGGAACGACCCGCTATTTGCGTCCATTGATGGCGCGAATTGCCCGAATGGCACGTCTGACGACCCCGCCTCGCACAGTCTTCTGTTGAACAGCGGATTGATTCGCGTATTCCTGCCAGTTCCCGCGAACGCCCAATACCAAATCCTGGCCGAGCGCGATCCGTACGGCTGCGCGGTGGTGAGCGACGAATCCACCGGCGTGCAGACCGTTTCGGTTTACCGCCGGCCGTTGCCGACCACGAACTTGCGTTTTCTCAGCTCGGTTATGTTTGACGGCCGCGAAACACATCAACCACTGACTGCCGCCGCCACCTTTCAGCAGAATCTTCAGACCGATCTGCTGCAACAGTCTATTGATGCCACGCTGACCCACGCGCAAGCAGCCGCGCCGCCGACGCTCGAGCAGCAAACCGCCATCGTCAATTTCGAGTTGGGGCTGAATTCCGCGCAGGCGCTGGATTTTCGGGCAGGCTGGCTGAACTTTGCGGGCGCGCTCGGTGGCCCCGCGATTCTTTCCAATCAAGCTTACTATCCCGGCACCAATGATTCGCTCGGAGCCGATCCCGAAGGCAATGCATTCAACTCCACGGCATTCACAATCTTTTCGGATTGGGAAACTTCGCCTGACCCCATGCGACGAAAGATCGCGGCCGGAGAAAAGCTCTTCAACACCCGCGCGCTCACCATCTCTAACGTCCGGGGATTGACTGATAACGCCGCGCTAGCCAAAGCTCTGGGTACCCCCGTGCCCATCGCGCCATTCGCGGGAACCTGCACTACCTGCCACGACGCGCCGAACGTCGGCAACCACTCTCTGCCCTTGGCTCTGGATATCGGCACCGGCCACGATCCTGTCGCCGAATCGGATCCCCTGATTGCGAATGGACTTTCGCAACTCAGCGTTCCGGATCTGCCGGTTTATCGCATCACTGGATGTCCGAATCCTTTCCAGGTGCCTGGGCAGCCTGCGATTCCCTACGTGATTTTCACGACAGATCCGGGCAAAGGGCTGATCAGCGGTTTGTGCAGCGACATGAGCCGGACGAAAGGCCCAATCCTTCGGGGCCTCGCCTCGCGTGCTCCCTATTTTCACAATGGAGCCGCGCGCGATTTGAACGAGCTGCTCGAATTTTACAACCAGCGTTTTCAGATGAATTTGACCAACGAAGAGAAAGAGCAGTTCATCGCGTTCCTGAACTCGCTCTAGCGGCGTGTTTGTGCGGGGCGCGGCCCTTGTTCCGGCAATGGTGCGGGGTCGCGCTGCTAATAATCGAAGGTCACAGGGGCAATGCGTAGAGCAGCGGCCGGTTTTTGATCGTTCTCCAGAAGTAGGCGAGGATGATCACGCTGGCAACCGCCGCGTAGGCGCACCAAAGCGATGTGAAGGCGTAGCGCTTGAACGCCATCACCACCAGCAGGATCACCAGGTTTGCCATCCCGAAAATCACCATGGCCCTAACCTTGGAAAAAACAGCGAGCCGCAGGTGGCGGCCACGTACAGCATCGCAACCGCCGTATTGTTGGTCGCTTGATTGATGTACACGATGCTGTTTTCCCGCACGTACACCTGCAGCGGGTACGCCGTCAAAGCCCACAACATATAAAGCGTCGTTCCCGCGCCCAGCGCGAGGAACGGCACCATGCGCTTGCGGCTCTTGCCGTTGGGCTCAAAGAGCAGCACGCTCAGCGGCAGCAGGAAGGGCAGCAGCCCCTGCGCGTACAGCATGAATGCCGCGGCCATGTTGTGCGTCATCGTGGGCGAGAGAAGCCCATCCAGTCCCAGCCACACGAATCCCTCGATGAACTGATGAATGGCGAACAGCAAAGGCAGCGACGCGAAAAGCAATTCGCGCCGGTGCTTCACCTTCGTCAACGTGACGACGCCCACAGCGCCCAAAGCCGTGCTGCCAACAAAGTTCGCGGTCGCCGAAAAACACATGTCCGATTTTTCTCCCGCGCGAGGATTACATCAATCATCGCACAACGCAAAATATTTCTTACGATGCAGCGATTGAATCTGCCGCAAGCGGGAAGGCGACGCAGCCGCAAGCGGGCGAGCGGTTGGGGTGCAGACCAGGCGCGAGCTCGACTACCGATTGGTCGCGCAGTCGGAAACGGATCCATTTCTCCGCTTTCGCCAAATTGACAGCGCGTGCTCCGCGCAGCTAGCATAGTTACAGCGATTGTTCCCTCGGAGGCGGCTCCGCAGGTGTGCCTGCCGAACCCGGTAAGACCGGACCTTGCGCCATGGAAAGCAGCTCGCGTTCGAAAAATATTCTGGAGCGGATTGTCGAAGCGCGCCGCGCGTCGGTGGCGCATCGCAAACGCGTGCTTCCCGAAGTTGCGCTGAAGCTGGCGGTGGAAAAGAAAGTTGCGCCGCCGCGCGATTTCGCAGGGGCGCTGGCGCGGGCCGGCAAGATCAATATTATTTCCGAATTGAAGAAGGCTTCGCCGTCGCGCGGCGTGATTCGCGAAGAATATGCTCCGGCGGTGCTGGCGGCGGACCTTGAAGAGGCGGGCGCTGCTGCTTTGTCGGTGCTGACCGAGGAGGATTTCTTTTCCGGGTCGCTCGGCGATCTGAAGGAAGCGAGCCGCGTGACCAGGATTCCCGTCCTGCGCAAAGATTTCATCGTAGATCCCTGGCAAGTCTGGGAAACGCGCGCGGCGGGCGCCGATTCCTTTCTGCTCATTGCCGCGGTGCTGAACGACGCGGAGCTGCGGGAATTGCTGGAACTGGGTCGCGCTCTAAAAATGGAAGCGCTGGTAGAAGTGCACTCGCGCGAAGAGCTCAAACGCGTGCTGGATGCCGGCGCGCGAATCATCGGCGTGAATAATCGCGACCTGCGCGATTTTCAAGTGCACCTGGAAACGTCGCTCGGAATGGCCGAGCTGATTCCGGAGGAATGCATCGCGGTGAGTGAATCCGGTCTGCGGACCTACGGTGATCTGGCGCGGCTGCAGCGCGCCGGCTTCGACGCATTTCTCATCGGCGAGCACGTGATGCAGAGCGCCGATCCGGCGGCGGCGTTGCGCGCTTTGCTCGCGCCTGCCAACGCGGGGCACACGGCTGCATGAGCGGCGGAGAGTAATGGTGAAAGTGAAGATTTGCGGGATCACCAATTGGAGCGACGCGCGAGGCGCCGTCGAAGCCGGCGCGGATTTCTTGGGTTTTAATTTCTACCGCGAAAGTTCGCGTTACATCGCGCCCGCTGCGGCCCGGCGCATTGTGCAACGCTTGCCCGAGGGAGTGGCATCCGTAGGGGTATTCGTGAACGAGCCGGAGCCGGAAATACTGGCGATCGCGCGGCGAGTAGGCCTCGATTACGTGCAATTGCACGGAGACGAGACGGCGGAAGCTGTGGCGCGCATGAGGCGCAGCTTTCGCGTAATCAAGGTGATTCGCGTGCGCGATTCATTCCGCGTGGCGCAGCTTGCGAATTTCAAACGAGCTTCCTCTATTCTGCTCGATGGTTTTGATTCGCGGCTGCGCGGCGGCACCGGAAAGAGCTTTAACTGGAAACTGGCCAAGAGCGCCGGACGCAAGCGCCAAATATTTCTAGCGGGAGGCTTGACGCCGGAGAATGCCGCGGCGGCGGTTTCTGCAGCACGACCTTTCGCGATTGACGTGTGCAGCGGAGTGGAATCGCGGCCCGGCAAAAAAGATGCGGCGCGGATGCGCGCACTGGTTGCTGCAGTTCGACCAGTGAATGCGAGTACCGCGCGCACAGCGGGTACGAAGCGCCCGGTAAGTCCAGCGCGGAGGAAACGAAGGTCATGAGTGCAATCGCACCGATGGTGCCCGATGCGCGCGGCAGGTATGGCCGCTACGGCGGGCGTTACGTGCCGGAGACGCTGATGGCGCCGCTCGAAGAACTCGAGCGGGCCTATGCTGCGGCGCGCGCGGATAGCAGTTTTCAAGCCGAGCTCGATTCACTGCTGCACAATTTCGCGGGTCGTCCGACGCCGCTGCAATTCGCCGAACGACTGAGCGCGTATTTAGGCGGCCCGCGCATTTACATCAAGCGCGAGGACTTGCTGCACACCGGCGCGCACAAGATTAATAACGCGCTGGGCCAGGGCCTGCTGGTTACGCGCATGGGCAAGAAGCGCATCATCGCGGAAACCGGCGCGGGCCAGCACGGCGTCGCCACCGCCACCGTCGCGGCGAAGTTCGGCCTCACCTGCACCGTGTATATGGGCACCGAAGATATGGAGCGCCAGCGATTGAATGTGTTTCGCATGCGTCTGCTGGGCGCGGAAGTGGTGGGAGTGGATTCCGGCAGCCGCACTCTGAAAGATGCGATCAATGAAGCCATGCGCGATTGGGTGACCAACGTCGAGAGTTCGCATTATTTGCTGGGCTCGGTGCTCGGCGCGCATCCCTATCCGCAAATTGTGCGCGATTTTCAGAAAGTAATCGGCGAAGAAGCGCGCGCGCAAATCGCGCAGGCCGAAGGGCGTTTGCCGGACACTTTGATCGCCTGCGTGGGCGGCGGTTCGAATGCGATTGGATTGTTTCACGCGTTTTTGCCGGACGCGTCCGTGAGAATGATCGGTGTGGAAGCGGGCGGGCGCGGCACGACTCTAGGCGAACACGCCGCGCGGCTGGCAGCGGCTAGCGGTTTCAGCGGCGCGCGTCCCGGAGTTTTGCAGGGGACTTACACATACGTTTTGCAGAATTTCGACGGGCAGATCGCGACGACGCACTCGGTCTCCGCGGGACTGGATTATCCCGGCGTCGGTCCCGAGCACGCCTGGCTCGCCGAACAGGGCCGCGCGGAATATTGCGCGGTGAGCGACGCGGAAGCCGTGGAAGCCGCGCGCACGCTGGCGCGCCTGGAAGGGATTATTCCAGCGCTGGAATCGGCGCACGCGCTGGCGGAAGTGATTCGCCGCGCGCCGCGGATGAAGAAGGACGAGCTGGTGATCCTGAATCTGTCCGGGCGCGGCGATAAGGATATGGATATTCTCTCGCGCTATGTCTGAGAACTTCGCAACGTGGCAAAGCGCGCTGGCGGTGCAACCTGCGGGGCGCATCGCGCGACGTTTTCGCGCGCTCGCTGAAGCTGGCGAGATGGGCCTGGTGGCATACATCACCGCGGGCGATCCTTCGCTTGCGGCAACCGAGAAAATCGTGCTGGCCGCCGCAGAAGCAGGCGCGGACGTGATTGAGCTGGGTGTGCCCTTCAGCGATCCTGTCGCGGACGGGCCCACGATTCAACGCGCGAGCGATCGCGCGCTGCGCAGTGGAACCACTCTTGCCGGCGTGATCGAACTGGTCCGCCGCATTCGCGCGAATTCGGAAGTTCCGCTGGTGCTGTTCAGCTACTTCAATCCGATTTTGCAGATGGGACTCGAGAAATTTGCCGCTGCAGCGGCAGCGGCTGGAGCGGATGGCGTGCTGGCGACGGACCTCACCCTCGAAGAAGCGGTGGAATATCGCGCGGCGCTCCAAGCGCACGGTCTGGATACGATTTTTCTTGCCGCGCCTACCTCCACGGATGCGCGCCTGGCGCAAATCGGCGCCGCGTCCAGCGGATTTCTTTACGTGATTTCGCGTGCCGGTGTCACGGGCGAGCGCGAGGCCCTGCCGGCAGATTTGCCGGCGCTAATCCGTCGCGCGCGAAAATTCACATCACTTCCCATCGCCGTGGGTTTCGGCATCTCGCTGCCCACGCACGTTACGGTGCTGGGCGGGATCGCCGACGCGGCCGTGGTCGGCTCAGCGCTGATGGCTGAAGTCGAGAAGGCCGCGTCAACCGACGAAGCGGCAGCAGCCGTCGCCGAGCGCATCCGCGTGCTCAAATCCGCCGCCCGCACCGGCGTCAGCCGCCGCAGCAGTGAAGCGTCGTAGTAGTCGCGCAACGCCGACGAGTGATCAACTGGACCGCGAACGAACGTTGCGGAAAGCTTCCTTGTTTGCAGTAAACTTCATGCGCATTGAGTAGCCGGATTTATGTCTTGAGGAGAACAGATGGATAAGCGCGTGGCCAACGCCGACGCTGCCATCGCGGGCATTCAGGATGGCGCGACGATTTTGCTGGGTGGCTTCGGCCTGTGCGGGATTCCGGAGAATTTGATTGCGGCGTTGCGCCGCAAGGGCACCAAGAATCTGACGCTCGCTTCGAACAACGCCGGCGTGGACGATTTCGGCATCGGCCTGCTGCTGCAAAGCAAGCAGGTTAAGAAAATGATCGCGAGTTACGTGGGTGAAAATAAGACGTTCGAGCAACTCGCGCTGAAAAAAGAAATCGAAGTCGAGTTGAACCCGCAGGGGACCCTGGCCGAACGCATTCGCTGTGGCGGCGCGGGAATTCCAGCGTTTTACACGCCGACCGGTTACGGAACCATGGCGGCGGAGGGCAAGGAAATTCGCGAATTCAACGGCCGCCCGCATGTGCTGGTGCCGGCGTTGCGCGGGAATTTCGCGTTCATCAAGGCATGGAAGGGCGATCGCTGGGGCAATCTGCTCTATCGCAAGACCGCGCGAAATTACAATGCGGTTATGGCCACCGCGGCCGATTACACGATTGCCGAGGTGGAGGAAATCGTCGAGCTTGGGACACTGAATCCCGATTGCGTGCACACGCCGGGAATTTTCGTGGACGCGATTTTTCAGGGGCAAGAGTACGAGAAGAGGATCGAGCGGCGCACATTGCGCAAGCGTTCCTAGGTTCTTGCGAGACGGGACAAAACCAAGCCGGCATGAAGAGTATTTCGCGGTGACCGCCTGCGGGAGCTTCAGCGGCTAAAGCCGCGCTGCGGGAGCGAAGCTTAGGTCGCGGCTAAAGCCACGACCCACGAAGATCGCAGAATCGCACGCGGAATCTAAAGCTCCGAATCCCGGTGCGCAACTTTTTGCGCAAAATGTCAGGAGGTGCGAATGCCGACGGAAATTGACAAGCGCGAAGTGATCGCGCGGCGCGTGGCGCAGGAATTGCGCGACGGGTATTACGTGAATCTGGGGATTGGGCTGCCGACGCTGATCCCAAATTATTTGCCGGCAGGAATCGAAGTGATTCTGCAATCCGAAAACGGCATGTTGGGCATCGGGCCCTATCCCTTCGCGGGCGAAGAAGATCCTGACCTGATCAACGCGGGCAAGGAGACGATCACGGAAATTCCCGGCTGCTGTTATTTCTCGAGCGCGGAATCATTCGGCATGATTCGCGGCGGTCGCGTGGATCTGACGGTACTCGGCGCCTTGCAGGTGGACGAAGCCGGAAACCTGGCGAACTGGGCGATCCCCGGAAAAATGTTGAAGGGCATGGGCGGCGCGATGGACTTGGTGGCCGGCGCCAAGCGCGTGATTATCGCGATGGAACACACCACCAAAGAGGGCGACGCGAAAATCGTGAAGAAATGCAGCCTGCCGCTCACGGGAGTGGGGGTTGTAAAGCTGATCGTCACCGAGCTCGGCGTGATTGAGGTGACGCCGCAGGGGCTGGTGCTGCGCGAAGTGGCGGCCGGAGTTAGTCCCGAGGAAGTGCAGAAGGCCACAGAGCCGCTGCTAAAGCGCGCGGCGGATTTGAAAACGATGTCCGTGTAAGGCAGGCAGCAAAGTTATCTATTGCGTCGCGGGACTGCGCGGGAATCGCGAATTGCGATACCATTCAGGGAACGGGGAGCGTCCAGGAGAATTGATGGAGCCGCATTCAATAGTGGTGATCAGTCTGCACACGCCGAAGGAAAGGCTCTGGGGAGAATTGATGGATATTTCCAGCTCCGGAGTGACTTTGCGCGGGATTGATTTGAGTTCGTTCGACGATTTCGTCAGCCAGGTGCTGCATCCGGAAGGCGACCGCATGGGGCTGCCGACGCTTTTTTTTCCAATGCTGCGAATCGAACGCATCGCCCTGGACGAAGCGCGCGGCTCGATTCCATCGCTAGCGGAAATGTTCGAGAAGAAGACCGGCCGCTCGCTCGAGGACTACCTGGCGCAGTTTGCCTAGACGGCTGTTTCCGGCGCTGTACAAAACAAACTCATGAACAGCCGAATTTTCACAGTTCCCAATCAGCTCACGTTCCTGCGCCTGGCCTTCCTGCCGTTTTTCATCATGGCGATTCATTACGAGCGCTACAACTGGGGCCTCATTATTCTGATCGTGGCGGGCTTCACTGACGCGCTCGATGGTTTTCTCGCGCGAGGGCTGAATCAGAAAACTCCGCTGGGAGCGTATCTGGATCCCATCGCCGATAAATTGCTGCTTTCTTCTTCGTATTTCGAGCTGGCGCTGCACGGAAAAGTGGCCTGGTGGCTGACGATTCTGGTTCTGGGGCGCGACGTGCTGCTGCTGGTCGCGAGCGCGGTGATTTTGCTAACCGTGGGCTACATGTCGCTGCCGCCCAGCATGTACGGCAAGGCCACCACGTTTTTCGAAATTACGATGATTTTTCTGGTGCTGGTGCTGGCGCTGCGCGACAATCACGCGTTGTACATGGTGAAAGAAATTTGCGGCTATTGCGTCGCCGTGTTCGTCTGCATTTCGGGAGTTCACTACAGCATCGTGGTATCGCGACGGATGCACACGGGCGGGTAGCGCGGTTGGTGCGCCAAATATAGCGCGGTCCAGCGCGCAATTATCCTTCGGCTCGGCACCGCCGGATCTCAGGGTGAATCGCCCTGCAGGGCGATTCACGAATTCGAAGGCAAATTCAACTGCGCCCGCCTGAAAAGCAGGCGGCCGCTACAAAGTCAAAGGCAAAAGCGCCGGCGGGACGCCGGCGCTACCAAAGTCAAAGGCGCCCAGCTGAAGCTGGCCGCTACAAGATCAAAACCTGATCCTGCAAGCATTTTTCCGCGAATTACGAACTGGCGCGAAGAACACCGAAAGCAACCATTCCCAGGCTTGCCGCGATCACCAGCGCGGTAGCCCAGCCGAGCAGGTTCGCGCGTTTCCATTCTTCAGGTGACGACGGCGTGCGATCCACCATGATTTTCCCCAGCGCGAAGCCGCTGGCGAAACCCCCGATGTGAGCGAGATTGTCAATGTTTCCGAACAAGCCGATCGGCAAAATCGCGATCACTAGAATGTAAATCAAGAGGCGCACGACCTGGGCTCGCAGCATTTGGTGACCGATGCTGCGGCTGCCTGCGGTCACTGCAATAATAACGCCGCACAGTCCGAGGATTGCCCCGGAACCACCAATGGCGAAGTGCCCAAACAGGCTGCTCAGCACGTAGCCACCAACGCCCGTCGCCACATAAATGAACAAATATCTTGCGGAGCCATACATCTCTTCGACTTGCGGGCCAAAATCCATAAGCACCCACATGTTGAATGCAATATGCAGCAGGCTGCCGTGGAGAAACACGGCCATCACCAAGCGCCAAGGTTGCTGTAGGTTGTAGGGCAATGGCAAAGACGCACCGAATTCCTGCAGCACTTTGCCGCTGATTGCGCCAAGACTCATGAGCGCTGAAAATCCGCCGCCCGCCGGCGCCTGAAACCCCGTGGTTCGAATCGTGGCTAGCAGGCTCACGCCATAAAGCAGGCAGCTCAAGGTTAAAATTCCGTAAGTTGCCGGCGACGTCGTGGGCAGCAGACGCCCGAGGGAGCGGCTGGCCGCGGCCATCCCAAACGTCAAGCTCGCGCCACATTGATGGCATTTCGTTGCAGTAGCGCCAACGAGCGTGCCGCAGGCGGGGCAGAGCTTAGGGCGCGGGTTTTCTTTTGCGCCGCCGCCGATGAGACCGCTCATCTGTTCTTTAAATCGATCCAGCTTCCAACGCAGACGCGGCGAGATATCCAATAGGGTTCCTTGCGAGAGTGTGAGTGCGTTCCTATAATACAGAAATGCGAGAAAACCTGTGAATCGGGAAACCGCGTGAGGCCAGCGAACCGGCTGCAGAAATTCCCCACACAATTCATGCACGGCTTGCGCGGCGAACGCTTGGGTTTCGCGCGGCTCACGCTAACAATATTCTTCGCGTTTGCCGGCGTTGCGGGTTGCGCAAGACACAACGTAGCCACGCGTCCGCCAGCGAGCACGCCCACGTCGCAACCGCCTGGTTCACAGCCCGCTCCGGCCCCACAGCCGGGCCAGCCGGGTGCGTCGCGTCCCTCCGGACCTCCGCCCGCAATCGAGCGCCAGCCAGCGGTGCCGGGCGCGTATATCGAGGAAGGCGTCGCGTCGTGGTATGGCTTGCCGTTTAACGGGCGCCGCACGTCCAACGGTGAAATTTACGACATGCACGAATTCACCGCGGCGCACCGCACGCTGCCTTTCGATTGCGTGGTGCGCGTCACCAACCTGAACAACGGCAAACACACCGAAGTGCGCATCAACGATCGCGGCCCGTTCGTGGCCAATCGCGTGATTGACCTGTCGCTCTCAGCGGCGCAAGCAATCGAGATGGTGGGAACTGGAACGGCGAACGTGCGGCTGGAAATTCTTTCGGGACCGAATCCGAATGTAGGGTACTTCGCGGTACAGGTGGGCGCGTTCAAAGTGCAGGAAAATGCCGAGCGGCTGAAAGCGCAGATGGAAGAAACGTATCCGCCGGTGAGCATCGCTACGTACGATACGCCGAACGGCACGTTTTATCGCGTGCGCATTGGCCGATTGCCGAGTGAAGACGCGGCGCAAAAGCTGGCGGACAAGTTGCACAACGCCGAGCAGATCATGACGTTTGTGGTGCGCTTGGACGATTAAGCCTTTTCGTAGCGCGCGCCGCTTCTACTTGTGCTTCATTGCGTAAACGCCGTCCCATCCAATCGGCGGCTCTTCCGCGATGAATTCCTCGCAGCGCGCGAGGAACACGCGCGAAGGGCCATCATCCGGCCAGCGCTGCAGGATCGCCGCCCAGGCGGACCTCGCAGCGCGCCAATCGCGGAGCCTGAACTCTTTTCGTGCGGCGCCAAATAGAGCAACCAGCTCCTCGCCGCTCTTTTCTTTTGCGCGCGGCCCCAGGATTTCGTAAATGGTCACAGGCTGCAGCTTGCCTTTCACGCGGATGAAATCAATCTCGCGAAACAGAAATTGATCATCGCGAAGTTCGCGTCGGGTGAATTCGCTGATCAATATTTGCGTGCCGTATTCCTTATTTAAGCCTTCGAGCCGTGCAGCGAGATTTACGGCGTCACCCAAGGCCGTATATCCGTAACGCAAAGACGAGCCCATGTTGCCGACCGAAGCGATGCCGGTATTGATTCCGATGCCTATGTCCAGCACCGGGCTCCCCTGCGCGCGCCACTGCACTTGCAATTCCGACAGCCGCGCGAGCATGCTGACCGCGCTCAGGCAGCAGCGTTCGGTGTGATTGGGCTCGTCGAACGGAGCGCCCCAGATCGCCATCACCGCGTCGCCGATATATTTATCGAGCGTGCCCTGGTGGCGAAAAATGATGCGAGTCATTTCCGTCAGGTAGCCGTTGAGCAGGTCGGCGAGCGTTTGCGCGTCGAGGGTTTCGGAGATGGTGGTGAAGCCGCGAATGTCGCTGAAGAGCACGCTCACTTCCGTCTTGCGCGGTTTCACGCGCTCGGGATCGCTGAGCAAGCGGCGAATCACTTCCGGGCTGACGTATTGCTGAAACGCGCCGCGCACTTTGCGTTTTTCCTGCTCCTCGATGAGCACGCGGTAGAGCGCCACCAGGCTGACGTTGGGGATCAGCACGAACACGGCCGGAATGATGAAGTTCAGCCACCAACCATGAAGGAAGGCCCAGTACACAATTCCGGCGAACGGAAAGATGAACGCGAGGCCCAAAATCATCCAGCGCGGTCGCACCATTGCCAGCCAAATTCCCAGCGGAATGCCAAATAACAGAATAAATCCCACGTCGGTGAGCGCTTGCAGGCCCCGGCGCACAATGAACTTCTGGTTCAAAATGTTGTCAATCACATTGGCATGGATCTCCGTGCCGGGAAAATCAATGCCGCCAAATGGTGTGGCGCGTAAATCGCCGATTCCTGTGGCGGAGGCGCCGACCAGCACGATCTTGTCTTTAAACGTGCCCGGAGGAAATTTCTTCAGCGCGGCATTGGCGAAGGAAACGTAAGGATAAGTGCGCGCCGGGCCGTGGAAATTCACCAGCAGGCGGCTGATGTCGTCGGTACGCACGAACAGTTGCTTCCCGAATTCCACGCCGACGATTCCGCTGCCGCCGTAGGTCAGCGCCACTTCTTCGTCCGTGAGCCCGAGATAGAGGCGCACCGCCTGCACTTCCAGTGCGGCGTAAAAATCCCAAGTGGCGCGATCCGGATCGCGGCCGTAAGGAATCGCCAGGGGCAAATGGCGAACTACGGAGTCGGCGTCCAGAAAAACGTTAAAGAAGCCCACACCTTTTTTTGCAACGACCGCTTCGGTAAAAATTGCGGCATTCGCTTCAGCGCCGCGCGGCAGATAATTCGAATCCTCGTACAGCTGGATCACTTTGACGCGGTCGGTTTCACCTTTGGCGGAGGGCAGAGGCCGCACCTGCGGAAAAGGAAAATAAGCGATCTGGTTGGCGTATTCGTCGAGCGATTGGGTGGAAACTCCCGCGAGATCCGCTTTCGTGTAAAGAAAATAACTTCCCAGGACGACGTTTCCAAAACGCTGGATGGCTTCGGCCACTTGCTGGTCGTAGTTGTATTGCTTTTCCTTATTTTCGATCGTCGCAAGCACCGCGGAGCTGACGGCGCGGCCTTTTTTTTGCTGCGCCGCCAGAACGCCGGAAAGATCCTGCAGCGGCAGGACCGTTTCGTCGGGCTTGCTGAAAGTTATATCGAAAGCGACAACGCGCGCGCCGTCTTCGCGCAGCGCGTCCAGCAAGTGCGCGAAATGAATACGCGGAAATGGCCAGCGGCCCAGCTGTTCCTGCGATTCCTGGTCCACGTCCACGATTATGATCCGCGGATCGGTGCGCATGCGGCCGCGGAACTGGTAGCGTGTGTCCAGCGTGGATAATTCCATGCGATAAACAAAGTCGGAAACCGGCATGCGCCGTTCGCCCAGAAAGGTGATGTAGTAAGTGGCCAGCGCGAACAGCGTGACCAGCAAGCTGATCGCGAAAGAGCCTCGGTGGGCCCACCATTCGCGAAGCAATTCCGCGGTGCGGTTGATTATGGTTCTGGGTTGGGCCATATTTGCCGCGAATGCAGTGTGCCGCGCTTCGCGGGATGGAAATTGAAATCCGCGCAAGGCTAACAAACGCCTGCGTCCGATTCAAGGCGCGAAGCTAGCGGAGGTGCCGCAGGCACGACGCCTGCCCCGCCAGACCAAAAAGGATATAGAATCGGCTGGCTGTGGCACTCTGATAGGTTCCGATATACTGGGCGCCGGCGCGGGCGCAAGAACATATGGACGAAAAGAGGGAAATTTGGTTCATGGAAGGCTCGCTGGCGGAGAAACTCGTTGCGCCATTGCGCCAGAGCTATGATTTGCGCAGCCTCACCGCGAACAAGCAGAGCGATTCGAGCCGAAGACGCGAGCAGGAACGTGCGGCGAATTACGGCGTAGTGCTAGCCGATATGCGCGATGGCGCGCCCGTGCTGCCCGCTTCCTGGAATGGTTCCGGCAGCAATTACCGCGTGATCGGCGTGTTGCCCGCGGCCGGCTTGGGCTCCGGGAAGACATCGGAATCACACGGCACCAGGGCCGCGGTGTCCGTTTTCGCATTCGTTTCTTCCAGCGCTTCCGCCGAGGAATTGGAAAAGACGCTGGGCATTGCGTTCGAGAATCTCGAGTTGATAGCGCGCGAACGCGCCGCGCGCGAAGAACTGGAAAGCGCCGAACGCGAGCGCGAGCAGCTGAATGAAATCGGAATCGCACTATCCTCGCAACGCGACGTTCGCGGGTTGCTCAACCTGATTCTCGCCAAGGCCCGGGAAATCACGCGCGCGGATGCCGGCTCGCTCTATCTGATTGAGGATGAAATCGAGGGCCGCCGGGATTTGCGATTCGTGTTGACGCAAAACGACAGCCTGGTATTTCCGTTCAAGGAATTTGCGCTGCCACTGACGGAAGATTCCATGGCGGGCTACACCGCCCTACGCGGCGAAGTAGTGAATTTCGCGGACGCGTATCACATCCCGCCGGAAATGCCGTTTCACTTCAACGATAACTACGATCGCGAATCGGGTTACCGCACGAAATCGTTGCTGACCTTGCCGATGCGGAACGCCAAAGGCGAAGTGCTGGGCGTGCTACAGCTGATCAATGCGAAAAGCGATCCGGCGGCGCGTTTGCGCAACGAAGCGGACGTGGCGCAACACGTGCAGCCGTTCCACAAACGTTCCGTGCGGCTGGCGTTGTCGCTCGCTTCGCAAGCTGCGGTGGCCTACGAAAACCGCAAGCTTTACAACGATATTCAATCGTTGTTCGAAGGCTTCGTGAAAGCCGCTGTGACCGCGATCGAGCAACGCGACCCCACCACGTCCGGACATTCGCTGCGCGTGGCCGCTTACACCCAGGGCCTGGCTGAAGTTGTGGACCATGTTTCCACCGGCCCATACAGCGGCAGCCATTTCGATCACGGGCAGATGAAGGAAATTCGTTACGCCGCACTGCTGCACGATTTCGGGAAAGTAGGAGTGCGCGAAGAAGTGCTGGTGAAGGCGAAAAAATTGTACCCGTTGCAGATGGAACTGGTGAAGCAGCGCTTCGACTACATCCGCAAGGAAGTGGAAGTGGGCATGGTGCGCCGCAAGCTGCAGATGTTTCTGGAACGCGACCGCGGCGACGCGCTTTCTGAAATCGCGCGGCTCAGCGAAGATTTCGAGCAGCGCCTCGAGCGCATTCGGGATTATCTGCAGTTCATCCTGGAAGCGAACGAGCCCACGCTGCTGGAGCAAGGACAATTCCGGAAGCTAAACGAAATCGCGCACCAGTTTTTCGTGGACAGCAAGGGCAGCGAGTTGCCGTACATCAATGCCGATGAATTGCGGCTGCTCTCGATACTCAAAGGAAGCCTCGACGCCTCTGAGCGCCAGCAGATCGAATCGCACGTCGTGAACACGTTTAATTTTCTCAGCCAGATTCCGTGGACGAAAGAACTGCGCGGCGTGCCGGAAATCGCGCGCGCGCATCACGAAAAACTGAACGGCCTCGGCTATCCCTACAAACTGCACGGCGATCAGATTCCGCTGCCTACCAAAATGATGACGATCTGCGACATTTTCGACGCGTTGACGGCTTCCGACCGGCCCTACAAACGCGCGGTTCCCGCCGAGCGCGCCCTGAGTATCCTGGACGAATGCGTGCGGGCCAACGAAATTGACTCCGAGCTTTACCGGCTGTTCCGCGAATCCAAGGTGTACGAACGCGTGTTACCTGTGCCGCCTAAATAATGCGCCAAATCCGATTTCTCTCCGGGCTATGGGTCACAAATTCGGCGAAGGCGTGGGCGCCTGCCCTAATATTGTGCGCGGTTTGCTCCGCATTGCTCGTGTGCGGCTGCTTGTTTTTGATTTGCGCACCGGCGGCGCAAGCACAATCCACAGCTGCAACCACCTGGACGGTTACGGTTGTGCTGCCGGCGCGTTTGGTCGCGGGGCAACCGGCCACACTTGCGGTTCTCGGCGTGGACGGGCGGCTAGCGGATGGAATTACAGTGGACTTCGGAAAAGGCCAGCGCGTGAAGACGGACAAAACCGGGCGCGCATTTTTCACCGCTCCCACCGATGCGCCGGTTTTGATTGTCAGCGCCGCGGGAAATTCCGCCGCAGCGCTGATAGACGCGCCCGCGACGGCAGGGGGTGAGCCGACCCCAAGCGTCTCGCCCGTCGTTTCGCAAGTGGATCGGTTTTCAGTTTGCGGCGGTGGATTTCGCGGCGACGTGGACGCGAATCACGCGAGCATCAATGGCGACCGCTCGTTTGTGCTGGCGTCTTCGCCGGAATGCATTGTGGTGCTGGCGAGCCCGCGCGCGCTTCCCGGCCCGGCGAAATTATTGATCGAGACGCCGGTCGGGCAGTGGACCGCGACGACCACGCTGGCAAGCTTGCATTTTGATCCTCCCTTGCCGCCGCTGGTGGCGGAAAAACGCAGCAAGCTCGCCTTGCACGTTCAGGGGACGGACCAGGCGTTGCGCGTGTGGGTGGAAAATCAGACTCCCGGCGTGCTGCGGTTTTTGCGGGGCGACCGCCAGGAAGTGCTCACTTCGGGCGGGCCGCAAAATTCCGCGGAAATTGAAGTGCAGGCCATCGCCACGGGAGATTTTTCGTTTCACGGGCGAATTCTTGCAGCGCCGGATGCGGGCGTGGCCCGGCGATATCTCACCGCCGCGGAAGCCATCGCCCCCAAAGATCTGCAGCACGTGGTGAAGAACCTGGCGGAGCGGCTCACGCATCATCCGGGCGACACACAAAAAGTGTGGCACGACGCGGAAGCGATACTTTCCACCACGATGGCGGGGGATTTTCGCACGCTGATGGAATGCGCGGCTGCGGCGTTAGAGTAGGAATGTCCGAAAGGTTGTTCCCGCTGCGCCAGTCGAAGGCGAATTCAACCACGCGCGCCTGAAAAGCAGGCGGCCCCCAGCAGGGCAAAGACGCCCAGCTAAAGTTGGCCGCTACGAAGTCAAAACCGGGCTGCTGCCGACTTCTTCCGCAAGCTGTGAAGCTGCATTTCGCGCTTGACGATGACCGCTAATCTTCGTTCGTGGCGCTCAGGACCTTCGAGGGCACTTGAGATTCGGGCAGCGCGCCCTGCGCCATTTGTTCCAGCGCATTGCGCGCGCGGCTCAGGCGGCTGTCAGCGTCTTCGTAACTCTGCTGCGCGTGGCGCAGATGCGTTCCGAGCCGGTCGTAGACCTCGGCGAAAGCTTCGAATTGTTTTTTCAATCCTCCCATTCCAGCCAGCAAATGGCGCGTGTTCTCCTCGATCTTCTGCCCTTGCAGGCTGATGGCCACGGCGCTCAAGCAGGCATAAAAAGTGTTCGGCGAAACTGGAAACACGCGTTTCGCGCGGCAATATTCGTCGATCTGGCCGTATTTTGAATCTTCGGTCATCAGCAGCTCGTAATACACGCCCTCCGACGGCACGAACATCAGCGCGTAATCGAAAGTGTGCTCATCCGGAAGAATGTATTTCTCGGCGATGGAATCAGCGTGTTTGCGAACGGCCAGCGAAAATTCCCGCCGCGCGGATTCGCCGGCGTCGAAGAGCCGGCGATACGCGTCCAGAGGAAATTTCGAGTCCACGGAAAGAATGCGGTCGCCGCTGCGCACGATCGCGTCTACGATCGCGCCGGTGGAATCGAAGCGGTATTGCGTCTCGTAAGCGCTGCGCGGCAAGGCATCCTGCAGCAATCGTTCCAGCACAACTTCGCCGAGCACGCCGCGCGTTTTCGCTCCTCCCAGAACATTTTGCAGGGTCTGCGCGGATTGGGACATTGCGTTTCCCGCCTGCTGTACTTCGGCGATCTGCATGCTGATTTTGCGGATGGTCTCGTTCGAGGATTGCAGTTGCTGCGCCATGGCGATTTGCGCATCGCTGGCGAGCTTCCCGGAGGATGCGACTCCGGTCTGTAATTCCTGCCGCACCTGGCCAAGCTGCGTGGTGACCGACTGCATCAAGTGATTGATCTGCGCGTTTACGGATTGGCCCTGGGTCGCCAGCGAATTCTGCATTTCCTGACGCACCGCGGAAAGTTGCGCGTCCGCACGCCGTGCCGCGGACCACACGATGGCCGCGACAACGCCGATGGCAACCAAGCCCAGGATCAACCACACGATGGAGCTCATCAACATTGTTCCCGTCGAATCGCACGCTCCTGCGGAGCGCTTGCAATCACTTTAGCGCGAACGCGCGTGCAGCGCAAAATTTCGGGTGAACCGGGGATCGCGCAATCGCGCTGGGAGCGATCCAAAAGCTCGCGGGAAATGCGCCGCAAGCCAGGCAGATGCCCGCAGAGCGTCTAGAAATTAAGTTTTAGCGCGAACTGGAATGTGCGCGGATCGTAGGCCGAGGTGGGCTGGCCCGCGGCGCAACTAGTTGTCCCCGCAGTGGAATCGCAGACCGGGTTCACGCCGCTGACGTTGAAGCGATTCAGCATGTTGAATCCGTCGGCGATCACCTGCAGATGTACGCGCTCCGTTATCGGGATTTCCTTGGCGATGCGCAGGTCGATCTCGAAGAATCCTGGCTGGTTGAAAGCGTTGCGGCCAAGGTCGCCCGTACAGCCATTCGGCGGCACGGGAACGGTGGCACTCGGCGGAATCACCGACCCGTCACTGCCAAAACAATTCGTGGGAATGATGAACTCGGCATTGTGGATGAAAGGCGAAGTCGTTGCCGCCGGAAAACCCGCAGGAACCGCCGCACCCGCGGGAAGCGCGGACGGACGTCCCGTGGAAGAGCCAAAGTCGAGGTTCGAGTCAAATCCAAGTAGGACGTTGTAAGGCCGGCCGGAAGCCACTTCGATCACTGGGGAGACGGTAAAGTTCGAAAGTATTTTTTTCCACATCGCGGAATCGCTCTGGCGGAAGGGCGTCTGATACACGGCGCTAGTGATCCAGCGATGACGTTGGTCGAAGTCCGAGTTTCCGCGGTCGCCATTGGGATTGCTGTTGTCCTGCGGATTCAGGAGTGTGGAAAGGTCGGTCGAATCGTCGATCGTGTGCGAATATGTCCAGCCGGAAACCATTTCAAACCCGTGCGAAAAACGCTTGGTCACCGTCAGCGTGAAGCCGTTGTAAAGCGAATTGCCCGTGGAAGTTTGCGGGTTCACATCGCTCCACGGCACCTGCACTCCCGCGAACCCGGTGGGGAACCCGGCTGATGCTGCTAGGCCAACTAAATTGGCATAGCCTCCGACGAGTCCGGCGAAAGTTGGATTCGGACCCGAGGGCCGGAAGAAATTAAACGCGGCCGCAGTGCCGATCGCTCCGATGGGCGTTCCGCATCCGGGAGCCGAGGAGCCGATGCCGAAAACACCGGGCGCTTCCACCAGAACGCTGCCAGTGCCGGTATTCACGCAGCCCGGCACGCCGCCGTTGGCGGGAACCTGCACAGTCAGAGGATTCGTTCCGGGCGTGATCAACCCGGCCTCGATGGCATTGGTCGCGTTGGAATCGAGAATCGCTGGATTGGTGACGTTAATATTGATGGTGCGATCCAGATGCGTGCCGTGCGTGTAGTTGTATCCGGCGCTCACTTTCCAGTCCCGCGAAAGCTCGCGTTCGATCGAGAGGTTCGCCTGCTGCGCCAGCGCATATTGGAAATTATTTTTGATCGGAATCGTGTAGGGAATGCCCACCAGCGGATACCCCAGCGCCCCCGGCACAAAGGGGTTCGGCACCGTCAGATAATTCTGGTTGATGAACAGGGAGTTGGGCTGGAACGCATTGAAGCGCTGCTGATTTGCCTGATAGCACATGTTCGGCGTGGCTGTGGAACAGCCCATGTCCGGCACGTTCAGAATTCCCTGAAAAATCGAAGCGGCGTTCAAAGAGCCGTCGGGCGTGCCGCCCGGGAACTGCAGCAGCGCGGACCGCGCGCCGTCTTCGGCCGTAGCAAGAAAAGTAAGCGCGAGCGCCGGATTGTCGTAGAAAAACCCGTAGCCGGCGCGGATGACCGTCTTGCCGTTACCCCAGGGATCCCAGGCGATTCCGATGCGCGGGGAAACATTGTTGGAATCAATCGGCACACCTTCCTGGACGCCAAAGGCTTTCTCGGCGACCCCGTTGGCAGTGGTGGCTGCCGCAAAGGTGGGCTGCCAACCGATGTCGTAGCGCACGCCGTAATTCAGCGTGAGCCGGTGATTTATTTTCCAACTATCCTGCGCGAATACTCCCAGCAATTTATTGTTGAACGGGCTATCCGACTGGCCGATTCCCTGGAAGAAAATCGTGGGCGTGCCTAAGCCGTAGGCCTGCACGGGAGTCAGGTTGGGAGCGCCGGGCGCGATGGAAACGCTGCCGAAATCATAAACGCCGCCGTAATTCAGAGTGAAAATTTGTGAGGAAGGCGATTGCAGTTGAATGAAGTTGAAGTCCACTCCGAACTTGAGCGAATGCTTTCCTTTGACCCACGTCAGGTTGTCGGTGAGCTGATAGCGTTTTTCGATGCGGTTTTCGGTGGAGAAAGGCTCGCGCCCGATATACGCGGCGCCGGCGATGTTGACGGCGGGATCGGAGCCGCCGGGAAGATCCGAGAAGCCGTAAAAGAGACTGCGGCGCGCAAACTGAAAGTGAACTTCATTGAACACATTGCTGCTGATGGTGGTCGTGTGCTGCGCGATCAGCGCCCAATCGTGGGTTTGCTGTGAGGACGTGCGGCTCCCGGAGTTCTGGCCGAAGGTCTGGTTCTGCGCATTCACCTGGATACCATCCACGCTGTCGGGCGAAACCATGGCGCGAACAAAAGTGCTGTTCCGCGAATTCCAGATATGGTCGATGCGCAACGAATAGATGCTGCCCTTCTCGGATGTAGGAAAGTTTCCAATGGTGGAAAGTAATCCCGTGAAGGAAGCAGGCACCGGAGCGTTGGTGATGGGAAATCTCGAGCCGGGAAAGAACGGCGTGTTGCCAAAGATGGCCGTGAAAGAACTCGCCGCTGCAGCACAAAGATACGGGATGCCCGCCGCCCCCGCAGCGGAAACGAACGCTTCCTGAGTCGGCGTCACCAGATACGCCGGGAGCGGGCACGGCGCAGAGAACGGCGGCAGAATATTGGAATTAATAAACCCGAAGTTGTCCTGGCCGATGGCGGTGAATCCGGTTTCCTCGCGGCGCGTGAGTTCGTAGCTGAAAAAGAAAAAAGTCTTGTCCTTCTGGATTGGTCCGCCCAGCGTAAGACCGGACTGCACGCGCGTGTAGGATTGCTTCACAGGTGTGATGCCGCACTCAAACGTCGTCGGGCTGCAAGACGCCGTCACCGAAAACGGATTCTGCGCTTGGATGGCGCCATTGCGCAGAAAGCCGAAAGCATTGCCGTGCAATTCGTTCGATCCCGATTTGGTGACGATGTTGACGACTCCTCCCATCGCGCGTCCGTATTCCGGCATGTAGCTGCTGGTGATCACCTGAAATTCTTGCACGCCTTCCTGCGATACTGTCGCGCGCACCCCGTTGACCGAACTATCAATCGCATCCGCGCCGTCCACGGAAATTTCGTTGGAACGACCGCGCTGGCCGCCCAGGTTCAATCCGGTGTTGGGCGCCGCGCCGATGGAAGGCGTGTTGTCGCGCGCCGCGCGCGAATCCAGCAGCGTGAAGTTGATGTAATTCCGCCCGTTGATCGGCAAATTATCAATCTGATTCTGCGAAACGGTCATGGAAACGTCGGTCTTGCTGGTTTCCACCAGGTCCGGCGCGGCCGTAACGCTTACCGACGCTGCTGTGGTCTGCAATTGCAGCTGGGGGTTGTATTCAGCCACTTGCCCGAGCGTTAAAGTGAAAGATGTGTCGGTGAGAATTGCGAAACCGGACGCTGCGACGGTCAAGGTGTAGGTTCCAGGCGGCAAGCCGACGAACTCGTATCTTCCGTTGGCGTCGCTGGCGGCGGTGCGCTCGATGCCCTTGGCGGGATTCTGCAGCGTGACTTTTGCGTCTTTCACGGCGAGATTCTGCGGATCCAGAACCGTGCCGGACAAATTCACGGTGTTCACTTGCGCGGAACTGCGTGTGGGAAGAGCCGGGACCATAAAACAAAGCAGCAACATCAAAACCATAAATTGGCGCAGGCTCATCGTCACACCCCCAAGGAAACCCGGAATTTTTTGTCCGGCATGCAGCCGCGTCTCTGCGTCTGCAGCAGAATATCGTGGATCCGCTCCGCACCCCGCGGAGCAGTAAAAGGACAGATGAGCGACTTTTACGCTCACGTGTAACTGTTTGCAATAGGAAACTCTAATTGGTTCGACGGGACTTGCCCAAGAATTAGCTCGCTGCGCTGCGAAAGAGAAACGGGGGAGCAGTGGCTGGATTTTCAGAAATAGCGATGGCGCAACGAAATTACGATGGGCGATTCGATGGACCCGTCAGTTGTACCAAATTGTCCGCCGCGGTCACTGGAGGCGTAGCGCCCGGCTCGAACGTTTGCGGCGCGCGCCAGAAATCCATTGCCGAAGTTTGATGCACGCAGGAAACGGTGCAATGCGGGGCGCAGCCCTTCTTGGTGAAAAATTCCCGATGACGCTGCTCGTCGGTGTATGCAGCGAGAGGAACGCCCGGGTAACCGCGCTGCTGCGAGCAATAATGCACCAGGCCGTCTTCGCATATGTAGAGATAACGCGAGCCGGCGCGGCACCGCCAGTTGTTCTCCAGGCCCTTCGCGATATTGTGCTGGAATTGATTGATGCGCGTGAAGGACTGCTTGCCGAGCGACATGATCTCTTCGAAAATTTCCTGCTCGCGAGGGCCCAGCGGCTGCAGCTGGCCGTTGTGGTCGTGCAGGATCCCGACGGTGGAAGTGAACCCCAGCTCGACCGCGCGGTGCGCGACGGTCAAAGCGTCCTCGGAATTGGCGACGCCTCCGCCGAGCACCGAATTGATGTTGATCTGAAATTCGGCGTGCTCGGCCAGCAGCTTCAGCTTTTGGTCGAGCACTTTCAGGCTTTTCATGGAAACATCGTCCGGATTGACGTTGTCTATGCTGATCTGCAGGTATTCCAACCCTGCGCGATTCAGCGCTTTAATGCGCTCGGCGACCAGCAAATAGCCGTTGGTGATTAGCCCGGCCATGATGCCATTCTTGCGGATGCGCGCGATAATCGCGTCCAGCTCCGGATGCAGCAGCGGCTCGCCGCCGCTGATGGTTATTACGGAGGTGCCCATCTCGCCCAGCCGGTCAATGCGCCGGAACATTTCCTCCAGCGGCACGGGCTTCGAGAAATCGTCGAATTCGTTGCAGTAGGTGCAGGCCAGATTGCAGCGCCGAATGGGGATGATATGCACCAGCACGGGATGGCGCGTGGATAGCAGGCCCTTCGCGATCATGCGCAACTCGCGGAGTTTGCGGTGCACCGCGAGCAGCTTTCTGCGAATTTTCGTGCCTGTTGTCACGGGTTTGGGAGATCAGGCTTCCGTAATTGCCGGGCAGCTGATCTCGCTTGAATTATTATGCCATATCCGTGGAGGCGGCCCACGGCGGATCGCCGGCGCGATGCGGAAAGGGCAGCGCGAGGCGACGAGCTAGCGCTCAGTCCGACCATCCCTGCGGCACGCGATCCCAGCGATGCGCCTTCAGTTTTTGCAGCAGCGCTTTATCGAGCGGACCCGCGTCGCTCACGGCGATGTTCTCTTTCACGTGGGCGAGCTTTCTCATGCCGATGATCGTGGTGCCCACGTCCGAATTGGACAAGATGAAACGCAGCGACATTTCCGGCAGAGTCATTCCAGGCGGCACGATTTTCTGCAATTGATCCACGCGCGCCACAGTTTGCGCCAGGTTCGCCGGGCCAAAATATTTCGCGCGCCAGTCGTTGGGCGGGAATTTTGTCTCGCGCGTCATTTTTCCGCCCAGGCTTCCTTCATCGAGTGGAACGCGCGCGATCACGCCGACATTCAATTCGCGGCAAACTGGAAAAAGCTTGTCCTCCGGCGATTGATCGAAAACGTTGTAGATCACTTGCACGGTGTCCACTAGGCCCGTGCGTAGAGCCGCGATTCCGTTCTCGGGCTGCCAGCGATTGAGGCTCAGACCGAAAAATCGAATCAGCTTATCGCTTTTCAGTTTCTCGACGGTTTCGCGAAATTCTGGTTCGCTCGCCCAGCTGTCGTCCCAAACGTGGAATTGCAGAATGTCAATTGATTCCGTGCCGAGCTTCTCCCGGATTTTCTTTGCATAGCGCAACACGTGAGCGGCGGGAAAGACATCACGGTACTTGTATTCCGGAATGGCAGGCCATTGGTCATTCATCGGCGGAACTTTCGACGCGGCGTACAACCGTTTGGTATTGTTCCGCGACAATATTTCACCGAGCAGTCCGTCGCTCTTGCCTGCGCCATAGGCCCATGCGGTATCGAAGAAATTGCAACCCTGGTCAATCGCCAATTGCATCGCTTGCAGCGATTCCTGATCCTCCGAACCGCTCCAGCCGCTCACGCCCCACAGTCCGTGGGCGATGTCACTCACATCGAAACCCGTGCGCCCCAGCTTGCGATATTTCATTTGAGCTCCTCGCGATTGTTATACAACGAATCGGGGCGTCGCTACGGCTTCGCTGAAGATTGGAACGATTCCGGCGGATCGAGCGAGCACTGCTTCCAGAATGCGCTTTCGGAGATGACGCCGTCCGTTAGTTGCTTCAGACTGGCGAGCGTCGCGGCGATTTGTCCGCCGTCAGCCGAATCAAATACGAGCACCACGCCTTCGACCGACGGAGCGGGCGATTTTAGTTCGCGGTACGTTTTTTCGAAGAGCGCTCTGGCAAACGCGAGTTTTTCCCTGGCGGTGGAAGTGGCCGCAGGAGACGTAGGCTCTAGCCAGATCACGCGAACTTTCTTGCTCGCCAGCGGCGCCCACTTACCGCCGAAAGTAGTCGTCTCGTCCTTGCTGATGTTGAAAAGCGTCGCAGCGGCGCTGTCCTTGAATTCCGCCGGCAAATCCAGCTGCGCGCGGCGAATCCAACCGCGAGACGAGCCGGAGATCTGGACGTGCACCCAGGCGCCCTCCAGTTCTAGGACCTGAAATTCGTCTTCCGCATCGGCGGAAAATAGAACCGGAGATCCCTCAGCGGGTTTGGAGAAGACGTGCGTGCCAGCCTTCTTCACGGTTGCGAGATCAGCTGGTCGCACCTGATTGTGAAGAATCTCTTCAAAGTTCTTAATATCGGCCGACAGTTCCTGGGTGCGTTTTTCGACCGCCGCCCGCTGCAGCTTCAAAGTTTCCAGGCTTTCGCTCGAAGAAGGAGGCGGCGCGACCGGCTCCGCCGCCGCGCGCGGAGCGCTCGAGAAGTCTCCGGCTACGCCGCTCTTGTTTGACGACGATTCACCCAGTTCCGAAGCCGCGGGATCGAGCCGGGTTTGCGGGCGCAAGCCTCCGCTACTCACCGATGGTGCAGGAGCGGTGCTGGATTTCGGCGCAGGCGCTATCGCGGACGAGCCGGCGGGCTTTGGAACGGAACTGGGACCCAGGGCCTCCTGAATCTGGTCCAGGAAATCATTCTCGATGTGGCCGTTCGAGACGAGCACGTGATAACCGGAGCGCCCGGGCGTGGGATCGTTGTACCAAGCCGTGATTTTGGCACTGGCGCGGACGGTAGCGCCGCCTGCAGGCGTCGCCACCACCTGAAATGTGCACTCGTAATAGCCGCGCTCGAAGTGGTCAGTCGGCAGGTCACTCGCCTCAACAAAGCCGTCAACCGTGGGCAGACGCCCGCTGGAACTGGGGCGCAGATTGCGCACCACGCGCTCAACATCTGCAACAGGGCTGGTAAACGTACGTTCGTAGGGAACTGCAGGAACTGCCTGCGCAGAGATTTGTGCGGCCAGGAATGTTAATGCCAGCAACAAAGTTCCAAAATGGACCGCGGGCCGAAGGGTTTTCTTCACGGTATGGGTTCCACCTGGTCGTGCCGCAGCCATCCGCGACGTCCGTCCACGGTTTCGACTCCGTACCAGTAGGGCGTGATGATCTCAATGAGCACGTCTGAATTCGCTGGCACGGACTGCAGCGTCGCGGCGTGCTGGAAGGGAGCTGATTTCAGGTTGGCCTGGGCTTTTACGCGCAATTCGGCCTGGTGCTGCAGCTCGTGCAGCCGCAATTCCAGGCTCTGCACGGAGCTTTCTGCGTCCTTTAGCCGCGCTGCTTCCGCATCGCGTTCCTTCACATTGGATTGCGCCGCAAGTTGAAGTTGCCGACGCTGCAGCAAATCCGCGGTCTGCCGTTCCTCGCGCTGGATGCGCACGATGTGGCTTTGGATCTCCGCGAACTCGCTGGTTTCGACGGTGGTGTCCGATGTATGGATTCTCTTCGATCCGTCTTCCATGAATATCGCGTCAATCTGCACATGAGTGCGATTAGGGGCAACTCCCAATACGATGTAGCGGACGGTGATTGTTCCAACGTCCGTGCTGTTCTTGAAGTGCTGCGGCGACAGGGCTTGTTTGCGCACCTTATAGAAGGCATGGCCAGGTCCGGTCCACGGCCCGTAGTACGCGGAGGATGTCGCCGCTTCGGCTTCGGTCAATTCGTCTTCCCGGGCATAGACCTGCGTGCCGTGCAGGATTGTGTCTTGCGTTACTAATTCCACCGCTTTCATCACGTCCGCTTCGGAGGCCTTAAGGTCAATCGCGAAGCCTTCCGGCACGTCCGCTGATTTCTGGCCAGGGTTCGCAGCAGAGAACGCCTGCGCGGCCGCGCCAAAAACCAGCGCGACAGCGATAAGCGCGAAACCACAGCGAAATAGCCCGTAAATTGAGCGGGCCAGACCGCCGAGCCACCACGGGCTGATCAACTCTACCTTGGTTGCGTCCGCCAGCCGCACCGCCTCAAGTTTGTCCGCCAGCCTATGACCCATCCATTTCCCCCCATTATTTGTGCGTTCGACGCGATGGCCGCGCGAACACGGCCTCGGCAGACCTTTGAAGGTGCGCCGCAGTCGCCTGCGCCAGTGCACCGGAAGACCGAGCAGCGTACAGGGCAAAATACACTAAAAGGGAGGTGGAGAACAAATTGTTAAGTTTTGTTAATTTTTATCTTGCATTCTTAATTCGCCCGGAGTAATTTCCTGGGCGTTTGGCGTGTGCGCAGCGTTGCGGCACTCGCTAACGGGGGAAGCCCAGGTTCCTGGGATGCGCGCATACAATGATCAACTCGGCCTTCATTGCACCAGCTGGCTTGCCGCGCGAGTCGCTCCCGCTGCCGTACGCAGCACGGTTACCAGTCACATCGAAGCTATCCCGCCAATTGCAACAGGAGGGTGTATGTCAACGAAGTTTCGCGAGGGTGCAAATCCCATGAATACGAAATGGTCCCGGTGGAAGACGATTTGGACGTGCGCATTTCTACTGATAGCGATCGTGCTGTGCGATGCGCGCGCAGCAAGCGCCCTGCCCACGGGCAAGGTGATGGCGCTCCCGATGTTCGCGCGCAAGTATGGCCTGCCGTGTTCTGCGTGTCATACCGCGTGGCCCGAGCTGAATAACTTCGGGCAAGTGTTTCGCGACAACGGCTATCAGCTGATGAATGATCGCGACTCTCCGATTTGGCAGAATCCCTCCTACTTCCCGATCTCGTTCCGCATCACTCCAAGCTGGCATCGTGAAAGCACCACGAATCAGGCATTTGATTCGGTTCCTGGAAACGGAGATGGATTGGGGGTCGGCACCTTGACCCAAGCCGGATTTGACCTTTCCGGAATGGACCTATGGTCGGGCGGAACACTCTACAAGAACATTTCATTCATCCTGCTTCCTTCATCCGATCCAACGGCAGTGTGGCACTTTGAGAGCGCCTTCATTCGCTTCGATAACCTGTGGCACTCTCCGTGGCTGAACGTGAAGTTCGGAAGGTTTGAACTCGACAATTTGATCTCTGAAAAGCGATTTCTCTTCCTGTCGGCTAACGGCGGGCTCTACCAGATTTATCACTTCAATGTCCCGGGCAGTATCAACAACTTCGGCTACGGGGATAATCAGATTGGCGTTGAACTAGCAGGCCACTCGGCGAACAGCTATACCCGGTATTCCGTGTCGATGTTGAGCAGCAACGAAGGCGGCGTGAACTTTACGACCGACGTTGTGCCAGGGGGGAGCCCCTCCAACCGGACGTACGACGTCAACTTGGCGTTCAGTCAGGCATTCAATGCTCCCGGGCCGCCAGGTGAAAGCGGTTTCGGTCTGGAGCGCGTCGGTGCGTTTGCCTACATCGGCCAGCGTCCGACCAACTTCGAGACAGAACTCGGTACGCAGTTGGTGGGCATTAATAACAAGCCGTTCTATCGCATCGGCTTCGCCGGTGACTTGTCGTACAAAAACCTGGAACTCATGCCCTTGTTTATGTACGGGCACGATAATCCATATTTGGGTCAATTCGGCGTGCCTGCGGGTTCGACGCTCCCAGCAGGCGCACAAGCCCCGACTTTCTACGGTGGATTTCTGGAGGCGCACTACTACTTCAATCCGCAGAACGTAGCCCTGGCCCGCTTTGAACAGATCAATGTAGGGCAACAGGCGATCTCGCCGTCGGTTTCGGGCGTTTCGGGAAGCAATGGCAACATCACCGCGGTGTCGTTCGGATATCGCTGGTATCCAATCATGTTCAGCCGCGCGGGCGTAGCGCTGGACGGCGAATTCTCACGCGTAAGAACGATCGGACAGGAACCGGAAAGCGGCAATGGCAGCGGCTTCATCGGAAATCCGACCGCTGCAGTGTGGAGCAACAGCATTTATTTCGGAATAGATTTCGACTTTTAAGGGAGAGACCAGCAATGACACTCAAAAAATTCGCAGTGACATTTGCGCTGGGCTCCATCGCTCTGCTTACGGCCGGCGCGCGGGTTAGCACAGCGCAATCACACGTCAATTCACCCGATCCTTTGCTCGGCACACCCAGCGTGGCGACGGAGACGAGCCAAGTTAACGGTCTAACCGGTCATGCCGAAGAAGGGAAGCATCAGTACCGGCGCTTCTGCATCGGCTGCCACGGACCCGACGGCAACGGTCAGGGAATGAACGCGCAATGGATTGATCCCCAACCGCGAGATTTTACCGAGGCTACGTTCAAGTGCCGCTCGACGCCTACCGGTACGCTGCCCACGGACGAGGACCTCTTTAACGCCATCACCCGCGGCTTCGTCACCACCAACATGCCGTCCTGGCGGCCGCTGAATCCCCAGCAGCGTGCTGATTTGGTCGCCTTCATCAAGACCTGGTCACCACGTTGGGCCAAGGAAAAGCCTGGTGCTGTGCTAAACATCCCGCCGGAGACGGCCGTAACAATCGAAAGCATCCTGCACGGCCGGGAACTGTTCCAGAAGCTGGAATGCTGGAAGTGCCACGGTCCCGAAGGTCACGCAGACGGCCCGTCGGCGTCAACGCTGACGGACAGCAAGGGCAATCCCATCAAGCCCTTTAATTTTTCCACGGGCGAGCGATTTATGTGCGGCGATAGCAACCGCGATCTGTATCGCATCTTCATGACCGGCCTCGATGGTTCGCCGATGCCTTCCTTCGCGGACGTGATCCAGCCGAACGACGCATGGGACTTGGTACATTTCCTGCGCACCCTGCAAGTGGCGCTCCCAAATAACCAGGAATTGACGCTCTGGCAAAGTTATAAAGCAGCTCACGGAAAGGATCTGAAGCCGATCGGTCCGGATTCCGCGGGCGGCGCACAGTAATTCCAGTTAAGAAGGAGGGACTGATTCGATGAGAATGAAATTTTTTGCAGCTTTGGGTTTTACCGTGGCGATGGGCAGCGCACTGATGGTTTTCGCAACGCCGCCACCGGCGGGCTCGGGGTCCATCACCGGCAAGGTGACGTACACCGGAACGCCGATGAAGATGAAACCGATTGATATGTCCAAGGAACCGTCCTGCGCCAAGCAGCATGCGACGCCAATAACGACCGAGAACGTCGCGACCGGGCAGGGAAACACGCTGGAATGGGTGGTGGTTTACATTTCGGCCGGTGATGAAGGCACGACGACGCCCTCCCAGGGTGTCCGCTATGACCAGAAGGGCTGCCAGTATTTGCCCCACGTCCTGACGATGCTGGCCGGCCAGCAACTGCAGATTTATAACGACGATCAAACCTCCCACAACATCCATCCTTTGGCCAAGGTGAACCAGGAATGGAACAAGTCGCAGCCTCCCGGTTCGCCTCCAATCGACACGAAGTGGGATAAGCCGGAATTCATCGCGGTGAAGTGCAATATCCATCCGTGGATGCACGGATACTTCGCGGTGTTGAAAACTTCTCACGTTTCGGTGACAGGAGAGGACGGCACTTTCGATATTAAGGGGCTTGCTCCCGGGAAATACACCGTAACCGCTTGGCAAGAGCAGTACGGCACGAAAACGCAGGACGTAACGGTTGGGGCCGGAGCCGCCACTGCGAATTTCGTTTTCACCGCCACACCGTATTGAGCTAGAAGTGCCGGTGTTTCAGACAGCCGCACCCCTCGAATTAACGGAGGGGTGCGGATATTCGAAGACCCGTTGGTTTTGAGCACAGCGTAGCGAGGCGGATAAATTATGGGCAAATTGTTTGCGGTGGCCGTAATAGTGATCACGCTCATTTCGGTGTCGTTCTTCGTGATGCACACGTGGTGGATGCCGGTGGACATCTCCACGACCGGCCCGGCAATCGACCACCAGCTGGAAGAGACCATGACCGGCTCAGGGCTGCTATTTTTGGCAGGGCAGCTGGTTTTGGGTCTGTTCGTGTGGCAGGCCAGCAATAAGAACCCCGCGCGAAAGATTAAGATGTTTCCCGGTGGCGCCAGCCCTCTGGTCGCGGCGGCGATCATTCTGGTGGGCATCGAGATTTTGACGCTCACTTTCGTCGGCACGAAGGCTTGGGGCGCTGTCAATCTGGCGCCTGCCGCTGCGGATTCGCTGCACATTGACGTGCAGGCTGAGCAGTTCGCATTTTATTTTCGCTACGCCGGCCCGGACGGCCAATTTGGCGGCCTCCATCCCGACAAGATTGACGACGGCAGCGGCAACTACTTCGGTTTGGATCCAGCGAACGATGTAGCGGCCCGCGACGATGTGGTGGTGGGTTCGCTGGTGATACCTGTGAATCGCCCAATCCTGCTCAGTCTGCATTCCAAGGACGTAGGGCACTCTTTCTATGTCCCGGAACTGCGAATCCAACAGGACTTTGTCCCCGGGATCGAAATTCCCGTGCACTTCACCGCCACGCAAACCGGAAAATTTGAAATCGTGTGCACGCAGCTGTGCGGACTGGGCCACTACAACATGAAAGCGTATCTACAAGTGATGTCGGAGCCGGATTACGAGCAGTGGTTGAAGTCTCAAGAAGGGCAGTAAGCCGGGTACACGGTTCATCTGTTCGCGCGCGTCTCGCGCGTGGAGTCAAGTTGCTCTCTTCGAGGTCCACATATGCATGAGACATCTGCATCGCACGCTGCGCACCAGCACACGGCGCCGACCAGCTTTATTCGCAAGCACGTCTTCAGTCTCGATCACAAAGTGATCGGCAAGCAATACTACGGGCTGGCGCTGCTCGCTGTTTTTATCGGCATGGGCCTTTCCTGGCTCATGCGTCTGCACCTCGGCTGGCCAGCTTGGCCGATTCCGCTGCTGGATAAGCTTTCAGCCGTCGGCGCGCCGAGTGGCGTAATGACTCCGGAGTATTACCTCTCGCTGATGACCATGCACGGAACGATCATGGTGTTTTTCGTGCTGACCAACGCTCCTTTCGCCGCGTTTGGAAATTACTTCCTGCCCATTCAAATCGGCGCGGAGGACATGGCCTTCCCACGATTTAACATGATGTCGTTTTGGACCACGTTCATGGCCTTTCTGGTGATGATGGCCGCATTTTTCGTTACCGACGGGCCGCCGATTTCCGGATGGACGGCATACGCTCCGCTGAGCGCGGTAGGTGGCGACGCCGGCCCCGGTTTGAAGGTAGGCCAGACATTGTGGGCGATTTCGATTGCGATCTTTTGCATCGGGTCGCTGCTGGGTGCGCTGAACTTCATCGCAACGACGCTGGATTTGCGCACCAAGGGCATGTCGCTGGCGCGCATGCCGTATTGCTCGTGGGCCTGGTTCGTAACTTCAGTGATCGCGCTGCTGGCGTTCGCGGTTTTGCTGCCGGCTTGTATTCTCCTGATTTTGGATCGCACCGCGGGCACCAGTTTCTTTATTCCCGCGGGGCTGGTTCTCAGCGACAAGCTGCAGCCGCATTCCGGCGGTTCCCCGCTGTTGTGGCAGCACCTCTTCTGGTTCTTCGGCCATCCGGAGGTGTACATCGCGATTCTGCCCTCGATCGGAATCGTCTGCCACATCCTGCCGGTTTTCGCGCGCAAACCTCTGCTGGGCCCGCGCGCCACCGTCGGTTGCATGATCGCCATCGGCTTCTTGAGCTACATGGTCTGGGGCCATCACATGTTCGTTAGCGGAATGAATCCTTTCTCCGCCACGCTCTTTTCAGTGCCCACCCTGTTTATCACCGTTCCGGCGACGATCCTGACTCTGCTGTTGCTTGGCTCGGTGTACGGGGCAAAGATGCGCTTCACTTCGGCTTCGCTCTTTTGCTTGGGCTTTATTTCCGTGTTCATCAGCGGCGGCATAAGCGGTTTCTTCCTGGCGCAGCCCTCGATTGACATTTATCTGCATGCCACCTATTTCGTCGTCGCGCACTTCCACTTTGTGATGGCGGTGGCCTCGCTCTTCGGAGTGTTCGCCGGAACGTATTTCTGGTTCCCAAAAATGACGGGACGCATGATGAACGAAGCCCTCGGAAAATTGCACTTCTGGCTTACGTTTATCGGCGTCTACGCGATATTCATGCCGATGCATTATCTGGGGCTGGCGGGCAACGTGCGCCGCTACTCCGCGTTTGTGGACGACTATCTGATCCCGCTGATTCCCGTGCACAAATTCATTACGATTGCGGCCCTTCTGACTGGCGCCGCCCAGTTCATCTTCTTGTTCAACCTGATTTGGAGCCGCTTCAAGGGCCCCATCGCCTCCGAGAATCCTTGGGAAGCGACTTCGCTGGAATGGTCAACCGCCACGCCACCACCGTTTGACAATTTTGGCGGGAAGCACATGGTGGTGTACAACGGCCCGAACGAATACGGAGTCGAGAGCCGCGACGGCAAAGACTTCATCATGCAAACGTCGCCTGAAAAAGCTCCGGCGAGCTAACGAGAGCGAATTACAATGGCCACTACAACACTGCCTCCGGGTGCCGAAATTACTCTTGACGATCACGGCTCCGGCAAACCGCCGGAGCGAACTCCTCGTCAGCGACAAGTGACGATGCCGGGCTCGCAAGCCCAGAAGTCCGAGACCGGCATGTGGGTGGCGGTTTCGGCCATCGGAATGTCCTTCGCGGCGTTCACCAGCGCGATGATCGTCCGGCAGGATGCGTCCACGGATTGGCAGCGCTTTCAGTTGCCGCACGTGCTGTACCTCAATACTTTGATTCTGCTCGCGAGCAGCGTGACGCTCGAGTTGTCGCGCCAGCGCATCGCTGCCATGCCGGATGCTGCGCGGCACGCAGCGGGGTCCGCGAAGGCCTTGTTGGCCAACGGGATCTATTGGCTGTACCTTACCGCGGCTCTGGGGCTGATCTTCGTTCTCGGCCAGCTTTTGGCTTGGCGAAATCTGGCGGCGCAGGGATTGTTCCTCGCAACGAATCCCAGTTCTTCGTTCTTCTATCTCTTCACGGCTTTACACGCCGTGCATTTGCTGGGTGGAATGGGCGGCTTGTTCTATGTGCTGCGGAAACTCGTGCGCAGCGGCGGTGCCGGCGAAACCAGCGGGCTGAGCGCATTTTCCATTTACTGGCACTTCATGGATTTGTTGTGGGTGTACCTGCTGTTGCTTCTCGCGATGCGCATGTAGTTGGCAATGGGAGGAGGAGCTGTGAGCGAAACGGAAATCACATTAGATGCGGGGCACGCGGCGGCGCTGGAGCCCTCGCCTTATGCCCTTCAGTCGAAAAAACTGACGATGTGGCTGTTCATCATCTCAGACGCGATAACCTTTGGAGCGATCCTCTTCGGTTACGCCTACTTGCGAATCGGAACGCCGAACTGGTCCACTCCGTTTCACTTTTCGCCGAACATTGTCAATGGCTTGATCATGACGTTTGTGTTGCTCAGCAGCAGCTTGACAATGCTGGCTGCTGACGCTGCCGCGAAACAAGGACGCAAATCGTCCTGCCTGAAATGGCTGGGAGCCACGGTCGTCCTGGGAATCGTGTTTGCGACGCTCCACCTTCGCGAATGGTCCCACATGTTCGAGGAGGGATGGAGCCTGTCCACGAATCCGCTGGGTGGATCGGTTCAGTTTGGTGCTACTTTTTTCAGCATCACCGGCCTGCATCTTATGCACGTTATTTCCGGAATCATCGCGCTGATTGTGATCGCCATCGGCTACAACACCGACTGGCTGGACGCCGGACACGTCGAAACCACCGGCCTCTACTGGCACTTTGTGGACTTGGTGTGGATGTTTGTGTTTCCGCTACTGTATCTGATGAACGTGGCCCGCTGAATCGGGTCCGCTGAAAAACAGGGAGGCGCTGCCGTGATGGAGACGAATCACGAACCCGGTATGAAGGAATACATCGCCATCTGGGTCGGCTTGCTGTGCATCGTCGGCATCGAAGCTTTTCTCACGTCGATGAATTTGTCTACCCATGGACTGCTGGTCTCGCTGCTGGTGCTGGCCTTTATCGAGGCTGGAATCGGGCTGCTGTATTTCATGCATCTGAGATACGAGAAGCCGAATCTGTTCTGGTCGCTGGTGCCGGCGGTGATCTTTGTGCTATTCATGATGAATCACATCTGGCCCGATGCGTATCGCATGCTAAATTTACGCGTGCCGATCCAGTAGTTCGCCGTTGCCGCCGCAACGCGTTGGCGCGGCGGTTCGAAGCGAAGTATCATTTGTAAGCGATGACGCGTTGATAGGGGGGAGCTTAATTGCCATGAGCGGAACGAAACGGGGGATCCCGGGTATCCTAAGGCGCGCGGCAGCTGCGTTGACAGTGATTGCTAGTCCCGCAACTCTCTACGCGCAGAGCTGCGCGATGTGTTACCAGAGCGCGGCTGCCTCCGGCCCGCGTTCGATCCACGCCCTGAAAGTCGGCATCTTGATTCTGATGTTTCCGCCTTTGCTGATCACCGCCGGAGTCATTTACCTGGCCTATAGCAAGCGCGACCAGTTCCACCGGAACTCGTAGCGTCCATCCTCTTCAAACATAATTGAGCGCGCTGTACGGCTGCGCAATTTGTGCGCCCGCGCGCGCTGTTCACCTGCAACGTGGTATTTGTTTCGAGCGTCTGGCCGCGGCTGACTGGGTTAATCCATTGCATCACTGACGCAGAATGACTCGGGATGCCTGGAAGTTGCGGGTTTGCGGCTCGATCTCGTACGCCATGAAGTCCGACGTGGCAATCACGTGCTTCAGCTGACTCAACACGATTTTTCGCTACTGGAATACCTCAGGGTCGTGACCGGATAATCATACTCGCTCCCACGCACGTGGCCGCAGTCACCCAACAAAGTGCGCTACGGTTCTACGACTAATTTGCCTTTCATGCGGTCGTGGCCGAGTCCACATACCTTTGCGCATTTGAAATCGTACGTGCCTGATTCTTGAGCGGCGAAATCAAAGACCTGGTCCACGCCTTTTGTAACTTTCCCGTTCTCGCCAGGCTGATCAAATAGCAAACCCGGCTTACCCTTGTCCTTGGTACCTTCCGCGTAGACGCTTAGCTTTATTCCGTGTGTTTCATCTTCAGAATGCACTTTCAATTCAACCCTCGTGCCTTGCTGGACGCGAATTTCATTGGGAGTAAATTCGTACTTCTTAGCCGATACTTCGATGATTTTCGGTGCCTGATTTTGGTTTGCGGGGCTTTGCGCAATAGCCACACATAGCGGCACCACCGCGAGGCCTACGGAAACGGTCACTGCAACGATCGCCTTGCGCATCTTTCCTCCTATATTCGGCCTGCAATTATCTTGTTCGATTGAAATACAATCGGATGCGAGAGTAAATTCAGAGGTTGCCGTGAAGTGCGTTGGCAATGTCTCCGCAAGTCTCAGGCGAATGGCCCATGCCGCTGAATCCTCACGGATCTGAGTCTCTCTACCTCGCTCGGGAAGCCCAATTTGTGACGGGAGCGTCGCGAAACCCTCGGTATACGCACGGTGCTACTTCTCGACCGGGCTGGTAAACTCGAGCGCGTTGGATCGCGTGCCCGCAGTGCGCGAGCGCGCCGCTGCGCAAGCGTATTGAGTGTTCAGCGAAGCCCAATGCATTATTCTCTGGAATTGGATGGATTGATGCAGCGCCCGTGTCGCATTGTCCCCGTCACCGGCCCTTTTCACGCGGCCAGTGCGGTGGGCCGCGCTCTTCGCTAATTCAAATTTGGAGGAGAACTGCCAGTGCCAGGAACCAGGAACTACAAAATTGCAGTGATCCCCGGTGACGGGATCGGCCTTGAAGTCGTGCCGCAGGGAATTCGCGTGCTCGAAGCTGCCGGAAAGCGTTTCGGATTTTCCTGCACGTGGCGGAATTTCGATTGGAGCTGCGAGATTTATCGCCGTACGGGCCGCATGATGCCGGAAGACGGGCTCGATCACTTGCGCCCCTGCGACGCAATTTTTCTGGGTGCAGTCGGCCATCCCGACGTTCCCGACCACATATCGCTGTGGGGGCTGCTGATTCCAATTCGCCGCCGTTTTCGCCAGTACGCAAATTTGCGCCCCGTCCTCTTGCTCGAGGGCCTGGATTCGCCGCTGAAAAATATCCGGCCCGGCCAGATTGATATGGTGATCGTCCGCGAAAATAACGAAGGCGAGTATTCGGAAATCGGCGGCAGGTTATACGCGGGCACCGACGACGAGCTCGCGATGCAACAGTCTATCTTCACACGGCGCGGCGTGGACCGCATCCTGCGCTATGCCTTTCGCTTGGCCAGAACGCGCAAATCGCACGTAACTTCCGCCACGAAATCGAACGGCATCCTTCACACCATGCCTTACTGGGACGAGCGTTTTCACGTCGTCGCTCGGGAATTTCCCGACGTCCGCACCGATCAATATCATATAGACATTTTGACGGCCCACTTCGTTCGCCATCCGGAGTGGTTCGACGTCGTGGTCGGTTCGAATCTGTTCGGTGATATTCTTTCCGACCTCGGCCCGGCCGTGGTGGGCTCGATCGGCATCGCGCCCTCGGCGAATTTGAATCCCGAGCGCGAATTTCCATCCATGTTCGAACCGGTGCACGGCTCCGCGCCCGATATCGCCGGGCAGGGCATCGCGAATCCGATTGGCCAAATCTGGTCCGGCGCGATGATGTTGCGTCACCTCGGCGAAGAGGACGCGGCGACAGCCGTCGAGCAGGCTATCGCAAAGGTACTGGCGAGTTCGAACGTGCGTACGCCGGATCTCGGCGGGAAATCCACCACCAGCGATATGGGAGGGGCGATCGAGCGCGAAGTCCTGGCAGCGCACCAACAAAGCGCCTGACGATTTAGGAACGGCATCTGCCGTGTTAAAATGCGCCCGTGGGGCTGTAGCTCAGTTGGATAGAGCGACGCACTCCTAACGCGTAGGTCGTCGGTTCAATTCCGACCAGCCCCACCATTTTGAGTTTGTGGCTGCCTCGCAAATCCACGGCAGAAGTTTCCAGCTCGGCAGGATTGGTCGTCACGAAGTTCGCGGCTTCCTATCTTTCGATGCGCGCTTCAAATCTTCCACGGACGGAAACGATGTGGGAGCCGTCAGCGCCAACTCCGGCGGGTTCTTGCCCTGCTGCATTGCAGCCACTAGCATTTCCAGCGCAAGCTTCGTGTTCGGCGGCACCACGACGGTGGCCGCAAGCAAACCGCTGCGCACATATTGTTGTCCGGTAGCAATCAACCCGTCGCAACCGGTGAACGGAACACCCAGCCACTTTTCTCGCGTAGCCCCGTCGGCGCTTTCCCGCATCGCTTTGCGCGCGCCAATGGCCATAGAATCGTCTTGCGCGCCCACTAGATCCACGAACTGCTTCACGGAGGTGGACAAACGCATCCACGAGCTCACCGCTTTGTAAGCACTCTCTTCAGTCCACTGGCCCTTTAACATATTAATTTTGATGTTGGCAGGCTTGGTCTGCTGCATTCCGGTAGTGCGTTCTTTGGCAGCGGAATTTTCCGAGGGACCTTGAATGTAGAGCACCGATCCGCCATTGGGAAGCAGCGCCGCGAATTGCTGGCCCTGAATCCGCCCGATCTCCAGATGATCCGAGCTAACCGCGAAAGCCGCTGCGCGCCCGGAGCGGCGCAGTTCAGGTAAATATTCCGCGTTGCGATTCAGTACGACCCATCCAATTCCTGCCACGGATGCCGCGCGAGCCACTTGCGGCAACGCCGTAGCTCCGAGCGGTTCGAAAAGTATGGCATCGGGCCGCGCGCCCGCCGGCGATTGGATCGCTTTCAAAATTTGATCGCTCTGCTTGATTGCGTCGTTACCCGCGTATACCACTTGCAGCTCCAAGCCCAGTCGCAGCGCCGTTTCCTTCGCTGCGGAGGCTTGTTCCTGCTGAAAATCGTTGTCGTCGGTAGGCAGCGAGAGCAGACAGGTCAACTTGGGCATGGTCCGGTTGGGTCCTTAATTTCTCCGTCCCGGAAAGAGTACATGGAAAACGGCAGAGGATGTTCGGTGAACACACTGCGTAGTGCCGTGTCGTGACACGGCCCTCAAGCCGCCCGCGAAGCCGGCGAATCGTGCACAATATGCCGCCAGTGGCTTAGTTGAATCGCACGTATTCGAAATTCAATGGCTGGCGATTAACGCCACGAATCGGCGGCGCGATCCAATTGGCGAATTTGCCGGGCTCGATCACGCGCCCCGTCATCAGCGATTGCACGAACTTCTGATCCGCCGCGCTGGGCATCCACTTGTCGCGATTATTTTCCCACGCTTCCTTCGTCAGCACTTCGCCTTCGGGGCTGATGAAGTGCCCTGCGAAATTGCCGATCGCGCGGTGAAATCCTTTGTGCGGCAGCGTCAGGCGGAACGAAACGCCAGCCTGCTCTATGATTTTATTCCAGCGATCCACGCCACCCTGAATTTCCGCGATGTAGTCGTCGCGCAGCCGCTCATTCAGCGCCGTCAAGGCGGAAACGCGCCGCGTGATAATTTTGTTGCCGGAAACTTCCAGCACCGGATACTCGGCGTTTTGCAGCACGTGGTCATCTTCGATTTTCGTTTCCTCGTAGCGCCCTTTCAGGCCGGTGGTGTAGTAGCTGGCGGCATTCGAGGAAGCGTCCGAACCAAAGAGGTCAATTGTGACGCTGAAATGAAAGTTCAAATATTTCTGCATCGTTTGCAGGTCAATTACGCCCAGCGCGCGCACGTCGCTCGCGTTTTCCACTTTGTGTTCCTTCATCACTTCGCAGGTGCGCTGCAAAATGCGGCTGATGCCCGTCTCACCGACGAACATGTGATGCGCTTCCTCAGTGAGCATGAACCGACAAGTCCGCGCCAGAGGATCGAAACCGGATTCAGCCAGCGCGCAGAGCTGGAATTTTCCGTCGCGGTCGGTAAAAAACGTGAACATGTAAAACGCCAGCCAGTCGGGGGTCGGCTCATTGAACGCGCCCAGAATGCGAGGATTATCCACATCGCCCGACCGCCGTTCCAGCAGCGCTTCGGCTTCTTCGCGTCCATCGCGGCCGAAATAGCGGTGCAAGAGATACACCATTGCCCACAGGTGCCGCCCCTCTTCCACATTCACCTGAAAAATATTCCGCAGATCGTACAGAGACGGGCAACACATTCCGAGGAGCCGCTGCTGCTCGACGGATGCCGGCTCCGTATCACCCTGCGTGACGATCACGCGCCGCAAAGTCGAGCGGTATTCGCCGGGAACTTCCTGCCACGCCGGCTGTCCCTTGTGCACGCCGAAATTTACCTGGCGCGCGGCATCGCGCGGCTGCAGAAAAATTCCCCAGCGATATTCGGGCATGCGCACGTAACCAAACTGCGCCCAGCCGTCGGGCTCCACGCTCGTCGCGGTGCGCAGATACACTTCCAGCGCGTGGCTTTCGCTTGGACCCATGTCGTACCACCAGTTCATGTAGGCCGGCTGCCAGTGTTCCAGCGCGCGCTGCAGCACGCGGTCCCTGCCCAGATCCACGTTATTCGGGATTTTTTCCGTGTAATCAATCATGGCGATCTCCTAAGAATGTAAAATGGCAAAAAACTCTGGCGCTCGCGACCGAGTTTCAGACGCGCTCCCAATTAAATTTCACCGGCGCACCCGTACCGTAAATCTTCAGCGCGCCGCTTTCGCCGACGGCGTTCGGGCGAATGAAAATCCAATTCTGCCAGGCGGAAAGCCTGCCAAAAATCCGCGTCTCCGTCGTTTCCGTTGCACCAAACCGCAGATTCGCTTCCAGCCCGGTGAGGGCGTCTGGCGAAAGCGCGATTCTGGATTCGATTGCCTGCCGCACTTCATCCTGCCAATCAAGATCGTCTGGCGCGGCGGTCACCAGGCCCAACTCCACGGCATTCTTCACTTGCAGCTCTCTCCCAACGTGTTCCCGTAGCGTTTCGATTCTCGTTGCGTCTCGGTAAAAGCGCGCCGCCAAGCGCGAAAGATGATTCACCATCGGCAGCGCCCCAAAATTCATTTCCGAGAGCATCATCGCGGCCCGCGCGTCGCCTTCCTGCGTGTCTAGCATGTAAACGCGATCCGCCGCGAGCGCCAGCTCCAGCAAAGTCCCGGCAAAACAGGATTGGGGTTCCACCAGCGCATAGATCGAACGCGAGGAAACATCCAGCCGCGCAAAGGTGCGCCGCATCATGCCCAGCACTTCGCGCACAAACCAGTTTTCCTGATTAGTTAGGATGAAATTGTCGAACGCCAAAACCGCTTTCGGATTTCCGGCTGTTTTGACGATCCACAAACCAAGTTCGGCCTCGCTCGTGCGCAGGCCGAGAATGGCGTCGTCCAGTTCACGAGCCATTTGCAGCGGCCACCAGCGAGCGCCAGCAGCCAGCGCGCTTTCCAGCGTCGGCGCCACTGCGGATTCCGGCGCGCGCATGGTCAATGTCACGGCCCGCGATTCGCGATTCACCTGCGCGTCAACAAACTCGTAATGCCGTCCGGCGTCGTCGATACTTCTTTGCAACGGCGTGAGCGCCACGCCCTGCGCGATCGCAGGGCGATCGCTTCGTTTCGCCAACTCGAATGCGCGCTGCTTCACATGCTCCGCGAATTGCTGCGTTTTCACCACTTCGTCCACCAAGCCCCAATCCTTCGCGCGCTGGCCCTTCACTCCATCCGCCGTGGTGCAAAAAATGTCCGCGTGGTCCCGCCGTACTTTGCGCTTGTCCGTCACGCGCGTAAGGCCGCCAGTCCCCGGCAGAACTCCCAGCAACGGAACTTCCGGCAAACTCACTGCAGAAGACCGATCGTCGACCAGAATAATTTCATCGCACGCGAGGGCCAGCTCGTATCCGCCTCCCGCGGTGGTTCCGTTCAACGCCGCCAGAAATGTCAACCCCGAATGCGCGCTGGAATCCTCAATGCCGTTGCGCGTCTCATTCGTGAACTTGCAGAAATTCACTTTCCACGCGTGCGAGGAAAGGCCCAGCATATAAATGTTGGCTCCCGAGCAAAACACGCGGTTCTTCGCGCTGGTGAGCATCACGCAGTGAATTTCCGGATGCTCGAAACGGATTCTCTGCAGCACATCGTGCAGCTCGATGTCCACGCCCAGATCGTAGGAATTCAGTTTCAGTTTATAACCAGGGCGCAAGCCGCCGTCCTCGTTCACGTCCATCGTCAGTGTCGCCACCGGCCCGTCATAGGCCACGCGCCAATGCTTGTAGTTCGCCGGCTCGGTCTGGTAATCCACCGGCGCAGCTTTAACTTGCGAATCTTGCGCTGCCGTCACGTCCACGCGTCCCTCCTACCCGATTTCGGAGTGCAATGCCTGCTTGAGTTTCAGGAAACTTTGCTCCGCGGATTCGCCCGAGGTGTCCAGATGCAAATCCGCCTTGCGGTAAAAAGGCTCTCGCGCCTGCAGAATCCGGCGCAAGTCCTCCATCGCTTCATCGTTTTCGGCCATGGCGCGAAAATCGCCCTGCGCCATCACCCGCGCCATGTAGTCTTCCGGATTCGCTTTCACCCAAACCGTGAAGCAGCTCCCGAGAAGCCGGTCGTAGGTTTCTTTTTCGGAGACCACGCCTCCGCCGACGGAGAGCACGGCGCGCGGGTATTCGCGCAGGATGCGCTCCAGCACTCGATGTTCGATTCTGCGGTACCCACTTTGCCCGTAAAGCGAAAAAATCTCCGACAAATCCATCCCGGCTTCTTGGGCGATCTCGCGGTCCAGTTCGATGAACGGCGCCTTCACCGCTTGCGCCAGCCTCAGACCGAGAGTTGATTTCCCCGCGCCGCGCAGGCCGATCAACGCAATGCGCGAATGCCGGTCCTTCGGCGCTGCGCCGAATTCCTGCACGAGGCGCGCCACAACTGCACCGAGTTGCTGGGTGGGAAGACGATCCAGGAGTTTCTGTATCGAGCGCTTCGCTTCGGAATCGGGGGCTTCTGCGGCAAACAGGTCGGGCAGCGAGACGTTCAGAGCGGTCGCGATGCGGCGGAGCAGCACGATCGAGACATTGCCGTCACCCAGCTCGAGCTGCGCCAAATGCCGCTCGGAGACGTCGGATTCTTGAGCCACCATTTTCCGCGTCATCCCCCGGCGGCTGCGCAGTTCGCGAACCCTCATGCCCAAAATACGCAGGAAGTCTGCGTCGCTAGGATGCGCGGGCGGGGAAGGCAGTACGGCGCCGGATTGCATTTCTGTGGTCATGCTTATGCGCTCGCGCAGTATGCATTATAATACATGCCGTGACGACCGAGTCAACCATTTAGCTTCGAGCGCTTTCAGAGGCAGAAACCAGCGTCCGGCGGCCAGTATGCCACCTATATACACATAATAAACAGCTTAGCAAAGCTATCCCTTGGTCCCAGCCTAACGCGGCAAAAGCGAAGTGTGCAACATCCTACAGGCCATAGCAAGGATTCTCAGCCGACATCCATTTTTCCGCGCAGGGGAATTCGCGCGAAAAATGGCCCGTTCGTACCATCGCGGCCACCTATATCCGTAGTGCTAAAGTTAGTCATGCGCGTCCGATGCCTCCATTGCGCCGCCCAGATAGAACTTGACGACCGGCGGGTAAAGGGCCGCAAAATGGCCCAAATTCGCTGCTGGATGTGTGCGCAGAGCTCCGTTGTGGACCTGCTGCCTCCGGACGTCAAATCCTCTACAATCGTCACGGACCCGGTGGCGCCTCAGGATCGTCCTTTCGTCGCATCCCGCCTCGAGGAATCGGGAAGGAACGGGGTTGCGACGCTTGATCTTCCACCCGGCAAATCCATTGCGATTTCAGTGCTTACGGGATCGTCGCAAGGCTTGGAGCGCGGGCTGACGATGCCTCTGGTCACCATTGGACGGCTGCGTGGCGGCGCGGATTTTGAAATTGATGATCCCATGATTTCGCGGCTGCATTGCGCCGTAGAAGTGACCAACGACGCGGTTTACCTGCGCGATCTTCGCTCGACCAACGGCACCTATGTCGCGGAAAAACGCGTCCTCGCGACACAAATAGATGACGCCACCGAGTTCCGAATCGGGGCTTCCACCTTGCGCGTCAGTATCAGGTCGCACTAAGCCCTCTCAAGCATCCGCGCCCTCCCCTAGCCTCCGCCGCCTATCGCGCGCCCGTTCTCGAAAGTTTAGTCCTGCATCGCGCTCACGACTGCGGTATGCTCGTTCTCTATAAATCTAAAGCCGGTTAGAGCCGTATCTGCTCGTTTTGCCGGTGGTCAAATCCTCGGGGGAGCAGGTGAGTGGTGAAAAACGCGACCGAAAAATCGGCATGGGCAGCAATATCACCAGGCGGGATTTCCTTAACGGCTTCGGCATCGCGATAGGCGGGTCCTTAATACTTCCAGAAACGAAATGGTTCGAACGCTTCGGCCTCCCGCAGTCGCCCTTAACTCCCGATAAATCCTCCGCCTACTATCCTCCCACGCTCACAGGCATGCGCGGCACCACCGACGCCGTCATGGAAGTTGGCCACGCCCTGCGCGACGGAAATACCTGGAACAGTCCCTCTCCCGATGCCGAGTCATACGATCTGATCGTCGTAGGCGGAGGCATCAGCGGCCTTTCCGCCGCGTATTTCTACCGCAAGATGGCGGGACCGAAAGCCAAGATTCTGATCCTTGAAAATCACGATGATTTTGGCGGCCATGCGCGGCGCAACGAGTTTCAGACCGGTCAGCGCATGATTCTCGGTTACGGCGGCACGCAATCCATTGCCGGCCCGAAAATCTACAGCAAGCAAGCGAAGCAGCTGTTCGAGGAGCTGGGCATCGAAGTCCAGCGCTTCTACAAGTATTATGACCGGAACTTCGAGAAATCCAATGGCCTCGCGCGCGGCACATTTTTCGACAAGAAAACATTCGGCGAAGACAAGCTGGTCGCTGGCACGGGCCAGCCGACCTGGCCGGCGTTTCTCGCGAAGACGCCCCTTTCGCCGCAAGTTCAAAAAGATCTCGTGCGCCTCCACACGGAGAAGGTTGACTATCTGCCGGGCTTGTCTTCGTGGGACAAAAAAGTGCTGCTTGCAAAGACCAGTTACAAAGATTATCTGCTGAAGCACGTCAAGATCACTCCCGATGCGATTCCTTTTATGCAAACCGAGACATACGGCCTCTACGGCGTTGGCGTTGACGCCGTTCCGGCTGGCGATCTGGCGGGCCTCGGCTACCCGGGATTTGCGGGCATGGATCTTTCCGGCCCGCCAGGACCAGGCCTCGGCGCCGAAATCACGAAGCAGGAAGAAGACGAGCCGTACATTTTTCATTTTCCAGACGGCAACGCTTCCATCGCGCGCCTGCTGGTGCGCTCGCTGATTCCAGCATCCGCTCCCGGCCACACGATGGAAGATATCGTCACGGCCCAGCTCGATTACGCCACATTGGATGACCCTGCGGCTCCCGTGCGTCTCCGGCTGAACAGCACCGTAATCCTCGCCCGCAATATCGGCGACTCCAGCGCGGCGCAAGAAGTCGAAGTAACCTACGTAAAAGACGGTCGCGCCCGCAGCGTACGTGGCGCCACCTGCGTCCTGGCATGCTGGAACATGGTGATCCCATACCTGTGCCCCGACCTGCCCGACAAACAAAAGGACGCGCTGGCCTACGGCGTGAAAATTCCGCTCGTATATACAAATGTGTTGATCCGCAATTGGCAGCCGTTCAAAAAACTCGGAGTGAGCGCCGTGCGCTGCCCCGGCAGCTATTTCGAAACCGTCACGCTGGATTTCCCAGTCAGTATGGGAGACTACAAATACACCAGCAATCCCGCCGAGCCATGCGTGCTGCATCTGGAACGAGTCCCGTGCAAGGCAGGCCTTCCTGTGCGCGAGCAGCAAAAGGCCGGGCGGCGCGAGCTGCTCAACACCAACTTTGCGACTTTCGAGCGAAATGTTCGCGAACAGCTAGGCACGATGCTGTCTCCCGGGGGATTCGATCCCGCCGTGGATATTCAGGCCATCACTGTAAATCGCTGGCCGCACGGCTACGCCTACGAATACAATTCCTTGTACGATCCCGATTGGCCGGAAGACCAGCAACCCTGCGTCATCGGCCGCCAGCCGTTTGGGCGCATCTCGATTGCAAATTCGGACGCCGAAGCGTTTGCGTACAGCAATGCGGCTATCGATCAGGCCTACCGCGCGGTCAACGAGGTCTCGCGATTCAATCGCGTCGTTGGCACGTAGAGAGGGCGGCGCGTAAAGCGGCCACCAGTAAAGTGATATATTGCACTGGAAATACGGTGCCTCGTGCACCGCTGACGCCACGCTGGGCAGGGATTTGGACCACTTGAGCGAAAAACAATCAGCCCGCCTGCTCGATCCCTTGTTCACCACGGATTCCATGCGTGCAATTTTCTCGGATCGCCGCAGGCTGCAGGGCATGCTCGATTTTGAAGCTGCGCTGACGCTAGCACTCGTGCGCGCAGGCGTCGCGCCGGATGAGTCCTTCAAGCCCATCGTCGCTCAATGTGTCGCCGATAGATTTGTGATGGACGTCCTAGCGCACGAAGCAGCTCTCGCCGGAAATTTAGCGATTCCGTTGGTAAAAGCGCTCACTGCGGCCGTCGCGAAATCCGATCCGAAAGCCGCCCGCTTCGTCCACTGGGGCGCCACCAGCCAGGACGCGATTGACACCGGGCTTGTCCTGCAATTGCGCGAAGCTCTGGATTTGCTGCAGAGCGAACTCGCGCAATTTTCCGGCGCGCTCGCACGCGTTGCCGAAACGCATCAGTCCACTCTGCTCGCCGGACGCACCTGGCTGCAGCAAGCGAGCCCCGTGACGCTCGGTCTGAAAGTCGCCGGATGGCTGGATGCGATTCATCGCCAGCAAGCGCGCATCGCACAGGCGCGCAAAGAGGTTTCGACGCTGCAGTTCGGTGGCGCCGTGGGCACGCTTGCTGCGCTCGGCGAAAAAGGCCCTGCGGTGGCTGCGACTCTGGCTTCCACTCTAGAATTGGAACTGCCCAGCATTCCCTGGCACACCCATCGCGACCGCTTCGCGGAAGTCGCCACCACGCTAGGTCTGCTGGTGGGCACGCTGGGAAAAATCGCGCGCGATATTTCGCTGCTCGGGCAAACCGAAATCGGCGAAGTTCTCGAGCCGGCGGAATTCGGCAGAGGCGGCTCTTCCACCCTGCCGCACAAACGCAATCCGGTCGGCTCCGCGGTTGTTCTCGCTGCCGCGATTCGCGTTCCCGCGCTGGTTTCCGTGATGCTCTCCGCGATGGTGCAGGAACATGAACGCGGCCTGGGCGGCTGGCACGCCGAATGGGAAACGCTGCCGGAGATTTTTTTGCTCGCCGCCGGAGCGCTGGCCCATATGACGCACGTGGTGGATGGATTGGACGTTTTTGAAGAACACATGACGCACAATCTCGCCGCGACGCACGGTCTGATCCTCAGCGAAGCGGTGGCGGTCGCCTTGGCCAAGCACATCGGGCGCTCGCCCTCGCATCAGCTCGTCGAGCACGCGACGCACCGGGCCCTCGAATCCGGCCGCCCGTTGCGCGACCTGCTGCTCGAAGACCAGGAAGTGCGTGCGCATCTTTCGTCCGCGGAAATTGATGGATTGCTGGATCCCAAGAATTACACCGGCTCGGCCGCATCCATGATCCAGCGAGTATTGGCTGAGGAAAAAAAGAACCGCTGAATCATGGTGCGCGAGATTTTCGAGATGACCTATACCGAAATTAAGGGCGCGCGCTTTCACTACCGGCTGGACGGAGAGACGAACGCTCCGGTGGTGCTGTTTTCCAATTCGCTCGGCACCGATCTCGCGATGTGGGACGCACAAATCCCCGGGCTCGCGCAAAAGTTTCGCGTCCTCCGCTACGATTCCCGCGGACACGGACTCTCGGCGGTCACGCCGGGGCCCTACACAATCGAAGGGCTGGGCCGCGACGTTGTTGGTTTACTGGACGCCTTACAAATCCCCACCGCGCATTATTGCGGCCTGTCGGTCGGGGGAATGATCGGCCAGTGGCTCGGTATCAACGCGGCAAAACGCTTCCAGAGCTTAACGCTCTCGAACACCGCGGCACGCATCGGCACGACGGACGGTTGGAACGCGCGCATATCCGCCGTTCGCGAAGGCGGCATGGCAGCGATCGCAAACGGTGTGATCTCCCGTTGGTTCAGCGAAGATTTCGCAAAGCGCGCGCCCGAGACGGTGGAAGCCACGCGGCAAATGTTGCTGCACTCGCCGCCCGAAGGCTACGTCGCCACTTGCGCTGCGATCCGAGAAGAAGATTTGCGCGCAGCGCTTGCCGGCGTGCGCACCCCTACGCAGGTGATTTCCGGCGCCAAAGACGCAGCAACGACCGCAGCGGACGGCCGATATCTGGCGGAAAAAATTCCCGGTGCGCAGTACCTGGAGCTAAACGCCGCGCACCTATCGAACATTGAAGCGGCCGAGTCGTTCACAGCGGCGCTGCTGAAATTCCTCGGGCAACAGGAGGCGAAGTAATGGATGATCGTGAGCGTCATGCAACAGGCATGAAAGTGCGCCGCGCGGTCTTGGGCGATGCGCACGTGGACCAGGCCGAAGCGGCCAAGGATTCCTTCAGCGAGCCGTTTCAGGATTTGATCACGCGCTATGCCTGGGGCGAAGTCTGGTCGCGCCCCGGCCTGTCGCGCCACACGCGCAGCCTGCTGACGCTTTCGATGATGATCGCTCTCAATCGCGGCGATGAATTTCGTATGCACGTGCGCGCTGCGCTGAACAATAAAGTCACGCGCGAGGAAATTCAGGAAGTCCTGCTGCAGAGCGCGGTCTATTGCGGCGTTCCCGCGGCGAATTCGGCGTTTCATATCGCGCAGGAAGTTTTCGCGGAGATTGACGCCGGGCGCTGAGGCAATTTCAGGCCTGAGCGAGCGATTCTTCATTGCAAAAGTTCCAGCAACGCGTCCACTGACACAGCGACGACAATTTCAGGAGGAATCATAAATGGCGATCGAAAAAGTTGCAGTAGTAGGCTGCGGCCTGATGGGTTCAGGAATCGCGCAAGTAGCCGCTCAGGCGGGTTGCCAGGTCACTGTCCGCGAAGTGTCCCAGCAGCTTCTTGATAAAGGACTGCAATCCATCGAGAAAAATCTGCAGCGCCTGGTGGATAAAGGCACGCTCTCCGCCGCAGACCGCGATCAGGTTCGCGCGCGCTTGCGCGGCACCACAAATCTCGAGGACTTGAAGGATTCCGACCTGGTCATCGAAGCGATCATCGAACAGCTGCCCGCAAAGCGCGAGCTGTGGGCCGCGCTGGATAAAATTTGTCCGAAGCAAACCATTTTCGCCAGCAACACTTCGTCGCTCTCCATAACGGAAATGGCCATGTTCACGCAGCGCCCAGACCGGTTCCTGGGTCTGCACTTTTTCAATCCCGTCCCGGTAATGAAATTGGTGGAAGTAATTCGCACCATCGCCACCGATCCGAAAGTTGATGAAGCAGCCGTCGCCCTTGCTGGCCGCTTCGGCAAGACACCCGTGCGCACCACCGATCGCACCGGCTTCATCGTCAACCGCTTGCTCGTCCCGTATCTGCTCGATGCCGTGCGCGCGCTCGAGGAAGGCGTGGGCTCCATCGAGGACATTGATAATTCCATGAAGCTCGGTTGCGGGCATCCCATGGGTCCGCTCACACTGCTCGATTTCGTCGGTCACGACACCACCTATTACATCGCGAATATCATGTTCGAGGAGTTCAAGGAACAACGCTTCGCGCCTCCGCCACTGCTGAAGCGCATGGTGCTGATGGGATGGAATGGCCGCAAAGCCGGCCGCGGGTTCTACGATTACAGCGACCCGGCAAAACCCAAGCCGCTGCAATTCACATAGAGGCTGTTGCGCTCTCGGCGCTCAAGTCTTTCAACACTTCGCTTGGCCTTGTTTCGCTGCGCCAGCATGCTTGGAAAGCCGCTCGATCACTTCCGCCGGCAGCGGACGCGATTTCATGCGCTCCGGGTTTGCGGGATCCGTGCCCGCCCACACGCGCGTTTCAAAGCCTTCTACCGCCAGCACGCCACCCTTGAAGAACTGATGCCGGATGATAAAGCTACTCCGGCGAAATTCCGTAACAGTCGATTCCGCCAACAATTCATCGCCAAACGTCGAGGGCACCATAAACCGCACGCGCACATCCACCAGCGGAACCCCCAAAATCGCATGAGACCGGAACAAAGCGCGCGTGGGCATTCCGGCATTCCTAAAGAGCGCGGTCGTGCAATCGTCGAACCACGCAAGATACTGCGGATAAAACACGATTCCCGCCGGGTCGCAGTGCCCCCATTCCACCAGCAGAGCTTTCTTGCTGACAAACATAGCGTAACGCCCCCGGAAAAGACGCTCAATCGCGTGCGGACAATCTAGCCGAGCGAAAAACCACCGAATTCAACGACGCATGGTAACACTCACTTCCGGGCCCCTCCAACTATTTGGCTCATCACATGATATCGTTCCGCGACTCGCGCTCCTTCTGCTATCGTTGCAACGAACCGGTTCGAGGTCACGCCTCATGCGCACGCAGGTTGGAATCATCGGGGCCGGGCCCGCAGGCCTAGTCCTCTCGCACCTACTCCATCTCCACGGGGTCGAATCCGTGGTCCTCGAAAATCGCAGCCGCCAGTACGTGCAAGAGCGCGTGCGCGCCGGAGTTCTCGAACAAGGCACGGTGGACCTGCTGAAAGAAACCGGTGTAGGCGAACGGCTCCAGCGCGAAGGCCTGGTGCACTACGGAGTGAATCTGCGCTTCTGCCGGCGCACGCATCGCATCGATTTCGCGGACCTCACCGGCGGAAAAGCAGTCACGATCTACGCGCAGCACGAAGTGGTGAAAGATCTAACAGACGCAAGGCTCGCCGCGGGCGGCCAAGTTCATTTTGAAGTCGCCGACACCAGCATTCACAATTTCGATGCCTCGCAAAAATCCACCAAGCCTACGATCCGCTTTCGCCAAGATGGCGAGCCGCGCGAACTGGTCTGCGATTTCATCGCCGGCTGCGACGGTTATCATGGCATCTGCCGCCCAGCGGTGCCTCAAGGCATTCTCACCACTTTCGATCGCGTCTATCCCTTCGGCTGGCTGGGGATTCTCGCGGAGGCGCCGCCGTCGTCGGAAGAACTCATCTACGCCTACCATAAACGCGGCTTCGCCCTGCTCAGCATGCGTTCGCCGCACATCGGGCGCCTCTATCTCCAGTGCCGCCCCGATGAAGACATCCTGAATTGGCCGGACGATAAAATATGGCAGGAGCTGCAAGTCAGGCTAGCGGGCGAACAGAATTGGAAGCTGGCGGAAGGCCCGGTGCTGCAAAAAGGCATCACCGGCATGCGTAGCTTCGTCGTCGAGCCGATGCAGCACGGCAACCTCTTCCTGGCCGGCGACGCCGCGCACATCGTGCCGCCCACTGGAGCCAAAGGTCTGAATCTTGCCGTCACCGACGTGCGCATCCTGGCGCGCGCCCTCGCGGATTTTTACTCCACCGGCCGGCGCGACCTACTCGATGTCTATTCCCAAACCTGCCTGCGCCGCGTCTGGAAAGTGCAGCGCTTCTCTTGGTGGATGACTTCCATGCTCCATCGTTTCGAGAACGACAACGCCTTCGATGAGCGTCGCCAGCTCGCCGAGCTGGATTACGTCACCAGCTCGCGCGCCGCGTCTCAATCGCTTGCAGAAAATTACGTCGGTCTGCCGCTCGAATAAATCTCATTCCGCTCCCGCTGGCGTGTTTCACTGCGGCGCCCCCCCTCCCGTTCTGACGTTGGTACTAGCCGATTGAGAGTACCGGGCCATCGCCACCGTCTCGGCTGAAAGCTATCCTGTCTAAGTTCGAAGCCAGCAAACACAATTCAGTCCCGCCGCAGGGGACACATTCAACGGGGGTTTTAGATGCAAGCTGGGGGATTCCGCAACATCATCCGCGGTCTGATCGTTGCCGGCACTACTCTCGTCGCCAGCCAGGCGACCTTGGCACAGCAACCCTTTTATTTGCAGATACATATGGGCGAAAACGGTCAGGATCCCATCGCTTTCATGGGGCCTCACTATTTCATCCATCAGGCTGCGGGCGCGAGCCTCAGCACCCCGCCAACGACGGCTTTCACTCCCTCGCAAATTCGCCATGCCTACGGTTTTGATCTAATCACCAGCCAGGGCGCCGGTCAGACCATCGCGCTCGTGGATGCTTATGACGATGCGAACGCGGCGAACGACCTCACAGTTTTCAGCAAGCAGTTCAACCTGCCGGCTTGCACCACCAGCAACGGTTGCTTCCGCCAGCTCTATTCCAGCGGCCGCAAGCCTGCCGCCAATGCCAACTGGGCCGTGGAAATTGCGCTGGATATCGAATGGGCGCACGCCATCGCGCCGCAAGCCAAGATTCTGCTGGTCGAAGCGCCTTCGAATAACCTGAGCGACTTGCTCTCCGGCGTGGATTTCGCGGTACGCAACGGCGCGTCGGTCGTTTCCATGAGCTGGACCTCTGCCGAGCTTTCCAGCGAGCGCAATCTGGACAATCACTTTGTCTCTACCGGCGTCACGTTCCTAGCAGCTTCCGGCGATAGCGGCACTGGCGTCAACTACCCGGCGGCATCGCCGGACGTGATCGCGGTCGGCGGCACTTCGCTGACCCTGGATCAATCGGGAAACTACAACAGCGAATCAGCGTGGAGCGCCAGCGGCGGCGGCCTCAGCAAGTACGAATATGAGCCAGTCTCACAGGCGCAGTTTCCAATCGCCGACGACATTCACGGAACGCGCGGCGTGCCAGACGTTTCCTACAACGCTAATCCCGGAACCGGATACGCGATCTACGATTCCATCGGAATCAGCGGCTACAGCGGTTGGTTCCAGGTAGGCGGCACTAGCGCTGCGGCGCCGCAGTGGGCCGCACTGATCGCCATCACCAATTCACAGCGCGTCGCAGCCCGCAAAGCAAACCTGAGCGCCACCGGCACGTCGGTGTACGCGGTTGGAAAATCGAGCCTCAGCTCCAATTTCCACGCCGTCACCACTGGCAGCAACGGTTCCTGCGGCACAATTTGCGATGCCAGCGCCGGATACGATTACCTCACCGGTCTCGGCACGCCGCAATCCAAGACGTTGATCCCAGCCCTAGCCGCCCGACCGTAATCAACTTGGCTTAGTTTCGGATGCGAGCCGCCTAGCTCCCTTCTCGGCGGCTCGCTTTTCGATTTCCACGCACCTCCTCCGCACCGTCTTACAATCCACCATCGCTTCCGACGAAAGTCTCCACACCAACGCCCTAGGCGCGGCACAGCCGTTGCCATGGTCGCCACAAACTCGTGTCAGCTACCTCACTCCTGCCCTGGCTCTTTTTGATTGCGAAACACTCCCGCTTCGCCGTCCTCTCAGAATCCGCCGCCGTAGTGTATAGTTTTTTCAGACGCGGCCATTCCAAAAGCCACATTTGCTGCAGGCCACATCGATTCGCCGCGCCACAGGCCTATCCCAAATGAAGCCCCATTTGCAGGTCATGAAATTCGGCGGCACATCGGTGGGCGACGCTTCCTGCATCGCGCGCGTCGCCGAAATTGTCGCCCAAGCATCGCGCGTAGGCCCGCTCGTCGTCGTGGTCTCAGCAATGAGCGGCGTCACCAATCGGCTGATCGAAGCCGCCACGTGTTCTGAGACGGGAGATCGCGAGCGCGCCGTCGAGCTGCTGGAGATTTTGCGAGAGCAACATTTCGAAGCGCTGAAAATCCTGATTCAGAATCCCGAAACCCGAAACCTGATCGCCCTAGGCATCGAGGAGCTCCTCCGCGAAGCGCAGCGCCTTTGCGAAGGCACCGCGCTCATCCACGAACTCACTGTGCGCACTCTCGATTCCGTTTCCAGTCTCGGCGAACGCCTTTCCGCGCCTCTGGTCGCGGGCGCCCTAAGCGAACGCGGCGTCCGCAGCGAAGCCATCGAAGCCACCGGACTGATCGTCACCGACTCCTATCACGGCGCCGCCGAACCTTTGATGGAGCCCACGCAAATCCGTTGTGAAGCGCGCCTCCGCCCCTTGCTGCAGCAAGGCATCGTTCCGGTGGTCACTGGATTTATCGGCGCGACGGCCGAAGGCGTGCTCACAACGCTAGGCCGCGGCGGCTCGGACTATTCCGCCACCATTCTCGGCGGCGCGCTCGACGCGGACGAAGTGATCATCTGGACCGACGTGAACGGCGTCCTGACCGCCGATCCGCGCCTCGTTCCCGGCGCGCGCACGATTCCCGAAATTTCCTATCGTGAGGCCGCGGAGCTCGCCCATTTCGGCGCCAAGGTGCTGCACCCCAAGACGCTGCGCGCCGTCACGCAATCCGGCATTCCCGTGTGGATTCGCAACACCTTCGAACCCGAACATCCCGGCACAAAAATCACCCCGCAGGGCCGCAAATCCAGCGCCGGAGTGAAAGCGCTCACTGCCATTCGCGACGTTTCGCTCATCGCCGTCGGAGGCCCTGGAATTGTCGGCCTGCCCGACGTGGTCGGCCGCACATTTTCCACCACCGCCAACGTGCGCGCGAACGTGCTGCTCATCTCGCAATCCTCTTCGCAGAACGATATTTGCTTCATCGTTTTTTCTTCCGACGCCAAACGTACCGTGGATGCGCTGCGCCAGCAATTCGCGCAGGACTTGATGCATCAGAAAGTCGAGCACATTACGCTGGACCCCAATATCGCCATCGTTGCCGTGGTCGGTGAAAATATGCGCGGCACCGTGGGCATGGCCGGCCGCACCTTCAGCGTGCTTGGCCGCGAAAATATAAATATAATCGCCATTGCGCAGGGCTCTTCGGAAACGAATATTTCGTTTGTAGTGTCCAGCCAGGATATGAAGAAAGCGCTGCTGGCCGTGCACCGGGAATTTGCCTTGGACACACGTAGTTCGCAGGAAACATCATCTGCCTTGAAATGAGCGACGCCATCGCCAAAACCGCGCCGGAATCCGGCAGCGCCGCCGTGCAGCGTTGCATTGTGCCGGCTTGCGCCGCGGCGTTCGGCATCCGCGAACAGATTTACGTCTGCCCGCGTTGCGGTGGCCCGTTGGAAATCGAAATCCCGCTTGCGCTGCTGAAATCCGGCGCGGATCTCCGCGAACGCTGGCAAGCGCGCGCTGCTTCGCACGATCCGCGCGACCGCAGCGGCGTGTGGCGTTACCGCGAATTGCTTCCGTTTGATGGCGACGCGCCGGTCGTTACGCTCTTCGAGGGCAACACGCCGCTGTACGACGCACCACGCTCCGCAAAATATGCCGGCCTCACAGCGCTGCGCTTGAAACATCAGGGCTGCAATCCCACCGCGTCTTTCAAAGACACGGGAATGACGACGGCCGTCACGCAGGCGAAATTGCTCGGCGCGCGCACCGTAGTCTGCGCGAGCACCGGGAACACAGCCGCGAGCCTGGCCGCCTATGCCGCGCGCGCGGAGCTGCAATGCGCGATTCTGTTGCCGCAGGGCCAGATCAGCCCCGCGAAGCTCGCGCAGAGCATGGATTACGGTGCCGTCGTTTGCGAAATCGCCGGAAATTTCGACGATTGCATGAGGCTGATTTCAGAGCTGGCCGACGTGCCGTCCATCTACATCGCGAACTCCATCAATCCTTTTCGCATCGAAGGGCAGAAGACCGTGGCCTTCGAGCTTCTCGCACAGTGCGACTGGCGCGTGCCCGACCATGTGGTAGTTCCCGGCGGAAACATGGGCAATAGTTCGGCGCTCGGCAAAGGTTTCGACGAAATGCTGCGCTTCGGACTAATCGATCGCCTGCCCAAGATCAGCATCGTCCAGGCAGAAGGCTCCGCTCCGCTCGCGCATTTGTTTGCCGCCCTCCCCGCATCGGAAATCGTGGCGGACGCAGCGCTTCCGGACGAGGTCGCGCCCGTCGCGGACCCTCGCACGCTCGCCACTGCCATAAAAATTGGCGCTCCGGTTTCCTGGAAGAAAGCATTGCGCGCTGTCCTGCACACGCACGGAAACATTATTACCGTCAGCGAACAGGAAATCGCCGACGCCAAAGCCATCATCGGCCGCGATGGCATCGGCTGCGAGCCGGCATCGGCAACAACCGTCGCGGGGATCCGGAAACTGGTGGTTGCCGGAAAAATTCACACAGGCGAATCCGTGGTCGCGGTTTTGACCGGCCACGTCCTGAAAGATCCCGACTACGTGAGCCATTATCACCGCGGCACTCTTGCATTTGAAACCGTGACGGAACAAGGAGCTGCGCAGTCCGTGCCAATCGTCGGCGCTTTTCGCAATGCGCCCGAAAAAGTTGCCGCCAACAAGGCAGCAATTCTCAAAAGTCTGGAGAGCCGCCGCTAGAGCCGTCGAGTCTCGGCAGAAAACGAACGACCGATTGAGATTTCCCGAGAGATCGCAAAAGCATCCATGAAAAAGTCCAAGCCACGCTCCTACGAAGTGCGCGTCCCCGCATCCAGCGCCAATCTCGGCGCGGGCTTCGATTGCTTCGGTCTCGCACTCGAGCTATTTCTCACGGTGCGCGCGACCGTGCAGTCCGGCCCGAGCGCTGGTAGCGAAGCCCGCACTCGTGGCGTTGATGGCAGCGAGTCCCTACCGAGCGCGCCGGGAGAAAATCTGATTTTGCGCGCTATGCAGCACGCGGCAGAACGCCACGGCCTGCAATTGCCGCCCGTTCATCTCGCGGTGCAGAATCAAATTCCAATTGCCGGAGGACTGGGCAGCAGCGCCGCGGCCATCGTCGCCGGCACCGCGCTGGGCTTTGCGGTCTGCGGGAAAAAACTGACAGAAGAAAACGCGCTGCGCCTCGCCGCTGAAATGGAACAACACACGGACAATGTTGGGGCCGCGCTGCTCGGGGAACTGGTTGTCTCGTTTGTTGGCGCCGATGGCAACGTCATCGCGCTGCGTAAAAACTGGCCGAAGCAAATCAGGGTCGTCGCAGTGACGCCGAAAATGACGCTGCAGACAGCCGCTTCGCGCGCGGCCTTGCCGCAAGCAGTCGAACACGCCGCCGCCGTGCACAATCTCCAGCGCTCCGCGCTATTTCTCGCAGCGTTGGATGACCAGCGCCACGATCTGTTGTGGGACGCCATGCAAGATCGCCTGCATCAATCCTATCGCCAGGCGCTGATCCCCGGCCTTGCGGAAGTCCTTGCAATCCCGCGCATCCCCGGCCTTCTGGGCGTCGCTCTCAGCGGCGCCGGGCCAACCGTGATCGCACTCGCTACCAGGAATTTCGCGCAAATCGGGAAAGCGATCGCCGGCCACTTCGAACGGAAGGGCCTGTCCTCGACGGTCCGCAATCTAGCTGTAGCTCAAGAGGGAATTCGCGTAGACGGAAAGCGGCTCACAAAAAGATAGTCTGCGCCGGTTTGCCATGCAGCCCGGCGCAGAGCAGGATCACTTCACAAACGTCAAACCGTGCGGCACAAAGTGCGGAAACACGTACGCATACAGCATCACAATCACGCCCACGATCGAACCCAGCGCAATCGAATGCCAAAACACAAATCGAAAGATGATTCCTTCGTTCCCCACTTGTTCGGTTGCTGACGTAGCAATCGTGATGGACTGCGCGTCCACCATTTTCCCCATCACACCGCCCGCGCTATTCGCCGCGCACATCAAAATCGGATCAATGCCCAATTGTTGTGAAGTGATGCGCTGCAAACTGCCGAACAGCGCGTTCGAAGAAGTATCGCTTCCGGTCAACGCCACGCCCAGCCATCCCAGAAACGTTCCGAAAAACGGATAGAGCCATCCGGTGCGCGTGAACGCCAGCCCCAGTACCGCATCCAGCCCGGAATAGCGCGTCACGTATCCCAAACCAAGCATGAACGAAATCGCGATCATCGCCAGCCGCATGCGCACCAGCGTCCGCCAAAATATTTTCATCAACCGCAACGGCCCCACACCCAGCAAGAATCCGGAGGCAATCGCAGCCAGGAAGCAGCCGCTGCCCGTCGCCGATAACCAATTGAAATCATAACGCGCCTGTTCCGGGGTGGGCTTGCTCACCACCGGCGCCGCGCGCGTGATGGCGTTGTGCAGATACGGCCAATTCCATCCGGGGTTGCCCGGCCGCACCTTGCCGTCCGCTTGCAGCACAATGAAGGAGGGTGTGGTGGCCTTGTTCATCGCCAGTTTTACCGAGGGCAGCCCCCACGCCAAAACGAATACCGACAAAACGGCGAACGGCATCCACGCCTTCGCCACCGTCCCGAAAGGATATTTGCGCGGCGTGACATATCCATCGAATTCCTTCGCCTTCCACTCACCGCCCATATCGTCGGCAACTTGTCCAACCACCTCCACGGGTTTCGCGTCTTCCCGGTCGTAGTCGAATCGCCAGATTTGTTTTGGCTTCCAAAAATGCAGGAACAGCACGGTGCACAGAATGGATACCACGCCCGCCGCGATGTCCACCAGGTTGCTGTCACGATAGTTCGACCAAAGATACTGCGTGCCCGCGAAAGAAATCCCCACCACCAGAATCGCGGGCAACACTTCAAAAGTTTCCGACCAGCCCACCATCGTGCGCACCAGCCAGAACGGCACGATCACCGCCGTAAACGGCAGAATGCGCCCGATCATCGCGCTCAGATCCGATTCCGGCAATCCCGTCACCGCCGCCAACGCGTGTACCGGAGTTCCGATGGCGCCCCACGCCACCGGCGCGGTGTTCGCGATCAAGTTCAACGCCGCGGCATGAAATGGCCGGAAACCCAGCCCGATCATAAACGCGCCCGCGATCGCCACAGGCGCGCCGAACCCCGCCGCTCCTTCGATGAATGAGCCAAAGCAAAATGCCACCAGCAGCACCTGCAGCCTGCGGTCCGGCGTGATTCCCGCGATCGATTCCTTCATGATCTCGAATTGCCCGGTCTCGACCGAAATGTCGTAGAGATAGACCGCCGCCAGGACAATCCACGCAATCTTCAGAATCCCGTACGCCACGCCGTAGGCAAAAGCAGACGCCGCCAGCAGCACCGGCATTTTGAAAACCAACGTCGCTAGCATCATCGCCGTAAACGCGCCCGCAATCGCGCACCAATGAGGCTTCACTTTCAGCCCGGCCAGAAGAGTGAAGAGCACCAGGATCGGAAGAGCTGCGATCAGCGTCGATACCCACCAGATCCCGGCGGGATCATAAACTTGCGTCCAACTCATTCCAGCCCCCTAGGAGCAGCACGAGTTCGTTACCAGACCCGACTTGGTGGAGGTTCCATATCCCGACTCCAAAATTTTGTCAAGAAATGGAATTGAGATATGGACGGAAACAACCTGCGAGGCAAAGACCGCGGAAAGTTACGCGCGAGCCTTTCTTTTCAACAGCCAAACGCACGCACAACCTGCCATGAGGGTCAGAATGCCGGAAGGTTCTGGGGTGCTGATTGCCGGAGGTGGCAGCCGGCCCGTGGGTATTCCCGGAGAGGACGGCATCCCGCCGATTGGGAAAAGCGGCGGAACGATCGGTATGAAGATGGATCCAGCCGGCTGCTGCGGCACCACGATTGTAGTCGTGGGCGGCGGGCCGATCGGTAATTCAGACGAAGACTCAACAGCAGCCAAGAGCCCTCCATCCGCCGGAATCTCCATTGCTTCCGGCGAAGGCTCATTGCTTAGCACCGGCCCCACCGGAGCCTCCGAAATACGGTTTCCGCAGCGAGTTCTCGCCATGTGCTCGCCGTCGGTTACCACTGTCTCTCCCGCGGGCAGGTTCAGCCTGTTCTTCGTCCAGAAAATCCGGGTGCCCACGCGATAGGAGACGAACACCGCGCGCGCTTCTTCCAACCGCGCTACCCGCACCGCACGCAGATCAAATTCCGAATAGTGCTGGGCCACCACTTCGTCATGCGCCACAGCTTTCAGCAATTCGACCGAATTCCTTACTCCGCCGGGGATCACCGAATAGGGATAAAGGATGCGGTCCGTTTTGCCCAATTCCGGAGTTGGCGCGAGCCAATCCGTATCGGTCGGAACTTGTTTGGAGTCTGCGGAGACGTTCCCAGCGGTAGAAGTACGAGGTGCGTAGCCGTGGTTGTAAGGAACTGCAACCGATAGCAGTACGCTTTCCAGAAACAGGACTGCCAACGCGCCCAAGCGACGGCGCTCAATTTTTTTGGCGAATTTCGCCGCGATCGTCCAGGCCTTCCCCATTTCCCCTTTTTACGGTCCGGCAATCCCCATTGAGAATCGTCTTCCCTGTAGTCCCAGTACGCAATCCCCGTGCCAACCAAGCCACTGCGAGCCGCCGCAGCAGGCCTTTTCGTGGCTGCGAACTCGATGTAAACAAAGGGGAAGTGCTTTAAACGGCGTAGATTTACCACAGGGGGCAGCCGCTTAGGGGTATCTTGAGAAGTAAGTTTCCTGTTAATGGTACTAAAGTTCTAGAGGCGGTACGCGGGTGTGACGCGGCTTTGTCCTTGGATTACTAAGATCGCGGCCCGGGTGGCGTATTTCCCAAAAGGCAATTGTGACGCTCAGCCCTCTGATTTGGAAGGATGTTCCCGCGAGCCTGCTGCTGGTCCCAGCGCCACTTCGTCCTTGGCATGCTTCCACATGGCAAGGCCAAATCCCAAAAAGGGTCCGAGTAGCACGACCAAAAACGCCAATAAGAAAAGCACTAGAAACAGAAGAACAATCACAATTGCTGGCATTGCTTCTCCTCCCTCCCACCCGGGAGCCGAGTTCTCCTTGCCCCTGACTCAACAAATGACGCCACAAAACGCGAGCTCATCTGTTTAGATGCTACGAACAACACCGCGGGGTACAGAAAGTTAGTGGTGCTTCCGAGATTTTTTGAGTGAACGCGGCGCCCAACCTTCTTTCGCGCGCGCGGCCACGCCTTGCTCTAACATGCGAGCTGCCATTTTGGTCTCGCCATCTCGCGGTGCCACCAACGAGAACCTCTGGGGCCACGCTCGCCCACCGCATCGCAACATCCATGAAATCAATTTCTTCCGTCGCCGTAACCAGATTGCCAACCAATCCGTCCAAGGCTAGGTACCTCGATTCGCTTTGAATCTCTCTGGCTTCGCTGCGAATCTGTTTACATGTGCCGCAACCCTCGACGTTCAGCTATGGGTTCAGGCGTGCGATACTGATCTTCCCCCACGCGGGTCCGTAAATCTCCGAATTACGGAGGTGCCGTACTTGCGGGGCATTTTGGGAGCCATTTATCGATGTGGATTGTTCGACTCGCGTTACGACGACCCTATACGTTCGTCGTAACGTCTATCTTGCTGTTGATTCTGGGACCGGTAGCAATTCTGCGCACGCCCACGGATATTTTCCCGAACATTGATATTCCGGTCGTCAGCGTTCTCTGGAACTACACCGGTCTTTCGCCGGAGGAAATGTCCAACCGCATCGTCTTTCAGTACGAGCGCGTGCTGACCACCACCGTCAACAACATCGAGCACATCGAATCGCAATCCCTCAATGGAATTGCCGTCGTCAAGATCTTTTTTCATCCCGGAGTGAATATAGGCAACGCTGTGGCGCAAGTGACAGCGGTTTCGCAAACCCTTTTGCGTCAGCTTCCCCCGGGAACCACTCCTCCGCTCATCATTCAATACAACGCCTCGAGCGTGCCCATTTTGCAGCTTGCGCTCTCCGGCGAAGGGCTCTCAGAGCAGCAACTGGGCGACATCGGCCTGAATTTCGTACGCACCGGACTCGTCAGCGTGCCCGGCGCAGCAATTCCGTACCCTTACGGCGGCAAGCAGCGCCAGGTTCAGGTTGACCTCGATACCGCAGCGCTGCAATCGAAAGGCCTTTCGCCGAACGATGTCGTCAACGCCATCAACCTTCAGAACCTGATTCTGCCCGCCGGCACCGCGAAAATTGGCACGTTCGAATACGAAGTGGATATGAACGGTGCGCCGCAAACCGTGCCGGAATTGAACGACCTCCCCATCAAAACCGTGGGGACTTCGACCATCTATATCCGCGACGTGGCCAACGTGCGCGATGGCTTTCCGCCGCAAACCAATATCGTCCGCGTCAACGGCCAGCGCTCCGCGTTGATGACCATCCTGAAATCCGGCGACGCTTCCACGCTGGACATCATCTCCAGCGTCAAAGCGCTGCTTCCTACGATCAAAGCGTCCTTACCGCCCGCTCTGGTCATCAATCCGCTTTCCGATCAGTCCATCTTCGTGAAGGCCTCTATCGTCGGCGTGGTTCGCGAAGCCATCATCGCCGCGTGCCTCACGGGCTTCATGATCCTGGTTTTCCTGGGGAGCTGGCGCAGCACGCTGATCATCGCCGTTTCGATTCCGCTCTCGATCCTCACCTCGCTGATCGTTCTCAGCGCGCTTGGCGAGACCATCAACATCATGACGCTCGGCGGCCTTGCCTTAGCCGTCGGTATCCTGGTGGACGATGCCACGGTGGAAATCGAAAACATCAATCGCAACATTGATCAGGGTAAAGAAATCGTGCAGGCCATTCTGGACGGCGCATCGCAAATCGCCGTGCCAGCCCTGGTGTCCACGCTCGCCATTTGCATCGTGTTCGTACCCATGTTTTTTCTTTCGGGCGTCGCGCGCTATCTTTTCGTTCCGCTGGCGGAAGCGGTCTGCTTCGCCATGCTGGCCTCTTACCTGCTCTCCCGAACTTTGGTGCCCACCATGGCCAAATATTTACTGGAGGCGCGCACCGAAGAAGACCCAAACGCGCCGGCCCAAGCCTCTTCCAATCCTTTTGTGCGCGTGCAACAGCAGTTCGAAGTTCATTTCGACGGCCTGCGCGATCGCTACCATCGCTTGCTGGAACGCTGCATACACCATCGCGTGATCTTCGCCATCTGTTTTCTGGCTTTTTGTGTGCTCTCTTTTGCGCTGTTGCCGTTGCTCGGCCAGGATTTTTTCCCCGAAGTGGATAGTGGTGAATTCAAGCTGCACATGCGCGCCCCCACCGGCACGCGCATCGAAGAAACCGCCGCGCTTTGCGACCAGGTGGAAGCTGTCATCCGCAAACAAATACCGCAGTCCGAATTGGTCAGCCTGATTGACAACATCGGCCTGCCCTACAGCAGCATCAATCTTTCTTACAGCAATTCCGCGCCGATCGGCACCGGCGACGCCGATATTCTCGCCGAGCTTTCCAAGGATCATCATCCGACCGCCAAATACGTCCACGATCTGCGCATCGAGCTCGCCCAGGACTTTCCCGGCGTCACTTTTTATTTCTTGCCTGCGGACATCGTCAGCCAGATTCTGAATTTCGGCCTTCCCGCTCCCATTGATATTCAAGTCCTGGGACGGGATCTCGCGGCCAACCGGGTGTTCGCGGACAACTTGCTCAACCGGCTGAAATTCGTGCCCGGCACCGTAGACCTCCGTATTCAACAGGCCTTCGACCAGCCCAAATTGCACATCGAAGTGGACCGCACCAAGGCTCAGCAGATCGGCTACTCGGCGCGCGATGTCGCCAACAACGTACTGATTTCGCTCAGCGGCAGTTTTCAGACGACGCCCAACTACTGGCTCGACCTGCGCACGGGAGTGAGCTACAGCATCGCCGCGCAAACGCCACAATACCGCGTGGATACTTTGCAGGATCTGCAGAATATTCCCGTCACCGGCCCCGGCACGCCGCAATCCGAAATTATGGCCAGCGTGGCCTCCTTCAGCCGCGGCGCGGAGTTGGGCGTAGCGTCGCACTACAACATCATGCCGGTGATTGACATCTACGGCGCCGTGCAAGGCCGCGATTTGGGCGGCCTCGCGCGCGAAATCGAGCCGATCATCAATGCCAGCAAAAAGGATCTGCCCCGCGGCTCGCAAATCATCGTGCGCGGGCAGATTCTCACCATGGCCTCGTCCTTCTCCGGATTGCTTTGGGGCTTGGCTTTTTCCATCGTTTTGGTTTATCTACTTATCGTCGTGAATTTTCAATCCTGGCTCGATCCCTTTATCATTCTTATGGCGCTGCCTGCCGCGCTCGCCGGAATCGTCTGGTTTCTTTTTATCACGCGCACCACCGTCAGCGTCCCGGCATTGACCGGCGCGATCATGTGCATGGGCGTGGCCACCGCGAATAGCATTCTGGTGGTTAGCTTCTCGAAGGAACGGCTCGGAGAAGGAAAGACGGCCGCCGAAGCCGCTTCGGAATCCGGATTCACGCGGTTTCGTCCCGTGCTCATGACCGCTCTTGCGATGATCATCGGCATGTTGCCGATGTCTCTGGGCTTGGGCGAGGGCGGCGAACAGAACGCCCCGCTGGGCCGTGCCGTGATTGGCGGCCTGATGTTCGCTACTGTCGCAACCCTGTTTTTTGTGCCGGTAACATTTAGTATCGTGCATGGTGCGCGCGAGAAGAAAGCAGCCGCCGCGCAGCATGAATTGCCGCTTGAGTGACCGAACGCCCATGTTCACAAGATCGCGAAGCGAAAGTTCAAGAGGACGCAATGACTGAACCAGCCGAAAATAAATCGCCCCAACCCCATCCGCACCTTTCCGGCGCCGGCGCGGCCCAGCAGAAATCCGGCCATGGAATATTGATCGCCGTCATCGCGGTGCTCGTGGTGATCGCGATTGTCGTCGCCGGAGTCGTCCCGCGCTTGCGTGCGAAAGCCGCGCTCCGCGTCGAGACGAACACGCTCGCCGTCCCCGAAGTCGGCGTGATTCAACCCAAGCGCGGCTCGACTGCGCAGGAAATCGTCCTGCCCGGTAACATTCAGGCGTTCATTGACGCGCCCATCTACGCCCGCACCAATGGCTATCTCAAGATCTGGTATTCCGATATCGGCGCGCACGTGAAGAAGGGCCAGTTGTTGGCCGAGATCGATACGCCTGAAGTGGATAAACAATTAGCACAGGCGCGCGCCGATCTGAACACCGCACAGGCGAACGAAAATTTGTCCCAAATCACCTTCAACAGATTTGAAGGCTTGAAGAATACCGATTCCGTCGCCGTTCAAGATGTGGACAATGCCGCAGGGGACTACGCTGCGAAGAAGGCCATCGTGGATTCGGCGCGGTCCAATGTGAACCGGCTTGAAGACCTGCAATCTTTCGAGAAGATCTACGCGCCCTTCGATGGCGTGATTACCGCGCGCAATACCGACGTGGGCCAGTTGATTGACTCCGGTTCGTCGGGTGGCGTCGCCAAGGAACTGTTTCATGTTGCTGCGATCCGCACTTTGCGTGTTTACATTAACGTCCCGCAGCAATATTCCGTCGCGGCCAAGCCCGGCATCCTTGCGGATTTAACGCTCGCGCAGTTTCCCGGCCGGAAATTCCAGGGAAAATTAGTGCGCACCGCCAACGCCATTGACTTGGCTTCCCGCACCCTTCTGGTGGAAGTGGACGTTGATAATTCGACCGGTGAGCTTCTGCCCGGTGCCTTCACCGAGGTTCATCTGAAATTGCCGACCGAAGTCCCATCCTACATTCTTCCGGTGAGCGCGCTCATTTTCCGCGCGCAAGGCTTGCAGGTAGCCTCGGTTCAAAATGACAATCGTGCAAAGCTCGTGACGATTGCACTGGGCCGCGATTTCGGCGCCACCGTGGAAGTTGTCTCAGGCCTCACCGACGCCGACCGCGTGATCGTCAGTCCGCCCGATTCGCTCGTTGACGGCGAAGAAGTGAAGATCGCGCCATCAAACCCGCAAGGAGGTTCCGGCAGTGCATCGCCCCAACCTCGCTGACGCGCACCCCATCGTCACGCGCGAGCGCCGCAATACGCCGCGCCCATTTCGCCTCGCGGCGTTGTCTGCCGCGGCAATTTTATTTTTTGCCGGCTGCACGGTCGGACCGAATTACGTTCGTCCCACCGCCGAGGTCCCCACCGACTTCAAGGAAACTCCCGCCAACTGGAAACAAGCCCAGCCCAGCGACGCGATAGCCAAAGGCAAATGGTGGGAAATTTATCAGGACCCGCAGCTGAACGAACTCGAAGATCAGATCAACGTCTCCAACCAAACTCTGAAAGCCGAACAGGAACAATTTGCCCAGGCGCGCGCCGCGTTGCGCATCACTCGTTCGAATCTGTTCCCGAATGTGAGCACCAGCCCGTCGGTCACGCGCACCCACCTCGCTCCGAACGAGCCGCTCTTTAATACCCCCACGGAATCCAAGGATTACAACACTTACACCATCCCCGTGGACGTTTCCTACGAGCCCGACCTCTGGGGCCGCGTGCGACGCAGCGTCGAAGCCAGCCGCTCGGAAGCGCAAGCCACCGGAGCGGATCTCGCCAACGTCAGCCTCAGTCTTCACGCCGAACTGGCCGGCGATTATTTTCAGCTGCGTGGCCTCGACGCGCAGAAGCAGCTTTTGGATTCCACCGTCGTATCCTTCCAGAAGGCGCTCGACTTGACGCAAAGCCGTTTTCACGGCGGCTTGGCTTCCGCCGTGGACGTCGCCCAGGCGAAGACCATTTTGGATACCACGCGCGCGGAATCCACGGACGTCGGCGTCCAGCGCGCCGCCTTCGAACACGCCATCGCCGTGCTGATCGGCAAACCTGCCTCGCAGTTCAGCCTGCCGCCCATTCCGCTCACCGCGCCGCCGCCGCTAATTCCCGCGGGCCTGCCGTCGGACTTGCTCGAACGCCGGCCCGATATTTCCGCCGCGGAAAGGCGCGTGCAGGAACAGAACGCGCAGATCGGCGTCGCCCGCGCCGCATATTTTCCGCAGGTCACGCTCGGCGCCTCCGGCGGCTTCGAAAGCGCTGTATTCACCACGTTGTTGCAGGGGCCCAGCGGTTTCTGGATGCTCGGTGGCCAAGCGGCCGAAACTCTCTTCGACGCCGGCGCCCGCCGCGGCGCATCCGATCAAGCCAAAGCAGCGTGGAACCAATCCGTTGATAATTATCGCCAGACCGTGCTGGTCGCGTTCCAGGAAGTCGAAGACAACCTCGCCGCCTTGCGCATTCTCGAAGTCGAAGCCAATCAAGAAGCCGAAGCAGTAGCCTCCGCGGAGCACTCCCTCTCGCTCTCGGTGACCCGCTACCGCGGCGGAGTCGCCAACTATCTCGAAGTCACCACCGCGCAAAGCGCCGCACTCGCCGACGAAGTCACCGCCGTAAATATTCTCACCCGCCGCCTCGCCGCCAGCGTCCTGCTAGTCAAAGCCCTCGGCGGCGGCTGGGATGTCTCGCAAATCCCCCACGTCTAGTTTCCACAGCGACTGGATCGCCTCACCCGGCTGAAGCGTTCGCACGCTGTTTCTCGCCATCGCGACGACGCAAGACCCGCTTTCCGCTCGACTCTCTTGCAGCGGTTACTTTCTGAACACGCACAAGTGCCGGAGTCCTATTGGCTTTGGCGTTCATTCTCATAACAATTCAGTATACCGTTCGCTGCGCTTTTTCCGGTTCGGACTATCCCAGGCGCCGGCGTGCTCGAGCAAAGTTCGAGCAGCGGTCGAGAGGAGATCGGCCCGATGATCGTTCCCATTGGCCATGAAAATTTGCGGGGCCGGCGCTGGCCGTGGGTGACCACCGCCATCATCGTGTTGTGCGCGGGCATTTTCCTCGCCACCAACAGCTCCATGCAGCGGCAGATGGTCCAGACCAGTCAGGCGGAACTCCACATCGTTCTCTTGAGCGCTCTTTATCCCGATGCACCGATGACTCCTGCGGCGTCCGACATCGTGCGGGCCTTCCAGTTCGAGCACTTGGATATTTACACCCGGATGGAATCTTCCGACCGAAGCGAATTCATCGACGCGTGGGACAAAAATATTCATTCGCCCGGATTTTCAGCGAGCGACGCGAATACGCAGATGAACGCGCTGTGCACGCAGCTCGCACAGGCAGAGGCGGGCTCCATCGCCTGGAACTACGCTTTTCACGCCGTGGATCCGTTTGCGCGTAGCTATGTGACTGCGACGTTCCTCCACGGTGGGTGGCTCCATCTCATTTTCAACATGTGGTTTCTCTGGATCGCCGGGACGATTCTGGAGGACCTCTGGGGACGTATCATCTATCCGATTTTCTACCTCGCCGCGGGTGCGCTCGCGTGGGCGGTGCACGGCGCCGTGTTTCCGCACAGTTTCATGCCGGCGCTTGGCGCCTCCGGAGCAATTGCAGGTTTGATGGGAGCTTTCCTCGTCCGCTTTCCGACTACGCGCATTCGCCTGGGCTGGGTTTTGTGGGTGAAGATTATAAAATTCGATGTTCCTGCGTACGTCATTCTGCCGATCTGGCTGCTCATGAATTTGTCTTCGGGCGTGCTAGCTCGATTCGTCGGAGTAGAAGCTGGAATTGCCTACTGGGCGCACATCGGAGGCTTTGCCTTCGGCGCTCTGGGAGCGTACCTGCTACGCACAACAGGCCTCGAGCAGTCCGCCGATCAGGCGATCGAAGCAAAAGTCAGCTGGACCGCCGACCCGCTGATCATTCGCGCGAACAATTCGCTCGCCGAGAACAATCTCGCAGGCGCAATCGCCTGCCTGCACCAACTCGTTCAGGAACAGCCGGATTCGCTGGATGGTTGGGACCTCTTATTTAAGGTCCAGGAACGAAGAAGAGATCATGCGGGGCAAAAGGAAACTCTCGCCGTTCTTTGCCGGCTACGTGTGATGGCTGGAGAACTGGAAGCCGCCGCGGCTGACTACGAGATGTACAAGAACCTGGGTGGCGACAAGTTGCCACGCGGAGTCTGGCTCGAACTTTGCCGTTATTTAGAGCGCGAGCAGCGCTGGGAATTGGCAGTCGAAGAATACGAAAAACTCGCGCACGCGTTTCCCTCCGAGCGAGCTGGCGTCTCTGCGCTGGTTTCCGCAGGACGCATCTGCGTCGCACATCTTTCCGGTCCCGAGCGCGCCGAGAAATTTTTTAAAGGCGCGGAGATGTCTCCCGTTCCCCATTCCGATCTCGACGCCGCGATTCAAGAAGGATTGCAGAAGTGCATCCCAGCCCCCGTTCAACCCGTGCGTTACTTGCGCTAGAATCTCCGCCGCTGAGGTGCCGCCTTGGCCGCCACATCCGTCGCCACGGGCTTGCGTGCAAGGAAAGGACGGGACGATTTCAATCCTACGCTAGACTCGGTTGTGCGCGCGTGTTCAAGGTACCTGCGGAAATGTCGCAACACAGGTCCAACGCGAACCCAAGCAAGACGCATGCAATTCCCGATAAGTTGTGCGAGCGCGACCCGTCGACCCAACAACCTCTAATCTGGTCGCGTCACCGGACGACTCGCCCATAGCGCCTGAAGTTGATAAGTCAAGGATTTGGCCTGCGCGAGCCTTCCTGCGCTGTTCCGACCAGCACGATCACGGCATTCGGTCGCCTGGCACGTTGGTCGCTCAGTGCTTCGGAAGGAATTCACGGAGTATATTTCCACCCACTCGCCCGGCGAGCCCGACGGCGGCATTGCTGAAGACCAGGTGCACTCCCCGATTCGCCTGGGGATAGTAAAGATTAGACAGCGCTCCCGAACACATGTCGCCCAGCACATAAGAATAGTTGGGCTCCGTGCGCCCGCTGTCGCCGCGTGTGAAAAATGCGGAGCCGATCGCATGCAGCAGGCGCGACTTGACCGTGCCGGAGCCTTGGTAGTAATAGCGCGGATCCTGATGCAGCAGCGTGGGGAAGATCGCATGAGTCAAATAGTCGCTGCTTCGTCCGTCCGCGAACTTTGCCGCAAAACGCTTGCCGTATCCCTCGGCGCCCTGCCCGTATCCCGGAAACGAGTTGTTCGCCTGCTCGATGCCTGCCGCGACCCCCACGCCAACCATCGCAATCGGATCAAACGTGCCGCGCGTAGCGAGCGAAAATTTCTGCTTCCAAGTGAGCGGCGCGGCGTCATTGACGTAGCTGGTATAAAAGTCAGGCAAGATGCCGACCAGCCGCTGCTTCTCTTCCGCTCTGATCTGTTCAGCAGCAATCACGTCCGTGGGGTGCACCGTCACCTCCATGCTCGTCGCCGCAAGAGAAAGTGAAATGTTCGGAACCTCATAAGCCTGCAGCGCGGCGACGACGAACTCCGCAGATGTAAAAACCGCAAAACCCTTGGCGTTGACCATCACGAAGTAGGAACCGGGAAGAATCTCTATAAAATTGAATTCGCCGCCCGCCCCAGACGCCATCGTGTGCGGCTGCGTTCCATCCCTGGGCAGCAAGCTGACCTCCGCGCCGGCAACGCTCGCCCCGCTGATGTCCAGCACCGTGCCGGCGACGCTGCCCGACCCCTCCGTGGCAGGTTTCGTGGCAAGAAGTGCGGCTGGAAGGGAACTGCCGAGAATCCCCGGCTCGGCAGTTGATTGCTGAGCGGGTGTAATCGCAGGAACCACACACAGCAAAAGTGATGCGCAGGCCAGAACAACAGAGAACCCGTGTCGAGGGGACGTTCTCAAAGCGCGCTTCGAAGACGGAGGCGAAGCAGCAGCCACGGCGCGAGGCTCAGCCACGCCGTTGAGGCTCGTGCCGCTCGCGCGGAGGAAAGTAGGAGCACGTATCACGTAGTCACAGTAGGTTAGCCTGCGCTGATTCAACTCTCATCGCGTCGCGGTCGGTTACCGTCAAATTGCAGCGCCGAGGCTCGTCCACTGTTTCATTAGCGCATGGCGAGAATCGCGATGCTGTTCGCTATTGCACACTCCGCCGCAGGCAGGCCCAGCTTACAACCCGCGAGATAGAGGCCTGAATCCAAAATTCCAGCTACAATCATGGGGGCAATATCTGAGGCGAGTGAACACCATGAAATATCGCAATCTTGCATTGATCTTCATCTGTGGCACGCTGCTGTCGCCAGCGGCGCTGATTCCTCCAAGCACGCACGCGCAAGCCAAGCCCGCGACCGACGCCGAAATCGTCGCGCGCGTAAACAACGACGTCATCACTCTCGCGGATTATCAGAAAGCCGAACAGCAGCTGCGCGACGAAGCGGCCCACGATTGCGCGGATTGCCCGCCGGAAAAAGTTGAAACCCAGTTCAAAGAACAACAAAGGGATCTGCTGCGTGGCATGATTGACCAATCGCTGATGGTACAGCGCGCCAAAGACATGGGCGTCAACGTCGAATCCGACCTCAGCAAGCGTCTTGACGAAGTCCGCCAACAGAACGGCCTCGCGACCCTCGAGGATCTGCAGCAAGGCGTCCAAGCTTCCGGCCTCAGTTGGGAAGATTACAAAACCACGATTCGTAACGGACTGCTGCAGAAGGAAGTCGTGCGCCGCGAAGTCAGTTCGCACGTGGACATCTCCAGCGACGAAGTGAAGCAATACTACGAAGCGCACCCGCAGGAATTCACGCTACCTGAGCGCGTGGTACTGTCTGAAATTTCACTGAGCACCGAAGGCAAGAGCCCTGAAGAATTAGCTGCCGTGCGCGACAAAGCCGAGGGATTGCGCACCAGCGTCCTCAACGGCGACAATTTCAACCAGGTCGCCAGTCTCTATTCCCAGGGCAGCACTGCGAAAGACGGCGGCGGACTGGGCACTTTCAAAAAAGGAGAGCTCGCGCCACAGCTCGAAGCGATTGTTTTCCAAATGAGCAAAGGCCAGATCAGCGACGTAATTCAGACCCGCACCGGCTTCGAAATCCTGAAAGTCGAAGACCATCTCCAGGCGGGATTGCAATCCCTGGAAAAAGTGGAACCCGCCATCCGCAACACTCTGCACGCCCAGAAAATGCAGCCCCGCATGCGCGATTACCTGGCCGAGCTTCGCGAGCAAAGCTACATCATCGTAAAGCCCGGCTTCACCGACAGCGCCCTGCTTTCGGGCGCCAACGTCCCGCCGCCGGACAAGTCTCACCTGTAAACGCAGCTTGCAAAATTCGATTCGCGCCGGTTTTGCGCCTAGGCCGTCGCAGCTTTCGCTTTTGCCGCGGCCTCCACGGTGTAAATCAGAATCGCCTTTTTCCCGCCTTTCGACGCCGTAGCGCAGATCGAACTGAGATTTACGCCTTTCGCCGCAAGTTTGTCCAATTGCAGCGCCAATGCGCCGGGCTTGTTTTGCAATTCAATTTCCTCCGCGGCGGTTTCCTGGTACGTGAGCCCAGCCCCGTCGAGCGCTTTTTTCGCGTGCCGCGCGTCCTCGACCACGAGTTCAATCGTGCTGCTGGTCCCCTGCGCGGTACCCAACAAAGCAAGAATGTTCACCTGCGCGCTTCCCAATGTTTTTGCGATCCTCGCGAGCGCTCCCGGCTGATTCTCCACGGTAATTGAAAATTTCTTCGTCTTGGCCATTTCGGCACCTCCCGTAAATCTGGCAGGATTATACGCCTCGCTCGGCATTTGATGTTGCCCGCCAAGCTGAACCCCCGACAACGGCTCTGATCACGGCTGGACTCGTCATCACCACGAACGATGGCTCTGCGCTGGCCCGTCGCCGCTATTTGAGGCTGGCGACGTAAGCCACCAGCGCCTTCATTTCGTCCGGTGACAATTCCGGCGTAGGCATGCCGCCGGCTTTCATCTTGGCAGTGGGATGGCGCAAGAGCTCGGTGATCTGAGCGGTTGAGAACTTTGCGCCCACTCCGATTAGGGCGGGCCCAGCGGCCGTGCCTACTCCGCCGTCCCCATGGCATGCGTTGCAGGACTGCGATTCGAAAATTGCCTTCCCTTTGGCAGCGAGCGGATCGGCCAGTGCCACGTTGGCGGCGGCGAGCGACGCGGAAGAAAGCTCCGGCTCGAACGGCTTGCGCATGTATTCAGCTTCTTCTGCATCTTGTTTGGCGAGTTGTTGCGCCACTTCGGGGTCGTGTTGGTCCAGATATTTGCTGCGCACCCCAAGACCCACGAGGGCGAGCATCACGAAGGCATACGCGCCGGTGGCGATGGGACGTTTCCACGGGCGACGCTCGACACTGCGATCGAGAAACGGCAAAGCGATAACGCCTAGAGCGAGGATCGTGGGTATAACCAGGACGCCAATCACCGACGCTGCGCCGTGCCAGTATTTCAGCCACTGAAAAATCGGCAAGTAATACCATTCAGGCCGCGGGATGAATTGCGCGTCCGCGGGGTTGGCGGGCGGGCCGAGCTGCACCGGAACGAAGAACGCCAGGCATCCCAGCCCCACGATGAGCAGCGCGGTCAAGGACAAGTCCATCAGGATCTGGCGAGGATAGAAGAGCTCTGCTTCCTGCTTGGGTTCAAGCGGATCTTCCGTGAATGGCCCGGCCGCTCCGACTTTGCGAAATAGAAAAAGGTGCGAGGCGACCAGCGCGAAGATGCACGCCGGAATCAAAAACACGTGGGCGACAAAAAACCGCGAGATCGTCAGCGTGCCCATGTCTGTGCCGCCGCGCATCATGCTTCTTACACTTTCCCCAAACAATGGTATTTCGCTGGCGGCGTTGGTGCCGACGGCGGTGGCAAAGTACGCTTTCTGGTCCCAGGGGAGCAAGTAGCCGGTGAAAGCCATACCCAGAACGAGCGCGAACAGCACGCAGCCGGAGAACCACAGCAATTCGCGGCGGCCCTTGTACGCACCATAAAGATACGTTTGAGAAAGATGCAGGAGCAGCACGACGATCATTGCGCTCGCGCCGTAGGAGTGCAGTCCGCGAAGAAACGAACCGGCCGTGACCGACTTGGTGATGTAGGCGACGGTGGTATGCGCGTGGTCCGCCGAAGGAACGTAGTACAAGGCCAGGAATACGCCCGTGATGATTTGCGAAAGGAATATGAACAGGAGGCCGGAACCGAAGACGTACGCGAGCCGCGCCCCGCCCGGAATCGGCTCGTCCAACGCGCTGCGCAGCACGGAATCCAGGCCAGTGCGGTGATTGAGCCACCCGCGAAATCCTGTGGTCACTTCCTGTGCCGCTTCTTCTTGTTTCCCGTCAGCCGGTTGCACTTGTGGAGCGACTCCTTCGCGTTTTGCTAGCCTATGACTTCCTTGTCGGCCACCAGTTGCCGGAAGTATTGGAACCGCACCAGAAGTTGGCCGTTCTGCTCGACCGTTTCGAGCGTATCCATTCCGCGCAGACATGGGCCGCTGATCCGGCTGCCGTCCGGCGCGTAGACGGCGCCGTGGCAGGGGCAGATAAATTCCTGCTTGGCGCTTACCCAGGGGACGGTGCAACCCAGGTGCGGGCAAATCGAGGAGAGCACCCGCAACTGGCCTTGGCCGTTCTTGGTTATGTATACCGCTTTTTCGGATACTGCTTTGCGCCAGCCATCCACTTGCTCGATCTGAATCGTCCGCTCGACCGGCTCGTTCAAGGATGAAAATTCGCTCAACGAGCCGATGGGAGATGCTTTCAATTCCGTAGTAAGGCGCAAGAGGGGAAAAAGTGCGAATCGAATCAACGGCACGGCAAGCAGCGCGCCAACGCACAGCGAACCCAGCGCGAGTAGAGCTCCCAGAAACGATCGCCGCTGCTCATCGAAGGGTTGCGCCGTGGAAAATTTCCACCGGGGAGTATTTCCGGCGTCGTCCGCACCTATCTTCATCGCATCCTCCCACGGCTGTGCGTTTCCCTTCGAGCGCCGAATGCCTTGCTGGCGGCCGCACGCCTCACAAAGATGTTTTCATTTCTTGGGGAGTTGCCGAATGTAGGCCACGAGCGACTTGATCATATCCGGAGAAAACTTCGAGCCGAAGGCGGGCATCTTGCCGCTCCCCTTGGTGATGATGGCAGCCAGCTGCGCGTCGGTTTGTTTTTGCACCTCGTCCGATCGCAGGTCTCTGGCCTTCAGGGCCTTGCCGGTGGGTGTATTGGCGCTGCCGTCTTCGCCGTGGCACAACGTGCAGTTGGTCTTGAAGGTCTTGGCAGCGTCGTTCTGAGCCCGCAGACCTGATGGGAAAGCCAAAGCTGCCAGAAAAATGAAAATCGTCGCGGTTGCCATACGACCGATGATTTGCTCCATCTTTTTTCTCTCTTTCGCTCGCGCAATATCTCGCTGAAAGTCCCCGGGAGGTTTCTGTAGTCCCAGTCGTGCGAAGCCCCGCGCGGAACTGGAAAGGAGTTTACCGCAGCATTGTCATCGCGTCGCGCTCTTTTCTCCTGAACATCGCGTGATCGCCGTTGTGCGCCTCGTTCTGCGCGACGATCCTGCGTCTGAAAGCCGGTCGGGTGCGGCCGTAATGAACGCTACAGCCGCGAAGCCCAAACACCCTGCGATTAATATCCCTATGCGGCCAGCGGAACTTCAGAATGCGCTTCGAGCAAATCATTCCAAAAAGAGGTAGCAGGCTCAACTGCGGAGATGCCGATCTGGCCGCGCCGCTCCGCATTTTCTCCTCCTACCCACGCGATTGGAAACTGTTCCACCTTGTTTTGGCGCTTGAGAGAGACTTGGCTCCCGGACCGCAGTTCGCCGCGAATACCTTTCAAATGCGCTCCCCGCTTACTGACGTCAATGGTCACGACTTCTTGCTCCAGAACGCGGCCGTTGGCGTCGGTGGCCCGTAGTTCCACGGGCACGGCCACATTGTATCGCCGGTCGCCGCGCTCTGTTCTTCGACGGCGGCTGCGATGATGCTTAGCCTCTACGTCACACCAAGGTTGCTGTGTTAATGACGATGCGGAACCTCCCTCGCCGAATCCCAGCCCAATCGCCTTCGCCGCTTGGCAGAGCTTTGCTCACGCCGCTGTGTAGCTGCTTCATTGAAATGTCGCGCCAGCCAAGTCCAATCAGCTGTTCGCTCCCGCTGAAGGCGCGTCCCACGACCGGACAGCTGCGTGCGATCATGCCAACGACAGACCGGCTAAGCTGTGCGCCAACAATCGGATGGATGGCGTCGCAGATGGGCGAGCACGTGCTTTGATTCGTTGTAACATGTGCCCGGAGGTGCCCAGATGACCTCGTTCTGGCAAGACATACGCTTCAGCTTGCGAATGATCGCCAAGGCCCCAGGCTACGCGGCGATTGTCATCCTCACGCTCGCGCTGGGCATCGGCGCAAACTCCACGATTTTCAGCTGGATCAATTCCGCGCTGCTCAATCCAGTTCCCGGACTTTCCAAGCCGAACGAGATCGTATCGATGACGCAAGGCCGCCCCGGCGGCAACCCGTTGGGTTTTAGCTATCCCGATCTCCAAGCCATGCGCGACGGGCAACAAAGTTTCACGGGCATCGCCACGTGCATGTTCGCTCCCATGAGCCTCACGGGCAAAGGCAAACCAGAGCGCATCTGGGGCATGGTCGCTTCCGCGAATTATTTCGATGTGCTGGGCGTGCGGCCGATCCTGGGCCGCGGCTTTCTTCCGGCAGACGACGAAAAGCCCGGTGGCGCGCCCTTCGCGGTGATCAGCTACCGTCTGTGGCAAACGCATTTCGCCGCGAATCCGGCCATCGTCGGCCAGTCCATCGAAATCAACCAACATTCCTACTCCATCGTTGGCGTAACTCCAGCCGTGTTTCAGGGCAGCATCACCGGCCTGCGCATGGAGATATGGGTCCCGATCATGATGGAAGCGCAATTGATGCCAGGTGGTGACGCGCTTCATGATCGTCACAACGACTGGCTGTTCGCCTATGGACGGCTGAGGCCCGGGGTCTCCCGCCAGCAGGCCGGAGAGGAAATGACGCTTCGCCTGCAGCGCGACGCTAAGAATTATCCCGACGAGCACAAGGGGAATAGCAGCGTCACAGCGCATCCGCTCTGGCGCAATCCATTCAGCTTCAATATTTTTTTCGCGCCCCTGCTGCCGGTGCTGATGGCCATCGCGGGCCTGGTGCTGCTGCTCGCCTGCGCGAACGTCGCCAATCTAATGCTGGTTCGCTCCGTGGGACGCAGGCGTGAAATCGCCATTCGCATTTCGCTCGGTGCCAGCCGCTGGCGGCTGGTGCGGCAATTGCTCGTGGAAAGCCTGATGCTGGCGCTGGCCGGAGGCGCCATCGCGCTGCTGATCACGCTGTGGACCGCGGGAACGCTGATGAAATTCCTGCCCGCGATGGATTTTCCGATCTCGCTCGTCATCCGCGCGGATCGCAATGTGCTGCTCGCGACGGCCATCATCTCGGTACTCACGGGCGTCCTCTTCGGAATTTTGCCCGCGCTGCGGGCCTCAAGCGTCGCGCCGGTGGCGGTGTTGAAAGAGGATACCGCGAGCGCATCCGGTGGAACGCGCAAAGCACGTCTGGCTGGCGGCCTTGTGGTCGCGCAAATTTCACTGTCGTTGCTGCTGCTGATCTGCGCGGGATTGTTCATTCGCAGCGTCATGCGCGCCGGGCAAATCAATCCGGGATTCAACGCGCACGACGTGCTGATCGCTTCCTACGATCTTTTCCCCGCGGGATATGCAGAAGAGCAGGGCGCGCAATTCGATCGCCAGCTCGTCGCAAGACTGGAAGCGCTTCCCGGCGTGCAATCCGTGGCCCTTTCCAGCCGCGTGCCGCTAGGACTGATCCCGGACTCGACCACTGTGAAGCCTGAGGGCTACGTGCCGCAGGCCAATGAATCGCTGGACATGCCGATGGCCATCGTCTCGCCGAATTTGTTCCGCACCATGCAGATTCCGCTTGTGAAAGGCCGCGACTTCACGCTGCAGGACGCCAAGAATTCGCAGCGCGTCGTAATCGTCAACGAAGCTTTCGCGGGTCGCTACTGGCCGCATCAGGAAGCTCTCGGCAAACAATTGAACTCCGACGTGACGCACGAATGGTTCACGGTGGTCGGTGTGGCGCGAGACACCAAGGTCTCTACCCTGACCGAAAAACCCACGCCCTTCCTGTTTCTGCCGCTGTCCCAGGTTTACCACGCGTCCATGATCATCCATGCGCGTGTGAACGGAGATCCGTTGGCGTTCGGCAAGTCCGTCGAAAAATCAATCCACGAACTGAATTCCGACCTGGTCGTGTTCGACGTCACCTCGCTCGAAGTGAACGAGCAAATGAACACTTTCCCCCAGCACATCGCGGGAACATTCGTCGGCGCATTCGGGTTGCTCGCGCTGGTTCTCGCCGCCGTGGGAATTTACGGCGTAACGGCCTACACCACGCGGCAGCGCACCCACGAGATCGGCATCCGCATGGCGCTGGGTGCGAACCAAGAGGACATTCTTCGGCTGGTGCTCGGGCAAGGGCTTCGCCTGACGTTCATCGGGTTGGGTCTGGGCCTCGCGGCGTCGTTCGCATTGACGCGCTACCTCAGCAGCTTGCTCCTGGGCGTCACCAGCACGGATGCGCTCACCTTTGCGACCGTCGCAATCCTGCTCTGCGCCGTGGCGCTTCTCGCCTGCTTCCTGCCCGCGCGCCGCGCCATGCGCCTCGACCCCATGGCCGCGCTGCACTACGAATAAAATCAGATTGTGCGTCAGACTTACTTCTTTGCGTCACGCGAGGCTTCACCGTATGCCCAAACACAGATGTACGTGTCATCCCGAACGGAGTCCCGCGCTCTTTCTTTCCCGCCGCAGTTTGGCGGGCGCGGAACGCAGAGAGGGATCTGCTTTTTGCGGATCAGGCTAGGCTCTCAGGGGCGGGAGCTGTGGGCGCTATCCGACCCGCAAGAGTCTTTGTAGGTCGTGGCTTTAAGCCGCGACATGAACGCAGCAAAATCAGTGCGGCTTCAGCCGCTGAAGTACCAATTTTGCAGTTGTCACTCAGACACTTGGACCATCAATCCCCGCTTCTCGCTTGTCGCCGAATATTTCACATGACCGAAGCGCAGTCGCGCGCACGGAACTACTCATATCTCAAGGCCACCATAGGATCCACGCGCGTGGCGCGCCGCGCTGGAATGTAACACGCGGCCAGCGCCACCAGCGCCAGCAGCACAGCCACCGCGCTCATCGTCAAAGGATCGCTCGCGCGCACATTGAACAGCATCGAACCCAAATAACGCGTCACACCCAGCGCCACGCCGATCCCCACGGCCGCGCCAACCATCGCCAGCGCAATTCCTTGCCACAGCATCAGCTTCAGCACTCTCTCGGGCTGCGCCCCCAGCGCAATGCGAATCCCAATTTCCCGCGTGCGCCGCGAAACCTCATACGAAAGCAATCCGTACAATCCGATGCACGCCAGCACCAGCGCCAGCACGCCGAAAAATCCCGCTAGCCGCGCCACCAGCCGTTCCTGAAACAGCAGCCGGTCAATTTGTTCCGATTGTGTCGTCACGTTGAACAGCGGCAAATTCCCGTTCACTTGCCCGACCACTTCGCGGACCGCCGGAAGCAGGGCCTGCGGATCAGCCGCCGTGCGCAATTCAAACGTCGCGCCTCCCGCGTGCTGCGGCGAGTACATCATGGGGTGGATCTCCCGCCGCAGGTCGTTGTATTTCGCGTCGCGCACCACGCCGACGATTTCGTAGCCGGGAGTAGCCGCCCCCAATGGTCCCGCCGCCGATTCTCCAAATGGTTTCCCGATCGGATTTTCCTTTCCCAGATATTTCTGCACGAACGACTGATTCACGATCACCGGCGTCGGCGCCGATGTCGGCTTGTCCCCGCTATTGGCAGCGGCCAACTCGAAATCCGAAACGCCGAAGCCGCGTCCGGCCAGAAACGGAATGTGCAGCGTCTCAAAAAAATTCGCTCCCACGTCCAGCACATCCGACTCCGCCGTCTGATCCTCCGGCGTGCCCGGCCAATGGAACATCGTGATCATCAGCCCGTTGCTGAGCAGCGGCATCATCGAATAGCTCGCCGAATTCACGCCCGGCGTTTCGGCCAGCCGCCCCTGCAAATCGCGGTACAAGTTGTCCGCCTGCGCGGCTTTGTAGCCGGCCAGCGTCGGATCAATTCCGAAAATCAAGATATTGTGCGCATCGAACCCCAAATCTACGCTGCGCAGATTCTGCAACGTGCGCACCAGCAGTCCCGCGCCCACCAGCACCACCACCGCCAGCGCCACTTGCGCCACCACCAGCAAGTTTCCGGCGCTGAACCATCTGCCGCCGGATTGTCGCGAGCCTGCCGAGCTCCCCTCGCCCTCCTTCAGCGTAGGCGTCAAATCAACTCGCGCGCCGCGAAACGCCGGCGCCACGCCGAAAAGTATTCCGGTGAAGAGCGAAATCGCTACGGTGAATCCCAGCACGCGCAGGTCCACGCCCGTCGCGAAACCGAGCGGCCACGCCTGATTACTCGACAGGAATGAAATAATCGTGTGCGCGCCCCAATACGCAAATAAAATCCCCAATAAGCCGCCCAGCACCGAAAGCATCACGCTCTCCGTCAGCAATTGCCGTACGATCCGAGCGCGCCCCGCTCCCAGCGCCAATCGCACCGCCATTTCTTTTTGCCGCGCCGCTGCCCGCGCCAGCATCAATCCCGCCACGTTGGCGCAAGCGATCAGCAAAATGATTCCGACCGCAAGCATCAGCACGTACAACGGATCGGTGTAGTGCGCGCGTTGTCCGCTAAGACCGCTCTGCGCCGAGACCAGTCTCACCTGCGGATTATCGTCGGCCGTCGCAAGTGTCCTTGGCGCGCTCGGCGCTTCGGTTTCGGTGGGATGCGCGCCGCCCGCCGCAGGCACCACTCCTTGCAGCTGCGCATCCATCGTGAACTGCGTCTTCTCATTCCCCGCAGCCTGCCCCGTCGGCCCACCCGCTCCTTCGCCATGCATCTGAATGGCAGCGTTCCCAGGCGCCAGTTGTGCCGCCGCAGGCGGTGCCGCGCTCGCCGCCATGCTCGGCCCTCCCGCTCGCGGAATCGGCAGGGCCCCCATCTTGCCGCCAGGGAACAGCAGAACGGCCCCATGCAGCACTTCGTTGCGGAACATTCCACTCACCACCGCTTGCGCCTGTGCCAGCGAAGTTCCCGGCTTCAGCCTGCCCACAATCGTCAACCACCAAAACCCCACATCATGCTGACGGTCCTGACCGCCCAGCGCGTCCATTCCTTTCAGCGGATTAATTTTTTGCTGCTTCGAGAGCGGAACCCACACATCGTAATCGCTGCCCGGCGTAATTCCCGTGAACCGCTGCTCGGCTACGCCCACAATCGTGAATGGCACGGCGTTCAATTCGATCGTGCGTCCGATCACCTCGCGTGAGCCGCCAAACGCGCTTTGCCAGTAGCCATAATTCAGCACGGTGACGGGCGCGGCAGCAGGCGTGTCGTCGCTCGCGTCCAGCAGCCGGCCCACCGCGGGCTTCAGTCCCATCGTGTGAAAAAAGTCTCCCGAAATCAGCTGCCCGTTAATCACGCTGGCGGGCCCGTTGCCCGTCAAATCCAGCTTGCCGGTATTCGCAAACGCAGCCGTCCCCGAAAAAATATTGGCCTGCGCGATTTCGCTATACATCGGCTCGGAAAACGAACAGCCGTTGGGATTGAACAGGCCTCCGCCCATATCCATCGGGCAATCCCCCGAAGACATCATCCCGTGAATGTTCGGCGCTTTTCGCGCGCTCCACTTCAGCAGCACCAGTTGCGCCGGATTCTCCACCGGCAACGAGCGCAGCAGCACCGCATCAATCAAACTGAAAATCGCCGTGTTCGCGCCGATGCCGAACGCCAGCGTCAACACGGCGACCGTCGTAAACACCGGACTTTTGCGCAGCATGCGCAACCCGAAGCGCACGTCCTGCCACAGCTGCTCCAGCCACACGAAACTCCACACTTCCCGCGCGTCTTCCTGCACACGCGTCACGTTGCCGAATTTCCGCACCGCTGCGTAGCGCGCTTCCTCTGGCGACATGCCGCGCGCGATGTTGTCCTGCGTCTCCATCTCGATGTGCTCGCGGATATCCTGTTCCAGCTCGTCCAGCATGCGCTTGCGCCGCCTCATGATTTGCCCTCCTGTTCCGACGGTCGCAGAATCCGCGCGATCGCTCCTGCCAGCTTGTCCCACTTGCTGGTCTCGAGCACCAGCTGCCGCCGCCCCTTCGCGGTCAGCCGGTAAAATTTCGCCCGCCGATTATTTTCCGAAGTGCCCTCTTCGGCCGAAATCCATCCGCGCTTGATCAACCGGTGCAGCGCCGGGTAAAGCGATCCCTGCTCGACCTGCAACACATCGTCAGATTTGAATTCGATGGCTTTCGCAATGGCGTGCCCGTGCGTCGGCCCCAAAATCAAAGTGCGCAGAATCAGCAGGTCCAGCGTTCCTTGCAACAATTCAATGCGTTCGCGTTGTTCTTTGGTAGACATTCTAGGCAAGATACAGCCGCCCCAGTAGAATGTCAAGGGGAGCAGCGCGCGTCTTCGCGCGAGAGCAATGAGCACACCAGCGAGTGGAAAACAGGTAGCTGCCAGACAACCGCTCGTATACGGGCCCGCATTTGATAGGCACAATAGAAATTGCAGTCAGAAACTCACGTGCGGAACATCTGGGTGTGGCTGGCAACAAAACACAATAAGCTGTAATTCCATTGACGAGCACGCTCGTGCAATTCTTGCTGCTCGGATTTGCCGCCGTAGTCTGGGCATGCTTTTGTCCGATTACAGGAAAGGGCCACTACAGGGGCTGTCCGCCCGGCGGCTTCGATCGCGCCGAAGATCCATTGAATTTTTGGGCTCCGACAATAATCATTTTCGCCATCGGCATCTACATGGTTCTAATCTTTTTCGGAGTCATACCTTTGCCGTCGCGGTCCACTCAGCACTGAACGCGAGCCGCACGCGCTTCATTCTTCGCGCAAAGCCACCAGAGGATTCACTCGGGTAGCGCGCTGCGCTGGAATGTAACAAGCGAAAAACGCCACGCATGCCAGCAAAGTCGAGGCCGCGAGAAAAGTGATCGGATCGGAGGGAGCCACGTTGAAAAGCATAGACTGGAATAATCGCGTCATGATCGCAGCTCCCGCGAGGCCCGCAGCCAATCCGATCCCTACAATCTGCATGCCTTCCACCAGCGCCATGCGCAAAATATCCAGCCGCTGCGCGCCCAGCGCCATGCGGATCCCCACCTCGTGCGTCCGCTGACTGAATCCATAGGACATCACGCCGTAAATCCCAATCGCTGCGAGCAACAGCGCCACTGCCGCGAAAATTCCCAGCAGCTCCAGCGCAAACCGCCGGTCCGCCACCGATCGCGCGATGATTTGATTCATCGAGCGGATGCTGTGCACCGGCACATTCAGATCAACGCTTTCCACCACTTTCCGCACCGCTTCGCCCAGATGTTCCGCGTCGCTCCGGCCGCGCAGAAACAGCACCGCGTTCACCGGCGCGAATTGTCCCAACGCAACATATATATGCGGCACGCTGGGAGCCTCAAATCCATCGGATTTCACGTCGCCCACCACCCCGACAATCGTCACGCCCTTGGGCCCTGGCCCAAATGCAAATGTCACCTGTTGCCCGATCGGATCCTGCTCCGGCCAATAACGCCGCGCGAGCGTCTGGTCAATCACCGCCACCGCCTGGGTAGTACTCGTATCGCTGGCGGTGAAATTGCGTCCGGCCATCAAAGGAACTTCCATGGTGTGAAAATATCGCGTATCAATAATGGCAATATCCGCCACGGGATTGCGCTCGGAATCCGCTGCGCGCCCTTGAATCGCGAACGGCGAATAATTTCTCCCCGAATTCATCGGCAGCGTATCGTTCCCCGCAATCGAGGACTGCTCCACGCCCGGCAGCTCCGCCACGCGCCGATAGATTTCCATCAGAAAAGCGGCGCGCTTATCCATGTCTGCGTAAGGGTCTGTTTTCGGATCGTTAGGTTGCGGAATCCAGATTTGCACTGTCGTCAGATGGCCGGGATTGTATCCCGGACGCACCTCCAGCACCCTCCAGAAACTTCGCAGCAGCAACCCCGCCCCCGCCAGCAACACAATTGCAAGCGCTACCTCCGACACGACAAGAATCCGCGCAAGCCGCGTATGCCGCCGGCTCGCACCCGACCCGCGCCCACCTTCCCTCAGATTTTCCACCTGATTAGGATTCGCAGCCTGCAGCGCCGGCGCCAACCCAAACAACACGCCCGTAAATATCGAAATCAAAAACGCAAAAAACAGCACCCTGCCGCTGACGTCGACCTCATGCAGCCGCGGAATATCCGCGGGAGCCAAACTAATAATCGCACTCTTCAAAAACAAAACCGTAAGCAGCGCGACCGCGCCCGAAATCACCGCCAAAAGCGTGCTCTCGGTCAAAAGCTGCCGCCCCAGCCGCGCTCGACTCGCTCCCATAGCCAACCGAATCGCAATCTCGCGCCGCCGCCCCGAAGACCGCGCCAGCAGCAGGTTGGCAATGTTCACGCACGCGATGAACAACACAAATCCCACCGCGCCAAAAAGAATAAACAGTTCCGTCCGCTGCGGCCCCACCAGGTCTTCTTTCACCGAAACCAGCCGCAGCGTCCACCGCGCCGCCGCCGGATACGCGGCGGGATACTGCCGCGCGAGTTGCGCCACATAAGCATCGAGCTGCGATTGCGCCTGCGCCACCGTCAGCCCAGGCTTCAAACGCGCAATCGCGCCCGGAACAAATCTCAGCGTCCGGTCCGGCGGCACAGGAAACGGAGCGCCGTTGAATCCCGTCGCGCTCCACACCTCCACGTCCGTATCGAGAGTCCGCCCCGGATGGCGAAACCCCGGCGGCATCACGCCCACAATCGTGTACAGGTCACGATCGAGCGACATTTTTCGCCCGATGACGTTCGGGTCCGACCCATAGTTCCGTCGCCAAAATCCGTCGCTGATTACCACCGGCACCGAAAATCCCGGCGCCGTATCTTGCCGCGTGTAAACGCGCCCCAGTTCCGGTTTCGCTCCCAGCAACTCAAAATAATCCGGGCTGGTCACCAGGCTCTCCGCACGCACCGTCCGCTCTCCGCCGCCCACCGCCGAGTTGCTCGGCGCCACCGCGGAAATTTCCTGAAACACACCGGAGCGCTCTTCCAAATCCCAAAGCTCCGGCGCGGACATCCCCACATCCTGCGAGTTCGGCCCATTCAGGTCGTCGAAGATCCGTACCAGCTGTTCCGGATGCGGGTAGGGCAACGGACGCAGCAGCACTCCGTACACCACGCTGAAAATCGCGACGTTCGCGCCAATTCCCAGCGCCAAAGTCAGCACCGCCACAATCGTAAACCCAGGGCTCTTGAGCAAAGTGCGCAGCGCATAGCGCACGTCCTGCATGAATGTCGACACGGCGCCCTCCTTGGTACACCCTTTACCCGGCAGAAGCGGTTATTCCTGTTGCTGTATGGACGAAGAGGGCCGTGCGATTGTTAGCAGAAAGACGACAACAGAAGAAAACTCAGTGAAGAATCGGCCGAAGAATCGAAATCGCCGTACTCGCAGCGGCCACGCGGTGTCCGTTCTGTCGCGTAACCGGACATTTACTGCAAAATTTCGCGGCTCCGCACACCGCTGCTACTAGTCGTATCTCAGCGCCTGCGTCGGCGCAATCCTGCACGCACGTCGCGCCGGCACGTACGCCGCCAGCATCGCCACCAGAAATAGCGATGGCACGACGATCAAATACGCCACCACGTCCACTCCGCCGGAATTGAACAGCATCGAATTCATCAGCTGCTCTAGCGCAAAACCCATTACCAGTCCCAGCCCCGTTCCAATGCCCACCAGCACCACGCCTTTACCCATCACCAATCGCAGCACGTCCGAACTCACTGCGCCCAGCGCCATGCGTATTCCAATCTCGTGCGTTCTGCGGCTTACGTTGTACGCCACCAACCCGTACAAACCGGCGATAGCCAGAAACAGGCCCACCGCGCCCATCGTACCCACCAGATCAATCGCTATTTGTGGCCCGCGCACCGCCTGGTTCAGGTAGAACTCCTCGTAGGCCTGCGTGTGCAGCAGCGGCAGGTTCGGATCGAGGCTGCGCACCGCGTCCTTCACCGGTTGCAGCAATTGCAACGGATCCCCACTCGAGCGCAACATCAAAACCATGCGCGCCACAGGACGCTGCGCCAGCGGCAGGTATATAAAATCCATTGGGTCAGACATCGTTTGATACTTGATGGTCTCTGCCACGCCGACGATTTCCACCGGCACACCGGCGCTGTTATCGAGGTGGATGTGTTTGCCCACGGCGTCCCCATCCGGCCAATAGTGCTTCGCAAAGTGCGCGTTCACAATGGCTACGCGCGGCGCATCGGCGGTATCCGTCGTCAAAAATGCGCGGCCACGTAAGATCGGAATTCCCGTCGTCGCGAAATATCCTTCGTCAATCGTATCCATCGTCGAAGCAAAATTCGCGCGGTCCGGCGGCATCGTGAAACCGTCCGGCACAAAGGTCAAGCCATCGAAGTCATCCGTTCCGAGTGGAATGTTCTGCGTCAGGGCCTCGCTCTGCACTCCGGGAGTTTCCCGCATACGCTCGGCCAGCAGTTTGTAGAACTGCTGCGTCTGCGTTGCGTTGTACTGAATCAGGCGCGGATCGAAACTCGTAATCAGCAGATGATCTTTCGTGAAACCGGTACCCACCATCAAGTCGTGCTGGAATCCGCGGGCCATCAGGAACGAAGCGGTCAGCAGCATCAGCGACATCGCAACCTGCGCCACCACCAGCATATTGCGGCCCCACAGGCGCTTGCGTCCCGGCACCTCCACGTCAGCCGACTTCAGCGCATTCACCAAATCCACGCGGGTGCTCTGCAGCGCTGGAGCCAGGCCGCAAAGAAACGCACTCAAAACCGACAGTCCCACGCATAACAGCAGCACGCGCTTGTCCATTTGGAACGGCACCGCCACCGGCAACTCCGTCGCAAAAATGATTGTGTCTTTCGAATGGAACCACTCGATCACGCCGTAGCCGATGGCGATCCCCGCAAGCCCTCCCAGCGTCGCAAGCATCAGGCTTTCCGTCAGCAGCAGCCGGATCAATCGTAAACGTCCCGCGCCCAGCGCCAGGCGTACCGCGATTTCGCGCGCTCTTTCCCGCGCACGGCTCAGCAGCAGTCCCGCCACGTTGGTGCAAGCCACCAGCAGCACCGCCAGCGCCAGGATCACGAAAACCACGCCGAATTTCCAATTCTGGTCTTCGATCGTCCGCGTTTGAAATTGTGTGTAAACCGCCGCGCCGCGGCTGCGGGTGACGTTCGCATAATCCCGCTCGAATCCTTTCGCCAGCACCGCCAGCTCGTTGCGCGCTTCCGACAAGCTCGTCCCCGCTTTCAACCGCGCCTTCACGTTCAACTCGCGATCGTCGCGGTCCTCGAAAAAATTCTTCCCGATGTCGGTCGAAAATAACCGCGCCATCGCCAGCGGCATGTACAAATCGGGATGCCCGAACACCAGCAACCCCGGGAACTCGTCGGGAGCCACGCCAATCACCGTGAACGACGTCCCATTCAGTCGTATGGTCTTGCCCACCACGCCAGGGTCGCTCGCGAATTCGTGACGCCAGAAATCCGGTCCCAGTACCACCACTGCATCGCGGCCCGGCACTTGATCCTCATCCGGACGAAACCCGCGCCCCAGCCGCGGCTCCACTCCCAGCACCCGGAAAAAATTTCCGGAAACCATCATTCCGCCCTTCACGCGCGGCGTGGCTGTTGGTTCAGTGCTGAAGCCCACGGCCTGCATGTCCGCGTAGGCGATCACGCCGTCGTAACTCTTGGTGTTGTCGCGAATGTCCAAATATTCGCGGTAGGAAAAATCCTCGATCTTACTATCGTGCGTCGTGCCCGCCAGCGAGACTACATTGCTCGGATGCGGCACCGGATACGGCCGGAAAATCAGCGCATCCACCATGCTGAATGTCGCAGACGTCATCCCGATCCCCAGCGCCAGCGTGATCACGACGAACGCCGTCAGTCCCGCCGTGCGCCGCAAGCTCCGTATCGCGAAGCGAAAGTCCTGTAGCAGCGAATCCAGGAACGCGCCCGTGCGTGAATCGCGCACCTGCTCCTTTACCTGCTCCACTCCGCCCAGTTCGATCCGCGCCGCGCGCCGCGCTTCCGGCGCCGCCATCCCCGCGCGCATCCTTTCCTCAATCAGCATTTCCAGGTGGGAATGAACTTCCCGGTCCAGGTCGGCATCCACACGGCGGACAAAAAACAAATTGCGCAGAAAACTTCGTGCTTTCACGAGTAGCGGCATGTGCGTTACCTCTCTACGACGCTTCCAACGCCTGGCCGATCGCCAAGGAAATGCGGCTCCAGCGCTTGGTCTCGGCTTCCAGCTGCTTCAATCCCGGCTTTGACAACCGGTAGTATTTCGCGCGGCGGTTGTTCTCCGACTCTCCCCAAAATGCCGTAATCCATCCTTCTTCTTCCATGCGGTGCAGGGCAGGGAACAGCGACCCGGGCTTTACCACAAAAGTGCCGCCGGTAATCTGCTCGACCCTGCGCGAGATTCCCAGTCCATGCATCTCGCCGGCGCGCAGCGATTTCAAGATCAGCAGGTCCAAAGTCCCTTGCAAAAGGCTCGTCTGTTCAGGGCTCAATCGAAGTCTCCTATCGGCGTTCTATATGAATACTAGCACCGTCCTATAGAATGTCAATAGGAAAGAATCGCTCGCCACCGCAAACGCACCTCGTTCCATCCAATGTCCCTGGCCTAATCTATCTGGGAGTGCGACGGCTTGCCTCGCGTGCATTACTGCCACAATCGCTTGTAACAAAAACGCAGGCGACGATACTCGCTCGGGAAGATGTTCAATCCCTGGCGACAGCGAATTTAGCTGCGGCGCTACTCGCTGCGCATTCCCTGTACATCGTCACGATCGTTCTTTTTCAACTGCCATGTTTGCCACGCCACTACGGCTGGGCTGGAGAGCGTCAGCCAGCACAGCAACTGAAGGAGAGCGTCACAGCTGGAGGATGTACCGTACCCAGGCCGCGCTGATAATCGCGAGTTGCGCGACGCGATTGGAATTTGTTTTCTTCTTTTCCTGGCTCCACAATGGCGGAAGCCCGCACGGAAGGATGCCGTCTTCTGGCGTTTGGAAGATTTTTGGCCCCATTGCTACAGGAACGCTCGTCGCGAGCGTTTTGTGGGGCGCTTTTGGAAAGGGTAAGCCGAGGTTGCCGATTCTCAGTTGGGGGAGGCCCTTGCTTTTGTTGTCTACGTTATCTTGATGCTACAAATGGATGGAAGCGGGCTCTCGCTTAGTCTCACCAGTGTGCCGGTGCCCGGTTACTGGCGTTTCCGAAGACGTGACCCGCTCCTGCCTCGTACCGCTAGCCTCCTCGCACCGGCTGTGATAAAGATGTTCACTCCACGTGCGCCATCATCCGCCACAATCTCGGAGCCATTCTTGACTCGTCGAAAACCTAAAAGCACCGCCGTCACTCTGCGCGACGTAGCGCTGGAAAGCGGCGTCTCTCCCGCCACCGTTTCCATCGTCCTAAATAACGCACCTCTCTCCCGCTACATTCCGCCCACTACCAAAGACCGCATCGAGCGCGCCGCAAAAAAACTCGCCTATCGCCCGAAAGTTGTCTCGCGTTTCCTAAGCGCCAAACGCAATCGCACCGTCGGCGTCATGGTCTTCGATATCACCGACCCGTATTGCACCTTAATCCTCCGTGGCATCGAAAACGCGCTGTACCAGGCCTCCTACCTGCCCATCCTTACCGACGTGCACAATCAGCGCGGGCGTTTCGAACGTTATCTCGAAATGCTGCTCGCGCGTCCCGTCGAAGCGCTGATCGTCGTGGCCAACTGGCTCTTCGTGGATATCGACCTGCTCGCCGACGTGGAAAAACGCAACATCCCCGCCGTAATGATCGGCCGCGAACTCCGCTCCGGCGCCGTCAGCTCAGTAATGGTGGACAACGAAGCCGGCGCGCATCTCGCCATGGAACATCTCCATTCACTCGGTCATCGCAAGATCGCTTTCATCCGCGGTCCGAAAATGTTAGGCGACAGTTCTCCGCGCTGGCGCGGCGTGCGTGCCTTCGCGCGCTCCGTGAATCTGGAAATCGATCCCGCGCTCATCCTCGATCTGCCCGACTCCTTCGACCCCAATTCCGGTTACGAAGGCGGCCTGAAGCTCACCGAAGAATTTCTGAAGCACAAAAAGCGCTTCACCGCCGTTATGGCCTTCGACGACATGACCGCTTTCGGTGTCATCCGCTGCCTGGCTCGCGCCGGAATGAAAGTTCCCGAAGATTGCTCCGTCATCGGCTTCGACGACGTGATCCCCGCCAGCCTTTCCGTTCCGTCGCTCACCACCGTCCGCCAGCCCATGGAAGCGCTCGGCAATGCCGCCGTGGGCATCGTATTAGACGCGATCAATGCAGCTATCGAGGAGCGCGAATCGACAGCCGTGCACCGGCTGCTCGCTCCCGAGCTCGTAGTGCGCGAATCCACCCGCGCCGTCGCCTGGGCCTAGAATTGTGCTGCGCGCCGTTTCGTTGGCGCGAAAATTTGCAGCGCAACGCGGGTTTTGCGCTTGACTTGCGAGCGACGCGCGCATAATACTCGCTTTAATAAATTTTAATGAATCTGAAAGTTTTGACTCTGTAGCGGCCAGTTTCAGCTGGGCGCCTTTGACGTCGCCGTTGGTTTTGACATTGCGCGAGAATCTTTGTAGGTGGCGGCCTTTGCCCCTGAAGCACAGGTTTTGCAGCTGTCGGACAGAATCCTTCACTGCCCAATGACGATCCCGGGAGGTCAAGACGCCATGCGCAAAAATCAAATCGTTCGTGGGCATCCGAATCGCATCGCAGCGACCCTCACCCTTATTACCTTCGCACTCGCGCTTGCGCCCGCTCGCCTCTTCGCCGGCACTCCCTCCGAATCCGCCGCGAAACTCTTTTTGCACTCCGACTGGCGCCTGCAGTCCTCCTGCCAACTAAACGCCACCGGAGAACAAATCTCCACCGCCGGCTTCAACACCACCGGCTGGCACTCCACCACCGTCCCGTCCACAGTAGTAGCAGCGCTGGTCGCCGATAAAACCTACCCCGATCCCTACTACGGAAAAAATCTCCGCGATATTCCCGGTACCGAATATCCCATCGGCAAGAATTTTTCGCTCCTCTCCATGCCGCAAGACAGCCCCTTCCGCTGCTCCTGGTGGTATCGCACCGATTTCAAGCTCCCCGAAAATTTCGCCAGCCGCAAAGTGTGGCTGCACTTCGGCGGCATCAACAATCGCGCCAACATCTGGCTCAATGGCCGCAAAATCGCCGACGCCAAGGACGTCGCTGGCGCCTATCGCACCTACGAATACGAAATCTCCGCATCGCTCGCCAAAGACCAGCCGAATTCGCTCGCCGTCGAAACTTTCGCGCAAACCGACAAAGATCTCGGCATCAATTGGGTTGACTGGAACCCCGCGCCCCCCGATAAAGATATGGGCCTCTGGCGCGACGTCTATCTGCAATCGAGCGGCCCCATCGCCATCCGCTACCCCCAAGTCATCACGCATTTCCCCACCATGTCGCTCGCGCAAGCCAATCTCGCCATCGAAGCCGAACTGCACAACGCCACAAACGAAGATGTCACCGGCACCCTCGAAGCTCAGTTCGACGATGTTCAGCTTCGTCAGACCTACACGCTGCAGGCGCACGAAACGCGCACCGCCCGCTTCCTCTCGGACGCCTATCCTCAACTGCAAATCAACAATCCGAAACTGTGGTGGCCCTACGGCATGGGCGCGCAAGGCCTGCACGAGCTTTCCCTGCGCTTCACCGCAGCCAATCAGGAATCCGACGCGCAAACCATTAAATTCGGCATCCGCGAAGTCACCGCCGCGCTGAATCCCACCGGCGCGCTGCAATTTTCCATCAACGGAAAGAAAATCCTGATCCGCGGCGGCGGCTGGTCGCCCGATATGCTCCTGCGCCAGGATATGGATCGCCTGCAAAACGAATTCCGTTACGTCCGCGATATGAACCTGAACACCATTCGCCTCGAGGGCAAGCTGGAAACCGACGAGTTCTACAATCTCGCCGACGAGCGCGGCGTCCTCATCATGGCCGGTTGGTGCTGCTGCGATATTTGGGAACAGTGGAAGCGCTGGCAACCGGAACATCTGGAAATCGCCACCGCCTCGCTTCATTCTCAAATCATGCGCATGAGAAGCCATCCCAGCATGCTCGTCTGGCTTAATGGGAGCGATAATCCTCCGCCCGCCAACGTCGAAACCGCCTATATAAAGGTTCTGAAAGATTCCGCCTGGCCCAATCCATATATTTCTTCCGCCTCAGCCACACCCACCTCCGTCACCGGCCCCTCCGGCGTAAAAATGACCGGCCCCTACGATTACGTCCCGCCCGATTACTGGCTCGTTGACACCAATAAATACGGCGGCGCTTTCGGTTTCAACACCGAAACCAGCCCAGGCCCCGCGCCGTTGCTCGAAAGTTGCCTGAAACAATTCCTTCCCGCCGATCACATGTGGCCGCAGGATTCTTTCTGGAATTTTCACGCGGGCTCTGAAGGCTTCAAGGACCTCACTCATTTCAATAGCGCGATGGATGCAATCTACGGCCCTCCCGCCGGCCTCGATGACTACCTCGCGAAATCCCAAGCCATGGCCTACGAAGGCGAACGCGCCATGTTCGAGGCTTACTCGCGCAACAAGTACGCCACCACGGGTATCATTCAGTGGATGCTCAATAACGCTTGGCCTTCCACCATCTGGCATCTCTTCGATTATTACCTCCAGCCTGCCGGAGGATATTTCGGCACCAAAAAAGCCTGCGAGCCGCTGCACGTGCAATATTCCTACGACGACAACAGCATCGCCGTTGTCAACAGCCGCTACGAAAAAGCCACGGGCCTCACCGTCACAGCCAAGCTTTACGACATTGCGCTTCACGAACGATTTTCAAAGCAAGTCCAAGTTGACGTGGATGCCGACGGCGTGCATAAGGCCCTGACGCTCCCCGCGGAAGCGTTCAGCCCCGCGTCGCCCGCCTATTTCATCCAGCTGCAATTGCAATCCAGCGACGGAAAAATCGTCAGCCAGAATTTCTACTGGCTCTCCGCCAAAAAGAACACCTACGAATGGACCAAGACCACCTACCGCTTCACGCCCGTATCCTCGTACGAAGATCTCACCGCTCTGAAGTCGCTCGAAAAAGTCACCGTGGACGTCAGCGCGAGCATGTTGCCCGGCCCCGATGGTCCCGTCGCGCATGTCCTGCTCAAAAATCCCAGCGACCATCTCGCTTTTCAGATTCACCTCGGCATTCACAAAAGCGGCCAGTCCGATGAAATCCTTCCCGTTTTCTGGGACGATAATTACATCGAGCTGCTGCCCGGCGAATCTCGCGAGCTTAGCGCGCGCTACCTTCCCGCCACGTCCGTCTTCGGAGGTTCGGAGCTGACCGTCTCCGGCTGGAACATCGCGCCCGCCACCATTCCCCTGAAAGAAGCCCGCGGCGTCCCCGCGGCAACCACCGGAGCGGGGCACTGATGTCCACAGAGCAGGGCGGGCCATCGAAAAATCCTGCGGATCAATTTCCGAATCACATGCTGCGGGAAATCTACGAGCAGCCGCTGGCCATTCGCGAAACCATTCGCCAAAATGTAGCGGACGACGTAATTTTTTCGACTTCGCTCCAGCCCATCGAAAAAGCCCTCTTCGCCTTCAAGAAAATCATCATCGCCGCGAGCGGCTCCAGCCGCAATGCAGGCCTCGCCGGCGAAATCATGATGGAAGATCTAGCAGGCGTTGCTGTGGACGTGGAATACGCCAGCGAATATTGTTATCGCTCGACGCATTCAGACACCGATCCGATCGTCGTCGTCATCACCCAGTCCGGTGAAACCGCGGATACCACCGCCGCGCAACGCGAAGCCCTCAATCGCGGCGCGAAAACCGTCGCCATTTCCAACGTCGCCGATTCCACCATCTCCCGCGAAGCCAGCGCCAACCTGCAAACCTGCGCCGGCCTGGAGAAGGCCATTCCCGCGACGAAAAGTTTTACCTCGCAACTCACGATGCTTTATCTGCTGGCGCTGTTTCTAGCCCGCCAACGCGGCCGCATGACCGCCGAAGTCACCCGCACGCACCTGAATTTCCTGGCCGAACTGCCCCGGCAGATCGCAGAGTTCCTGCCGTCATGGGACGCGCAAGCCTCCGGCTGCGCCCGCGCCTTTCAGCAAGCCAGCAAGTTCATGTTCCTCGGCCGCGGCGTCCATTACGCCATCGCCCGCGAAGGCGCGCTGAAGCTCAAGGAGATCTCCTACGTGCAAGCCGAAGGCCTTCCGGCCGGTGAGCTGCGCCACGGCTCCAATGCTCTGGTAGACGAAAATCTAGTGGTAGTCGTTCTGGCCACGCGCGACGCCGCCGACCCCGATTCCGTCCTGCGCTACCAAAAAACATTCTCGGTGCTCGAATACGTCAAAAGCCGCGGCGGAAAATCCATCGCCATCGCCTCCGCAGGCGATCGCGAACTCGCCGCCGTCGCCGATCGCACCCTGTTCGTCCCTCCGGCCACGGAGCTGCTCCTGCCGATCCTGGAAGTAGTCCCGCTCCAGCTTTTCGCCTATCACTACGCCGTCCTCAACGGCTGCGACGTGGACCGCCCCAGAAATCTAGTAAAATCCGTGATCACCGAATGAAGCTCCGCTCCTTTTCCAGCGGCGCTTATCAATGCTTCGGCGAACCATTGTTCGTAGCCCCGGCGTCCCGCCGGCTCATTGCCTTTGACGTTGGTTGTGAATTTGTGGCGGCCAACTTTAGCTGGGTGCCTTTGACGTTGCCTTTGACTCCGTTCTTGACGTGGCCCTTGTAGCGGCCGGTCCCGCAAAGCGGGACCGGGCAGCAGTTGCCGTTGGTTTGCCTTGGACGTCGCTTTTGGCTTTGTCTTCGTAGCGGCGCACTTCAGCGCGCCATCGCTGTCGCGAAACAAAACGATGGCGCTGCGAAAACCGCGGCTACAATAAATCAAACGCACGGAAAAAATTCTCGAAAGGACCCATGGCCACCGAGCCAGCCCAAACCGCCGTAAAACTCCGCCGCGTCCTAACCCTCTGGGACCTGATCATCATCGGTATCGTCATCATCCAACCCATCGCCCCCATGGGCATCTACGGCGTAATCAGCAACGACGCCCGCGGCCACGTCGTCACCACCATCCTCATCGCCATGGTCGCCATGCTCTTCACCGCCATCAGCTACGGAAAAATGGCCCGCGCGTATCCTTCCGCCGGCTCCGCCTACACCTACGTCGGCCAGGAACTCAATCCCGCCCTCGGCTACGTCACCGGCTGGGCCATCGTGATGGATTACATCCTGAATCCGCTCATCTGCACTATCATTTGCAGCCAGCTCACCCAGAACATTCTTCCGTTCCTGCCCTACTGGACGCTCGCCGTGTTCTATGCCGGCGCTTTCACGCTGCTAAATATCCGCGGCGTCAAAACCTCCGCGCGCATCAACGACGTAATGGCCGCCGGAATGTCCATCGTCGTCGTGATTTTTTTCGCCTTTGTAATTCACTTTCTCTGGAGCATTCACGAATACGGCCAGGGTTTCTTCACGCACCCGTTCTACAATCCCGCCACCTTCAGCTTCAAAAATGTTTTCCACGGCACATCCGTCGCAGTCCTCACCTACATAGGCTTCGACGCCATCTCCACCTTCTCCGAAGAAGTCGAAAATCCCCGCCGCAACATCATGCTCGCGACCGTCCTCGTCTGCCTAATCACCGGCGTGCTAGCCTCCCTCGAGGTTTACGCCGCACAACTCGTCTGGCGCGACCAACCGTTTCCGCCGGACAAAATCACCTCCGCGTTCCCGCTCGTCGCCCAGACTGCCGGCGGCTATTTCCTTTTCCAGCTCGTCAACTTCACCATCCTCATCGCCAACATCGGCTCCGGCCTGGGCTCGCAACTCGGCGCCGCCCGCCTGCTCTACGGCATGGGCCGCAGCAATGGCATCCCCAAAAAATTCTTCGGCGCGCTCGATCCGAAAAATCACATCCCGCGCAATAATGTCATCCTAGTCGGCGCCATCGCCCTCGCTGGCTCCTTCATCATCACCTATGACCAAGGCGCGGACCTCCTGAACTTCGGCGCCCTGCTAGCATTCATGGGCGTTAACGTCGCCGCGCTCGTCCGCTACTACGTGCGCGACAAAAAAAAGCAAATCCTCAACCTCCTTTCGCCTCTCCTCGGTTTTCTCATCTGCGCATTCATCTGGAGCCACCTCAGCGGGCCGGCCCTCAAGCTAGGAGCCATCTGGATGGTACTGGGCATGACCTACGGTGCAATAAAAACTCGCGGTTTTCAGGCCGACCTGGTCAACTTCGACATTCCCTCCGACGAATCCTAACGCGAGCGAAAAGCCGTCGCTATCGTTCGTCGCGCACAACCTCTCATCCTGTTTTCCAGCAACCATTCGCAGCGCTCCAATCTCTCCTAATCCTTTCGCCCTTGCCGGACGATTGTTCCGATAGGGGTCGCCACAAGCTCTGTGGAAAGAGCCTCCGATCCTCGGGCTTTTTGAAAGCGGCACCACCGTAAGCGGCTGTTCCAAATCAGAGCACCTCGAACCTACGCCATCGAACGCCATGGCGTGCGCAGGCAAACGGACTTGCAGCTGGCCGTGTCGCGCGTACTGGCGGAATCTCAAAATCTTCCCGAAGCCTGCGATGGAATCCTTCGCGTGCCGACCCGGAGATCCTGCAAGCCTTCGCGGCCCTGCGAGGAAATCCTCAGGACACCAGCCTGCTGCTGGAGCTCGCGATACGGGACGTCAGCGTTGGCATGGTCTGCGGCGAGGATCTCAAATCTTCCAAGGGTCTGCTCCTGATTGCGCGCGGCCCGGAAGTCACTCCCGCTCCGCTCGAACGTCTGCGCAATTTTTCCAGCGAACTTGCGATTCGCGAACCTGTGCGCAAGTTGCTGCACAATCCTGCGGGGACATCCAAGGAGTCGGTCTTAGTGGGACCACCCACTTGAGGCGTGGTTATTTCCGGGAAGTCACTCCGCATCCTGCGTCACAATGTGCACGTCCACTGCGGGGGCATCATTCAAAAATCGGTTAATCGAATTCATATACAAAAGCTTGCGCCATCCCTCCGTCGCCGACCTGCCGAAGATCACATGCGTAATGTGCTTTTCCCGCACAAATTGCGCCATGGCATCCGCTACGCGATGGCCCTTTAATCGCACCGGCTTCGCCCCCAAATTCTCCGCAAACTGCAGATTAGCCGCGAGCGATTTTGATTCCTCCTCCGCGTTCTCGCTGTCCAGGTCCACGTGTACCGCGTAAAGTTCCGCGTCCATCCGCCGCGCCATGCGCGCCGCCCTCGCCACCAGATACTGCGCCTTCGGATTCTCGCTGATGCACACCGCCAGCCGCTCGCGCACCGCCCAGGCTTCCTGTATATCCTTCTCCACCATGTACGATTCCAGGCTGCGGTCCACCTGTTCCGCCACCTGGCGCAACGCTAGCTCCCGCAATGCGATCAAATTTCCGCGCCGGAAAAAATTCTTCAGGGCCTGCTCCACTTTCTCCTTTCCATACACGTCTCCGCGCCTCATCCGGTTCTGCAGCGCTTCTGGTGTCAGGTCCACCATCACCGTTTCATCGGACACTTGCAGCACCCAGTCCGGCACCGTCTCGCGTACCGCCACTCCGGTAATCGCGCGCACTGTCGGCGCGATGCTTTCGATGTGCTGAATGTTTACGGTCGAGATCACATCAATGTTTGCATCTAATAATTCCAGCACGTCCTCGTAGCGCTTGCGATGTCTGGAGCCTGGAATGTTGGTGTGCGCCAGTTCATCCACCAGCACCACTTTCGGTTTCCGCGCCAGGATCGCGTCCATGTCCATCTCCGCGAACAGCGTGCCCTTGTAATCAATCATGCGCCGCGGAACGGTCTCCAGCTGCGCGGAAAGCTCCGCGATGCCCTTTCTCCCGTGCGTTTCCACCACGCCGATCACCACGTCTTCGCCGCGGCTATGCCGCCGTATGGCCTCGCTCAGCATGCTGAACGTCTTGCCCACGCCCGGCGCATATCCCAGAAAAAGCTTCAGCGCGCCTTTTGTTTTTTCGGCGGGCTTCGCCGCGGCCAGCCACTGCTCGGGAGTTTTTGGCATGCGTGTATTCTCTTCTACGAACGCGGTGAATGCTACGTTAGAATGGCAACGTGCGCGTGCACTGGTTCACTCGATTCCTGCGATTTCTGGCCGCTTTCGTTCTGGTGCTGGGAATTTCCCTTGTGTACCGGCACATTCTTCTCGTCAACCCCACCACCGTAGCGCTCACTTTTCTGCTCGCCATTCTAGCCGTTTCCACCGTGTGGGGCATCGCCGTTTCCGTGTTCATGTCCGTAGTGGCAATGCTCGCATTCAACTATTATTTCCTTCCGCCCGTCGGCAGGTTCACCGTGGCCGACCCCCAGAATTGGGTTGCGCTTTTCGCTTTTCTGGTGGTCTCGATGCTGGCCAGCCACCTTTCCACCCGCGCCCGCCAGAAAGCGGAAGACGCCTCTGCACGCCGCCGCGAAATCGAAAAACTCTACGCCTTCAGCCAGGGGCTCCTCGAATCCGGCAACGTGATTCAATTGCTCAACCGCATTCCTTCGCAGATTGTGGACATTTTCGAAGTTGGCGCCGCCGCTCTGCTCCTCGCCGAAAAACAGAAAATTTACCGCTCCGGCCCGGTGGTCGCCAAACTCGATCTCGAAAGCCTGAATACCGTCGTGCTTCGCGAAGAGCCGGTTATGGATATCCCCAATAGTCTCTGCTTCGTCCCCGTGCGCCTCGGCGGCCGTTCCATCGGCAGTCTGGGTATTTCCGGCTCGATGCTTTCGCGCCAGACTCTGGAAGCCATAGGCACTCTCGTGGCCGTCGCCATCGAACGCGCCCGCGCCATCGAGCAGCTTGGTTTGACCGAAGCCGCCCGCGAAGGCGAACGCCTGCGCACCGCCCTGCTCGATTCCGTCACTCACGCGCTGCGCACTCCGCTCACGTCCATCAAAGCGTCCGTGACGAACTTACTCTCCAACTCCAGCGTCACCGACCGCCAGCGCCAGGAACTCCTCACCATCATCAACGAGGAAACCGATCGTTTGAACCGCCTCGTCGGCGAGGCCGGTGAAATGGCGCGCCTCGATGCCGGCGAAGTCGAGCTCGAACTCGAACCGCGCCCCATCGAAGACGTCATCGCCGCCGCCATCAGCAAATGTCAGTTCGCTCTTGGCGATCGCGTCGTGAACGTGAACGTGCAACCCGGCCTGCCGCGCGTCCGCGTGGATATTTCGCGCGCCCGCGAAGCTCTGGTCCATCTGCTTGAAAACGCCAATCAATATTCGCCTGCAACCCAGCCCATCACCATCACCGCGGAACTCGCCGGCGATTTCGTCGTCACCAGCGTTGCGGACCGCGGCGCCGGCATTGACGACCTCGAGCAAAGTCTCATCTTCGAAAAATTCTACCGCGGCAAGGCTCAGCGCTACCTGGTGCAAGGCACTGGCATGGGTTTGCCCATCGCCAAGGCCATCATCGAAGCTCACGGCGGCACCATGAACCTTACCAGCCAGCGCGGCCAGGGCTCTGTTTTTTCGTTCACGCTGCCCGCTGAACGCGGCCGGTCCAGGGATTGATGAACGCTGCCACCATTCTCGTCGTGGATGACGAACCGCAGATCCGCCGCGTCATGCTCACCACCCTCGCGTCGCACGGCTACTCGGTCGTCGAAGTGCGCAGCGGCGAAGAAGCGCTCGAAAAAGTCCGCGGCACCAGGCCCGATCTCATCCTGCTCGACGTGAATTTGCCGGGAATTTCCGGCCTCGAAACCTGCCGCGAAATTCGCGCCACCTGTGACGCACCCATCATCATGCTCACCGTGCGCAATACCGAACGCGACAAAGTGCAGGCTCTCGATGCCGGAGCCGACGACTACGTCGTCAAACCCTTCGGCGTCGAAGAGCTCATGGCGCGCATCCGTGCCGCGCTGCGTCGCGCCGCGCCGGGAGACGCCACTCCGCCCTTCGTCTCTGACGATCTGAAGATTGATTTTGAAAAGCGCACCGTGATGGTGCAACAGAAGCCCGTCCGCCTCACGCCGAAAGAGTTCGAACTTTTGCGCCAGCTCGTCTCCAATTCCGGCAAGGCGCAGGCTCACCGCCGCCTCCTGCAAGCCGTCTGGGGACCCGATTACGGAGAAGAAACCGAATACCTGCGCGTTTTCATCAATCAATTGCGACGAAAAATCGAGCCCGACCCCCGCCATCCGCGCTACATCCACACCGAACCCTGGATCGGCTACCGCTTCGATCCACCCAAACCAAAATCCCGCGCCCACCGCCCTGATAAATAAAAGGCACTCCGCTGCGCACGTCGAAGCAACTCGCAAATACGGCCACCGGCCGAATGGTCGGCTCCACCCAATAGGGAGTGCGGCGGCTTGCCGCCGCTTTCGCCACGACGTCAAGAGCCGGCGCGATCGACCCAGGCGAGGCTTGCCTGGCCCGCCGCAATGGTCGCGCCGACCGCTCCTGAAGAGTCGGTGCGAGAGCTCTGGAACCTTTGTGGGCCGTGGTTTTAATTCATCCTTAGAGCCCGGCTGCGACAGACTCGAAGGGCCGCGACATACACTGACGAGAATCCGAGCGGCATTAGCCGCTGAAGTTCCGATTTTACAGCTCGCGCGCACCGACTGAAGCCGCGTCGCTAGCTCGCGGCAACCTCTAATGCAACGGCCGCACCGCGTCCAACTCCAAATTCAATTCCAACACGTTCACCCGCGGCTCTCCGAGAAATCCCCACTGCCGCCCCTCCGTATGGCGCGCCACCAAAGCGCGTACATCCGCCTCACTCATCCCGCGCTCCCGCGCCACCCGCGCAATCTGAAATTCCGTCGCCGCCGGCGAAACATGCGGATCCAATCCCGAGCCCGAACTGGTCACCAAATCCACCGGAATCCTCGCCCCCGGATTTTCCGCCTGCAACCGCTGCACGTCGCCATTCACCCGCGTAATCAAAGCCGAATTCGTCGGCCCCAAATTCGAAGCTCCTCCACTCGACGCATCCGGATCGTACCCAGCCGCTCCCGCGGCCGAAGGCCGCGAATGAAAATATCCCGCCGAAGTGAATGGCTGCCCAATTAAGCTCGACCCCACCATCTTCCCGCCCAAGTGAATGATTTCTCCATTGGCCTGCCGCGGAAAAGCCCACTGCGCCAGCAAAGTCACCACCAGCGGATACAAAATCCCCAGCAGCACAGTCGTCGCCAGCGTCATCGAAATCGAAATCAGTAAGTTTTTTTTCATCACCTGAACACCCCTAGGCCATTCCCATGTGCGTGATAATCACATCAATTATTTTGATCCCGATGAACGGCGCGATAATTCCGCCTAGCCCGTACACCAGCAGATTCCGCCGCAGCAATGCTTCCGCGCCCAGCGGCCGGTATTTCACGCCGCGCAAAGCCAGCGGCACCAGCGCGATAATTATCAGCGCGTTGAATATCACAGCCGAAAGAATCGCCGAGTGCGGATTCTTCAGCCCCATCACGTTCAAAACTTCCAGCTCCGGAAAAGCCGCCGCGAACATCGCTGGAATAATCGCGAAATATTTCGCCACGTCATTCGCCACCGAAAAAGTCGTGAGCGCCCCGCGCGTAATCAACAGCTGCTTGCCGATCTCCACCACCTCAATCAGCTTCGTGGGATTCGAATCCAGATCCACCATGTTCCCGGCCTCTTTCGCCGCTTGCGTTCCTGCGTTCATGGCCAGGCCCACGTCCGCTTGTGCCAGCGCCGGCGCGTCATTCGTGCCGTCGCCGGTCATCGCCACCAGTTTGCCCTTCGCCTGTTCGCGGCGAATCAAAGCCAGTTTGTCCTCCGGCCGCGCCTCTGCCAGGAAATCATCCACGCCGGCCTCGCGCGCGATCGCCGCCGCGGTCAGTGGATTGTCGCCGGTAATCATCACCGTGCGAATTCCCATCACGCGCAAATGTTCAAAACGCTCGCGCATCCCGCCCTTCACAATGTCCTTCAAATGGATCACGCCCAGCACCCGTGCATCTTCCGCCACCAGCAGCGGCGTGCCGCCGGAATTCGAAATGCGATCCACCGCTTCCATCGTTTCATGCGGCACCGTCCCACCCGCTTCCTTGATGTATTTCACAATCGCATCCCGCGCGCCCTTGCGAATTTTCCGCCCATCCATATCCACGCCGGACATGCGCGTCACCGCCGAAAATGGAATGAACGTCGCCGCCACCGACCCCAGCTCTCGCCCGCGCAATCCGTGCTTATCTTTCGCCAGCACCACGATCGAGCGGCCCTCCGGCGTCTCATCCGCCAGCGAAGCCAACTGCGCCGCATCGGCCAATTCGGCATCGCTCACGCCGGGTGCCGGAATAAATTCTGTCGCAAACCGGTTCCCCAAAGTAATCGTCCCGGTCTTGTCCAACAACAAAGTGTCCACGTCGCCAGCCGCTTCCACCGCGCGCCCGGACATCGCCAGCACGTTCTTCTGCAGCACGCGATCCATTCCCGCGATCCCAATCGCCGAAAGCAATCCGCCGATCGTCGTCGGAATCAAGCACACCAGCAACGCCACTAACACGAACAACGATTGCGGCGCGCCCGAATAAATCGCCATCGGCTGCAAGGACACCACCGCCAGCAGAAAAATAATCGTCAACCCCGCCAGCAAAATGTTCAAAGCAATTTCATTCGGCGTTTTCTGCCGCGAAGCCCCCTCCACCAACTTGATCATCCGATCCAAAAATGTTTCGCCCGGATTCGAAGTGATCCGCACCTTGATCTCATCCGAAAGCACGCGCGTCCCGCCCGTAACCGCCGACCGGTCGCCCCCCGATTCCCGAATCACCGGCGCCGATTCCCCAGTTATCGCAGATTCATCCACCGACGCGACGCCCTCGATCACTTCGCCGTCACCCGGCACGAATTCCCCAGCAGTAACCATCACCAGATCGCCAGCCCGCAATTGCGAGCCCGGCACCGATTCAATGCTGCCATCCTGTTTCAGCCTGCGCGCCACAGTCTCCGCGCGCGATTTGCGCAAAGCCTCCGCTTGCGCTTTCCCGCGCCCTTCCGCCATCGCTTCCGCGAAATTCGCAAACAGCACCGTGAACCACAGCCACAAAGTGATCTGCAGGGAGAACCCAAATCCCTGCGTGTGTTGCACCACCCCGCGCACCAAATCAATGGACGTGAGCAGCGCGCCCACCTCCACCACGAACATCACCGGATTTGCCGCCAACGTCCGCGGGTTCAGCTTGACGAAAGATTCCCACACCGCCTGCACCACAATATCCTGTCCCCAGCGCGATTTTTCCTTACTGCTCGTTTTAGTGGCCATGGGTCCTCAAAACACCTTTCCCGCGTGCATCATCAAATGCTCTAGAATCGGTCCCAGGCTCAGCGCTGGGAAAAATGTCAGGGCACTGACGATCAGCACCACGGAAACCAGCAGTACCGTGAACAGCGGCGTCGTCACCGGAAAGGTTCCAGCCGACTCCGGCACGTATTTCTTCTTCGCCAGGCTTCCCGCAATCGCCAAAATCGGAATCACCGCGAAAAACCTGCCAAACAAAGTGGCGAATCCGATCGTCGTGTTGTACCAGAGCGTATTCCCGTTAAACCCGCCGAATGCCGAACCGTTATTTCCGGTCGCCGAGGTGTAGGCATACAAAATCTGCGAAAGTCCGTGCGGCCCGGGATTTGAAATGGAAGGAGTTCCAAACGATTTCTCGACCACGGAGATCGCCGTAAACGTCAGAATCACCAGCGGAAAAATCAGCACCGAGAGCATCGCCATCTTCACGTCATATGCTTCGATCTTTTTCCCCAGATATTCCGGCGTTCTTCCCACCATCAATCCCGCGATAAATACGGAAAGAATCACGAACACGATCATTCCGTAAAGCCCCGATCCCACTCCGCCGAACACCACCTCGCCCAACATAATGTTAATCAGCGGAATCATTCCGCCCAGCGGCGTGAACGAATCGTGCATCCCGTTCACCGCGCCGCAGCTGGCATCGGTCGTCACCGTCGCATACAGCGCTGTATTCGCGATGCCGAACCTCACCTCTTTCCCCTCCATGTTGCCGCCGGACTGCGCGCCGCTCGCCCGCTGGTCCACTCCATGCAGCAAGGGATTTCCCCGCGACTCCGCGCTGTACACCGAAACCACTGCGGCCAAAAACAGCGCCGCCATCGCGCCCCACACCGCCCAGCCATGCCGCTGCGATCCGGTCATCCGCCCCAGCGTGTAGGTCAGCCCTGAAGGAATCGCAAAAATCAGCACCAGCTGCAGAAAGTTCGTCAGCGGCGTGGGATTTTCGTAAGGGTGCGAGCTATTGGCGTAGAAAAATCCTCCGCCGTTCGTGCCGAAAATCTTGATGGCCTCCTGCGACGCCGCCGGTCCTTGTGGAATTACTTGTTCTTTCACCACCTGCGTTGTCGTTTTGCCGTCAGTGCCGGTGGTCGTTACGGTTTGTGCGTCCAGCAATTGCGTTGTGGTATAGGGCCGTAGATTTTGAATCATGCCCTGCGACACAAAAATCATCGCGACCACCAAACAGACCGGCAGCAGTACCCACAAGATCGCCCGCGTCAGGTCCACCCAGAAATTACCGATGGTGTCCTGTTCGCGCCGCGCGATTCCTCGAATGATCGCTACCGCCATCGCGATGCCCACCGCTGCCGAAGTGAAATTGTGATAGGCCAGCCCCGCCATCTGTGTGAAATAACTCATCGTCACTTCCGGGGTGTACGCCTGCCAGTTTGTATTGGTCGTAAACGATGCCGCCGTGTTGAACGCCAGATCGGTTGGCACCGCCGCGAGCTTCTGCGGATTCCACGGCAGCCATTGCTGCACGCGCTCGATCACATACAGCAGCGTCATCGAAACACCGCTGAAGAGCAGCATCGCAATCGCGTATTCCGTCCAGCGCATTTCACGCTTTTCATCCACACCCGTCAGCTTGTACAGCAGGCGTTCAAATGGCCTCAGCAGCGGATCCAGAAATGTCTTCTCGCGCGCGAAAACTCGCGTCATGAAAAGTCCAGCCGGCTTCGCCAGCGCGAAAGTCACCAGTAGGAACAAGAATATTTGCAGCCAGCCATTGGCCGTCATCGTCAGAACCTTTCCGGCCACAGCAAGGCCGCAAACAAGTAACCCAGAATCAAAACGCAAACCACCAACAGAACAATGTTGCCTACCATGTTGTCGCTCCCGTCACTTCAGCCGGTCGCATCCGCGCACGTAAGCGAGCGCCACCGCAAAAAAACAAATCGTCAACACTACAAATACAATGTCCTGCATCACCGTTCACTCCTCAAAGCTGCAAGCAACCGCGCCTCAAAATCGTCAACCGGCAAAACCGCATCGATCCGCTTGTCGTTTTCGGCAGCGCGGCCGCACGTCTCGTCACAGAACTCAGAATTTATAGTTCAAGTCCATGCCGAAGAAGAGCTGGTTTCTGGCCTTTCCGCCGTTGTATGCCGCCAGATCCCACGAATGATCGAAACGGAGTTCAGGACGGAGCATCCATGTGCTGCCGATATATTTGGTGGCATACAGCGTGTTTTCCGTATATTTCGTAGCGAACCCCGTTCGCTGACCCTTCTTGTCATCCAGGAGGTCCGACCGGAATCCAACAAAGAACCTTCGATTGATAGAGCGATTTACGTAGCTGACGATCGCGTACTCGGGTGCGTTGCAGCGCAGCACCCCGGCCCTGCAAAAAGCGCCATTCGCGCCTCCGTATATCCAGTCGGAGGATGGGAATGGAGGTGAGTCTAGCCGTGCCGGGAGTCCGCGCTTCTTCGCCGCGGGCGCGGCCGGATTTGTGTCAGCCCAATCCTGACGGTAGAATTGCGCCAGCCGCTGGAAGAAATTTCCTTCCAGCACGTGGTCTTGCGGCGGGTTCTGCCGCGTGGTTTGTTGCGCACTCGTCTGTGAAGGCGAATTTTGCTGCGGCGAAGCTGCGGACTCCATCCCGGCAGAACCGCTTCCGCTCTGGTCTGCGTGGGCATTGGCGCCGTCTGCACCAGCGACGCCATTCGGTGCGGTAAGGTCTCCCTTACCGTCACTGACGGCTGGAACTCCTTTCTCATCGTTACCTGGCTGAGCCACGTCTTGGGCAAAAACTTCGGCCGAAGTCGTACGCACTCCTAACAGAACCGCGAATTCAAACACCATACTCATTGCTGTCCTTCTGGATATCCGAATCGGGGCCGTTTCAACCTTTCTGGAGTAATCGTCAAGTCGCCGACGGCTTTATCTAAACTGCTCATCAAATCTTCTCCACCATGCTCAGAACTTGACCAGTATGGACATGTCAATAAACGACTCGTCCCTGCGCAGGTCCGGGAAAAAGACGCTACTGGCTCCGCCGCCACAGGCGGTCTCTGCCGGTCCCAGGCTCGTTTGTCCGGATGAGGAACCGTTGCTGCACGCGAAGAACTGGGGAAAACCGTTGTTACCGCCAGGCGGCGTAATGCCGCCGCGGCCCGTCCAGTACGGTACATTCGCGTGCCGGTAGTCATACTCCCAGCGGAAAGTGATGTATTGCTTGGGCATGTAGTCAAATGTGATGGAAGAATCCCACGCCTTGAACGGATCTCCTGGATTCTCCGTAAAGTAAGGAGAATTGGTGGACGCTGTAATCGCGCTTTCTCCATTGATCGGCGGCAGCAGCACTAGATACCGTCCTGGGTTGTTGATTTTTCCGCCTCCCAGCGTTAGTCCGAACAAATCGTTATGGAACCAGAAGCGGTTGTAGACCATAAATCCCAGGAAGCTCTGCTTCGGCCCACCCGATTTATCGGTGTAACAGCTCACGCCGCCGCCGTATTCGCATCCCGCGTCAGCCGTCAACGAAAACGCCATCTTGTCGAGCGTTCGTTCCGGCGTGTCGAAGTACTTCACTTCAACGCTGTCGTCGGTGTGAATGCGCCGGCGATTGGGAATGAACAAATCATCAGCGCCCAACCCGTAGTTGTTGGAGATCACGTTGATCCACGGCTTCGGGGTCCATTTGATCTGTCCTCCCAGCCCCGGCCGGTGGTTCGCCGATGCGTACGATTGCCAACCATTGATGAACCACGGCTCAATCTTCAAATGCGCCGTCGGGAAGATCTGCACGCGCACGCCTTCGAAGAACCACGGCGTGTTGGAGGAAACATATGACGGCTGGTAGGCCCAATTGTCGAATTGGTAGTAACTGAACAATCCGATGTACGACAAAAAGATTCCTGCATCCACGTTGATGCCGTGCAGCTTGTTGAAGTGGTAGCCGCCGTACGCTTCCGACAAATAGCGGTACGCCGAAACCAGATCCCACTGGCCGTGGCCGGGGCTGGGGTCGTTGCGCGGTGTCGTCGCGGAATACATGCCGAACTGCGTCATCAGCCGCGCACGCACATTGTCATAGTGAAAGTCGCCGCCCACTCCCAGTTGCGTGAGTTGTACTTCCTGCGAGCGGAAAAGTTCGCTTGACCCGCCTATGGAGTGATCGGTCGGATGGTTGAAGTCATACACGTACACCGTGTCCGACCGAATTTCCGGCGTAAAGAATTTGGTATCCCAGAATGTTTCCTTGGTGCGCGGGTTGCCGTTCAGCCAAGTCCAATCCGCATCGGAAAAAGGCTCGATTTTGGCCGGCGGGGCCTCGGTCGCGGCCTTTACCAAAGTGGCCGACTCAGGTGTAGCCGTAGCCGCGGGCAATGCAGGCGCTGAGGCAACCTGCGGCACCGGTATGGACATTTTCGCGCTCGTCGCCGGTATCGTCGGCCGCTCCGGCGTCTTGGCGTTCTTCAGTTCCGCTTCCAGCTCGTCTATGCGTTTCCGCATCGCATCCAGCTCTTTGGCAATCGCTGGCGGAATTTGTTGCTCAGCGCCAGCGCTTTGCTGGTTTGGCGTGTCGCCGTTGCTCTGCGCGAAGCAAGGGAATTGCCCCAGCGCAAAAACCAAAATGCCGAAAACAATCTTGTTCCGGTGATTCATCAAGAGCTTCAACATGGAAGTTATCTCCTGTGCGCGCTTTCGCCCTGCGTTTTTTGATCTGCAGAATCTTCGCGCCGCGCTTCGCGCGGCGTTTCCTTTGGCATCACGATTTGTCCGGAAGAAATCACCGGAAATCCCAGGGGCGTTTCTCTCCTGCGCCGCGGGCGCTTTTCTTCCAGCCAGAACTGCACCAGCGCATACATGAAAAAAACGCACGCCGCCGCTACCACCAAAAAAGCAAGAACCACCATAAAAGTCGTCCTTCAACGCGCCTGCCGGCCCCGCCGCGGGAAAACAGGCCGCAGCGGGAATGCGAATGACATTCCGGCCGGTTCATCCAGGCGCACACCCGCACCGCTCATTCGCATCCATCCCTTAGATGTTGCATCGGGTGGAAAGTTCTACGGTACTTCTCTCGCGTCAGGAATCCGTAAGCGATGCATAAGGATTTCGTAAGGACTTGCAGGCAGGAAAAGTTGTACTGGATCGGTTCAGGAGGGCAGAGGCACCTCTGCGGCGTGCTCACCTCGCTTCTGAAACACCGCCGCGACGGCAATCGCCGCCAGCAACAGAACCACCGGGTCAATCGGATGTCGGTACCGCAACGAAGTGTGCGTCACATAGTAAATCACAGGAAACACAATCGGCCCCGCCGCGAGCGGAAAGGCGTACGGTTCGCGCTTTTGAAACAAAACGACGATTCCGCAAAACCCGCCGATCGCCGCCAGCGTGTTGCTAATCAGCACCAGCCGCAGCAGCGGCGAGTCAGCATCGCGAAATCCTTCGATGGGCTTTTCCATTCCCGTCCAGGTCGCCACAAAGCGCCGCCCGCAAAGAATGATTTCTAATCGCGGATGGGTCTCAAGAAAAGCGATCGCCTTGCCCCACTTGTCCTGCATGAAGGCCGTCTCGCCCATGTGAATATAGTTTCGAATCTCTGCGCGCTCCGGATCCGCCGCCGGCACAACCCGCGATTGTTCATCAAACTGTTCGTTATTTCCCAGCCACAATTCAAAAGCGAAGTTGGAACGCAGCGGGATGAATCGGTGGAACGCTAAATAATTTCGCACCGTCCACGGCACGCAGCACAGTACCGCAATCCCGCACGCCAGCAGTGGATGGCTCAGGCGCAATCGCCCTGGTTGGAACGCACGATACGCGGCCCAACCGAGCAGCACCGGCAACATGCTGCCCAGCGACGGATTGGTCATCAGCGCCAAGCCCCATAGCAATCCGTATCCACACCAGGCGCGCACGCTTGCTGAGTCCGCGAGCTCAAGCGTCGCCCACAATATTGTCGCCATCAGCAACGCCGCGAGCGATGTGTCCCACACCCATTCGTAAGGAATGATGATCGCGTTAGGAAAAATCGCCCACAGCCACGCCGCCCCGGCGCCCACTGCCAAACTGCCCACGCGTTTGCCGATGTAAAATAGCGGCACGCAGGCTGCCGCCGAAAATAAAATGTTGAGAAACACAATTGCAAAAAACGAGTGCGGCGTGTGAATCCCGAACACGCGGAACACTCCCGCGACCAACGCCGGATAAACCGGCGTCAACCACGCCGTCGGCCCAGTCTCCTGCCAATACGGTGAGCTAAATCCGTGTCCCGCCGCGAGCGAGTAAGCGATGTTTCCCGTCTCATTCAAAAACGGCACGAGACCAACGAGATCGGCGCGCATTTTGTGTTCTTGATTCCACGCAAATGTCACCCGCGCTCCCAGCGCAATCGCCAGGATCAACGACAAAGACGTCGCAGCCTTCCACAATTGCGATTTCATGTTAAGAGATCCACTCCTCGCGCGCCGTTCAGTCTATCTCGGATGCATCGATCATGGCGCCACGACGATTTCGCCGCCTCGTTGCAACGCGTTTCACGCTGCGCGCACAAGTACGAACTCCGCAGCGGCCGATTGCAACCCTGCTTCTTCCAGTGATGTTCGTGCATCTGATAACGTAGAGGCGTCCTGGGGCAAACGCCGGTGTTTTCGCGTTTGTTGGAGAATTCGCTGAAGAATGGCTGACCCACACAAAGTCGTAATCATCGGCGGCGGTTTCGGCGGCCTCAGCGCCGCGCGCGCTCTGAAAAACGCGCCGGTGCAAGTGACGCTCGTCGATCGCTGTAACTATCATCTTTTCCAGCCACTGCTCTATCAAGTCGCCACCGGCTCGCTTTCCCCCGCGAACGTCGCCGGACCGTTGCGCCAGGTCCTGCGCAAACAGAAAAACACTCAGGTGCTGCTGGGCGAAGCCGTGCACATTGACGCAGCGCAGCGCCGCGTCATTCTCAGCGACGGCGCGCTCGACTACGACACTCTGATCGTCGCCACCGGCGCCACGCACCAATACTTCGGCCACGACGAATGGGAGCAGTTCGCCCCCGGCCTGAAAAATCTCGACGACGCCACCGCCATGCGCGGCCGCATCCTCCTCGCATTCGAAGCCGCCGAGCGCGAACGCGATCCCAAAAAGCTGCGCGCCTGGATGACGTTCGTCATCGTCGGCGCCGGGCCCACCGGCGCGGAGCTTGCCGGCGCCCTCGGCGAAATCGCGCATGACACCCTCATCCACGACTTCCGTCACATCGACTCGACGCAAACGCGCATCATCCTCGTCGAAGGCACCGACCGCGCACTGCCCTCCTATCCGCCGAAGCTTTCTGAAGCCGCCCGCCGGATGCTCGTGCGACTCGGCGTCACGGTCAGAACCGGGGCGATGGTCACCGACGTTCGCGCTGACGGCGTCACCATTCGCGTCGGCGATCACGACGAGATGATTCCCACGCACACGGTGCTGTGGGCGGCGGGCGTGCTGGCTTCGCCGCTCGGCGTGATCCTCTCGCAGGAAGCCGGCGCGAAGCTCGACCGCGCGCGCCGTGTGATCGTCGAACCGGACATGAGCATCGCAGGGCATCCCGAGATTTTTGTTATCGGTGACCTTTCGAATTACAGCCACCAAACTGGACGACCGCTTCCCGGAGTTGCACAACCTGCGATTCAGCAGGGCCATTACGTCGCAAAAGTAATTCGCGCGCGTTTGCGCGGCCAGAAACTTCCGCCGTTCCATTATTTCGACAAAGGAAATCTCGCGACCATCGGGCGCGGCGCGGCCGTTGCGGACTTGAATTGGCTGCGGCTTTCAGGCTGGCCTGCTTGGCTGATTTGGGTTTTCGTGCACTTGCTTTACATCGTGCAATTTCAAAATCGTTTGCTGGTGCTGCTGCAGTGGGCCTGGCTATATCTCACTTTCGACCGTTCCTCGCGGTTGATTACCGGCAAAAGTCCGCTGCCGCTGGATTTGTAAATTACGCTGCCGAAGTTTCCGCCGCGCGCACCTGACCCGCGCGAATCGCTTTCAGCAGCGTGGCGTGGTCTCGCTCGGTCTGGTCCGCGTAGGTCGCCGCGAATTCGCCGATCGCGTCGTCGAACGTCGCGTTCTTGCCCATGTAGCCAGCGATGCGCGCCGCGTCGCCGGTGCGCGCGTGCGCGCGTGCCAAAGTCCATCCGCAAATCTGCACGTATTCCAGCCATTCCGATTTGCTCATGCTCTCCAAATCGAATTTCATTTTCATATCGCGCAGTTGGCGGAAATAATAATCGTGGCCGTCATCGTCGCGCGTCCAACCGAGCACCACGTCGCTGGCCGCCTGCAACATGCGTTGCCCGGTGACCACTCGCTCTCCGTGATTCGCGTAACGGCTCTTGCCCGCGTAGGCTTCCAGCGCCGAAGGCAGCGCTTCTTTCAATTGCAGCACCAGCGCGTCGTCCTTTCCAGCCATCAGCAACGCGACAGCGCAGCGCGTACCCACGCTTCCGACTCCTACTACTTTTCGCGCGATATCCACGATGTGATAGCGGTCCAGGATCACGCGCCGTTCTTCGGGCAGCGTCAGGCTGTAGCGGTGAAAGAGCGCTCGGACGTGCTCGTCGATTGCGGCCATGTCGCGCGGATGGTAAACCAGCGGAGGGTGATCAATGATGCGCCGCTTGCCTTTGGAAACTTCCGTGATTCTCGGCAGGATGTATTCCGCCGTCTGCATCTTTGCGGCACGTTCCACTTTTTCCCAATATTTCTTATCACGCGTGGCTTTCGCTTTCTCGATAAAAATGTCCACATCAATGTGCGAATACCACGCCTCCAGGTAAGGCATGCGCGCATATTCGCGCATGTGCGTGCGATAGGAAGCCACCACGGCGCGTGCCGCATCGCCGCAACGCCGTTCCTTCATTCCCTTCTGGCGTCCTGCCAGCACGACGCTGGCCGCGAGCCTCTTCACGTCCCACTCCCACGGCGCGGGAAGCGTTTCGTCAAAATCATTGATGTCGAATACCAGGCGGCGCTCCGGAGACCCGTATCCGCCGAAATTCAGCAGATGGCAATCGCCGCAGGCCTGCACGCGAATTTTCGTCGCGGGAGTTGCCGCCAGATCCCAGGCCATCAGCGCAGCGGCACCGCGAAAGAAAGCGAACGGCGACTGGCGCATGCGTCCATAGCGGATGGGCAAAAGCTCGGACAAGCGTCCGCGATCGGATTCCTTCAGCAGCGTCACTGGATCGGGACGATCAGCCGCGGGCACCCACTTCGCATGCGAAGTTCGCGGCACGCGCACGCGCAGCGCTTTGCCCGCGGTCATGCGTTCTTCGACCGTTGGACCAGGCGAATCCTCGCGTGAATCGGGGTGCGCCTTGCTGATGCTCACGACTGTGCTGTGAGCATTCCCGATTTTTGCCGCCTCCGTATTTTTCATGGCCTAAGCGATTCTCCGCCAGATCCTAGGTACGAGCAAGCCCGGCGATTCTGGATCGGGTCGGCTGCGGGGGCCAAAAAAGCAAGAATTACTGTCGATTAGAATGGGGCGCTGTTGCTTGTTTTCAGTCAGTTGCAGTGTGTTTTCAATCGCCAAACGACGATCAGAAACGTCCGTAGTTTTACTGGCGAGTGGTTGGAAACTTACGCATTGTGGTGTTTCCTGGCGCGAGGGTGGGAGGGATCCCGCGCGGCAGCGGATGGCGGCGGGCGGGTATTTTGCCGGCGATGTTGGTCCGGAGCTGGCGACTTCGCGCGAGTTTTGAAACATTTTCATTTTTTCTGATCCCGCACTGCGCTAGCACGCGTGGATCGAAAGTGCAGCGGCACGTTCGGACAGAAGCGGTACCTGACTTTTTTTCAGCGCAGCGACGCGGAGAAAACCGAGCGTGCGGCGCAGGGGTGGGGCAATCGCCTGCCAGCGAGCCGACGGCGCGTCGGGTTCATTTTTCCGACGCGAGCGAGCGGATGCGATCAATATCGAGGCGGCCTTTTGCGCCCCAGCCGGTCACGTCTTCCGGAATCGCGGGGCGGAACTTCTCGTAGAGGCGGAATGCGTTTTGCGAAAGCTCCTCGGGCCGGAAGGCTTTCGCCAGGTGACGCATCGCTTCGCGCACAGGGCCCAGCGACTCACCGAACTTGCTTTCCAGGTAGCGCTCGACGCCCTGCGCTGCGATGGGTTTGTCCTTGATCACGGCGCGGACTCCAGCCTCGGTATTGACAGCCGGCACTTGGCGCCCGGCAATTTCCACAAAGAATTCTTCTCCACGTTTTCTGGCGCGCGCCTTCTTGATCTCCTGCGGCGCGGGTTTGTATATGCCCAGGCGCCGGCCTTTTGATTGCGCAGTCAGGCCGGCGACGGCCTTGCCGAGTGAAAGCGCCTCGTCGCGGTCAAATCCCAGCCGCTCGGCAACGGCGGTGGCCCACAGCGTCAAGACGGGAGCGCGATTGATCAGAATATTTGGGGCGGTCATGGGGAACAGCGTAGCGAATTGTGCTGCAGCAGCGCAATTTAGGCGGCCAAGAGATTCTCAACGCGCTCGATCAACCTGGTTACGCCCTCCGATTTCGAGAATACGGCATCGATTCCGAACAGGGATGTAAGCCTCTTGTTGAGTTCTTCGGCATACATGGTCACCATCATTATCCGAATCCCGGGCTGAGTGTGGCGAAGTATTCCTGCCACTTCCAAGCCAGTGAGGCGCGGCATTTTCACGTCCAGTAGAATCAAATCAGGCGTCAGTTCCTTAGCCTTCGCCACCGCTTCAAGTCCATCGGTCGCTTCGCCACAAATCTCGAAGTCTGTTCCGCGCTCCAGTGCCTGACGGATTTTCGTTCGCACCATTTCGCTGTCATCGGCGATAAGGATGGTACGGGGCTTGTTTACTTCCGAACGGTCAGATGCATCGGTTGGGGGCATGTTGCTCACTCCAGTAAGTCAAGTTACATTCTAGCCCCTCCGACAATAGGGTGAATCGTGTAGAGGCGCGCGCGGGAGATGCTTGTTAGCAATTTAGTAAGTGCGTTGTTTCAGGTCTGGCGGGCGGGTGGCGCAGCCTCCGCACGAAGCAAACGAACGCTGAGTTTTTGCGGGTGCCGAGTCTCGACGCGAGCGAGCGTACGTGTGAGGCATGTGTCGCACCTACGGCGCTCCGGGTTTTTTTTGCGAGTTTTCCCACCGCTTCCGCGGTGGGCTAAGTTGTGCCGCGCTTCCCCTTCGACCCTGCCGCAGGCAGGGCCTCAGGATGAAACGGCGCTGCCGGCCCTGCTGCGGCGGGCAGGTTCTCAGAGTGAATCGCGCTGCAGCGCGATTCAATTACTCGGAGCGCAGGGCGTCCATTACGTCGATGCGGGCGGCGCGGGCGGCTGGCAGGACCGACGCTACTACTGCGGCGGCTAGCAGAACTGCGGCGCTGGCGACTACTGGGACCATGTCTGGCATGCGCATGTCCACGATGTAACTGTTGGCCAGGCGTGCCAGGGCGTAGCCGAAAACTGCGCCCGCTATGATGCCGACGGCGGCCATCAGGGCGCCCTGCGCGATTACGCTGGTGAGCAGATTGCGTGGTTGCGCGCCTAGAGCGAGACGGATGCCGAACTCGCGCGTGCGGCCGCTGACGGAGAAGACCAGCACGCCTGCGACTCCAATCACAGCGATTGCCAGAGCTACTGCGGCGAAGCCGCCGAAGACGAGCGCGTTCAGACGATCTGGGGTGAGGACTTCCGCGCGTACATCGTCGAGCGTGGCGGCTTTTTCTACCGGCTGATCTACCGACAAATCGCGGATGATGCGCGTGATGGGAGTTACCAGCGCATAGGGATCGGAATGGGTGTGGACGAAGAGGCGTCCGCCGCCGATTTCCTGATCGAGCGGATGATAGACGGTGAGCGCGGCGCCGGGGACCACGTTTTCGTCGTCAACATCAGCGGCGATGCCGACGATGCGGCGCGGCCTGGTGCTGACGTCAATAAATTGCATGACTGGGTCGGTCCACATGATGTGCTGATTGAGCGCGTCGCTGGTGGGGAACATGCGGAGCGCGACGCTCTGGCTGACGATGACAACTTTCTCGCTGTCTCTGCGATCGAGGTCGTTGAAATCGCGGCCTTCGATGATGGGCACGCCTAGCGCGGCGAAAAATCCGGGCGAGATGGTGCGGAATTGCGCGTGGGGATCTTCTTCGCCATTAGCGCGTACGTGGCCTTCGGCGGAGAACTGGAAGCCCGGGCCGAAGATGCCTTTGTCGCGCCACGGGACGGCGGTGCCGACGGCGACGCGGTCAACTCCAGGGAGAGCCGCGACTTGGCGTATGGTTTCTTTATAGAAGCCGAGGATCTGATCGGGCGTGCGGCCGTAGGAAACGACTGGAACGTTGAGCGCGAGGACGTTGTGCGTGTCGAAACCAGTGCGCACGGTTTGCAGCGCGAGGAGCGTCTTGAGCAACATGCCGGCGCCGGCGAGGAGCATGAAGCAGGCGGCGATCTGTGTGACGGCGAACATGCGCAGGCGGCGTCCAGTGCTGCCGGTGATGCGCACACCGCCGCTGGCGAGGCTTAGGCCGTTCGCGGATTCCGCGGAAGGCAGGCGCGGAACGAATGCGAGGAGCACCGCGGCGACGACTGCGAGGATGGCGCCGACCCAGAGCATGCTGGAATCAACGGTGAGGTCGAGCGCGCGGACGGAGAAGCGTGAAGCGTAACGCGCGAGGATCGAGACCATCGGACTGGCGATCAAAACGCCAAGCGCCGCGCCAGCGCCGCAGAGGAGCAGGCTATCTATGAGGAGAGTTCGGCGCAGCGAGTTGGTAGTCGCGCCTAGCGCGGCGCGGATGGAGAGTTCGCCTTCGCGGCGGACCGTGCGCGCGAGAATGAGGTTGGCGGCGTTGGAGCAGGCAATGACGAAGACGAGGATGGAGGCGGCGAACAGGACCCACAGCACGGTCTTAGCGCGCGAAGTGATCTGTTCGCGCAGAAAGACGGCGCTGATCTGGAAGTTCTCACCGTGGGGATAGGCTTCGGGGTGCTGGGCGAGCATGGAGGCGTAGGTGGTGCGCAGGTCGGCGCGGGCTTGCTGGATGTCTGCGCCCGGCGCGAGGCGGCCGAAAAGTTCGGTCATGCGATGGACGCGGCCGGTGACCATCGTGGCGGAAAGATGGTGCGGGCTGGTGACTACGTTGGCGATGAGCTCGGTTTCGGCGGGGTAAGGCACGGAGGGCTCGAGGACGCCGACGATGGTGGCAGTGCGCGCGCCGGCGGGGTCGCCGGTATCAAGTTTGAGAGATTTGCCGAGCACGGAGGGATCGCTGTGGAGCGAATTGGTCCAGAAGCGATAGGTGAGGACTACGGCGCCGGCGGCGTTGGGGCCGTCATCGTGGGCATCTAGCAAACGGCCCAAGACGGGGTGCAAGCCCATGACTTCGAAATAGGAGCCGTCCACGACGCCGGCGCGGACTTCGCGCGGTTCGCCGAGGCCGACCATGCTGAAGCCGATGGTGGAGAAGTCGCCGAACTCGCTGACGGTCTTGACACGCGACTGCAGATCCTGGATTTCGGGAACGGAGAAGGCGACGTCTTCGACGCCGATGCCGGGGGCGCTTTGGCGGATGTAGATGAGGCGGTTTTCGTCGCGATTGACGAGCGGGCGGAGGAGCACGCCGCGGACGACGCTGAAGATGGCGGCGTTGGCGCCGATGCCGAGGGCTAGCGTGAGGATCACGGTGACCGCGAGGCCTTTGGTGCGCGCGAGCGAGCGCAGGGCAACCTTTAGATCACGGATTAGCAGATCTGGAGTGGGCATCGTCGTTCGACCTCCTGGCTATTGATGGAGAGCAGCGTCCTGCGCGACATTTTGTACCACAATGGAACAGAGATTCAACACTACGACCGTATCAGCCGCGAGTCTCGTAGCCGTCAAGGCACGCATAGTTCCTTGCCGTGCGGAGATAAAGACCTATGCATCAATCAGTTGCGAAGGATTGGAGCCGGTAGATGTGCGGAGATGCTCGGTTCTGGGACACGAGTGATGCGGAGGCGGACACATATCCGGACTTGCATTGCGAATGTCGCCCGAGCCCGACGGGTCGCGCGCAGATGCGGAAACTACTTAGTGTTGAGGTGCGAGTCGTGCGTAATAACCCTGATTCGTGCGCGCGATGAGGCCGGGCTTTGCGACCTTGATTTCTATGCGGTGGTATTCATCTTGCCGGTCGGCTGCGGGCGCGGCGAAAGAGAGCTCGTAGTAGGGCGCGACGTCGGAGATGCATTGTTGCAGGAGCGCGGGGAGATCGTTGTTAAAGTCGAGAGCCAGACCGCCGCTCTGAATGGCGAGCACCTGTAGCCCCAGATTCCCGAGATTGACCTGGCTGGGTTTGCTGACACCTTTCAGGAACTCCTCGTAGTACGTGCCGCGAAAGACAGACTCGCCGGCGCCTATCGGATTGACGTTGTAGAGGGTGACGCGGGCCTGACGGAGTTGAGTGGAGAATTCGACGATCTGCGCGAAGATACCTGCCTGCTGCTTCGCGTCGAGCTCGACCTCGGGGCCGGAGAGAAGAGGCCAGCCTGGAGAAACCCAGAGCAGTATTCTGCGCCCCGGATGCGGAGCGTCGCTACCAGTGAGCTGATTCAACGCCTGGAGGGAATACTGCAAGCGTTCGGTTGCGCCGTAGAAACCGGCGGAGCGTCCGATGTCACGCAGACCGATCTGATCGCGATCCATGGCGGTGCTGAGGGCATTGCCGTCGCTCGAGAAATTCTCAGCAATCTTGGCACCTGTATCCGTGGCGACCACAATGGCGACGGGATATGCGAGGCGGCCTCCCTCGTTGCGCAGGAACTTGTCGATCTGTATGCGCTCATAGCCGATTTCGCGGGCATCGGTATTGATTGCGTCAATTACGACGATGACCTCCACGGGGGCCTGGCGACCTGTGACTGCGGCGAACGAGGTAATCGCCTGCGGAGAATTGTTATCCAGCACGGTGAAGTCTTGCTGCTGGAGATCCGCGACGGGCGGGCCGGACTTCGGGCTGACGGTGACGTCGAGATAGATTTTGCCGCCACCGGCCTGGACTTGTGGGCTGTTTTGCTGGGCTCGAGCTGCAGCGGCGCAGAGGAGAGTCGCGAGAAGAAAACAGCCGAGGCGTGAGTTGCGGAACATAATTTGTGTACCTCCGCGCGAAAAGTCGCGGGCTTTCGCTTGAACACTTTGCGAAACTCCCTGGTCCAAGCTTAGATGCTATTCGAGGTTGAAAAGTGTCGGCCCACGCTGCTGAACGCGCTGGGCGCGGGAATGAAATCGCGGTGCCGCGGTCACCGGTCGTGAATGCGAACGTTGATCCGATCGTAGCCGCGCTGTAACGTTGCGGTTTTGTGGTGCGGATGAATCGAATTGCGGTGCGCAGGAGAGCGGTGAGGAGGAGCGATGAGCGTTTACGCGATTGCGCAATTGTGGATACACGATCCGGCGACATACGGGCGATACCTGGAGCGGTTTATGGATGTTTTCAGGAAATATAAAGGGCGGGTGCTGGCGGCGGACGAAAGTCCCGCGGTGTTCGAAGGACCGTGGGACGGTGACAAGATCGTGGTGCTTTCCTTTCCGGATGAGGCTTCGTTTCGGGATTGGGCGGAGTCGCCGGAATATCAGGAGATTGCGAAGGACCGGAAGGCGGGGGCGAAGTCGGTGATTGTGATGGCGCACGGTATTGCGGCGCGGGAGGATCAGGCGAAGAAGTGACGAGTGAGGTGCGACGGTGCTGCGAAAAAGTGGGCGCGTCCCTCCTGCGGTAGGCAGCGCGCGGTGCCCGTGCCGCCGCTATGCGGAACCGAAGCTTGCGCGCAGGGTGTGGCGGGCGAGGCAAGCCTCGCCTAGCTCGTTTTGTTGCCGAGCACCAGGATACGACGAAAGCGGTGGCAAGCCACCGCACTGCAAACAACCTTAGGACCCTTTGATCGGAAGCTTTTTGCGTGCAACCATGCGCGGAATTTTGCAAGGCGTGCGGCGGGGAGGCGCCAGCGTTCGTGTCGCATGCGGTCAGAGGGCCGCGAAGATGTGGTAGCTCACGGTGCCCAGCGCGATTCCGATCGCGGAGCCGGCTAGCACGTCGCTGAGGAAGTGCATGCCGAGGATTATGCGCGATGACGCGATCAGCAGCGCTACGGCTAGCAGGACGCCTTGCAGCTGCGGGTAAAAGAGGCCGAGTGAAAGTGCGATGGCGAAAGCTGTGATGGTGTGGCCAGAGGGGAAAGAATATTTGTCGGGAGGAAGGATCAAGGACCAACAATGCGGTTCGATTTCGCAGGGGCGTTGACGCTTGCTGGTTTTTTTCAGGGCGCGAAAAAGCAAAATGCCCACGAGAGCGGAAGAAGCGGCTGCGCCGATGGCGAGGAAGCGGTGTGCGCCACCGTAGACGAGCAGGATTAGGCCGACGGAATACCAGAGCCAGCCGTCGCCCATGCGCGTCATCAAAATCATCAGGATGCGAAACCAGCGCGGGGCGCGCCAGCGGTGTACGCGGCGCATCAGGCGGTGATCGTTCGATTGAATCTGGTTCCAGACAGCTTTGGCGACTGTCATATGGATCCCTCCACTGCAGATTGCGGCACGGATATCCAGCGGGGATGCTTGCGGGTTTCAGGAGCGCCGAGAATCTCCGCGGCCCAGCGGCGGCCGAAGGCGCGTTCGTCGTGGTAATTCCAATAGGTGATGACCGGGATGAGCGCCCCTAGCGGCGAGAGCAGGGCGGTCCAGGATTTTTCGCGCATCATTTCGTAGGCGATCACGAAGACGTCGCGCGTGAGTTTGCGGAAACTTCCGGATTCGCCGGCGACGCGGCCGATGCCGGCGCGCAGACCTTCGAAGAATTCTTCCTTGTCGCGGGCGCCGGGAACTTCGGTGTAAGCGGTGCCGGCGGAGGGAAGCGCGTGGGCGTCACTGCCGCCGATGGCGATTTTGTCCCACTGTTTGGCGAGCTGCGCGGCGCGCTGGTTGGCGCTTTCGAGCATGTGGCTGTTGCGCGTCTCGACGGCCGGAAAATATTCCTGGAACCAGGCGAAATCCTCGCGCTCGCGGCGGCCGGTGACGCTGGAGAAAACGTGATTGATGCTGAAGAAGAGGCGGCGCTCGGTGAGGTACATGAGGAGCGCGACGAGATCGTTGCGGCGTTGTTGCAGCTGCTGGTGCTGGCGGTCGGTAATGTCGTAGACGCCGATGTGGACTTCGGTGCCGCTGGGCATTTTGCAGGTCAGTTCTTCGCTGACGAAAAAATCGGCGTGCTGGCGCAATTGTTCGGCGCCTTCGATGGAATCGTGATCGGTGAGAGTGACGAGCTTCATGCCGCGGCGCCGCAGCAGGGAATAGACGGCGCGAGGATCGCTATAGCTTTCGCGGCAAAAATTTCGGACAAAGGGGGTCGTACACGCACCGGAGAAGTACGAGTGAACATGCAGGTCGCATCTCACGACTACCAGAATAGGGGACGAGTGTTACCGGCAGATGACATGCGTGCTAAAGTTCTGAAAATACAGATATTTAACTCTTTCGACACAGTAACCGTCTTTTAACAGTTCCGTAGCAGATCTCGGCATTACGGATGCGAGACTCCGCCCGCATGCAACGTATCGAGTTTTGCTATTTCGACGCCGGCGGCGGGCACCGCGCCGCAGCCACGGCCTTGCAGATGTCTATTCAGGCGCAAGAACGTTCCTGGGACGTTCAGCTCCTCAACATTCAAGAGTTGCTGGAGGAGTTGGATATCCTCAAGAAATACGCGGGGATACGCATCGAGGACTACTACAACTGGATGCTGCGCAGCGGATGGACTTTGGGCAGCGTTTACCTGATGAAGGTGTTGCAATTTGTGATCTGGTCGCGGCACCCGGCTATGGTGCGCGTGCTGGAGCGGCATTGGCGCGAGACTGCGCCGGACATGGTTGTGTCCTTCATTCCGCACTTCAATCGGGCGCTATGTGAAGGTTTCGCGAACGCGTGGCCAGGACGCCCATTCGTCACGGTACTTACTGATATAGCCGATTATCCGCCGCATTTCTGGATTGAGCGGCAGCGGCAGTTTTTGGTTTGCGGCTCGGAGCGGGCGGTGGGGCAGGCGCGGGAGAGCGGGCAGATGGATAACCGGATATTTCGGGCGTCGGGGATGATTTTGCATCCGCGATTTTATGAATCGCGGGTGGAGGAGCGCGTGGCGGGCCTGGCGCGATTGGGATTGCGCGCGGATTTGCCTACGGCGGTCGTGCTTTTTGGCGGGTATGGCTCGCAGGCTATGCTCGAGATTGCGAAGAGGTTGGATGAATCGAAGCTTGAGCTGCAATTGATATTTATTTGCGGACGGAATGAGAAGTTGGCTAGCGCGCTGCGGGCGGGGAAGCCGCGACTGCCTCGGTTCGTGGAAGGATTCACGAAGGACGTGAACCGGTATATGCATCTGGCGGATTTTTTTATTGGCAAACCTGGCCCGGGGAGTGTGAGCGAGGCCTTGGCGATGCGCTTGCCGGTGATTGTCGCGTGCAATGCGTGGACTTTGCCGCAAGAACGTTATAACGCGGAGTGGGTGGTGGAAAATGAAGTGGGCGTGGTGCTGCGCAGCTTTGCTGAGATTGTGCCGGCGGTGGGGAGGATCATCGAGCCCGCGAATTTGGCGCGATTTCGCGCGAATGCCGGCGGATTGAAGAACCGGGCTGTGTTTGAGATTCCGGGAATGCTGGAGCAGATTTTGGAGAGTAATGCGAGAGTTGTGGAACCGGTTGGGAGCGCCGAAGGCTGAGCGCCCGCTCGATGGCGTGGAGAGGTTGGCGATCCAGCCCAACGATTCACGCCAAAACTGCTTAACTATCTATGCATCGCAGCTTGACCGCACTGAGCGCAAAAGCTCCCCTCCGGCGGGAGCGAGTGGCCGTTCAAGCATCGGGTTGTATCGAATTTCTCTTTTGTAGCTGAATATAAAATAGCGAGCGAGCCGATGTAAAACGCCATCCAGTGTCCGGAGAAGCCTCGCCAGACCATGGCTGATGGTTCTCCGCTGCCACTCGGCTCATTCGATTCCTGAATAAAGAAGTAGAAGAAATTCACGAAAGCATATCCAAGAAACCCATAGATCAGGTATCGCACCCCGTCGGGCAAGTCGCGTAGAACGAGCTTCCAGAAATCTTTGCGATTTGGATCGCCAACTCGTCGTTTGGCTATGACCAATGCCGGGATCCACACTACAAAAATGCCCAGGTGGAGAATCCAGAACAACGCATCAGGTGCGACACGGCGGCCCATCACTGCCCCAAAATGCACCCATAAGCTGAGAACAAGTCCCACAAAGGAAACAGCGATGAAGACCCAAAGAAATTGGCTGACGATGGTCGGAAGGGGCTTCTTGGGGGTTGATAATATGAGTTCGCCAGCAGTCTTCGGCGCTCGAGTCTGTAACAGAGTTTCGATGGACGATTCTGACAGTGTCGAATTCGAAGGCTTGCTCGGACTGTAATGGACCGCAACGGGCCTTCCTTTCAGGTCTCGCTGAAACTGCAAAGCTTCCTCGTCCGTAGCGAATTCGCGTTTGTAAATCCCACCCTCGACGTTTCCGGCGACTGAGTACGCATAACCAAGTTCGACTACGATTTTTGGCGAGTTTCCTCGCGATGGTGACGAAAAGAATGTTGATTTAGATTCAGCTATAGAGGCGGATTCGATTTGTCCAGTGGCGATGGGCCAGCTCTCTGTGCGATTGCGCTGCATCCATCGCCAAAGCCACTTTAGCCAACCAAAGGCAAAAAAGGCCAACCAGACGTAGACCATCCAGGGCCACGTGCGTGGGTCAGTCCAGCGGACGGGATTTGCGAGCAGGGTATGTTCCATTATTGGTCGCTCTCGACGACGGATGATACCACTGCGGCAGTTGGCGTAGAAGTTGATGGGAGAGATGGTTGCGCCACGGGAGAGCCAAAGACCGCAGCCAGCGAAGGGTGCAAAAGCGTCGCACCTCCCGTTCGACCCTGCCGCCGGCAGGGTCTCAGAGTAAAACGGCGCTGGTGTCGAGGCTTGCAACAAGAAGAGGGCCGGCGAGACGCCCTTCGATCCTGCCGCCGGCAGGCTCTCAGGACAAACCGGCGCTCCGAGAACCGTGCCGTCGCGGCGGACGTCAGCAGAGTGCGACGTGCTCAGTCGCTCAGCCTTTGGCGCAGCGCGGCGAAATCTTTTTGGACCATCGACCATTGTGCTAGCAGGTCGTTGAGATGTTTGGTGGATTCTGCGAAGGCGGCGGAGGCTGTTGCGGTGGGAGCGCTGTCGGCGCTGCCTACGGCTATGGATAGGGCGGCTAGAGTTGCGTCTTCGCCGATCAGGCCGCCAGGGGTGGCGGGCCATTGGGCTTCTGCGTTGCCTTGGATGGATTGGGCGCGTTTTTCGAGGGCGGCCACTGTGTCGAGGATGGATTTTGCGTCGGGCTTTGCGCTCAAGCTGGTGCGAAGGGCTTTGAGCTTTTCGCGGAGAGTGGCTACGGACTTCGCGGTGTCGGTGGCTTCGGTTAGCGCTGCGTCTATTTTCTGTTCCAGGTCGAGCTGTTGGGCCAATTCCTCGCGGGAGACTTTTACGCGCGGGTCCATTTCTACCGTGAGCGCGGCTTTGTAGGTCTGGCCGCCGGTGGTCAGCACGACTTCATATTCGCCTGGAAGCGCAAGGGGGCCTTGCGGCTCGGTGACTGTGCCGCTGCCGATGATTGCGGCCATGGAATATTCGTTGTGCAGCGCGGCGGGCGGGGTGGAGCGCAGATCCCATACGAAGCGGTGCATTCCTGGGGCGCTGGAGAGCGGCTGGAATTTTGGCAGCCAGAATTTTGGGAATTCGGGCGGAGCGGCGGCGGGTTCGGGCTCTTTATCGGCGCTGGAATATTTGCGGACGACGTTGCCTCGGTGGTCGCGGATCTCGAGCGTGATTAGGTCGGTGGCGGCGGCTGGCGATTTCAGGAAGTAGTCGAAGATCGCGCCTGCGGGCGGATTGGTTCCTACGGGAGTATCGGGCGGCAGCGGCGAATCGTGATTTTCGCTGCGGCGTACGCGGATAGCGTGCGCGGGCGTGAATAGGTGCGCGTTTTGATCTGTGGTGTTGTCGTTCAATTCGCGGAGGGGCGCGATGTCGTCGAGAATCCAGAACGCGCGGCCGTGGGTGGCGACTACCAGGTCGTCGCCGTGAATCACGAGATCGCGGATGGAACTTGCGGGCAAATTGTTTTGCAGCGGACGCCAGGAAGTGCCGTCGTTGAAGGAAACGAAGACGCCGATTTCTGTGCCGGCGAAGAAAAGGCCTTTGCGCACCGGATCTTCGCGGACTGCGTGGACGTAGGCATTTTCGGGGAGGCCCGCGACGGTTTTCTACCACGTTTTGCCGTTATCGTGTGTGCGGTAGATATAAGGATGGAGGTCGTCCACCTGGTGGCGGTCAATTGCGGCGTACGCGGTGGCGGCATCGTAGCGCGAGGCTTCGAGCAGGCTGATCTGACTCCAGTTTTCTACATCCGGGGGCGTGACGTTGGACCAATGCGCGCCTTCGTCGAGTGTGAGTTGGATGAGGCCATTATCGGTGCCGGCCCAGATTTCACCGGCGCGAACTGGAGAAGGCGCGATGGTGTAAACCACGCCGCCAACCTCGCCTGGTTTTGGCGCGACGCTGGCTGGTGCCGGGCTTTTTAGTGTGAGGTCGGGGCTGATGGCTTGCCAGCTTTGGCCCGCGTCTGCGGAGCGCAGCATGTATTGCGCGCCGAAATAGAGGACGCGCGGATCTTGTGGCGAGTCCACTACAGGCGACGTCCAGGTGAAGCGCAGCTTGCTGCCGTTGAAGGGAATTGCGGCGGGAGAAATGTCGAACGATTGCGCGGTGAGCCAATTGAAGCGGCGCAGGACGCCGAAGGGGCCTCCGCCGTAAACGATGTCTGGATTCGTGCGATCCACTACGATGTAGCCGCTTTCTTCGCCACCGATGGGAGACCAATCGCGAAAAGTAATTTGGCCGTAATCGCTGCGGCTGGCGACGGCGGCGGTGCCGCTATCCTGTTGCGCGCCGTAAACGCGATAGGGGAAGCGATTGTCCGTGGTGACGTGATAGAACTGCGCCGTCGGCTGATTGAACCAGGAAGTCCAGGTGGCGCCGCGGTCCACGCTGATGGCAGCGCCTTGATCGCTGCCGAGAATCATACGTGCGGGGTCGTCGGGGGCGATCCAAAGAGTGTGGTAATCATCGCCGCCGGGCGCGCCTTTGCACGATTCGAAATTTTCTCCTCCGTCGCTGGAGCGATAAAGCGCGGTGTCTGCGACGTAGACGACGTTTGGGTCGCGCGGGTCAGTGGTGATACCGCCGAAATACCAGCCGCGTTGCCAGACACGCGCGTCGGAAGAAACGCGGCGCCAATTTTGTGCGGCGTCGTCGGAGCGGTAAATGCCGCCTTCGTGCGCGTCAACGACGGCGTAAATGCGATTGCCATCGTTGCCGGGAGCGATGGCGATGCCGATGCGGCCGAGGCCTTCGCTGGGGAAACCGTGGCCAGTGATTTGATTCCAGGTGACGCCGCCGTCGGTGGATTTATAGAGGCCGCTGCCGGGGCCGCTGGTGGGGGCGTAAACGTTCCAGGGTGGACGGCGGACTTGCCAGAGAGAGGCGTAGATGATTTGTGGATTGGCGGGGTCGGTGCAGAGATCAATCGCGCCGGTGTCGTCATTTTTGCCGAGAACTTTTTTCCAGGTGGCGCCGCCATCGGTGGAGCGATAGACGCCGCGTTCTGGATTAGGGCCGAAGGCGTGGCCCAGCGCGGCGACCAGGACGATGTTTGGGTCGCGCGGGTCCACCAGAATGCTGCCGATCTGGCGCGAGTCGCGCAGGCCGATGTTGCGCCAGGTGGCGCCGCCGTCGGTGGATTTGTATATGCCATCGCCGAAGGAAATATCGGAGCGCATGTCCGCTTCGCCGGTGCCGACGTAGATGGTTTGCGGATCGGAGGGAGCGATGGCGATTGCGCCGATGGATGCGGTGGGTTCGGCGTCGAAGATGGGATGCCAGGTGCGGCCGGCGTTTTCTGTTTTCCAGACGCCGCCGCCGACCGCGCCGAACAGATATTCGTTGGGTTTGCCGGGAACACCTTGCGCGGGGAGCACGCGTCCGCCGCGGAAGGGTCCGATCATGCGCCAGTGCATTTCGGGGAAGAGAGACGGCGAGCCTTGCTGCTGCGAGAATGCTTGCTGCGTGCAGAAAATCGCCGCGGCCGAAGCTAATGCGACCAGAAATAACGCGCGGAATCCGATAGGAGTGTTCATGGTTTGTTTTTTCGCTCGCGGAGTATACACCAAGTGATTCGGGGCGAGGATATGGCGTCCGTCGCGAGACAGTTTCCGATGACGACGCGCGTCGGCATAGATGCGAAGCGATTGCCGGTCGTCAATTTCGCGGGTTTATCATATTATGTGGCTTGGTTCGACGCGGCTGGCGGCGAATCTCGCTGAGCATTGTTGGCTCTCGATCGTCACGCTGACTAATCCTCAATTCATAATTAAACCGCAGACGAGGAGAAATTTCATATGAGCACCCAGGTGGATGTAGCTCCTGCTTCATCGCGTAAGGGTAGGGAACCGGAGGAGTACGACCTGGTGATTCTGGGCGACGGCACGGGGTCCACACTTGCCGCATGGACGTTCGCTGGCCAGGGGCAGCGTGTAGCGGTGATCGACCGCAAATATATTGGCGGATCGTGCCCGAACATCGCGTGCCTGCCGAGCAAGAACATCATTCACAGCGCGAAGGTGGCAGCGTACGTTCGCCGAAGCGAAGAGTTCGGGATCAGCGTCGACGATTTGAGGATTGATATGTCCGCCGTGCGGGGGCGCAAACGCAGGATGGTGCAGGGCTTGAATGAGATGTACATGGACATTTACAAGAAGACTGGAGCGGAATTCATTCTGGCTAACGGACGATTCATCGGGCCTAAGACTGTGGAGGCCACGCTGCCGGATGGATCCGTGCGGCGGTTGCGCGGAGCGAATGTGATCATCAGCACCGGGACGCGTGCGGCGGTCGATCCAATTGCTGGCCTTGTTGAGGCGCGGCCGCTGACGCATATCGAGGCGCTGGAACTGGGCGAGGTTCCTGAGCACCTGCTAGTGATCGGCGGCGGCTACGTGGGACTGGAACTATCGCAGGCCATGCGCCGCTTCGGCAGCAAGGTTTCATTGATCGAACGCAGCGAACAGCTGGTGGCTCGAGAGGATGACGATGTTTCCGAGGCGCTTGCCGGGCTGTTCCGAGACGAGGGAGTAGAAGTATTTTTGAACGCGAAGACCAAGCGGGTTTCGGGGAAATCAGCCGAGTCTGTGCAAGTTGTGATCGAGCAAAATGGAGTGGAGAAAACGCTGGCCGGCAGTCATCTGCTGGTGGCGACGGGCCGGAAGCCGAACACGGAGGGAATAGGGCTGGAGTTGGCCGGCGTGGAAGTGACCGAGCGTGGATACATCAAGGTCAACGAGCGACTGGAGACCACGGCGCCGGGCGTCTGGGCGATCGGCGAGGTGGCAGGCAGCCCGCAGTTCACGCACATCAGTATTGATGATTCTCGGGTGGTGCGTGACAACCTTAACGGCGGGAACCACGTCACGACTGGCAGACAAGTACCGTTCTGTCTGTTCACGGATCCGGAGTTCGCGCGCGTCGGGCTGAGTGAGAAAGAAGCCAAGGCGCAGGGCATTGCGTATCGCTTGTTCAAAATCCCGATGGAAGCGGTATTGCGCGCGCGCACGCTTGGTGAAACACGAGGATTCTTGAAGGCACTGGTGGAAAGCCACAGCGATCGCATCCTTGGTTTTACGGCGCTCGCCGTCGGCGCGGGGGAGACGATGTCGTCCGTGCAGATTGCGATAATCGCGGGGTTGCCTTATACGGCGCTGCGCGACGCCGTACTCACGCACCCAACTCTTGCCGAGGGGCTGGCCGCGTTATTCTCGTCTGAGCCTTCGGCGCAAAATCAGCGGACGCGCGCGGCTAAGCGGTGATGGAGAAATGGCGAATCGAGTTTAGTGGAAATTCGTTCGGGGGATTCGACTTGAGTTTGCGCTTGCGCGCGATTCTGGGCTATTTGCCAGCGAGGCAGGGTAGGGCGGCGAATTTCGACTTTCCCGAGCCGTACCTGGCGTGGTTCACGGGATCGTGCATCGCGTTCAGAACCCATCGCCCCTGTGTTGTTCCTTCGTCGGTGCGGACCAAGGAGAGCGTCACAGTTCCTGTTCCGCCGTGGTAGTCCATCTCGCGCAAGACCATGACCGTATTTTGCGCGCCGGAATGCGTTGTCGTGTTGTCGCTGATGGGCGTTCCGCAGCGCGCTATGACTAAATCGGGGGTGAGAGTATAGATGGCTCGCTCTGTTGGTCCTTGTCTGACTACCTCGTAGAGCCAATACGGAATGTTATATTCGATCGAGACGGCAACAAGTACAGCTGCGATTAGAACAGCAAGAACAGCGGGGATGTATCTGCGAACCATGGAGCGCATTGTAAGCCTTTATGGCCGTGCAGTGCCGGATTCGTCGGGTTATCGGAACCACGTCCATGACTGAGCCCCGGGCGTCTCGACCGAATTGCTGCGATGTGGCAACATGGGGATTCGCGGTGCGCAATCGTAAATTGATAACGAAGGAGTATTTCAATCATGGCAAAGGCAACTTTTGCGGCGGGTTGTTTTTGGGGAGTGGAGGACGCGTTTCGCCAGGTGGCGGGGGTGACTTCGACTACCGTGGGTTACACCGGCGGGAGCGCGAAGAACCCGAACTACAAAGAGGTGTGCACGGGGCGGACTGGGCACGCGGAGGCGGTGGAGGTGGAGTTTGATCCTTCGCAAGTTTCTTATCTGGAGTTGCTCGCGGTTTTCTGGAAGAGTCATGACCCGACGACGATGAACCGGCAGGGGCCGGACGTGGGCACGCAGTACCGCTCGGCGATTTTTTATCATGACGCGGAGCAGGAGGAAGAAGCGCGCGCGTCGAAGGCGGTGCTCGAGAAGGATCATGTGTTCAAGAGGCCGATCGTGACGGAGATTGTGCCGGCTGGGGAGTTTAATCGGGCCGAGGAATATCATCAGCAGTATTTTGAGAAAACCGGGATTCGGGCTTGCCATACGTAGGGCGGGGTTGAGGCGGCTTCGGACCGATCGGTGATTGACTGTTCGCAGACGGCGCACTGAGTGCGCTGCTACGAAGGGCTAAGTCAGAGTCAAAGGCGCCCGCCTGAAGGCTGCCGCTCCAAATTCAAAGGCAACTGCAACGGCAAAGTCAAAGCCGCCCATCCCGCAACGCGGGATGGCCGCTACAACGTCAAACCCTCTTCACAATTGGACTTTTCCGCAAACTATTATCGCGCGAATCGGCACACCACGAGTGACGTGGCGTATTTGTGCAGCGACGAACTATTGATTGGGGTTGTACGGACTTTCGCTCAGGTGATACCAGAGCGCGTAGCTGGCGGCGCCGACTGCGCCGAGAACGATCAGGTCGAAGAGCAGGTGACGGCGCTTGGGAGCTACTACTTTGTTGTTGCCGCCTACTCCCGCGGGGGCTTGCGGTTCCGCGGCTGGTTCCAGATCCATGGTGACGCGGTAGGATTTCCCGGCGGGAATTTCGTGCAGGTCGCCATCGTTATCTAAAACCAGCGTGCCGCGATACGCGGAGACGATCACTTCGCGCGGACCGATAATGGTGACCTGACCATATCCGGGCTGGCCATTGGCGGCGCGCACAATTCCCTCAGGAATCTCCAGCGCGAGCTGGTCGGTGCCATTGGAGGAAAAGCCCACAGTGCCGCGGGCGACGGAAGCGTTCACGATGGTGGAATTTGCGGACAGAGTGGCGCTGCTGGAGGCGAGCAGATAGAACTGGCTGCCGCCGACTTTGAGGCGAACCGTGCCGCCTTCGTCTGTGGCGAGTGTATCGCCGGGGTACACAGTCGTCCCGATTGCGACAGTGGCGGACCCCAAATGGGCCTCTGTGGCTTGTGTAACAAGGCCGAGGGGTTTTTCATTGGCGGCGAAGCTGGGGACGTTGATAAGGCCGACTGAAAGGATGGCAACTAAGAAAGATTTAACGATGTATCGCACGGGGTATCGCACGGCAACCTCCTATGAATACAACAACAATCTAGGCGCAGAAGCAGTTGGTGTCAATAGACGTGAACACATCTTCATCGGCGGAAAACCAAGCGCCGTGAATCCAACCGGCGCGTTAACAGCGGGTTTCGCTTGGTTTTTGCCGAAGCCGCGTGTGCCGGATGCGTTCTGCGCTAGAATATGGAGCACGCTGGAGGCCGCATGATTCATCGTTTTGTTTTTCATAATGACCGCTTGCTGCCGGTCGGGGAGGTGCGGCTTTCTCCCGGGCAGGCGGGGCTGTTGAATGGCTGGGGACTCTTCACCACAGTGCGGATTTACGAAGGAATTCCGTTTGCGTTCGAGCGGCATTGGAAGCGGCTGCAGCGCGATGCGGAACGAACGCATTGCCCGTTTCCGTTCGAGGAAAATGTAGTGCGCGGGCAATTGGGCGAGGTGCTGCGCGCGAATCAAGTGCGCGAAGGCGCGGCGCGGATCTATATGATTTACAACCAGGTGGGATTCTGGCGGAGCGATGAAGATTTTCCGCGCGTTGATTTGCTGGTGTGCTCCGCGGATTTGCCATCGTATCGCGAGCCGGCGCGCCTGGGATTGCGCGAGGACGGACGGAATGCGGCGTCGCCGCTGGCCGGCGTGAAAGTGACTTCCTGGCTCGACAACGTTTGGAATTACTACGAGGCGCAGCAGGCTGGGTTCGACGAGGTGGTGTTGTTGAACGAGCACGGAGAAGTGGCGGAATGCACGGCGGCGAATATTTTTTGCGTGAAGGGCGGGAGAGTAGCGACGCCTCCGGTGTCGGCGGGATGTTTGCAGGGGATTACGCGCAGCGTGTTGCTGGAGATCGGAGCTGGCGCGGGTGCTCCGGTGGAAGAGCGGGTGTTGCGGCCGGAGGCTTTGTATGCGGCGGATGAGGTTTTTATTTCTTCGACGAACCGGAGCATGTTGGGAGTGAGCGAGGTGAACGGGCACAAGATCGCGGCGGCGCCGGGGGCGATCACTTTGAAGTTGGAGAAGGCGTTTGGGGAGTACGTGCGGCAGTATTTGGAAGCGCGGTCGGCGGCTTCGGGGAAGAGGTGAGGTTAGCGGATTTTTTGGCGAAGCGTAAGCCGGTTGCGAAATGGCGGGCAAGGCAAGCCTCGCCTAGCTCGTATTGTTGCCCGACATTGAGCTTCGGCGAAAGCGGCGGCAAGCCGCCGCCCTCCAAAATGGGCTCGGCGGCGCTCGGTTCGAGATGTTCGCGCGCCTCGGTGGGTTAGTGGATCATCAGGCCGGTGATGCCTAGGACGACTCCGGCTACGGCCAGCACGATGCCGAAGAGCCAGAAGATTTTTTTGCGCGTCAGGAGGGTGATCGAGGAGATTACCAGAGCGGCTTCGAGCAGGACTTCGGAGAGATCGTAGCGATCGGCGCGGGCTTCTTCGACTTTTACTTCGGCTTCCTGTTTGCGGGCTTCGGCTTCGATGTCTTTCAGCTCGTCGCTGTAGCGTTCCACCTGCTTCTTGTACTTCTCCCTGATGGTTTCTACCTGCTTGGCGTCCTGGAGCGAGAAAACGGCAAGCTCGTCAAGAAAGAGTTCGTAATTGCGGCGGCGAATTTCCTTGGCCTGATAATAGGCCCATTGATCGGCGGCGCGCGTTTGAATAAGCACTTCCTCGGTGTGCGCGCGGTGACCGAGCAAGGTTACGGTGGCGATGACCACGGCGAGAATGGCCATGGTCAAGGTGACGGGAGCGAGGCTGGGTTCGTGCGCGGCTTCTTCGGCGCGTTCTTTCAGTTCGTCAACTTCATCGGGCATATTCAGTCCTCACGGGAGCGAGTTTCGCGATCGGTCGCGTCACGTCAGCGGCGGGTGGGGATGTGCCGCGCGCAAGAGAATAGCAGAACGAACTGGCGCTAGGCCATCGCGGGATTCGTTGGCCGCAAGTGAGGTTAACGAACCAAGATGTTTGGCAAAACGTCACCGCAAATACTTCCGGAGACACTCATCCTCAAAGTGCGTGCTTCGCGCGGGCGTAGCACGCGCAGACTGGTTTCGCCGATCGTTCTGCCCTCTACCGCGGGCTGGTCACGTCGGTAGGTTTAGTAATCACGATTTCCAGCGGTTTGGTGGCTTCTAATTTCTTGCCCTTCCTGAGCTTCTTGCTTGCCTTTTTTGATGCCATGGTTTTTCTCCTTGGTGCGGATTGCCCCGCTGGGCGTTTGCGATGTTATAGGCAAATCCCCAGCCAAATGTCCAGTCGAATAAGACCGACAGTCATCCCGCTTGGAATATAGAGGATGCAATGGCTGCATTCCCGCGACGCGTTCGCGCCGACCGGAAAATCGCGCTGAATAAGTCAACGTCAGTTGAAAAATTCAACTCCTACGACGGAGCAGAATGAGGAGCTCCTGTTCCGGCGCAGTACTGGACCGATGCTTGATCAGCATCCTCGTTTGCAAGCCGCGACCGACGCTGACGGCTGGGCTGCGTCGGTGCGGAGTGAGCCGCGACCGATTCATTCCCTTCGATTGTGAAGTAACTTTCGGGAGGGCGGTTCTTGTAGAATCGGAGGCGAGCGTGATTTCAGGAGGGCGCGATTTATGAGCGAGCTTGCGAAGAAGACTTGTGTTCCCTGCCGCGGTGGAGTGCCGCCACTGGCTGGAAAAGAATTGGGGAATTTGGCGAAAGAGGTGCCGCAATGGAAGGTGGTGGACGGGCATCACATTGTGCGGACGTTTACGTTTCCAGATTTTAAGCAGGCGCTGGCATTTGTGAATAAAGTGGGGGCGATTGCGGAGGAGCAGGGGCATCATCCGGATATTTCGTTGGGATGGGGCAAGGCGGAGGTTACGACGTGGACGCACAAGATTAATGGATTGACGGAGAGCGATTTTATTTTGGCGGCGAAGATTGATGGGATTTAGGGTGGGTTTGGCGCAAGAAATTTGCAGGCAAATTCAGAAGCCAAAACCACAGGCGAAACCGAGATGCCCGCTTCGTCCCGAAAGACACGGGACGAAGCGGCGGCTACAGAGTCAACCGCAACGGCAACCGAGGCGGCGGGACGCCGGCGCTACCAAAGCCAAAGTCAGAAGCAAATTCAACAAAATCGAGTTAGGGTTCGTCGTCCCCGGCCGTTTCTGGGTCGGGCGCGAGGGACGTTGTTAGATTGAGGACGGGAAGGTTGGCGCGGCGGAGTTGGTCATTCAGCGCGGGGACGTCGTGGGCCTTCACGTCGTCCCATTTATTTTGCAGCGTGGTTAGTGCTCGCTCCAAATCTCCGGTGGTATCTTGCGCGGTTTGCGTGGGGGCGGCGTCGGCGCCGTCAACTACGCCTAGCAGCTGGCCAAATTGACCGTTCAGTTGCGCGAAGCTGTCCTGATGAGCTGCTTGGCCGAATCCGAGCGGCGCTCCTTCGAATGCCGCGATTTTCTGTTCCAGGACGTGGATAGCATCGGCTACTTCGCCCTTCGGCGCCTGGTGTTCGAGCTCCTTCAATTGCGCGCGCACGGCGCGAACTTGGCCTAGAGCAGCGAAGCTGGCGTTCATCGCGTCGCAAATTCTTGAGGCTAGGCGGAACTGCTGGTCGAGTTGGTCGACCGGCGCGGTGATGCGCGGATCCATTTTGATTTCGAGCGGCTGCGTGAAGGTTTGGCCGGCGACGTCGAGTTTTACTGTGTACATTCCCGGCATCACGGCTGGACCGACGGGAAGACGCGGCGTGTCGTGAGCGATCGCGGAGATGGGATATTCGTGGCGGAGCGAGGCGGGCGGAGGAGTGCGCAAATCCCAGACGAAACGGTGCGCGCCCGGGGTATCGGAGAGAATTTGCGGCGGGCGAATCCAGTAGAGCGGGACGTTTAATTCTTTTCCGAGTTGCTCCATGGTTGCGTCGGGTTTATCCGTGCTGGAAAATGCGCGGACGATTTTTCCATTGGCGTCCAGAATTTGCAGCTTCAGCGCGGCGGTGGCGGCGGAGTGCAGGTTGTAATCAATGATGGCGCCGTCCGGAGGATTTTTTCCGGCGGGTTCTTCGGGAGGCAGAGGCGTATCGGTATTGACGTTGCGCCGGACGCGATAGGCGACGCCGGGTTTGAACAAGTAGGCGGGCGCTGCTGCAATTTGCTCGTTGAGCTGGCGCAGGGGGGTGATGTTGTCGAGGATCCAGAAGGAGCGGCCGTGGGTGCCGACGGCGATGTCGTCACCGTGGACGACGAGGTCGCGCATGGAAGTCGCGGGCAGATTTAGTTGCAGCGATTGCCAGGAATCGCCGTCGTTGAACGAGACGTAGATGGCGCGTTCGGTGCCGGCGAAGAGCATGCCCTGGCGCACGGGATCTTCGCGCACGACGTTCACGGAGGCGTCATCGGGCAGGCCGTTCGTGATTTTGTCCCAGGTTTGGCCGCCGTCGTGGGTGCGATAGATGTAGGCGTGCAGATCGTCGAGGCGGAAACGATTCACAGCGGCGTACACGCCGTTGGGATCGAAGTGCGAAGCGTCGAGTTGCGCGATTTTGCTCCAGGGGGTCAGGCCGGGAGGAGAGACTTCGCGCCAGTTCTGGCCGCCGTCCCGGGTGAGCCAGATTAAGCCGTCGTCGGTGCCGGCCCAGATTAGATTGGCGTCGAGCGGCGAGGGCGCGAGGGAATAAATTACGCCGCGATGTTTGCCTTGCGCGGGATCGCTTGCGATCAGGTCGCCGATGTTCGGTGGCACGCCGGCATCTTCGCGCGTTAGATCGGGGCTGATGATTTGCCAGCTGTGGCCGGCGTCGGTGGTTTTGAACAAAACGTTGGAGCCGAGATAGAGCGTGTGCGGCGCGGCGGGCGAAAAAATCAGCGGTGCGGTGCGATTGAAGCGATATTTCCCTGTGCGCAGAATTACAGGCGAGACGTCCTGGGTCTGGCCGGTAATCATGTCGAAGCGCGTAGCTTTTCCGCCGTAAATCAAATTGGGATGCAGCGGGTCGGGCGCGACGTATCCATATTCTTCGGTGCCCACCGGATGCCAGTCGCGAAACGTGATTTCGCCCCAGTCGCTGCGGCTGGCGGTGCCGGCCGAGCCGCTTTCCTGTTGTCCGCCGTAAACCCAGTAGGGAAATTGATTGTCGGTGATGACGTGGTAGAACTGCGCGCTCGGTTGGTTGTACCAGGAGCTCCAGGTGTCGCCGCCGTTGACGGTGATGGTGGCGCCTTGGTCTGAGGCGAGCAAAATAATTCGCGGATTTTCGGGGTTGATCCAGACGGTATGATAGTCGTCGCCGCCGGGGGCGCCTTTGATGGCGGTGAAGCTTGTGCCCGCGTCGGTGGAGCGATAGGTCGAGGTGTTGCAGATATAGATGATGTCCGGATTATCCGGCGCGACGCGCACCCAGGCAAAATCGAAGCCGCGTCCCCAGATGCGGTCTTCGTGATTCACGCGCTGCCAACTTTCTCCAGCGTCATCGGAACGATAGAGGCCGCCGACTTCTGGCGCGGCATCCACGAGCGCGTAGATGCGGTTCGGATTGCTGGGCGAAATGCCGAAGCCGATGCGGCCGAGGCCTTGCGCGTTCGTCGGCAAACCTTTGCTGAGGGGATTCCAAGTTTCGCCGCCGTCGCTGGATTTGAACAGGCCGCCGGTGTGGCCTTCGAGTGGGCCGCCGGTGGTCCAGGGCGGGCGGCGCGAAGACCACATGTCCGCGTAGAGAGTTTGCGGATTTTTGGGATCGAAGGCGAGGTCGGTGGCGCCGGTGTCGTCATCTTTGTGGAGAATTCGCTGCCAGGATTCGCCGCCATCGGTGGAACGGAAGACGCCGCGTTCGGAGTTGGGTCCGTAGGGATGGCCGAGGACGGCGACGAAAACGCGATCGGGATTTTGCGGGTCTATCAAAATGTTCGTGATTTGCTGGCCGTCGCGCAGACCTAGGTGTTTCCAGGTGTTGCCGGCGTCGCTGGATTTGTAGATGCCATCGCCGGTGGAAAGATCAGGGCGGCGCAGGCCTTCGCCGCTGCCTACATAAATAATGTCGGGATTGGATGGCGCGACCGCTAGCGCGCCGATCGAGCCGGTGGGCTGGCCGTCGAATATGGGAACCCAGGTGCGGCCGGCGTCGGTGGTCTTCCAGACGCCGCCGTTGTTTACGCCGATATAGAAGAGATTTGGTTTGCCGGGGACGCCGGTGGCCGCAACGGTGCGGCCTCCGCGGAAAGGGCCGATGCAGCGCCACTCGAGATTTGCGTAGAGGCTCGGAGGGAATTGCGGGTCGTTCATATTTGGATTTGTATTTGTTGTGGCATTCGCTGAGGGCGATTGCGCGCGGGCGGCGGGAGGTAGCGATCCGAGTACTGTGAGAAAAACGATTGGCGAAATTAGCACACCGATTTGCTGCCGGAATTTCATGGCCCGCCCCCTTTACCCGCAAAAACTATACTACCTGAGACGCGATTCCCCGCAGCGGAAGAAACGAATTCTAGGGTTGACCGGAAATGTTTGTTTTTTGTTCGCGTGGGATGCGTGCTGCAACACAGGTTAAGCGCTTTGTTGCGCGCGGTTTCCGGGTTGAGCTGTCCACTACAAATCCACCACAGCGTTATTCCTTCGCGCCATTGCGCGGCATGTTCGTTGACCGCATCTCGCGCAGAGCCTACGTTGAGTTAGTACCTCTGGGAGGGTTTGTGCGATCTGTGGCGCGATTGTGTCTCGTGCTGTTACTGGTGTCGAGCTTGCTGAACATTCCGGCGTTCGCGGCTACGGAAAAACCGCTGGGGCTGGTGGTGCAGGCGCAAGAAGCGCAGCTGGATGATGCGAAGTTGGCGGTGGGAACTTCGATATATCGCGGCGACACGCTGGTGACGGAAGCGGGCGGCGGTCTCCGCGTGAAGCTCGGCGGCAGCCAATTGTATTTGCTGGCGGAGAGCGCGGCGACGCTCGAGCAAAATACGACGGCGATTCATGCGGTGGTGGCGCGCGGCACCGTGGGATTTTCTTCGAACGGCACTGACAGCATCGAGCTGCAAATTCCGCAGGGAATTCTGCGCGCGGCGAATGGGCAGCCCGCCTACGGACAGGTGACGATTTTGAGCGCGCAGGAAGTGGTGATTTCGGCGTATCGCGGCGGGTTGGTGCTGGATAACGATGGTGAGCTGCACACGATTCCCGCCGGAAAAAATTATCGCGTGACGATGGAATTCGACCAGGCCGACCAGCAGACGTCTCCTGCAAGTACGGGTGGGGACAATCCGATCGTTCAGCCGCAGAACCGACACCGGCGACGGCGTTTGGCTTTCTATTTGATTTTCACAGGCGCGATGGCGGGAATCACCTACGCTATTTGGGACCATTTGTCGGAAAGCCCTTCGACGCCCCAGTAATTCAGTGAGTTTCGCCCTCGGCACGATCGAATAGCGCAGCTTCAGGCATTCCTAGCGGTGGTCTTCCGACCGCCAGCGGTTGTTGCCGAGACAACGATGGCGCGCTGAAGCGCGCCGTTACGACGGCCAGTTGGACGGCGAATTCAAAGTCAAATACGCCCGCCTGAAAAGCAAGCGGCCGATACAAATTCAAAGGCAACGGCGCCCAGCTAAAGCTGGCCGATACAAAGTCAAAAGCTTGGTCTGCTGTTTGTTCGATGGCTTCACGACAGCCGAGGCATTCAGGATTTTTTCCGGCGTTTTGCGCGCGTGGCTTTGCGCTTGGCCGGGGATTTTTTCTTCTTCGTTGAGGCGGCCGCGCTGCCCAACGCGGCTAGCAATGCCGCGCCGTCAGGCGTCCCCAATCCCGTGCAGGCGTCCCATCCTGGTCCCGCGGAGTACGCGCCGTTGCTGCCCGAAGTGATGTCGTGCAGCGTGGATTCGACGTTGCCCGTGTAGAGCAGCGGATTCAGGTAGCCCACATTTTTTCCGAGCGACTGGTTGATGCGCGCAAGCAGTCCGGCCCACAACGGCGCGACCGCGCTCGTGCCGCCGATTACCGTTTGCTGCCCATCAACAAGAACGTTGTAACCGGATTCGGGATCGGCGTCGCCGGCTACGTCGGGCACGCCGCGGCCGACGAAACCGTTCGGAGCTTTTGGGACGTTCGCGCTCAGTTGATAACTCGGCAGGGCGAAAACTTCGCTGACGCCGCCACCGGTGGCGCCTTCGCCCGAAGACAGTTCGTTCCAGACTTGTTCGCTGGAGATGGTGGTGCCGGAGAGCGTGAGTTTTGTGCCGCCGCAGGCGAGAACGAAGGGACTCGACGCGGGAAAATCTACCGTGGGCGTGCCGCTGGATACGCCGTCGGAGGAGCCGTCGTCACCGGAAGCTACAAGGATTGTGACGCCGATGGTGGAGGCGTCTTCACATGCGGAATTAAAAGCGTTGAGCGCCTGCTGCGTCCAGGAACTTTCCGGACCGCCCCAGCTGATGGAAACGACGGCGGGTTGGAGTTTGGTGTCGTGCACGGCGGTGGTGAGCGCATCGAGAAAGCCCTGATCCGTATTCGGAGTGAAGTACATGGCGATTTTCGCGGAGGGCGCGACGGCTCCGGCGACTTCGATGTCGAGTTCAACTTCGCCGTCAGCGCCGTTCGGGTCGCCAGTGGGCGAATTTGTTCCGCCATCCACGGAGACGGCGGTGACGGTGGGCGCGGCGATGCCGAGATTTTTGAAGTATGTGGCGAGATCGGTCGCGCGATAGCCGCCGGATAATTCCAGGATGCCGATGGTTTGTCCGCTGCCTGTGGTACCTGCGGGGAAATCGTAGGCTTGCGCGACTTGTGGAACGTTGAAGGAAACGCTCGAAGCTTGGGCGCGCACGACGGGATTCTGCAATTGTTTGCGAATGCGAAAATGCGGCTTCGCTTGCGGGCGGTTGTCGAGGCCGAACACGCCTTCGATGATGCCGCTGAGCGCGGCGGGAATCTGGATCGTGCCGCTGCGCATACGGCAAGTGCCCGTGGGATGTTGGTAGCTATTCAGCTCGACGCCGAAGGCGCGGCTGAACCCGGCGACGGAGCCGCTGAGAAGGACGGAGCGGCGGGGGCGGCTGACTTCCACGACTTTCAAGCCATTCTGCGTCGCAAAGGCGCGAATTTTTTTGATGTCCGCCGGACGCGCGCCGTGGCGCGAGGCGAATTGCGCGCGGGAGAGATGGCTGCGTTGCGCGGGCGGAAGTTTGCCGATTTTTTCTACGTCGGGAAATTGTTTGGGTGAAGAGCCGCGGCGGAGAAATACGGTTACCTGGATTTGTTCTTTGGGGTCGGATGGGCCGATTTTACGGGAGCCGGGTAAGAGGGTGCGTTCGCTTCCGGGCAGGTCAATGCGTTTTTCAATTTTTGCCATGGTTTCCTCCTGATTGTTAAATTATGGAGAGGCCAGCAACGGGTTCGCGGAAAATTGAGTGTGCACGTTGGGTTCTGGGAGACGCGCAGGCCAGAACGAGTATAAACTTGTGGGCGATTGCTTCGCCACTGCGTGAGCTGACTGCCGCTGCGCCTGCCCGAAGTGGTTCTCGTTTAATTCGCCAGGATTATGTTTCCATGATTAAGCGCCTGTTTACACGATATATCGCCGAAGAAGCGCGCCCCATGCTGCGCTTGGCGCTGCCCTTGGTGATGGCGGAATTGGGATGGATGACCATGGCCATCGTGGACACCATGATGGTGGGGCGGCAGGCGGATAGCGCGGTGGCGATCGGCGCGGTGAGCCTGGGCAGCATTCTTTTCAATTCCGCGGCGATTTTCGGAACGGGTTTGATGTTGGGACTGGACACGCTGGTCTCGCATTCTTACGGCGCGGGTGACGTGGAGGATTGCCATCGGTCTTTGGTGAACGGCGTTTACCTGAGCCTGGCGATCAGCCCGATTCTGATGGGAGTGGTGTGGTTGTTCGAGCCGGTGCTGCGGTCGCTGGATATACAGCCGGCGGTCTTGAATCAGGCGCTGCCGTATTTGCGGACGCTGAATTGGGGCACGCTGCCGCTGCTGCTGTATTTTGTGTTCCGGCGCTATCTGCAGGGGATGAATCTGGCGAAGCCGGTGATGTTCGCGCTGGTGTCAGCCAACTTTATTAATCTTATCGGCAATTGGGCGCTGGTGTATGGGCATTTGGGATTTCGCGCGATGGGCACGGTGGGGTCGGGATGGTCCACCTGTGGGGCGCGCGTTTACATGTCCTGTGTGCTGCTGGCTTACGCGGTTTATTACGATCATCGCAATAAAACCGGGTTGCGCAATGCGGCGCGTTTGCCGAATTTTCCGCGCGTATGGAGGCTGGTGTATCTGGGACTTCCCGCGGCGACGCAATTTGGGTTGGAGGTGGGAGTTTTTGCGGCGGCGACGACTTTGATCGGAAGGCTCGGCGCAGTCGCGCTCGCGAGTCATCAGGTGGCACTGAATACGGTGAGCCTGACGTACATGGTGCCGCTGGGAATCAGCGCGGCGGCCGCGGTGCGCGTGGGGCAAGCGCTGGGACGCAACGACCCGCACGCCGCGAGCCGCGCGGGCTGGACCGCGATGCTGCTGGGAACTACTTTCATGGGTTGCATGGCGATCGCATTTCTGCTGGTGCCGCGGCAGATTGTGCGCGTGTACACGCCGGACCAGGAGTTAATTCCTGTGGCCAGCAAATTGCTTTTTGTGGCGGCGTTTTTTCAATTATTTGATGGGATGCAGACGGTGGCCACCGGAGCCTTGCGCGGAGCTGGGGACACGCGGACGCCGATGCTTTGCCATTTGTGTTTTTACTGGCTGGTGGGATTGCCGCTGGGGGCGCTGCTTTGTTTTCATTGGGGATGGGGCGCGCCGGGAATGTGGGCGGGGTTGAGCGTGGCGCTGATTCTGATTGGGAGCGCGCTGCTTTATTTTTGGCGGCGGAAGGAAAGATCGTTTGCGACGATGGCGTTGCGGCGGGCGAGCACGCCTGATGCGATGGTGTGACGGCGCCGGTTGATGCGCGCGTATCATGCACCCTGCACGATGGCGCGACATTCTCGTTCCTGCGGAAGTGACTGGCTGCGCTACAATCACGGGCAGCGAATTGAAACGTAGCACCTGGACTGATGCCCGATCGAACGCTTCATCCAATGAGTGAAAGCTTTATGGCGCGCGCCCTTGCGTTGTCGCTGGAGAACGTGCGCTCGGGGCGGGGCGGCCCTTTTGGCGCGGTGGTCGTGAAAGACGGCGAGATCATCGCGGAGGGCATGAACTGTGTTACCACCACGAATGACCCCACCGCGCATGCGGAGATGGTGGCGATTCGCGCGGCCTGCCGGAAATTGCAGAGCTTTGCATTGCCGGACTGCGAGATTTATAGCAGCTGCGAACCGTGCCCGATGTGTTTAGGAGCGATCTACTGGGCGCGGCCGGCGCGGGTTTATTTCGCGAATTCGGCGGCGGATGCGGCGCAGGCGGGGTTCGACGACGCGTACATTTATCAGGAGCTTCGTGCGCCGCACGCGGAGCGGAAAATTCCGATGATCCAGCTCAGGCACCAAGACGCGCCGGCGGCATTTCGCGCGTGGCGGGAGAAGTCCGACAAAATTCGCTATTGAGGCCGGCTGAATTGGAAACACGTGTGATTGGAAAATCGGTGCCGCGCAAGGAAGGGCGCAAAAAAGTCACCGGGCGCGCGCGCTACGTGGACGATTTGAGTTTTCCCGGGATGCTGCACGGCGTGACGGTACGCAGCCCGGCAGCGCGCGGTCGAATTCGCGCGATACGATTCGAGGGTGAGATTCCCTGGCACGAGTTTACGGTCGTTACCGCAAAAGACATTCCTGGAAAAAACTGCATCGCGCTGCTGATTGAAGATCAGCCCTGCCTCGCGGCTGAATTCGTGAATCATCCCGAAGAAGCGATTGTGCTGCTGGCCCACCACGATAAATATTTGCTGGAAGAAGCGCGCCGTGCCGTGCGAATTGAGATTGAGCCGCTGCCGGCGATCTTTTCCATCGAAGATTCGCGGGCGCGCAAGGAAATCATCTGGGGACAGGACAATATTTTCAAATCGTTTTGCGTGGATAAGGGCGACGTGGATGGCGCTTGGGCTAGCGCTGCATTTGTTGTGGAGGGCAGGTACGAAACTGGAGCGCAGGAGCAGCTGTACATCGAGCCGCAGGGGATGATCGCGCAGGTGAGCGAGGCGGAGGGCGTGACGGTGTGGGGCTCGCTGCAATGCCCGCATTACGTGCACAAGGCGCTGATGGTTTTGTTCGGGCTGCCGCGAGAGCGCATACGCGTGGTGCAGACGGAAACGGGCGGAGGATTTGGCGGCAAGGAAGAATATCCTTCGATGATCGCGGCTCATGCGGCGCTGCTGGCGCGGAAGTCCGGACGGCCGGTGAAAATTATTTACGACCGCGCGGAAGACATGGTGGCGACGACGAAGCGGCATCCCTCGCGCACGCGTCATGTGACTGCCTTGAGCCGCGACGGAAGACTGCTGGCGATGGATATTGATTTCACGGTGGACGGCGGCGCGTATGAAACGCTTTCGCCGGTGGTACTTTCGCGCGGGACGATTCATGCGGCGGGACCGTACGCTTGCCCGAATGTGCGGATACGCAGCCGGGCCGTGGCAACGAACGCGCCGCCGCACGGAGCGTTTCGCGGTTTTGGCGCGCCGCAAAGCGTGTTTGCGCTGGAGCGGCATCTGGATCGCGTGGCGGAGGCTGTCGGAATCGCGCCCGACGAATTGCGGAGGCGGAATTTCATTCGCGAGGGACAGACGCTGGCGGTGGGGCAGGTGGTGAAAGAAAAAGTGGATATGAATGGATTGATGGAGCGCGCGTTTGCATTGAGCGGTTACCACGCCAAACGAAAGAAGTTTGCTGCGGCAAATTCTGATCCGCGAGGCGCGATCAAGAAGGGGATTGGGTTCGCTTCGTTTTTGCATGGCGCGGGATTCACGGGCTCGGGCGAGGAATACCTGGCTTCGGAAGTGGCGATGGAGGCGATGGCGGACGGCACGGTGCACATCTTGGCGGGCAGCACGGAAATGGGGCAGGGCACAAATACGATTTTCGCGCAGATTGCAGCGGAAGCGCTGCGGCTGGATTGCGAGCAGATCAAAATTATTCAGCCGGATACGGCTTATGTGGCGAATAGCGGACCTACAGTGGCTTCGCGCACGGCGATGATTGTGGGCAAGCTGGTGGAGACGGCGGGGCTTGGACTGCTGAAATCGCTGACGGATGGCGAATTTCTGCAGCCTGGATATACTGCGGCGGATTTTTCGCGTGCTTGTGGCGAGTACGTGGCGAAGCATGGCCCGCTGAAAACTTTTGTGAAGTATGAGCACCCGCGCGATTTGCATTGGGACGATCTGAAATATTCGGGCGACGCTTATGGGGCATATGCGTGGGCGGTGTATGTCGCAGAAGTGTCGGTGGACATTCGCACGGCTGAGGTGCGCGTGAACGATTTCGTGGCAGTGCAGGAAGTGGGGAAGGTGATCAATCCCGTGCTCGCCGCGGGGCAGATTGAAGGCGGCGTGGCGCAGGGGATCGGGTTCGCACTTTATGAAAATGTGGTGTGGCAGGAAGGGCGGATGGTGAACGCGCAGATGACCAATTATGTGATGCCGACGTCGGTGGATCTCCCTGCGATTCGCGTTTACTTCGAGGAAATTCCTTACGGGCGCGGACCAGCGGGCGCGAAAGGCCTGGGCGAGTTGCCGCTGGACGGGACTGCTCCGGCGATTGCGAACGCGATTGCGCAGGCGACGGGCGTGGACGTGCGGCAAATTCCGATTACGGCGGAGACGCTGCTGGAAATGCTGGAGGGCGTACATGCCTGAGCGCGCGCGGAAAATTCGCGTGTCGTGCGTGGTGAATGGAGGGGCTGCGTCGTTCGAAGCGTATCCGATGGCGCGGTTACTGGATGTGTTGCGCGAGGAACTGAAGCTTACCGGAACGAAGGAAGGTTGCGGCGAGGGCGAGTGCGGAGCGTGTTCCATCGAAATGGATGGGGCGCTGGTGAACAGCTGCCTGGTTCCGGCGTTGCAGGCGCAGGGAACGAAGATTCGCACGATTGAGGGCTTGGCGATCGGCGGGTCGCTGCATGCGGTGCAGCAGGCGTTCCTCACTCACGGTGGCGCACAATGCGGAATTTGCACGCCGGGAATGATTCTGGCAGCGGCGAATTTGCTGGCGCGATATCCGCAGCCGGACGACGCGCAGATACGCGAAGGGCTTTCCGGAAATTTGTGCCGTTGCACGGGCTACATGAAGATTTTCGAATCGGTGGTGGCAGCGGTGCGGCGGGCGGAGACGCGCGCGTGAGGGCTTACCTGCCGGCGTACGAAATGGAAACTCCGCGGGATCTTGAAGCGGCGCTCGGTCGCATGGCGAGTGAACCGGGCGTGTGGCGACCTTTTGCGGGCGGGACGGATTTGATGGTGCTGCTGGAAGCGGGAAAATTGCCGCACCAGAAATTTCTAAATATCTGGAATCTTGCGGAGCTGCGAGGGATGGAGGTTAGTTCGGAGCACGTGACGCTAGGTGCTTTGACTACTTACACTGAAGTGCAGCGGAATAAAACCCTGCTGCGCGAATTTCCGTTGCTGTGCCGCGCGGCTGCTGAAACCGGGAGCGTGGCCACGCAAAATCGCGGGACGCTGGGCGGGAATATCGCGAATGCTTCTCCGGCCGCGGATTCGCCGCCGGCATTGATCGTTTACGATGCGGAAATTGAAATTGTTTCTGCGGGCGGGTCGCGCTGGGTTCATTACGCGTCGTTTCATACTGAGTATAAGAAAATGAATCTGCACGCGGGGGAATTGATTCGGCGAATTCGTCTGCTGCGGACACATGCACAGTGGAAACAGTATTTTCGGAAAGTGGGGACGCGACGGGCGCAGGCTATTTCGAAGATTTGTTTTGCGGGGGCGGCGCGGGTCGAAGCGGGACGGATCGCGGACGTGCGCATCGCTTTGGGGAGTGTCGCGCCTACGGTGTTGCACGCGGTACGCGTCGAGGAATTATTGCGCGGACAACGGCCCGGGAGCGCAGTTCTGCAGGCTGCGCAAGACGCACTGAACGCAGAAATCGCGCCGATTGACGATATGCGTTCGACGGCGCCCTATCGGCGCAACGTGGCGCGGAATTTACTCGCTGAATTTCTGGAAGTTCTGGCGGGCTGAGCGCAGATGCAAAATTCATCGGAAACTCCGCGGAGTTCGCCGGCAGCGGCGGATTTGATTGTGCGCGGGAGGCGCGTGATCACGCCTGAAGGCGAGCGGGCGGCGGCAATTCACGTGCGCGGGGGCGCGATTGCGACTGTTTCCGGGTTTGATGAAATTGTTCAGGGCGCGACGGTGCACGACGCCGGCGATTTGGTCGTAATGCCCGGCTTGGTCGATACGCATGTGCATATCAACGAGCCGGGGCGCACGGACTGGGAAGGATTTTCGACGGCGACGCGCGCGGCTGCGGCGGGTGGCGTCACTACATTGATCGAAATGCCGCTGAACAGCATTCCAGCCACGACTTCGGCGGCGGCGTTCCGCGAAAAGCTGGCAGCGGCGGCGGGAAAACTTTGGGTGGATGCGGGATTTTGGGGCGGCGTTGTGCCGGGAAATTCCGAGGAGCTGCAGCCGCTGTGGGATGCGGGCGTTTTTGGATTTAAGTGTTTTTTGGTGCCGAGCGGCGTGAACGAATTTGCGCACGTAACGGAAGCGGATTTGCGAGCGGTGCTGCCGAGGTTGGCGGCCATGGGCGCGCCCTTGCTGGCGCACGCGGAATTGCCGGGGGCGATCGAGAAGGCGGTGGCGAGCTTGCCGCAGAGTGCATCGCCGCGAAAGTACGGTACGTGGCTGGCGGCGCGTCCACGCCAAGCGGAGAACGAAGCTGTTGCGCTGCTGGTGCGGCTCGGCGGCGAGTGCGGCGCGCGGATTCACATTGTGCACGTGTCGTCTTCGGAGACGCTGGCTTTGCTGCGCGGCGCTAAAGATGCAGGCGGCACAGTGACTGCGGAGACTTGTCCGCATTATTTGACGTTTTCCGCGGAGGAAATTGCGGACGGCGCGACGGAATTTAAATGCGCTCCGCCGATTCGCGAGCGCGAAAATCGCGAGAAATTGTGGCAGGGGCTGGGCGACAGGACGCTGGACTTCATCGCTACCGATCATTCGCCTTGTCCGCCAGCGATGAAGCTTCCGGAAGAGGGCGATTTTTTGCGCGCCTGGGGCGGTATTGCGTCCTTGCAACTGAGTTTGCCGGCCGTGTGGACGGAAGCACGTGGGCGCGGATATGCTGTGACGCATCTTGCGAAGTGGTTGTGCGAGGGGCCGGCGCGGCTGGCGGGACTCGCTGAAAGAAAAGGAACGATCGCCGTGGGTTGCGACGCCGATTTCGTGATTTGGGAGCCGGAGGCGAAATTCCGCGTGGAGCCGGCACAGCTGCATCACCGGCACAAAATCACGCCGTACGCGGGGCGCGAGCTTAGCGGGCGCGTGGAGACGACATTTGTGCGCGGACGAAAGATATTCGAGAGCGGGGAATTTTCCGCCGGGCCCGTGGGCCACGTGCTACATCGAGGCGCGGTATGAATGAGTTCACGCAATTTGTGGACCTGGCGTCGCAACGGCTGGGCGGCTGCGTGGTGCTCGCGAACGATGAATTTTTCGGGGCCAAGGAAAATTTGCTGAAGCAAGGCAAGCCGATTTTCGTCGAGGGAAAATATACAGACCGTGGACATTGGATGGACGGCTGGGAGACGCGACGGCGGCGCACTCCCGGATACGATTGGTGCATCGTGCGGCTGGGGCTGCCGGGAATTCTGCGCCGGGCGGTGGTGGATACCAGTTTTTTTACGGGAAATTATCCCGCGCGGTTTGCGTTGGAAGGATGCGATTTGGGGGATTCCGCGCCCTATAAAGACGAAACGAAAAAACTGCGAGCTGCCGCGACGCAGTGGGAAGAGATTGTGCCGGAGACAGCGCTGGAGGGCGATTCGCAAAATTCAGCGGCGGTGGCGCCTGCGGGGCGTTTTACGCACGTGCGGTTCAAGATTTACCCCGATGGCGGTGTGGCGCGATTGCGGCTGTACGGCGAGGTGGTGCCGAGCGTGACGGGAATCGCCAAGCGCGAGCTGGATTTGGCGGCGGTGGAAAACGGCGGGCGGGTGATTTCCACCAGCGATCAATTTTACAGTGAGCCGCTGAACATGCTGATGCCGGGACGCAGCAAAAGTATGAGCGACGGGTGGGAAACGCGACGCAGGCGCGGGCCGGGGCACGATTGGGCGATCGTAAAGCTGGGAATGCCCGGGACGATTCACCGCGTGGAAGTGGACACGGCACACTTCAAGGGAAATTTTCCAGACAGCTGTTCGATTGAGGTTTGTGATGCCGAAGGAGCCAGCCTGGAAATTTCGCGGCTGGGCGAGGCGAATTGGCGTGAGCTGTTGGCTCAAGTGCCGCTCAAGGCGAACCGAAGTCATACGTTCCGCCGCCAGCTGCACGAAGTGGGCGCGGCCACGCATGTGCGGCTGAATATTTATCCTGATGGCGGCGTCAGCCGCTTTCGTGTGTTCGGGCGCGCGGCGCAGGCTGCGGACCGGCTGACGGGAATTGCGCGGCTGAATTACTTGTCGCGAAGGCAGGCTGCGGAAGCTTTGTATGATTGTTGCGGTTCCAAAAAATGGGTGGAACAAGTGCTGGCGCACAGGCCCTTCGCCGATGATTCGGCATTGCTGGATTCCGCGGAAGAGGCTTTCGCTTCTCTCGGGCGCAAAGATTGGCTGGCGATTTTTCGCAGCCATCCGCCGATTGGCGCGAAAAAGGCGGCGGCGAAGCAAACGGCGACGGCGCGCGATTGGTCCGCGAGTGAACAAGCGCTGGCGCAGCAGGGGTCGGCTGACACGCTGGCGGTGCTGGGCGCGGCGAACGAGGCTTATGAAGCGACGTTCGGGCACGTATTTTTAATTTGCGCCACGGGAAAATCCAGCGAGCAAATATTAAGTAGCCTGCAGCAGCGCCTGGGGCACGATGCCGAAACCGAAATGCGCATCGCCGGCGACGAGCAGCGCAAAATCACGCGGCTGCGTTTGGAGAAATTACTGGGAGCATGAGCCAGATCACCACGCACGTGCTGGATACTTCGTTGGGACGCCCCGCCGCGGGTGTGCCGGTAACTTTGGAAATTCAAAAGACCGGGGGTTGGCAGGAAATCAGCAAGGGCGCGACGGACGCGGATGGCCGGCTGCGTCATCTGCTCGAGCCGGGGACGCTGGTGGCGGGGATTTACCGGTTGACGTTCGAGACGCACGCTTATTTTCACGCGCGGAAAATTCGCGGGCTGTACCCGCAGATTACCATCGTGTTTCAAGTTGCCGATCCCGAGGAGTATTACCACATTCCGCTGCTGCTGAGCCCTTACGGATATTCGACCTATCGTGGGAGCTGACGAATGGCCATCAAGCTGGGGAAAAATAATTACGGCAAATTGCGCGTGCGGCTGCTGCGCGTGGTGCGCCAGGATGGCCGGCACGATATACGCGAGCTGACTCTGGGGATTTCGTTCGAGGGTGATTTCGAGACGGCGCACACCAAGGGCGACAACCGGAAAATATTGCCGACGGACACGATGAAGAACACAGTGTACGTGCTGGCGCGGCAGTATCCGGTGGATTCGATCGAGGATTTTTGCACGCACCTGGTGGAACATTTTCTGACTTACAACCCGCAGGTTACGCGCGTGCGGATTCAGGTGGAGGAAAATGTTTGGGGGCGGATTGCACTGGGCGGCAAGCCGCACGCTTCGGCTTTCTTGCGCGGCGGGCAGGACAAGCGCACGGCTACTCTGGACGCGACGCGCGAGGGAACGGCGATCCACGCGGGGATTGCGGGGCTGGTGGTGCTGAAGACCGCGAAGTCGGCGTTCGATAATTTTTTGCGCGATCCGTATACGACCTTGAAGGAGGATCGCAACCGGATACTTTCGACTTCCATTCATGCGGATTGGCTGTATGCGGGAAGTGACATCGAATTCGGGCCGCTGTGGCATGGGATTCGCCAGGCTTTGCTGGAGACTTTCGCGGAACATGACAGCCAGTCGTTGCAGCACACCTTGTATGCGATGGGCGAGGCGGTGCTGAGCAATTTCGATCGCGTGCGGGAGATTCATCTTTCGCTGCCGAACAGACATTTTAATTTGGTGGATTTGTCGCCATTTGGAATGGATAACCCCGCCGAAGTATTTCTTCCTACTGATGAACCACATGGGTTGATCGAGGCGACCTTACAGAGGGAGTAGGCTGAAACTGTGACGCGAACCGCCCATCGGGATTTTGGCGTTCCCCAGTGCGGCTCTGGGGGTGGCTTCGGCAATTTTGCACGCGACTGGGTTGACACCGTGGCAAGCTGGGGCGCAGCAAGCAGCGCCCCTACCGTGTATTAGAGAGCAGGGAAGCGCTGGCAGCATTTTTCTAATTCGAATCATCTAATCAATTGAGGGTTGTTGGAATTTCGGGGACAGGTTACATTGGATTAGTTGCGGAGCTCGCCAGAAACTCCGATTGCGCCGTGTTGCATGCGGCTCGCAGTGCGCATCACAAAAAATGCTCGAAAATCTGAACTAGCCGGATTGCTTGGGAGTCTCCATACGCATTTATGGATGAAAAAATTTTAATTGTGGATGACGAGACGGGAGCCCGTGCGGCGCTGGAATTCCTGCTGCGGCGCGAGGGATTCGAAGTCCGCGACGCCGCCGATGGGCGTGCGGCCATTCAGGAATGCGCGACGTTTCGTCCGGACCTGATTCTGCTGGATATCATGATGCCGGGGATGGACGGTTTCGAAGTTTGCCGGCGCATTAAAGCCACTGCTGAAACGCGGCTCACGCCGGTGGTGCTGATCACCGGGCTGACGGCCACCGAAGACCGCATCAAGGGCATCAACGCCGGCGCTGATGATTTTTTGAGCAAGCCGATCGACTTGAACGAGCTGCTGGCGCGGACGCGCTCGTTGCTGCGTTTGAAGCAGTACACGGATGAGCTGGAAAACGCCGAGGCGGTGCTGTTTAGCCTGGCGCACAGCATTGAGGCGCGCGATCCTTATACGCATGGGCACTGCGAGCGGCTGGCGGAAATGTCCGCGCGGATGGGCGAACGGCTGGGCTTGACGGAAGAACAGATCAAGGCGCTGCGGCGCGCGGGAGTGGTGCACGACATCGGCAAAGTGGCCGTAGCAGATTCGATTTTGCTGAAGCCCGGCCCCTTAAGCGCGGATGAAGCGAAGATCATGCAGAAGCATCCGGTGGTGGGCGAGCGCATCTGCGCGCCGCTGAAAACTTTTCGTTTGGTGTTGCCGATCATCCGCCATCATCACGAGAAGCACAATGGCACCGGTTATCCAGATGGTTTGCAGGGCGAAGAGATTCCGCTCACGGCGCGCATTTTGCAGCTCTCGGATGTGTATGATGCGCTGACGACGGACCGGCCTTACAAGGTGGCGTTTACGCCGGAAGTTGCGCTGGATTTGATGGAAGAAGAAGCCGAGCGCGGGTGGTGGGACCGGGAACTGTTCGAGGCTTTTAGGGAAATGATCCGCGTGCACCACAAAGAGCTGGCGCCGGACGCGTTCCGCAAAGTTGTGAACTAAGCGCGCCGGTCGGCGCTTTTGCACGCTGCACGATTGGGTGTCACGCGAGCGGGCGTCACTTTTTCGGCGCTTGGCCTGCCACGCGTTCCTCGCCTGCATAAATTACGAAGCGCCTGCCGCGCAAGAAACCAATCAGTGTTAAACGCAGTTCGCGCGCCAGTTGCACCGCCAGGCTGGACGGCGCGGAAACCGACGCCACCAGGGGCACGCCGGCGATGATGGCTTTCTGCACGATCTCAAATCCGCCACGCCCGCTGACCAGCAGCACGGAATCCGCAAGCGGCACGTGGCCTTCCAGCAGCGCCCAGCCAATTACTTTGTCCACGGCATTGTGACGGCCGATGTCTTCACGCAGGACGAGTAATTTTCCGCGCGGGTCGAACAGGGCGGCGGCATGCAGGCCGCCGGTGCGCTGAAAAACATCTTGCGAGGAACGCAGCGCGTCGGGCAGGCGGACGAGCAACTCCGCATCGAGGCGAAAATCCGGATTGGGTGCCGCCAGCAAGCGCGCGCGGATGGAATCAATCGAGGCTTTGCCGCAGATGCCGCAACTGGAGGCGGCGAAGAAGTGACGCTTCATTTTCACGAAGTCGGGAGCGGCGTCCGGCGCGAGTTCGGCTTGAATTACGTTGCCGCGATTCGTACCGTCCTTGGGCTCGGCGCTTTCCAGATTGACGATTTGTTCGCGGCGCTGGATTAAACCTTCGGTGAAGAGGAAACCCGCGGCAAGTTCGCGGTCGTGCCCGGGCGTCCGCATGGTCACGCTCAGAGGCTCATCGCCCACGCGAATTTCCAGAGGTTCTTCGGCGGCGAGGTAGTCGTCCTTGCGGCGAAGCTTGCCGTCGTCCCATTCGGAAACCTGCGTCAGGCCCACGCTGCGGGATTTTCGCGGCACGATGGTCCTCCTCCCGCACCATTATGCCTGCGGATCATCGTTTCGGAAAATGCAACGGGGCACTCCTGGAGTGCGCGGAAAAAAAATGGCTCGAGCCGATTCCTCGGCTCGAGCCAGAGGGCGTTCGTGCGATGAGGTGATCGCCGAAGACGCCTGTGGTTTAGCCGTGGGGCTATTTCAAAACGACGCCCGTGGATGGATCCAAGATCAACTTCGGCGCCAAGTTGTGATCGTCGAAGTCGAACATGCCATCGAGTTTTCCGGCTTTGACGTCGCTGGAGTCGTTGCCGATGCGGCCGAGGCTCCAGTTATCCTCGATGAAGCGAAGGATGGAGGATTGGTCCGTGGCGCGGTGATCAATGTAATTCTGCTTCGCGTACGGAGAAATCACGAGCAGAGGCAAACGCGGGCCGTAGCCGCAGCGGCCTTGTGTGCCGACGGCGGTAGCAGCGCCGCAATCGCCGGTGCCTGCGAGGGCATCGTCCGCGACGGCGGATTGATTGACCACTGGTCCGAGAACGTGATCATACCAGCCGTCGGAGTCGTCGTAGGCGATGATGATCGCCGTGTCTTTCCAGTATTGGCTGTTGGCGATGGCGTTGATCACACCGACGTCGAAGATTTGCTCGTCAATGGGATCGGAGTATCCGGGATGGCCGTCCTGATACGCGGCGGCTTTGAGATACGTGACGGCCGGGAGGCGACCTTCGCCGAGAGCCTGCCAGAAAGCGCTGAGGTCGTACTGGTGATTTGCACCATCGGCGGAAGTGCCGATGAGCGCGGCGTTTGACGGCTGAACGTGATGGAGGTTCTGCGTGCTGGTGTAGTACTGGAAAGGCTCGTGGTGAGGAATGTAATCGCCGACGGTTTCGACGGCGTCATCACCAGCGAGTCCGGCATGGTGCGCAGCGCAGATAGCCTGTCCCTTGGCGTTGAAACCAGTGGGAGCGAAGCCGCCCTGGAACCAACCCCAGGTAATGTTCTTGGCGTTGAGCAGGTCGCCGACGTTCGTGCCCGCGATGGAGACCATCGTGGTGCCCTGAAGTCCGGGATTGGTGAGCACACATTCATCGCCTGCTGGCCGCGGGTCGCCGATGACCGGGCCGGTGTTGGAGCCATTGGCAATATTGCCAGATGCGCTGGCGGTACCGCCGTTGGGTTTGGTCGGGAACAGAGTGGCGGTAGCGGTCGTTCCGGCGATCAGGTTGAGCGCGCCGACGGCGGACGGCCCGAACATGGTGCCGTAAGAGTTGTCGCTCATCGCGTAGTGCTGCGCGTAATTCCAGAAGGCGGTGACGGTGTTGCCGTCGAAATAGCCCATCACCACGCCGGTGCCTTTGCCGTAGTCGTTGCATCCAGGACCGCCTGAGCCGGTGGATTCCGGGAATTTGTCCATGAGACCGTGATCGAGCGCTTGTTGTTCGGGCGTGTAACTGTGGTTCTGGTCGCAGGTAACGGAGAGGACGCCGGTGTCCATGCGGAACGGCTGGGTGGAATTTGGATTTTCGGTGAGCAGGCCGCCGAAGAGGAGGTTGTTGGCGCGCGGTGTGTCGTCTTTCGCATGGAATGCGGGCTCGCCTTGCGGATTCATCGCGTGTGGGTAGGTGGCGAAGTAGTGATCGAAAGAAATATTCTCACCGAAGATCACGATGACGTGTTTGATCGGCGTAGTGGTAGTCGCTGATTCGGCGGCGTCATTTACTGGCGCGGCGAATAGACCACCGGGCATCGCCAGGACCAGATTGGAGGCGAGGGCGATGGCTGCCATCCGGCGAAGATGCTTACTAATCATGAGTTCTCCTTGGGTGTGAAGAATTCTGGGCTGATACTTCGTAGCCCGCACGTGCGCGGCAGCTTCCGAGAGCTGCTTTGGGGTTTGCGGAATCGAGCGGGCGCAGGCATTGATACGCGGCGGGTGTTATCGCCAGATGACAACGGCGTTAAAAACTGGCGTCTGGTTTACCCGGGCGTCGCCCAGTAAGTCTTGTCTTTTTAATCTGTTGTGGGAGGCGTCGGAAGAGTGGGCTATGGCTTCGCGGCGGGCCTGGGCACGACTTGAATCACACCCATCATTCCGCCGTCTTCGTGCTCGAGCAGATGGCAGTGGTAGAGAAACGTGCCGACGATTTGGGGATCGCGAAAATCCATGCGGAGCTTGACGCTGGGAAATTGCGGGCTGGTGCCGTCCCAGTAGGCCACGTTGATGGTGTCGCGCAGGAAGGGCTCGTCGAGGGGGACGCCGTTCCATTCCTCGAGCATGAAATGGATTTGATGGATGTGGAACGCGTGTAGTTCGCGCGTGCGATTTTCGATGATCCAGTCCTCGACATCGCCTTGGGGGACGATGATGTTGGGTGCGGTGTCATTCGGGTCGAATAACTTTGGCTCCTGGCCTTCGACGGTGATGTAGAAATCGGTACGGCTGTTTGGATTTTGCGGATCGTGCGGTTTCTCGGAGAAATAGAGTCTGCGGGTGCGCGCGGGCTTTACGTCGCCGAGCCACGCCGAGTTTGCCCGTGGGAGCGGGGCGGGGTTTATCGCGAGTTGCACGCTTGGTTCGGGAGCGTTTGGTACTGCGACGATTGTTGCCAGTGGACGTGTGGGATCGTTTTCACCGACTGGCCCGGTGTCTACCGTGCGGGTGATCAAGCTGGCGGCTGTCCCTGCGGACGGGCCCTTCACAATGAAGCCTACGCGGGCTGCGGGCGGAAGAAGGATGTGGCCCTGCCAGATGATCTGGTGACCTGCCGTCCCGGAGTCGTTGATTGGCACGCCGTCGAGCGACACCACCCCTAACATTTGCGGTTTGTTTTCGACCAACATTTGCAGGTCGAGATAGGTGATGGCGGAGGCATTCAGGACGCACCAGAGCTGCTTTTCTTGCGGACGGATTTCAATTTTGGCTGGGAGATAGTTTGGATAGGGCACCGGCACGAAATTGATGGAGAGATCTTTCGCGGGCTTCCCGCCGCCGGTGCCGGTGTTGAGGATGTCGCCCTCGGCGTCGCGCAGAACGAGCGCCGGCGGCATCGAATCGGTCTGCACCGGTTGCGCGTCTGGATTCAGCAGGTCCTGATCGCGTATGACGAAGACCCGCTCGGGCAGACCGGTGACTTCGGGGTTCGCGCGCTCGATTCCTTCGATGAGCAGCGCTCCGGATGCGCCGCCCAGGACTTGCGGATTGGTGAAACCGTGGATGTGCGGGTGATACCAGTACAGGCCGGGCGGCTGATTCATGGGAATGCGAATGCGGTATTCGAAGGGAGCGTCCGATGGGTTGATGGTGGTTTTTAGGACGTCGTCTTGATGGCAGACGGGCGGAATTGCGAGGCCGTGGAAATGAAGATTGGTCGCGAACGGGGTCATACTGCCGCGTTGGCAGGGATCGGTTGTTGAATTCGTTCCGGCTGCCGCGTGTTGGTGCGCGTGCGCCGGCGGCTGCGAAGTTGCTAGTTCGGTGAGGCCGTTCTTAAGATGCAGGATGAGCAGATCGCCAGGCTGCAATCTGAGCGTGGGGGATTCGGTGCCGTCGGCGGCGACGTAGCAGTAGCGCATCTGGCCGTTCGCGGCTGAGCCATCGCGCAGGGTTAAATCCGCTTTCAAAACGCCTGATTGGCTTCGGAGGTCTGGTGGTTCCGGGACTGTGCTACTAATCGCGGGACGGCTGCATGTTTCGGGCTTTGCTGATTGGGCGAGCGCAGGCGCCGCGGCACAGAGACAGAGCAGGAGAACGTGAAGCGGCAAACGGATTGACGTGCGAGTGACTCTTCGGGGTCGCTGACGGAGTGCTGAAGACATTTTAGGTTCAGGTGGCAAAGTAACAGGTAGAGGCGAGAACTCCAATGGCTTTAACGAACATCCAATCTAGCGGTGTTGGAGATGGTCAATGTAAATTTTCTGCGAATATTCGATTACGTTTTGAATAGAGTCCAGATATAAAGTTCGTTGCGTCGAGCCACGGCCGCCGGCCCGGGTGCACGACTTGTAAGTGGAAGTTAAGCCGCCCTGCGTTGCTCCCAGTAGTCTTCAAACTCGCCGTTCAGATGGCAGCAGCGGAGAGCCAGAATCGCG
>JABCZK010000007.1 GCA_013289695.1 Acidobacteriota bacterium
GCGGGGGTATCAGAAGACGGCCAGTGGTCGGAGAGTAAGGTAGGAACACCGCAAGGGGCAGTAATTTCCCCTCTGCTAGCCAACGTGTACCTGCATTACGTTTTTGATCTGTGGATCGAAGCTTGGCTTGTCATTCTGGTTGCCTTCCCGCATGGAGGCATTCTTGCGCGGATCGCACACCACCAATTTCGTCACGTGTGGCTTCAACAGGTCGTGCAACCAGGCAGCCGAGGTTCCTTCTTCAAACGTCACCTGCAAGTCTCCGCGCAGCCCATCAAAAAACTGCAGAATCATGCTCGCTTTCGTCTCGATGACGCATTCCATCACGATCTTCCCGGCAGCATTCATCACCGCCAGCGAAATGCTTTCCTTGTGCACGTCCATACCGATATACTTTTTGCTATCCATATAGAGGGCGCTCCTTTCTGAAGTGGGTTCGAGCCGACACTCCAAACCTACTCCAACAGGGGCGCCCTTTTATATTGCGTCTGTCTGGATCACTCCAGAAATGCTACAATGCTTACAACAGTTACGTTGCAGAAGGGGAGGCCCCATGAGAGCGACTCGTTCCGTCGTCATCAGCATGCGTCTGCCGGCAGAGAGTGGAAATCGTCTCAAGCGAATGGCCAATCGCCATGGATGGACACCTAGCGATGCAAGCGCTCGGTTGGTGGAAGAAGGGCTCAGAAGATCGGAATTCGCGTTTATCGACTTCCGCGATTCTCCGGTGGGCCGACAAGCCTACATCCAAGGAAGTACGCTCGCTGTGTGGGAGGTTTTGCTCCTCGTTCAAAGCTATAAAGCTGATGTCTCCGCCGTGGGCGAGCATCTCAAATGGCCAGCAGCGAAAGTCGAAGCCGCCATCAACTACGCAAAGGCGTTTCCAGAAGAGATTGAGGGTGCACTATCCGAGAATGCTGCAACAGATTTCGAGGCACTAAAGCGCATGTTGCCGCAGGCTGTCGAATTCGACTCCAGAGGAGCAGCGAGGGACTGAGATGCTCAGGCTTCTTCTGGATGAGCATATCTCGCCGCGGGTGGCGGATGGTCTTCGCCGCCGCAATCGGCTGCTTGTAGTTTCTTGTTTGGCGGAATGGGAGAAGGGAGAATTCTTAGGACAGCAAGACTCTGCCTGCCTGCAACAGGCAGCCGTGCAGGGGTTGACGTTTGTTACCTACGATCGAAGGTCGATTCCCCCGTTGCTCAAAGCCTGGGCGGAAGAAGAGCGAAAGCACGGCGGAGTGATTTTTGTTGACGAAAAGACTATATCGCCATCGGATACGGGGGGCCTCGTACGGGCCTTGAGCAACCTCTTGACGAAAACCGCCAAATGGGACTGGGTCAATCGAGTCTGCTTCTTGCGCCGTTGACCGACCATCGAAATCAGTTGTGTCGTTTAGCAAGATGCCCGGGGCTGAACGGGCATCCTCAGCCTCAACTGCGTTTTCATTATTTCATTTTGCGAACCACAGATCGATGAGAATCGGTAACGGTACGCGCTGTCATAAAAACGTAATACTAATGGTGGTGAATGGCGGCAAAATACGAACGAAAGGTGAATAGAGAAGGAAAAAATGATTCGTCGGGTTTGGTCGCAATTTGCTAATTTCCCTCGATTAGGGCCAACTCCGGCAAGTTCTGGTGAAGTTAGTTGTTCGGCTGTTAACCGAAGGGTTGCTAGTTCGAATCTAGCCCGGGGAGCCAACTTCTCACGGTATCGTTCATCCCTCGCAGTTTGGCTCCCCGCATGGCGCTCCGCTGGGGTAACTACTGAAGGTTCGAAAGCCACTGGAAAAGGGCCAGTTGACAATGTACGTCATCTGCGTAAATATTTACGCGTTATGCGTACTTCACGCATTCTCGACGCGCTCTTTCCTGCGACCCGGCAGAAGCTCCTAGCGGCTGTGCTCCTGTCTGCTGAAAAATGGTGGTACTTGTCTGAACTTGCTTCTCATCTCGGAACTTCTCCCTCCAGCCTACAACGGGAGCTCGACTCACTGACAGAGGGCGGCGTTTTTGAGCGGAAACAGGACGGAAGGAGAATCTACTACAAAGCCCAAGAGAATTCTCCTGTCTTCAACGCGCTTCGAGAGCTGCTCTCAAAGACAGCGGGCCTTATTCCTGCGCTGCAATCCGAGATCGCAAAGTTCCACGGCAGGATCAGGTGGGCGGCAGTTTATGGCTCAGTTGCGCGTGGCGAAGAAGGATCTGACAGTGACATCGATCTCTTGTTGGTGGGCGACGTGGCGACTGTCGATCTGCTTCCGGCGCTGCGGCGGATCGAAAGGCACTTCGGTCGCGAAGTGAATCTCACTCGCTACTCGGAAAAGGAATTCAGAGATAAGATTCGCGAAGGCGACCACTTTCTGAAATCGGTGACCAAAGATAGATTGGTAATGCTGATAGGTTCTCTGGATGATCTGGAAAAAATTACTAGCAGAACATAAGGTTCACACGCACCGCACCAGCAAGCAGGAGCTTGATGCCCTCCGCGCCGTTATCAAGCGAGACCTATCCGATGCAGCGGTCAAGGGATTGTCGGAAGACCGCAGATTCGCGACCGCGTATAACGCAGCCGTACAAGCAGCCAAGATGGCGATCGCATGCGCTGGGTATCGGCTTGCGAACACACCAGGGCATCACCGTTTGACATTCGACGCGGCGCGTCTTGCACTCGGCTCATCGGCCATCCGGTCTCTCGATCACTTTGAAACCTGCCGACGGAAACGAAATGTCATTGATTACGATCATGCGTTCGTGGCTACAAAGACCGAAGCGGAAGAAATTGTTGCTGAGGCCGGGCATTTTTCAAACTGGTCGAATCCTGGATCGCGGCACACCATCCCAAGCTCGTTGCTTGATTGGATACGGCCTGGTGCTCTGGCCTTCGTGACCGCGAATTCAGATTTGCGGTTGCCGATGGACGACGTGCTCATGTCAACATCAGAAATTGGGTGCAGGATGGGGTGCAGCTAGAAGGGCGAGAATGGCTTCCGAGTTCGTGTAAGCGACACCAGATAGGGCATTTAGATTTTGGACCTCATCGGCTGTTAACCGAAGGGTTGCTCGTTCGAATCTAGCCCGGGGAGGCATCTTGCTTTTTTTTGTTCCAATCATTTATGGACGGTTTTTTCTGTCCTGCTATTTCGCTCGAAGCCAAACGCAGTGACAATTCACTCCACGACTCTTGGCTGGAGAGCCGTCGACACAAAAGGAAACCATTAGCGTTTATGACCAAATTGCGTGGACCGGCTAGGCTGTTTCTGTCGTCTTGCATGGAACGGCGGAAGCAGACCCTAGGGGCGAGAAATTCCCAATACGCCTGCTGCGAGGTGTCCTGATTTCCCGTCGCGCTTCGAAAAAAGCCTCTCTTGACATAGCTATGTTAGATAGCTATCATACTGAGAATGAAGGTAAGCGTAGCAGATGCCAAGAACAAGCTTCCCGAACTGATCAGGGCCGCCGAGGATGGCGAAACCGTGACGATCTGCCGTCGTGGAGTGCCTGTTGTGGATCTTGTTCGAACGAAAAAGCCCAGTCGGAAAAAGCGGAGGCTGGGAACCCTCAAAGGTACGATTCAGGTTCTAGAACCGGCATGGTGGAAGCCCATGTCCGACGATGAAGTCGACGCCTTCATCGAAGGACAGGACTAGATGCGGTTGCTCTTGGACACGGTCGTCATGATCTTCGCTGTTGAATCACCGGAACGACTCAGCAAGCGCGCGATCGCTCTTTTGCGAAATACGGAAAACATCTTGGAACTGAGTGCAATTTCTCTTTCCGAAATCGCTATCAAGGCGGCGCGCGGCAAACTAAGACTTTCCGCTGCTGATACGCAGCGCGCGCTTAAGGAGCTGGACCTCCGCATACTCCCCTACACGGCGCATCATGCGTTCTATCTATTCGATCTTCCGCTACACCACGCGGACCCGTTCGACCGCCAAATCATCGCCCAAGCCGTGTGCGAAAAGATCCCGGTGGTCACTTGCGACGAGAAATTCGGCTTGTACAAAGAACTCAAAGTCCTCTGGTAACTCTCAAACCACGATGCATACTTCCGCTCTGGCCTGAGCCTCGCGAAATGCTCTCCTGAGCCATTCGTGTTTCCCCGTCCGATCGCAGAATGCGACAACGATTGGCGATCTGGAAGAATGGCCAATCGCTGGCCACGCAGGGCCCCGACGCTGGAGATAGCCTCTGCGCCTGATGGCGCCCCTGGTTCCTCTGCCGCCCGTCTTTGCAAACAGGTGAGCCTAGGTCCAATCTGGCCGTACAGTCCTCACGGCGCAAAAGGAGTTCCGTCGCTGTGGCGCAAGGCAGATAGGGAGTAAACTGCTGCCTGCCCAGTAGAATTTCCTTTGCTTCGGGCCCCGGAGCGAGGCGGAAAGTTCGATACGTGTCAACGAAGGGGAGCCAAAACTCTTTGATCTCAAGTAATCACAGAGTTTGGGTAGAGCATTCGGCTCTTGACCGAATGCGTGGGCATTCTAAATGAAATCGAAGGTCCCGCTGGTTGTTGAAAACCATGGAATTTTCGGCAATCCATCCAATCACAACCAGCGCTGTCATAAAAACGTAATGGTCCCGCCGGACTCTGGGTCCCGACCGTAGTTGTTATTGGTGGCACGAGCTGAGATTTATGGCCGAGAAAGATGGGCGAGAGTAGCGGAGCCGTCGGTTCGCAACCGAACGGTCGCGTAATTTTCCCACCGATTGATGCACCGCGATTTGGATCGGGCCCGTAATCCAGGAACTTCCGCTCCGCGCCACACTCGAATGAGCCTAGATGGGAAGAGAGCCAGCAATCTGAATATGGCGGTCCGCTCTGCGAATAGGTAAAATGCCGGGCCTATGGTTCAAGTGCTCGCTCTTTACAACACTCCGGCGGGCCCCGTCGCCACAGGCTGAGGACCAGCAATAAAGTCACCCCACCGTGGCTGGCAGGAGGGGATCGAAATGGATTTGAAGGCCTTGAAGGATACTCCACCTTGGGACTGGCCGGAAGGCACGGCAGAAAAACTGGTCAGTGTTCTTCGGGACGAGCAAGCGGCTAAGCCAGATCGCGTCCTAGCCACGGAGATGGCCGGCGATTTCACCGTGGTCAACGATGAATTGGTTGAAGCGCTGCTCGCCATCCTACGGAACAGCGAGGAATCCGAACAGGTGCGGGCCCGAGCTGCGATTTCGCTGGGGCCGATTCTGGAGTATGCGGACACCGAAGGCTTTGACGATGGAGGTGATGTCCCGATTTCGAAACGGACTTTCCGAGGGATTCAGGAGTCGCTTCACGCGCTCTACAGGGAAGCGCACATTCCCAAGGAAGTCCGACGGCGAATCCTTGAGGCATCCGTGCGTACCCCCCAGGAGTGGCACGAGAATGCTGTCCGTTCCGCTTACTCGAGTGGCGATGACCTGTGGAAACTTACCGCGGTCTTCTGAATGCGCTTCGTTCGCGGGTTCGATGAGCAGATTGTGGAAGAGCTCGACAACAAAAATCCAGAATTTCACCTCGAGGCTGTTCTTGCCGCAGGAAGCTGGGGCGTCGAAGCCGCATGGCCACACATTGCTGCCCTCATCCATTCGCGCAGAACACCCAAGCCCCTGCTTCTCGCCGCGATTGAAGCCGTGCCCAGCATTCGTCCCCAGGAGGCCAGTGAGGTCCTTAGTCGTCTCATCGAGTCCCGCGATGCGGATATCGTCGATGCGGTCCATGAGGCGTTGGCCCTGGCGGAAGAACCGTCCGATGAGGACGAGGATGACGAGGAGGACCTTTTCCTCCAATGAAATCAATGAAAGCGAGGGGAATCGCATGGCGAAGAAAAGAAAGCCGAACCAAAAGATGCAGGAGTGGATCGATGCGCGAAAGCGCTATCACCTCTCCCATGCCCAAGTGCAGATGGCTCGCGAGTTGGGTATGAACCCGATGAAGCTCGGTAAGCTGGATAATCATGAGCAAGAGCTGTGGAAGATGCCCCTCAGAGCGTATATCGAATACCTCTACCTGAAGCGGTTCGGAAAGCCTTCTCCGGATGACGTTACCTCCGTCGAGGAGCGATTGCGTCTCGCGCAGGCGAAGAAGGAAGCGCGACGTGCATCGAGGCGACAACTCTCAATCGAGGCTCGATGAGACGATACGACGCCGACGGGGGAATCCCAACGCTCGATGTGGCAGTTTCCGAGTTCATGAATGCCGAGGACCTCAAGCGGCTCGGCGCGCTCACCGGGCATAAACTGCCAACCAGGAAAGCCGATCTCGCTCAGGTCATCATTTGTCATCTGGAAGGTGAGCGTATCCGCACCGTCTGGCAAACTCTCGATGAGATCCAGCGAGCGGCTGTGGCCGAAGTAGTTTACTCGAGGTCGACACAGTTTCCGGCCGATAGGTTTCGCGCTAAATACGGTCAAGATCCTAACTGGGGGTCCGCCGACAAATATGGGTACGGCGGTAATCCGTCAGCGTTGTGCTTTTTCTTCTACGGCAACCGAATCATGCCAGACGATCTCAAGGCTCGTCTGAAAACGTTCGTACCGCCTCCCGCCGAAAATAAAGTGCAGTCCCTCGAGCAGTTGCCAACTGTATACGACCAACCCTTCGAGCGGTGGAACTCAAAGAAGAAAAAGCAGGAGCACGGCAGCGAGCCGATTCAGATCGCGGTCCGCGAATCCGAACGTTCGGCCCAGCGAGAGCTCTTTTCCGTACTTCGCCTCGTTGATGCCGGTAAAGTTACCGTGAGCGACAAGACGGGGAAAGCCTCTTCGGCGACCATCGAGGCAATCACCGCTGTTCTGGACAGTGGCGACTACTACCCGTTCGTTCAGCCCCAGAACAAGTGGCATGATAAGAACGCAGGACCAATGCGTGCGTTCGCGTGGCCGCTACTCATTCAGGCAGGCGGCCTTGTGCAGCTGTCTGGCTCGAAGCTTCAACTCACGAGAGCCGGGCGGAAGGCACTTGCCGAACCGGCGGTACAGACCCTGAAAACCCTGTGGAAGAAGTGGACCGACACCACGCTGTTCGACGAACTTTCTCGAATCGAGTGCGTGAAGGGTCAAACCGGCAAGGGCAAACATGGGCTGACCGCGGTATCATCGCGCCGTGAGGCAATTTCCAAGGTGCTCACGAACTGCCCAGTAGGGCGCTGGATCTCGACTGCTGAGCTGCTCAGGTTCCTGCGCGCTGCGGAAAATGACTTTGCGGTTTCGCGCAACCCTTGGAATCTCTACATCTGCGACTTGCAGTACGGTTCACTTGGCTACGCCGGCGCAGAGGGCATCCTTGAGGAGCGGTATATGCTCTGCCTTCTTTTCGAGTACGCCGCGACCCTGGGCCTCATCGACGCCGCTTTCATTCCCCCAGCTGGGGCGCGGCGCGACTACTGCGACCTGTGGGGGACCGACGAGCTTCCGTTCTTCAGTCGATATGACGGCCTCATGTTTTTCCGCGTCACTGCGCTTGGGGCCTACTCCCTTGGTGTGACGCAGAGTTACAAGTCTGCTCCTGTCGAGGTGAAACAAGTCCTACGAGTGCTTCCGAATTTGGAGATCGCGGCGATTGGCACGGATCTTGAACTGGGTGATCGCCTCGCCCTCGACGCCTGCGCCGTCCACACCTCCGACTTGATTTGGCGGCTCGAAGCGCGCCGGCTACTGGAAGCAACTGAGGGAGGCTCCTCGGTTGAAGAGGTTCGCGAATTTCTGGCGGCGCGTAACGGCGCGCCACTTCCTGACACGGTGACGCGTCTATTCGAGGACGTCGGTAATCGCTCTGCTCAGGTTCAAGATCGTGGCTTCGCCCGTCTCATCGAGTGCGCAGATGCCGCGCTTGCGGCGCTCATCGCCCACGACACCAGAACGCGAAAGCACTGCTTGAGAGCGGGCGAATGTCATCTCGTGGTACCTGCGGGCTCAGAGACCGCATTCCGGCGAGGTCTCCGTGAGGTTGGCTATCTCGTTGCTCCCGCAAGTGCGCAAGTCGCGAATGGCGGACAGGCGACCGCAGCCAAGAAAACGATCCGACCACTAGCTGAGGCATAGCGCATGGCCGCGGCCGCCAACAAGGCACTGATCGTCCAGAGCGACTGCAGCGTTCTACTCGAACTCGGTGCCCCACACGCTGATGACGCGCGAGCAGCCCTCGCACCCTTCGCTGAGCTCGTGAAGAGTCCGGAACACGTTCACACCTATCGGCTCACGCCGCTCTCCATATGGAATGCGCGATCAACCGGGCTGGCCGCCGAACAGATGGTCAAGGCTCTTCGGGAGCATGCCCGCTACCCGATACCATCGAACGTTGAGCAAGAAATCCTCCAGCTCGCAGCGCGGTACGGGCGGGTGGTCATCGCCCGCGACGGCAACATTCTACGCTGCAGTTGCCAAGACCACATCACAGCCGAGCGCATTGCGCGGGACAAGGGAGCAGGTCAATACCTGACCGATCGAATCAGCCCAACAGAGTTCCGAGTCGCTCCCGATGCTCGCGGCGTCCTAAAGCAGGCGCTCGTCGCTGCGGGCTATCCCGCAGAAGACTTGGCAGGCTACCTCCCCGGTGAACATCTCAATCTGGAGCTGCGCGCGAACTCGCTTTCGGGCAAGCCCTTTCAAGTGCGCGACTATCAGCGCCAGGCTGCCGAGGCATTCCATCTCGCTGGTTCAGAACGCGGGGGAAGTGGGGTCATCGTTCTGCCCTGCGGCGCAGGCAAAACCATCGTGGGCTTGGCCGCCATGGACCTGGTGAAGCAAACAACTCTTGTGCTCGCGACCACTCTGACCTCGGTGAAGCAGTGGCGGCGCGAGCTTCTCGACAAGACCTCGCTCAGGCAAGAGGACATCGCGGAGTACACCGGAGAGCGGAAGAACACTGGCCCGGTGACGCTCACAACCTATCAGATCCTCACTTGGCGGGGCGACCGAGCCGCGGAGTTTCCACACCTCGAGTTGTTTCGGGCGCGTTCCTGGGGGCTTATCATCTACGACGAGGTTCACCTCTTGCCCGCGCCGGTCTTTAGGGCCACTGCGGACCTCCAGGCGCGAAGGCGGCTCGGACTAACGGCAACGCTCGTACGCGAAGACGGTCGCGAGAGCGATGTCTTCGCCCTCATCGGACCAAAGCGTTTCGATGTGCCCTGGAAGGACCTCGAGCGACAAGCGTGGATCGCGACCGCCAGCTGCATCGAACTTCGCGTTCCCATGAGTGCCGAGCGGCGCATGGAATACGCGCTAGCCGAGCGACGATCTCAGTTCCGGGTTGCGGCAGAGAATCCGGCGAAGATGATCCATCTTCGTGAGCTGCTTGCACGGTATCCTGATGCACGCGTCCTCGTCATCGGTGCGTATATCGACCAGGTTGAAACCATTGCGACGGAGATTGGCGCTCCGCTCGTCGCGGGGAAAACGCCGGAGATCGAGCGAGAGCGGATCTACGAAAGGTTCCGGAAAGGCGAACTGCGCTGCATTGTGCTCTCCAAGGTTGGGAATTTTGCCATTGACCTGCCGGATGCTGACTTGCTCATTCAGGTATCAGGTGCTTTCGGCTCACGTCAGGAGGAAGCCCAGCGGCTCGGACGCGTCCTCCGGCCCAAGTATGATGGACGCGCGGCGCGCTTCTTCACGTTAGTCTCCCGAGACACCAGGGAAGAGGAGTTCGCACACCATCGCAAGTTGTTTCTCACCGAACAGGGATATTCATACCAAGTACGTCTCGCCGAAGAGCTCAGCAAAGCTCGCTAAGCTCGTCATCGCTTCTGGCTGCACTGGCGCGGAGGGCCCCAGGGCGATCCGTTTGGGGCATTTTGACGCAAGGTGTACATCGTGGTATTACTTCAAGAGAATTGTAATGGAGGCTCCATGGAATCTGCAATCACCGTCAAGGGTCAGGCGACGATCCCGAAGGCTATTCGCGAACATCTGCGGTTGAAGCCGGGAGATCGAGTCAAGTTCTTCGTGCATCCTGATGGCAGTGTGGTCCTCTTGCCGAAACTCCGTGCATCGGCCTTACGAGGCATCATCAAATCGCGGCGCCGGCGGCCGGTGACCATCGTAGAGATGACGGAGGCCGCTGCTGAGGGTTCCGCCGGCGCCCGGCCGCGCGCGCGACGTCGATGATCGGACTCGACAGCAACATTCTCGTCCATTACCTTACCCAAGACGACGCGATTCAATCGCCGAGGGCGACGGAGATAATCGAACGCCGACTAACTGAGGGAAACCCCGGCTTTGTCAGTATCGTGGCGATGGTCGAGACCGTCTGGGTGCTCGACCGTGCCTACCGGCTAGCCGCCAATGAAATCGCTGCGGCCCTCGAGCGCGTGCTTCAGACCGATGTGCTCGTGGTGGAAAACGAGCAGGAGGTTTTCAGCGCCATGATTGCACTGAAAGAAGGACAGGGCTCGTTCGCCGCTGCTGTTATCGCAGCGCTCGGCACGAGAGCGGATTGTTCCTGCACCTTGACATTCGACCGTAAGGCGCTGCGGCTTCCGGGTTTCGAGTTTGCTTGAGCCGCTCGCCCGCTGTCGAAAAGGGACCGCTTCACTTTGAGGATTCACTGCGCACAGTTTGCGAACGGCTTTCTATATGTGGGATAAACACCTGCGACGTCGACCCAGCCATTACAAAGCCTCGTGGCAAAAACAAAAAATGCGTGTTGAGTATTCTAAAGTTATACCTTAAAATACTCATATGCGGTATATACCTCGAAATTTGGGCAATGTGGTCCGACAAGCCGTTCGGCATTTCCCGGCGTTGCTTGTAACAGGACCACGCCGCGCCGGAAAGACGACCCTCCTCCGCCAATTGTTCCCTAAGGCCCAATACGTGCTCCTGGAAGATCCCGACATTCAGGGAAGGATTCGCAGTGATCCACGTACTTTCCTCGAAGAGTTGCGTCCTCCTGTCGTATTCGACGAAATTCAAAATGCTCCCGAACTTCTCAGTTATGTGCGTACGCTCGTCGACGCGGCACCCCGCCGGATGGGGCAGTGGCTATTCACGGGATCGCAGGAAGCCCCGCTGATGCAGGGCATCACCGAATCGATGGCCGGCCGGGCCGCCATCCTGCAGCTTCTTCCTTTCAGTGTAGCGGAGACCCCTAAGGTGAATGTGCTTCACGGCGGCTTTCCAGAAGTATTGGCACGTCCGAAGTCCCGAGCGCTGTGGTTCGCTTCTTATCTCCAAACTTACTTGGAGCGGGACGTCCGCGCAATTACGAACATACGTGATCTAGTGACGTTTCGTCGTTTTCTGGCGCTACTAGCCAGTCGGCACGGCCAAATTCTCAACAAGACAGATCTTGCCGCCCCCCTCGGAGTTTCCGTCCCGACGATCAGTGAGTGGCTACATATTCTCGAGATGACCGGCCAGGTCATAATTGTTCCCCCATATTTCGAGAATCTTGGGAAACGGCTCATAAAGTCGCCGAAGGTCTTTTGGGGTGACTCTGGCCTTGCCTGCTACCTTTTGGGAATAACGTCGGAGCAAGAGCTTCGGCGCTCACCTTTTTGGGGGCAACTGTTTGAAGGCTTGGTCGCGGCGGAAATACTCAAGAGTCAGGCGAACCAGGGAGCGAGGAAAGAGCTCTACTACTTTCGCGACCAACAGAGCTTAGAGGTAGATTTTCTCATACCGAGACCGAATGCTGGGCTGTGGCTCATAGAATGTAAGGCTGGGAAAACCGTACGATCCGTTATGGCCGCTCCGCTTCTCTCTTTAGGCCGGGCGCTGGGCAAACGCTCAAAGCGCCTGATTATTGTGCACCGAAAGTCCCACTCGGGCCCGGCCACCGCGGCCATCGCCAGCGGCGTGGAAGCGATAGATTGGGAGCGATTCGTCGCGGAGCTAACTCACGACCACCGAGGGCGGGATAAGCGGGGCTTAATCAGTCAAAAATAGTGCGGCAACTTCGGACACCTTGACCCGCGTAGGTGTCGATGAGCTGCCGAACGCGTCGCCCCAGGACTGCGCGAATAAGGATGTTCGCACCGAGAACGATCATTTCAGCGGGATGCGCTCTTCCCGCGGCGCCGCAGCTCCTTGAAATCGGCCACTGGTTCCTCCTCGTCAACATCCGCGAGTGCACTGGCAAGACGGTCCGCTGCTTCCTTCAGTTCGGACATATGGGCTGTCTTAGGACGCTTTCGACGCGTGGGAACGTAGACACCGAGAGTCTCGCCGCGCCGAGTGACAGCAACTGGAGTGTCCGATTCCAGGAAACTGGCGATCCGTTCGCGGAACTCGCGCACGCCGACTTTGATCGTGGTGATAAGGATGCTCCTCACTCTTAGTGTACACTCATGTGTACGCATTCGTAAGCGTGCCAGGATTCACGAGATTCGCTCTGTGAGGTCGACGCGGGTGGTGGACGATGACGTTTTTCAGTACTCGGCGCGACCTCGAGCTGAGAGCGCCGACGCACTGTCCTGTGTAACCTACGGGGTATGGTGTCGCTCCTCGCCCCTATCAGGCGAAGATCTGGGTTCGAGCGGTTGCAGCCGAGTCGGTAACGGTACGCGCTGTCATAAAAACGTAATACCAATGGCGGTGAATGGCGGCAAAATGCGAACGAAAGGTGAACAAAGAAGGAGAAAAGGATTCATCGGGTTTAGTCGCAACTTGCCGATTTCCTTCGATTATGGCCAACTCCGGCAAGTTCTGATGAAGTTGGTTGCTCAGCTGTTAACCGAAGGGTTGCTAGTTTGAATCTAGCCCGGGGAGCCATACTTCCTGTCCCAACTTGTAGCGATGGTTTTCGTCGCGCCTATGTGCTCCGCCGAAATGCAGTAAAATCGCTGCCACGATTGCGAATCGCAAAGCCGGGAAATTGACAGGCGGGGAGGCCTGCTGCGGCCACCAGGTTTCGCTCCAATGCCGAACTGACGTGACCGCTGCGACGTCTCGGCAACCAAAGCCGTGGTCCTCAGATTGCGACGATGCGACGAGACGCTGCATCGAAGCCAACTGAGATCCACAGGTTGTCGCGACAGACTTGAAATGAACAGAGCTGCCCAATAATCGAGTGCGTTGTGTCTAGAGCGCGGTAAAACGCAGACCCGCGCAAAAACCCTTTCGGCGTTGGAGAGGTGTGTCAGGTATATTGAATGCTGGCCACCGCCCAGCCTCTAGATCAAGTAGGTCGGCTCACTGTTGGTTTATCCGCGGTGTCGCGAGCCGACGCTCAGTGCAGTGGAATAACGAATTGCGACATCCTGCTTATTGAAATGGCCGAGTAGTCCTAAATTCTTTCTGAATTGAAACTGGGATCGAATATGGCGAAACCAATTCTGCTAAGTGTTGACGACGACCCCGATGTGCTGCGCGCCATCGAGCGGGACTTGCGTACGAAATATGGGGCTGAATTCCGCGTGATCGGGAGTGATTCTCCGGAGGCCGCGCTCACGCTGTTGAAGCAATTGAAACTGCGTAATGACAGTGTGGCATTGCTGCTTGCCGACCAACGAATGCCGCACATGGACGGCGTAGCCTTTCTGCAGGAAGCGATGCGCATGTTCCCGGACGCCAAGCGGGCGCTACTCACCGCCTATGCCGATACCAACGCGGCGATCGGCGCCATCAACGAAGCCAGCATCAATTACTTCTTCTTGAAGCCGTGGGATCCGCCGACCGAGCACCTCTACCCGCAATTGGATGATCTGTTTGACGATTGGCGGGCTTCGTACCGTCCGAAATTCGAAGGCATCCGCGTGCTCGGGACACGTTGGTCACCAAAGTCGTATGAGCTGCGGGATTTCCTGGCGCGCAATCGCGTACCTTATCAGTGGATCGATGTTGAACTCTCGGCGAGCGATCCGGAAACGAAGCGTCTCTTGGACGTCTTGGGCCCGGAAGTCGCCAGTCTCCCGGTGGTACTTTTCCCCGACGGCTCGAAGCTTTTGGACAGCGTTCCATCACAAGTTGCGCAAAAGGTCGGATTACAAACTCGCGCGCAAACGAATTTTTATGATTTGGCAATCGTCGGTGGAGGGCCGGCGGGTCTGGCCGCGGCCGTGTACGGCGCATCCGAAGGACTGCACACGGTGATGATCGAGCGCGAAGCTCCCGGCGGGCAGGCTGGAATGAGCTCGCGCATCGAAAATTATCTGGGATTTCCGATGGGGCTTAGTGGTGGGGATCTTGCCCGCCGCGCCGTGGTGCAAGCGCAGCGGTTTGGCGTGGAAATTCTGGCGCCGCAGGAAGCACTTGGCGTACGCGTCGAAGGACCGTATCGCATGATTAAAATGGCGGATGGCAACGAGATTTCCTGCCACGCGCTGATGATTGCCACCGGCGTGCAGTGGCGGCGTCTGGAAGCCCCCGGGATCGACCGGCTGCAGGGCGCGGGCGTGTACTACGGCGGCGGCTCAACGGAAGCGATGTCCTGCAAGGGTGAAATTGTTTACGTAATCGGCGGCGCGAATTCAGCGGGGCAAGCAGCGATGAACTTCGCGAAGTATGCGGAGCGCGTTGTGATCGTCGTGCGCGGCAAATCACTTTCAAGCACGATGTCGCAGTACCTGATCGACCAAATCAAGGAGACTCGCAACGTGCAGTTATGGGCGAACGCCAGCGTCTCCGAAGTGCACGGCGAATCGCATCTTGAGGAGATTTCGTTTCTTTGTTCGGACACGAATAAGATCGAGCGCGTTCCGGCGAGCGCGATGTTTATTTTTATCGGCGCGCAGCCGGGAACGGACTGGCTGGCCGATCTGGTCGAACGTGACGAACACGGATTTATTTTGACGGGTCCCGACCTGATTCGAGATGGGGATCGCCCCAAGGGCTGGAGCCTCGACAGAGATCCCTACTTGCTGGAGACGAATGTTCCAGGTCTTTTCGCCGTGGGTGATGTGCGCCACGGCTCGGTGAAAAGAGTGGCTTCGGGAGTCGGCGAAGGATCGGTTGCCGTGCAATTCATCCATCAATATCTGAGCAAGGTCTAATGGTTGAAAAATCCGAATTGCTAAAGGTGCCGGCGTTTGCGGATTTACCCGACGATCAAATCACCTGGTTCCTCAGCCAGGTGAAGGAAATAAATATCAAAGCAGGCGATATGGTTTTCCGGCAGGACGATCCCGCGGACGCGATGTTTGTATTTCTTGAGGGGCAGTTTCAAGTGCGCGGCGAGTTGGGCGGCGAAACCGTTGTAATTCCGATCAACCCGGGGGACGTGACTGGCGTGCTGCCTTTTTCGAGAATGAAGCAGTTTACGGTGGGCGGAAAAGCAATCACCGATTGTAGAGTATTGCGATTTCCGGCAGCGCAGTTTCCCGAGCTTGTTCAGAAAATGCCTGAATTGACCCAGCGGCTCGTTGGTCTGATGTCCGATCGCATCCGCGAAACTACGCGGCGAGAGCAACAGCGCGACCGGCTGGCTTCTTTGGGAAAGCTTTCCGCCGGGCTCGCGCACGAACTCAACAATCCAGCTTCCGCCGCGAAGCGCGCGGCGAGTCAGTTGCGCGACGTCCTGAAGAAGATTCGCGATGCGAGCCACGAACTGGGCAGCCGCGACCTGACGTCGGCGCAGAAGGCAGAAATTGAGAAGCTGGAGACCGCGTTCGTGCAAAGCGACGCCGTTCCGCCGGATCCGCTGGCCATGAGCGATCTCGAAGAGCAGATCGATTCTTTGCTGCGCAGTCACGGCCAGAACGATTTGTGGCAAATGGCGGCGGACCTGGCGCGCAGAAACGTCAAGCCGGAGGCGCTGGAATCATTGTTCGCTATTTTGGATGCGGACACCGCGCGAGCTGCTCTGGTGCGGATTGCGGCTTCGGTGGAAGTCGCGACTCTGCTGAATGAAATCGAGAGCGGCACGTCGCGCATCTCCGACCTGGTTCGTGCAATTAAAGAATACACATACATGGACCAGACGCCGCTGCAGAACGTGGACATCGTGAAAAGTCTGGAAACCACTCTTACCATCTTGAATCACAAGCTCAAGCACGGAGTAGTGGTGGAGCGCGATTACCAGAAAATTCCGCTGCTCGTCAATTCGTTTGGCAGTGAGCTGAATCAGGTTTGGACGAACATCATTGATAACGCGATTGATGCCATGGGCGGCGAGGGCAAGCTGCAAGTAAGAACGTTTCGCGACGACAATTGCGTGGTCGTGGAGATTACCGATAATGGTTCGGGAATTTCGCCCGAAGTGAAGGCGCACATGTTCGATCCTTTCTTCACTACCAAGGGAGTGGGGCAAGGGACTGGGCTGGGCCTGGACACGGTGCAGAGAATTGTGAAAAAGCACCAGGGTAATATTCAGGTCAGCTCGAAGCCCGGCGAGACGCGCTTTCAGGTTTGGCTTCCGTTGGCAGCAGCTGCGGCTTAGCAGCGCTAATCGATTCCGAGACGGTGCTGCATTTCCTCGAGCGTGAATCCCTTGGTCTCCGGGTAGAAGAACATGACGATGAAAAATTGCAGGACCATCATCGCCGCAAAAAATACGAAGGGGTAAGCGCCAGAGGCTTTCGCGACGACGGGAAACAGCGCGGAAATGATGGCGTTCATGATCCAGTGCGAAGAGCTCCCCAAGCCCTGACCCTTGGACCGCACAGTATTTGGAAAGATCTCGCCGATGTAAACCCAGATGACCGCGCCAAGCGGAGCGAAAAAGAAGATGTAACCCACCAAGATCCACACGAGCCAGTCTTGATTGCGTTGCGTGAAAAAGATCATGGCCACGCCTGACAGGCAAAGAGCCGTTCCAGCCGAGCCGATCAGCAGTAGTGTTTTCCTGCCGAGTTTGTCAATCAAGCTCATGGCCAGCAGCGTGGCGCACAGATTCATTGCCCCGATGGCGACGGCCTGCAAATCGCCGGACAATTTGCTGAATCCCGCCGCCATAAAAATGGAAGGCAAGTAGTAAAGGATTGCGTTGATTCCCGCCAGCTGGTTGAACACTCCGGTGGCGATCGCCACGAAAATAGGATAACGAAATTTGCGCTGGAATAGCGGCTCGTCGCCCTGTGATTTCTCCAAGTGAATCGAGTCCACAATGTCCTTGAGCTCCTCTTCGTAGCTCGAGGTACGCAAAAGTGCCAGCACGTTGCGCGCTTCGTCAATGCGATGCTGCGTGGCTAGCCAGCGAGGGCTCTGCGGAATCCCGAACAGCATGACGAGAAAGAGTAGAGCTGGCGCCGCGGCGACACCTAATTGCCAGCGCCATTCGAGCGCGCCCATTCCAAGCCTGGCAATGCAATAGTTCGAAAAATATGCCAGCAGAATTCCCAGAACCACGTTGATCTGAAACATTCCCACCAGGCGGCCGCGTAAGTCCGCGGGCGCCAGCTCCGCGATATACACCGGAGCCAGCACGGAAGAACCACCGATGCCCAGCCCTCCGATGAAACGGAAAATCACCAGCGCCGGCCAATTCCAGGCGAAGGCGCAGCCGAGGGAGGAAACGATGTACAACACCGCCATCAGGCGAAGCGCGTTACGTCCCCCCAGGCGCTGACCAAGAACGCCCGCACTGAGCGCGCCGGCGACAGTTCCCCACAGCGCGATCGAAACCGTAATTCCCAGTGACCAGTCAGAAAGATTGAAAACTTGCTGAAGGGAGTGCGTGGTGCCAGCGATGACGGCGGTGTCGAATCCAAAGAGCAATCCGCCGAGCGCTCCGACGATGCTGGCTTTGAGCAGATAGGATTTCAGTTTCATGCAGTTTCCTGGCCGCAGCTCGGCAGCACGCTGCCCCGCTGTGTGGCAACGATCGGAATGCCCGGCCTACGCGCCATTTTGCGACACCGTGAACGGCAGTATGCACGCACCGAGCAGTCCTGCCTCGGGGCCAAGCTCCGTGAGCGTGACGTATGTTTTCGCCTTGGTCCCGCGTGAGGCATCGGACTTGTCGGGGTCCGTCATGCGGAATACGTAGCTGCGATAGCGCAATTCCTCGAAGAGTGCCGGAGAAAATAAATTCCAGGAACTCGATAAACCGCCGCCCACCACATAGAGCGGAAGGTTCAGCGTGTTGACGAGCGCCGCAAGGCCCCGGCCCAGCGCAAGTCCGACCTCGTTGAAAATTGTTTGCGCATCGCGATCGCCTGCGGTGGCGAGCCCGGCAACATCGCGAGGCGTGAATTCCGGATTGCTCTTTTCCAGCGCTGCCAACGCCGGTGATTTTCCAGCGGCGATCATTTCCTTGGCTCGGCGGCGCACTCCGGTGGCTGACGCCAACGGCTCCAGGCAGCCGCGAGCGCCGCACCCGCACGCTGCGCCATCCGGCCATATATTAATGTGGCCGACTTCGCCTGCCATTCCATTCAATCCGTCCCAGATTTTGCCGTGGAAGATGATTCCGCCGCCGACTCCTGTGCCCAGCGTCAAAAAACACAAGGAATCAATTCCGAGCGTTTTTCCCTTGCCTGCTACACATTCTGCCAGGGCTGCGACGTTGGCGTCGTTTTCCACGACGACGGGGGTGCCCACACTTTGCTCTACAGCGGCGCGCAATTCCAACCCGTCGAAGCCGGGAAGATTGGGCAGGTTTCGCAGACGGCCTTCGGGCAATTCGATCGGTCCCGGCGAGCCGATGGCGATGCCTTTCAGCGAGAGTTTCGGAGAGTAACGATCGAGGAGCTTACGAATTCCCGCGCACATATCGGCGACCACGGCATCCCGGCCGGCCTTCAGCCGCGTGGGCATTTGAATCGTGTCCAGAAATCCAGCTGCGGGAGTGTAGGCTGCCAGCCGCAGATTCGTGCCTCCGAAATCAATTCCGATCGAGAACGAATCCGAGGTCATGTCCGTGTAAGCTGCTCCGTTCGTCGCGAACTGCTGTAGGTCTAGGCACGCCGCGTGGTGCGGCGCGCGCCAGCGCGATCCGATTGCTGCGCGACGGCAAGCAATGTACACGAATTGCGAAGCGAGCGAATAGCAATTCCGGTGGAATGGCGTCGCGGGCGAACAGCGCCTTCGATTCGCGCGGTCCGGATGCGATCAAGAATGCGCAGGCGCTTTGCTGTGCGGCTTATTACTTTTGAATGCGAAGGACGCGATGTACAAATAGCACAGCGCGGGCAAGATGAACGCGTGATGGATGCCGATGTGGTCCGCGAGCACGCCCTGAAGCTCCGGAATGATTGCGCCGCCTACGATGGCGCAGACCAGCAAAGCGGAGCCCTTGCCGGTCAGCGGCCCCAGGCCTTCGATGGAGAGAGTGAAAATGCTGGGAAACATCGTGGAGTTGAAGAAGCCAACTAACAAGATGCTCCCCATGGCCAGATGCCCGAAACTCAGCATCGTGATAGTGACTAACAGAAACGCCGTAAGGGCGGACAAGCCCAGCACTGTGCCGGTGCGCACTTTTTGCAGCACGGCCGATCCGATGAACCGGCCAATCATGGCGCCACCCCAATAGAGGGACACGAATTTCGCGGCGAGCTGGATCGAAATGTTGCCTACGTTCGGCTGGCTTATGTAACTGACCAGCATGCTTCCAATTGCCACTTCCGCGCCCACATAGACGAAAATTCCAATCGCTCCCATCACTAGCTGCGGATATTTCCAAATGGAGTCGTGAACTTTTCCGTGCGGTTCAACGGCGGCGATGACCGGCAGTTTAAAGTTCGCAATGACCAGACCAAGCACAAAGAGCGTGATTGCCAAGCCGAGATAGGGCAGCTTGACGGAAGACGCCTGCTGCAGGCGGTAGGCCTGGAGCTGATCGGTTGACATTCCACGAATCACTTCCATCGCCACGGGCGCTCCGCTCAGAATCAGCATGCTGCCAAACCACGGCGCCACCGTGGTGCCGAGGGAGTTGAAGGCTTGCGTCAAATTCAGGCGGCTTGAGGCCGTTCTCTCAGGTCCCAGGACGGCTACATACGGATTCGCGGAGACCTGCAACACCGTGATGCCTGCCGCAAGAATGATTAAAGCCGCCAGAAACAGCGGAAAGGAAGGCGCGCTCGCCGCCGGCACAAACAGCAGCGCGCCTACGCCCATCGTGAATAAGCCGCCAACCATCGCTTTCTTGTAACCAATCCACTCGATCAATTTCCCGGACGGCAATGCAAAGATGAAGTACGCGCCGAAAAAACTGAACTGGATAAGCATTGCTTTCGCGTACGTCAAATCGAAGATGGCCTTCAAGTGAGGAATCAAAATATCGTTGAGGCACGTGAGAAATCCCCACATGAAAAACAGCGTGGTGACCATCGCCATGGCCGCCCTATCTGTGGAAGCGGGCAGGGCTTCGGCGGCAGGGGAAACGTTCGCATTGGCTATGGGCATTGAATCGGGGCTCTCCCGTGACTCCATTGGAATTGGCGACGCCGGCTACTGGGCGCTCTGCAATTCTGCACCGCGCGGCGACAATTGCAAAGACGCTTTTGCCGTTGACTTGCGTATGACAAATTCAGGCTCAATCAATATTTCCGCGACGTACTCCTCGCTGTTCTTGATTTGGTTAAGCAATGATCGCGCGGCGATCTCGCCCATCTTCAGCAGAGGCTGCCGCACGGTCGTAAGCGGCGGGTTGCTGTACGGAGCCATTTTGATGTCGTCAAAGCCGACGACGGAAACAGCGTTCGGGACATGCAGTCCGGCTTCCTGGAAAGCGCTGATCGCTCCCAAGGCGGAATTGTCGTTAAAAGCGAATAGCGCACTGAATGGCATTTTCTGGTTGCAGAGGAATGCCTTGGTCGCGGGATAGGCGACTTCCGGCGTGGACAAGTCGCCCTCCAGGTGAATGGTGAGCTCGGGCCGCACGGCGATACCGAGATCTTGCGCGACGTGCAGGATGGCTTTCCAGCGATCGGTGGAGTCCGAACTGTAGTGCGGCCCCTTCATGAAGGCAATTTCGCGATGGCCGAGTTCGCACAGATGTTGCAGCGCCAGCAGAGCCGCGCGGCGATGATCGAGAAGAATATTGGTTACGCCTTCCACCGGGCGGTGCCCTGCGATGGCAATCGTGGGCAACGACATGGATTCACCGAGCAAAGTGTCCACGGAAATCAGCCCCTCGACTCCTCGTTGCAGGAGAATGTGCGAATAGCTATCTAACAATTTCTTGTCGTTGTGATGCGCGACCGTCAGAAAGAAAAAGCTGTGCTGGCGGAGATAGCGTTCGATGCCGCTGATGATCATCGCGGCGTAAGCATCGCTCAGATCCCGAGTGATCACCCCGATGGTGTAAGTGCGCTGCACGCGCAGCGAACGCGCCAAGTAATTTGGGCGATAATTCAGTTCGCGCGCCGCGGCGAGAACGCGCTTCTTGGTGCGTTCTGGCACCGAGCGGGCCGCGGCGGAATTATTCAACACCGCTGAAACAGTGCCGGCTGTGAGTCCCACATGCTCGGCTACCGCCTTCAGAGTGACGACGCGAGTGTTTCGGCCGCCCTGATTCTTGCCACGGCTGTCCATGAAGCTGTCTCTTTAAATTTTTCCGGCAGAAAAAATAAACTGAGCTGTTCGCGCTCTCAATAGCCAGGAGCTTCGCGCAGGGACCAGGGCACGTCTGCCCTCGCAGCATAATACTGCGAAATGTAACGCGAGTCATGGCTGATTTGTGTGAATTGACGAAAAGTCTTTAGAAAATCGTTATTTTTAGCTTGACAAGAATAGGGCAGTTGAAGCTAAATGCTGCGCAGCTGGGTGGTATCGAAAAAATCGATGGGTTGTATCTAACGAGCTTTTTGTTTCGGGTGGCTCTAGCGGTTGTAAGGGTGTGTTTTGGTGTGCTCAACTCGGTTGTCCATCGTGGGGCGATCTCTAGCGTGATTTCCCGTTCGAGTACTTAGCGGTGTGACTAACTTCGTGGCGTGGGCCGGGTGGGCCTAATGCGCTTCTCTTGGGGGAGGAGATAGTCCTATGATTAAGTCGTGTGATCGGATTCTGTCTGCCGTCGCTTTGGGAATTTGCTTCTGTCTTGCCGCCATGCTGCTGGGCTCGCCGGTCTCGGCGCAGTCCACCTTCGGTTCCATTTCGGGAGCCGTCACGGACCCCTCAGGCTCCGCAGTCCCGGACGCTCAGGTTACGCTGACCAGCAAGGCCACGGCTGCAAAGCAGACCTACGCCACTGGCGCGGACGGCATCTATTCCTTCGTGAACCTGAATCCCGGCGAATATCGCCTGGACGCGGAGAAGGCCGGCTTTAAGCACTACAAGCGCGAAACCGTATTCGTGCAGGTGCAACAGAACATCCGCATTGATGTCACCATGGAGGTCGGCGCTGTTAGCCAGACCGTGGAAGTCACCGCGGAAACTCCGCTTCTGCAGCCCACCGACACGTCGCTGGGCCAGGTCGTTAATGAACGCGAAACAAACGAGATTCCTCTCAATGGCCGCAACGTTTTTGCCCTCATTACGCTATCTCCAGCCGCCATCGCGGGGGGCAGCGGCTCGGGCGGGGCAACCGGCGGGTCGCAGGTTGGCCCAAATCCGTTTAGCTGGGGTAATTATCAAGTAGGTGGCTCGTTTGGCAACGAGAGTGCCGAGTACATCGACGGCCAGCCAGTCAACATTGGCTACATCAACCTACCGGTCCTGATTCCCGACCAGGACGCCATCGCGGAATTTAAGGTACAGTACAACAACCTCGGGCCGGAATGGGGCAAGTTCGCCGGCGGTATCGTCAACCTGAGTACCAAGGGCGGAACCAACCAGTATCACGGTGAAGCGTACGAATTCTTTCGCAACAAGGTTCTGAATGCCACTCCGTTTTATGACACCTCGAATCCTCCGTACGTGCAGAACCAGTTTGGCGGCACATTTGGCGGCCCGGTAATCAAAGACAAGACGTTCTTTTTCTTCGCCTACGACGGGTACCGTCAGCGGGCATCCACGGTATTTACTACAACGGTGCCTACTGTTGCGGAGAGGGGCGGTGTGTTCCCAGCGGTCGCATCCGCGAATGGCCCTGCCATCCCCATTTTCGATCCGCTCAGCGTTAGCGCTGGGTGTATCGCGACGGGAACTGGTTGCACTCGAAAGCAGTTCGTCAACAACACGATTCCCGTAATCAATCCGGCTGCATTGGAAGAACTGAAGTTCATTGCGATGCCGACGAACGACAATCAAACGAACAATTTCACCGCGGCCGGGGCCACGGGCGGGAACGCCAATCAATACGTAGCCCGCGTGGATCAGAACCTTACCTCAACGCAGCACATTTTTGCGCGCTACAACTTCTTTAACCTGCTGGATTTGCCTCTCGATCCCTTCAAGACGGGATTGTGCGCAGACAAGTGCGCAGAAACGTATCAGACCAACGCGCTCGCCATAGACTATAGCTACTCCATCCGGCCGGACTTGATTCTGAACATCAATGCGAGCGGTAGCAGGTTCCATTACGCCCGCACGCCGTCAAACTCGAATTTCGATTTGACGCAATTCGGCTGGCCTGCGGCTTACAATGCCGAGATCCCGTCCGCTTCGCGGTCTCCGTTCACGCCGTGCTTCACTCCGGAGGACTCGCTCATTACTTGCTCGCAAGGCCAAAGCTTCATCGCTGACCACGACACACAGGTCAGCGTCTCGCCCAGCCTTACCTGGATTAGGGGGCGTCACACCTGGGTTTTTGGCGGCCAGCTCACAGAGACCTACGACAACTATGCCCAGACAAACATCGCCAGCGGCGCTTTCGCTTTCAATGGCAGTTGGACGGCTGACAGCCCAACCAGTCCAACGGCAGGTACCGGCATTTCCTTTGCCGATTTCGAGTTGGGATACGGTCTGAACCAGGGCAGCGTGTTCAACCACAATTACGGTGAAGCGCAGATCCCGGCGTTGGTGGCGCAGAAGGAGACGTATCGGGGCTTCTACTTTGGAGATACGTGGAGAGTCACCTCAAAGCTAACACTCAATTACGGTCTGCGTTACGATTTGCCGGGAAATTGGTCCGTGCGTCATGACCTATCTACATATTTGGATCCGTCCGCGACGAACCGCACGGTTACAGGCTGCAGCCCCACTTTGAATACCTCTACTGGGCTTCAGAATGGAGTTCCCGGTAGCCCGTGTCCTGGCGATGTCTTCTTCGTTGGCACCGGCATAAACCCCGGGCGGACCGCTGTTCCTCTGTACAAGAAGGAATTAATGCCGCGCATTGGCGTGGCGTATAGCTGGGACCAGAAGACCGTCATTCGCGCTGGTTACGGAATCTTCTTTATCCCGAACTGGGTGCTGTTCAACCTGAATCCCAGCAATGACCCAATCAACACGTCGTCGACTCTGTGGGTCGCAACCACCAATAGCGGGATCACTCCCAATAGCACGCTATCGGCGACGAACTGCACGTTGAATCCGGGAGTCGCCAGCCCCCAGTCACCTTCAGGAACGCTGAACTGCCTAAACAACGGGCCGTTCGGTCCGAATCTCAACACCCCGCTTCCAAGATCGGGCAACGTTTCGCAGTTTGATGCCGGTGGGAACCCCTTTGAAGCTCCCTACAGAGCCTATTCGCCGGGGTACGTGCAGCAGTTCAACGTGGACCTCCAGAGAGAATTGCCAGGGGGCTTTTTCGTTGATGCTGCGTATGCCGGCTCCCGAGGCGTGCATCTGTCCAGTTCAAATAACGTGTCAATTAACAATCTTCCCGACTCGTTTTACGCCCAAGCACAACAGCAATTTAACGCGTCGCTAGTTGACCCCACGGTTAAGGTCTCGATCATTCAGCCGGTTCCGAACCCGTTCACGGGGATTACGACCGTAAGCGGCTTAAATCCGACGAACAACCTTACGATTCCTGAGGGTCAGTTGCTGCGCCCATATCCCCAGTATACTGGCCTGTCCCTCGTCGGGGATGGTTGCTGCGGCAGCAACTATAACTCGTTCCAACTCACAGTCACGAAACGGTTCAAGAATGGCGGCACTTTCCTGGCTGCCTACACCAACGCTAAGCTGTTAAGCAACACGGATACGCTGACAACTTGGCTGGAAAGTGGCGTCGGCGCACCACAGGATTGGAACAACCTGAAGGCAGATAGGTCGCTCTCGTCGCAGGATGTATCCCAGCGTCTCGTGATCAGCTATGTCTATGACCTGCCTTTTGGTCACGGACAAAGGTACATGTCCGATGCGTCCGGCTTCGTAGGCAAGGTCGTTTCCGGCTGGGGCGTTGATGGCGTCACCACGTTTCAGAAGGGCTTCCCTGTGCCAATCTCTTACGCTGGATCCAACGGGATTTCGCAGGCGGGCTTCTCACAAAACTTTACGCTGCGTCCGAATGTTGTACCAGGATGCAACAAGGGTGCGGCGCATACGCTCGTGCCGAACACTACTAACCAATTCGTTTGGTTCAACACGAGTTGCTTCGTAGCTCCCGCGGAGTGGGGTTTCGGCGACGAGGCACGCGTTGATGCCACGATTCGAAGCGCGGGGATCAATAACTGGGACATTGCGTTATTTAAGACGACGAATTTCGGTCCGGAGAATAAACTCGGTTTGCAATTCCGGACGGAGTTCTTCAATACGTTTAATCGCGTCCAGTTTGGTCCTCCAGGCAGTGCTCTAGGCGGCGGCAATTTCGGTGTTGTGAGCAGCCAGCTGAACAGCCCGCGCTTGATTCAGCTCGCTCTGAAGTTCCTGTTCTAGCGCGCGAGTGGAACGAAGGTGGATGCCTCCCCCCGGCATCCACCTTTCGTTCTTCTAACTTCCAGAATCGATCCTCAGCGAAACGCTCGTGCACTCGGCACTGACAATTGGAATCCCTCTCGTTCGGCTTCCCGGCGAAACTGGATACCATGATCACGGAGGTCGGAGCTGCTTCCGCGAGCTCCGCGCCTGCCATGCGCCGGCACGCGACTTCTGCTAACCTTGCAATCGCCCCACAGGAGCTCACAAAACCTCGAATGAACCGCCGGATCACTCGACGCGATTTCCTCGAAGCGTTTGCCGCCATGGGCCTGGCGTTGCCTATCTCGTCGTCTATGTTTGATGTAAAACACCCGCGCGGCCTGGATTTCAATCACGTGAATTCGCCCACACCGCAAAAGTACCTGATCGAAACCATGGGCGGCGGCGTGGCGCTCTTCGACTACAACAACGACGGACTGCTCGACATTTTTCTGGTTAATAGCGGTCAGCTCTCGAATCCGATGCACCCGCCCGAGACCTTCGACCGGCACGATCCGCGGAACTGGAATCGTCTTTACCGGCAAAATCCGGACGGAAGCTTTACGGACGTCACCAAGGAAGCTGGGCTGGCCAACGCCGGCGACGGCAACTACGGCATGGGCGTGGCGGTGGGCGATTACGACAATGACGGCTTCCCCGACATTTACGTCACGAACTACGGCAAAAATACGCTATACCACAACAACGGCGACGGCACGTTCACCGACGTGACCGCCAAAGCAGGCGTGGAGGCTGGAGGCTGGAGCTGTTCCGCGGGCTTCTTCGATTACGACAACGACGGCCACCTGGACCTGTTCGTCACGCGCTACATGATCTGGGACACGCAACACAGCAAGATTTGCGGAGGCGAGTGGCAGACGTACTGTCCGCCCGCCGAATTCCCCACCACCACCAATGTCCTTTATCGCAATCGCGGCGACGGCACTTTTGAAGACGTCAGCCAGCATTCCGGAATTGCCGCGCTCAAAGGACGCGGGCTCGGCGTATCCTTCGCGGACTACGATGACGACGGGTTCACCGATATTTTCGTTTCCAACGACGGCATGCGCCAGTTTCTCTTTCACAATAATGGCGATGGGACGTTCACGGAGCGCGCGTTGGAAGCCGGCACGGCGCTCACCGCCGATGGCAAGCCTCTTTCGGGCATGGGAACGGTCTTTCAAGACTACGACAACGACGGGCGCCCGGACATACTCGTCACCGTGCTGCCGCGCGAGGTTTACGCGCTCTTTCACAACGACGGCAACGGATCGTTCAGCTATCGCAGTCTTCAAGCAGGGCTAGGATTGCTCTCGGCTGCCAGCTCCGGTTGGGGCGTAGGCTTGGAAGATTTCGATAACGACGGCTGGAAGGATTTGTTCGTCGCGCAAAGCCACGTGCTGGACAACGTCGAGCAGATTGACCACATGCTGCATTACAAAGAACCGCCGCTGCTGGCGCTCAATCACAATGGACGGTTTGAACGCGCCGATTCAGGAATCACTGCTGCCATTGCCGGCCGCGGTGCTGCGTTCGGCGATCTGAACAACGATGGCTGGATGGATGTCGTGGTGACATCGCTCGGCGGCGAGCCGCTGGTGCTGATGAATCACGCAGGCACCGGCCACTGGCTCTCCATCACGTTGCGCGGAACGCGCAGCAATCGCGACGGGCTGGGCGCGCGCGTGCAGGTCAATGGACAATCGCGATTCGCGACTACTGCCGGCAGCTACATTTCGGCCAGCGACAAACGCTTGCACTTTGGTCTGGGCGCCGCGGAGGTTGCGAAGGTGGAAATTCACTGGCCCTCCGGCGCGCATCAGGTTGTTGAAGGCGTGAAAGCGGATCAATTTCTCGAAGTCCACGAGCCGGAAAAATCATGAGCGGTGTTTTACTTTCACTTTTGCTCGCGCTGCAGGCGGCGCCGTCGCCGGCGCTCCAGCACCTACATGCCGGAGTAGAGGCCGAAAAGAGCGGACAGTTGGACGCAGCCGTGGCCGAATTTCGGAAAGCTACCGAGCTCGACCCCAAGCTATCCGTCGCGTTTACGGATCTGGGCGGGGTATATATTGAGAAGCACGATTATGCGGCCGCCATTCCGCCACTGAAGCGGGCCGTCGAACTCAGCCCCAGTCTCGAAGACGCTCACCGGCTCTTGGGATACGCGCTGTTGGCGCAAGGCTACGCCGACGAAGCGATTCCGCATTTGCAAAAGGCGCACGAGGTGAATGCTCTGGGTATCGCGCTACTCGAAGCGGGAAAATTGCCGGATGCTGTGACCGTCCTGCAAAAGGCCTTGGCGCAAAATCCCAACGATCCCGACTTGTTGTATTACTACGGCCGAGCTTCCGGCTTGCTCTCCAAACAGGTTTTTGACGAACTCGAGGCACGGTTTCCGGATTCCGCGCGCGCGCACCAGATGATGGCGCAGGACTATGCTGCGTTGCGGGACGTTCCCGCCGCCGAACGCGAATTTCTGGAAGCGTTGCGCTTGCGCCCGCAGACGGCGGGCCTGCACTTAGAATTCGGCGAGCTCTACGCGCGCGCGCAGCAATGGGATAAGGCCGCGGAACAATTCCAGCTGGAAACCCAGGTTCAGCCGGGGAGCGCTGAAGCTTTTTATCGCCTGGGCGAAGCTCTGGTGCAGCTGGGAAAATTCCACGAAGCGCGCGAGGCACTTGCGCATTCCGACAAATTGAAGGAAGACATGCCGGAAACTCTCTACATGCTTGGAAAAGCCGCGGCGATGGATGGAGACGACGGTTTAGCCCAGAAGTCGTGGGCACATGTCCTGCGCCTGGAAAAGGATACTGAGCTTGCCGCGCAAGCGCATTTTGGCCTGGCTGGTATTTATCGCAAGCAGGGAAAAGCCGCCGACGCGGACCGCGAAATGGCAGAATTTCGCAGATTGCAAAGCAGTGCGGGCCATGCGGACGATTCGCCGAAATGAATAGTATCCACGCATGCGCCGAAGGAGAGGGTTGATGAAACCTACATGGATGCACACGACGGCATCTCAGCGCAAAATCGGTGTGATCCTGGCTCTGTTTGTTATTGCGTTCACCGCGGCGCTGGTGCCGCCTGCTAGTTCGGCTCCCGGCGATGTCGAACAACGCATCGAAGCAATTCTCAGCAAAATGACGCTCGAGCAGAAGATTGACATGCTCGGCGGCGAGGACGATTTTTACATTCGCGCCTATCCCGAGCTTGGCTTGCCTCGCTTGCGGATGGCGGACGGACCCATCGGAGTTCGCCACGGCGGCCCTTCGACCACGATGACCGGAGGCATTTCCTTGGCGGCTTCGTGGGATCCCGCGCTCGCTGCGGAGGTGGGAACTCAAATTGGACGCGACGCCCGCGCGAAGGGCGTGCACTTCATGCTGGGTCCCGCCTTCAACATTTATCGCGCGCCGATGAACGGCCGCAATTTCGAATACTTCGGCGAAGATCCGTATCTGGCGGCTCAAATTGCCGTGGGATACATCGAGGGCATGCAGAGCCAGGGAGTGAGCGCCACGGCGAAACATTTCATGGGAAATAATTCCGACTACGATCGCCACAACACCGATTCCATCATTGACGAGCGCACCATGCGCGAAATCTATCTGCCCGCATTCGAGGCCGCGGTGAAAGAGGGGCACGTGCGCGCGGTGATGGACTCCTACAACTTGACGAACGGCACCCACATGACGCAGAACGCTCATTTGAATATTGATGTCTTGAAGAAGGAGTGGGGCTTCGATGGCATCCTCATGTCCGACTGGACGTCCACGTACGACGCGGTGGCAGCTGCCAATGGCGGCTTGGACCTCGAGATGCCTTCGGGGAAATTTCTGAACCGCGAGAAACTTTTGCCAGCAATTCGGAACGGGCAGGTTTCCGTCGCGACGATTGATGACAAAGTGCGCCGTATTCTGCGCGTCGCGATTCAGTTCGGCTGGCTCGATCGCGAACAGACCGATTTGACAATCTCGCGTTACAACCGTGAAGGCGATCAAGTCGCGCTGCAAGCCGCGCGCGAAGGCGCCGTGCTGCTGAAGAACGACGGGAATTTGCTGCCGCTCAAGAAAGACGCCGTCAAAACCATTTTGGTAGTCGGGCCCGACGTCTATCCCGCCGTGCCGGTGGGCGGCGGTAGCGCTCGCGTGGTTCCGTTTGCAGCCGTGAGTTTTCTGCAAGGCATCAGCGACTACGTAGGAAATGCGGCTCAGGTTTTCTACAGCCCGGGCATTCCAACTGTGCAGGAAATGGCGGCGCTGAAATCCTTCTCCACCGACGCGACGGGCGGGACGCCAGGATTCAAAGCAGAACATTTCACCAACCCGGACTTGCAAGGAGCGCCATTTTTCACGCGTACCGAGGAGCGCGTTGATTTCGGGCCGCCGCCGAGCAAGAGGACTCTGCCCGGCGAGGCTCTGTCCTCTCGATGGACCGGTTACTACAGGCCAAGCGGCGCTGGCAGATACGTTCTCTTGGTTTCCTCCACGGGAGAAGACGGCGGCCACTACCGCGTCTTCGTTGACGACAAAATCGTGCTCGACGATTGGACGACGTCAAAAGAGATACTGGGCTCGGCAACTCTCTCTTTCGACTCCAATCCGCACAAGATCGTTCTGGAGCATCGCGGCCAGTCCGATTGGCTTGGCGGACGGCTGCATATGGGAATTACACGTGAAGGCAGCTTCGTACTTCCGGATGCGAAGAAGCTGGCGGCGAAGGCGGATGTTGTGGTCGTCGCGGTGGGATTTGACCCGGGGTCGGAAAGCGAGGGCGCCGACCGCACCTTCGGTTTGCCTCCGGGGCAGGTTGAATTGATTCAGGAAATGGCCGCTGCGAATAAGAAAACGATCGTGGTGCTTACTTCCGGTGGCGGCGTGGACATGAACGCATGGATCGACCTCGTTCCGACGCTGTTGGAAGCTTGGTATCCGGGACAGGAAGGTGGCAAAGCCGCTGCAGAAATTCTTTTCGGCGATGTAAATCCGTCGGGCCGTTTGCCCGCAACTTTCGAGAGTCGCTGGGAAGATAATCCCGTTTATGACAGCTACTACCCGCAAGCTGGGTCCAACCGTGTCATATATAAGGAAGGCGTGTTTGTGGGTTATCGCGGCTACGAGCACGATGGCACAACGCCTTTATTTCCATTCGGTTATGGGCTTTCCTACACTTCTTTCCAGTACGCGAATCTGGTCATCAAGCCCGCGGATGTGCACGCTAAAAACGATGGATTTTCCACGCCACTCTTTCAAGTTTCGTTCGACGTAACGAACACGGGAGCGCGCGCTGGCGCCGATGTCGCGCAAGTTTATGTGGCGGAGGCGCACGCGAAAGTTCCCCGGCCCGCGAAGGAATTAAAAGGATTCGCGCGGATCAATTTGAAACCGGGCGAAACAAAAACCGCGACGGTAACTTTGGATGGGCGCGCCTTTTCCTACTACGATGCGGACGCAAAAAAGTGGCGCGCCGATTCGGGGGAATTTCAAATTCTTGTGGGACGTTCGAGCCAGGACATCCAACTCCGCAGCGGCCTCACGCTTGCGGCGGATGTTGCCGCGTCCGCAAATATTAAATAGCGTGCGGGATTCGACTTCCTCGGCGCGATTAGAGAATAGATGGTGATTTTCGCTGTCGCAAGCAAGCACGCTTAGTTCTGGGCGAGCCTTGGCCGCCTGAGGAGAATGGCTCTTGGTAGATCGTGCTAAGAACGCAACACCGCTGCAAGTCGCGCTGCTTGGATATGGATTTGCGAGCAAGACTTTTCACGCTCCGTTGCTCACGCACGTGCCTGGGTTGCGCCTCACGCATATCGCTTCCAGCGATAGCGCCAAGGTCAAGAAGGATTACGACGTGACCGTGCTCGCGAAACCGGAGGACGCCTTCGCTCTTCCGGAAATTGATCTGATCGTGATCGCGACGCCGAATGTCGCGCACTTCGATCTGGCGAGCAAGGCGCTCAACGCCGGCAAGCACGTAGTCGTGGACAAGCCGTTCACCAACACAGTCGCTGAAGGGACGGAACTGATCAAACTGGCGAAGGCCCGCGGGCGATTGCTCTCCGTGTTTCAAGATCGCCGCTGGGACTCGGATTTTCTCACTCTGCGCAAAGTACTCGCGGGTGGCGCGCTCGGCGAAGTCGCGCATTTCGAATCGCACTACGATCGTTACCGTCCCGAACCGCGCCAGCGCTGGCGCGAACTGCCGGGGCCGGGCAGCGGCATTTGGTTCGATCTGGGCTCGCATCTTGTGGATCAGGCGCTGCAGCTATTCGGTCCCCCGGAAGCGATCTATGCGGACCTCGAGATGCAGCGCCCGCTCGGCCAAGCCGTTGATTATTTTCATGTGATACTGCGCTACGGCCGCAGCCGCGTGATTCTGCATGGCGCGTCACTGGTGGTCGCGGAAATTCCGCGGTTCATCGTTCACGGGGCGCTGGGAAGCTACACAAAATTCGGCATGGATCCCCAGGAAGAGGCGCTGAAGCGCGGCGAGATTCCCGGCAGTCCGGGATGGGGGCAGGACCCGCAGATGGGAACGCTAATCACAAAGAAAGGCGAGGGGTTCGATAAACGGCAAGTGCCGAATGTTCCCGGGAATTACCTCGCCTACTATCAGGGGATTCATGACGCAATTGCACACGGCGCGCCCAATCCCGTGACTTCAGAAGAAGGCCTAGCCGTGATCAACGTGCTGGAAACCGGAGTCAAGAGCTCCGCCGCACACGCCGAAATTCCCTTCACCCAGATCAAATTGTGAGGCCGGAGAATCTGCTATGATTTGTCGCGGATAATTGCTTGTGCCTGTCGTCCACGGACATAAACCGTTGGATTTCGCATTCTCCCAATGGAAATTCCATGACCATCGATCAAGATCTCGAAAAAATCGCACTGCAGGAAAAACGCCTGCAATTCAAACACTTCGATTCCGAAGTGGCTTGGGCCGTGGGAAGCGCCCTCAAAGCCGCAGCCGAAAAGCGCGGCGTCGCGGTGGCCATTGATATCCATCTCAATGGCCATCAGCTATTTTCATACGCCATGCCGGGAACCACGCCCGACAATTGGGATTGGATTCGCCGCAAACGCAATGTCGTCCAGCGCTATCACCGCAGTTCCTACGCCATCGGTTTGACGCATCAGCGCGCTCACACGACTTTGCACGAGAAGGCGGGCCTGGAAGTGAAGGATTACGCGCCGCACGGTGGGTGCTTTCCGATTCTGCTCGCCGGCACAGGGTGCGTGGGCACGGTCACCGTTTCCGGGTTGCCCCAGCGCGAAGATCACAATCTGGTCGTTGCCGTGCTTCAGGATTACCTGCATCTGGCGGCCGAAGATTTGGCGCTGGGTGCTCCCGCCGCGTCTTGAAGGGAGACGATGGATGACCGCCGACACTGACAATCCCGTCGCAAAGCCGCCGGTAATCCGCGCGGTGATTTTGGATTTCGGCGAGGTCCTTTGCCACGTCCCCTCGACGGAAACGATCGAACGCCTCGCCTTCCTATTCCAGATGGATCCGCGAACTTTTCTTCCAATCTATCTGGAGACACGAGCGCCGTACGACCGCGGAGACTTGCTAGCGAGCGAGTACTGGCAGAAATTCGCGGAGCAAGCTGGGGTGAGAGTGACCGCGGATGCGATTGAACGAGCGCGCCAATTGGATCTGGAGCTGTGGAGTCACATCAACGACGCCATGATCCTGTGGGTTCAGCGACTTCATGCCGCGGGATTCAAGACGGCGATTCTATCCAACATGCCGACCGACATGGCGACGCACGTGCGAAACAATTTCGAGTGGATCAGCTATTTCGACCATCACATCTTTTCCGGCGAAGTGCGCAGCGTCAAACCCGAGCCTGCGATCTATCAGCATTGCATTGACGCACTCGGAGTCCAGCCGTCCGAAGCCCTGTTTATTGACGACCGGGATGTAAATCTGGAACAGGCGCGCGCGGCCGGAATTCGCGGAATTCGTTTTCAGTCAGTCGCGCAGCTTCGTGGGGACTTGCAGGCGCTCGGTTTCACGATTTTGCCGGAGCAATCCGCATCTCAGCATACGACAACAGAAAAAAAGGAGGAACGACATGGCTAGCCAACCTCAAATCAGTTTAGTGCCACCCTTCACGCGCGAAACAGCCGTCCAGAAAGCACGGAAAGCTGAAGACGCCTGGAATTCGCGCGATCCGCAACGCGTCGCTCTCGGATACACCGTGGACTGCCGGTGGCGAAACCGCTCAGAATTCATCAATGGCCGCGAGGAAATCATTCAATTCCTGACGCGCAAATGGAATCGTGAGCTGGAGTATCGCCTTATAAAGGAACTGTGGGCTTTCGACGGCGCCCGGATTGCCGTGCGTTTCGCCTACGAATCGCACGACGATTCCGGGCAATGGTATCGCTCCTACGGCAACGAGAACTGGGAGTACAACGCCGAGGGCATCATGCATCACCGCCACGCATCCATTAACGATCTGCCCATCAAGGAGTCCGAGCGGTTGTTTCACTGGCCGCTCGGCACTCGCCCCGCGGAGCATCCGGGACTCAGCGATCTGGGTCTGTAAATCCAGCTCACGCCCGGCGCGAAGATTATTTCTTGGCGGAAATTTCCGGAGGCTTGGCCTCGTTCGCGGCGATCTCTGCGCGGAATTTTGCGGCCTGCTCCGGTTGATTCAGCCCTTCGTATTCCGCCGCCAGGTCTTTTCGCGCGTTCATCAGCCAGCTCACTTTTGGATCCATCTGGGTGACTAGAATGTCGTAACCGGCGTGAGATTCAGCCTCTGCCTCCGCGTAGCGTTGCTGGCGCAAGAGAGTTCTGCCCAGCTTGATTCGCGCAATGCCGGTATTGATATGGGTGGGCGATTGCGATTCCGTGTAAATGGGAATTGCCTGGCGATAGAGTTTCTCCGCACGAGTCCATTGCTGCTGCGCCGTGTACACGCTGGCCAGATTGGAAAGCGCGGTGGCGAATAAGTAGTGCTGTTCTCCATAGTCGGTGCGATAAATGTCCGCCATGCGCTCGAAATATTGTTCCGCCGCATCGTACTTGCCTTCCTGAAGCGCCACGGACCCTAGCTCGTTGAGCGTGGATGCGACGCTCGGATGCACCTTCCCGAACGTGCGCTCCTTAATCGCTAGCGATTGCAGCAGCAGGTCTGATGCTTCGTCAAATCGTTTCTGGTAAACCAACGACCGGGCCAGGATCGTCAGATCGGTTGCCGTCTCGGGGTTGTCCTTGCCGTACCAGGCTTGCACGATGTCCAGCGCTTGCCGGTCAAATTGTTCCGCCTCGGGATAATGACCCAGGTCAAGCCGGATGGCCCCCAGGTTGATCAGGACATCGGCGACGCGCGGATGGCGTTCGCCGTAAATCTGCTTGTACATTGTCAGAACGCGTTCGTTGATCTCTTCAGACCTTTGATAGTGACCCGCATAAAAATGTGCGTTGGCAAGCTCGTACAAACTATCCGCAAGATCGGCAGGCTCCGAGCCGGGGGCGGAATACAGTTGCACGGTCTGCTCGAGAATTGCAATGGATTGGTCGTAATTGCCGCGATCTTCCAGCACTCCCCCGAGCGCCAGCATGGCCTTCGCCACTGCCGGGTCGTTTGCCGGTAAGTGGCGCTGATCTCTGTCGAGCGCCTGGCGGATCAGCCGCTCAGCATCGCTATACCTTGCCTCCGCAGCGCGCAGCGAACCGAGCGCCAGAAGGCCCTTCGCCGTCTCGGTGCTGTCCGGACCGTAAAGCGCTTCGCGCTTCGCCAGCGCGGATTCCATCAACGAGTCCGCTTGCTCGAGCTTCCCTAACTTTTGGTAAATGCCTCCCAACGTCTCATAGAGCTCGGCCTGCACCGCAGGCTCCGCGTCCAGACTGCGCGCTTCCTGCACTCCGCGATCGAGCAGCGTCACTACGCGCAAATCATCGGCTGGTCCCGCGGACGGGTCCCCTCCTTGAAACAGGTTCAGCATGAAGCGTTGAATGCGCTGTGTTCGCGCGGCTTGAGTCACAGCCGCATTACGCGCCCTGGTCAATCGCACGGTATAGAAGATCACCAGGCCCACAAGCAGCAGAAACATTGCCGCAGATGCGGAAACCAGCTGCCAGTGCCGGCGCACAAACTTGCCCAACGTGTAGTGCCAGGTATCGCGCCGCGCCTCGAGCGGCTCGCCATCCAAATAATGATCCACGTCGCGGATGAGCGCTTCGACCGACTGGTATCGGCGCTGCGGGTCTTTGTGCATCGCGGTGAGGCAAAGCACGTCGAGGTCGGCCCAAGCCGTCCTGCTCGCCATCACCGCTACGCCGTTCGCTTCAGCCGCTGACGCTTCTATCTTGGCAACAGTCGATGGCTTCTCGGCTTCTTGCTCGGTCAAAATCTTTTCGGCTTGCGCGGGCGTGCAATCGGACAATTCAAATGGGAGGCGTCCCGCAAGCAGCTCGTACAGGACCACTCCAAGTGAATACACATCGCTCTGTATCCCAATCTGTTGGCCACGAATCTGTTCGGGGGCGGCGTAGGCTGGCGTCATCATTCGCAAGCCCGTGATAGTTTGATCCACCAGCTCGCCCAGATTTTCCAGGTGTTTGGATATGCCGAAATCCAAGAGCCGAATGCTTCCATCGGCTTTCACCAGAATGTTGGAAGGTTTCAGATCGCGATGAATTACGGCGTGCTGGTGCGCATACAGCACCGCTTCGCAAACAGCGCGGAATAAACGCAAGCGTTCCGGAATCGAGCACTTTTGCGCCTTGCAAAAGTTCGTGAGTGGAACGCCTTGCACATACTCCATGACGAAGAAGGGTGTGCCGTCTGGCGATGTATCGGCATCGTATAGACGCGCGATGGAGGGATGATTCAGCTGCGCGAGGGTGCGCTGCTCGGCATTGAATCGCTCGCGGCGCGCGGGTGAAACCCAGGCGTCGCGCAGAATCTTGATGGCGACCTCATTGCCCAGATCCTCGCGCTCCGCAAGGTAAACCACGCCCATCCCGCCTTCGCCCAGCGCCTGTTTGATCTTGTACGGGCCGAATTCCTTGAAGGGAAGCGAGCCTGGGGATGAATCGTCGAGAATCTGGGACGCGACTTCAGCGACATCGCCGTCGAGCAGCGATCCACCGCGCGCGTCTTCTTCCAAGAGGATCAGGACCTCGCTGACCAGCCCCGCATCCTCGCCACATTGCGCTTCCAGAAAAACGCGTCGCTGCGACGCCGGCATATCGGCAGCTTCGTGAAAAAGAGATTGGACCCTCTGCCAGCGAGTGCTGTCCATTGTGGGGCTCCGGCAGAACGAGAAAGAAAGCGGCCTTCCGATCGGCCGTTACGCTCGGCGAAGTTCGTGAGTCAGCCAAGCCTTCGCGGCTCGCCAATCGCGCAGAACCGTGGCTTCGGATACGTCCAGGAGCGCCGCTGTCTCCGGAACGTCCAGTCCTCCAAAGAAGCGGCTTTCCACCATTACCGCCTGCCGCGGATTCATGCTGGCGAGCGACTCGAGTGCAGCGTTCAGCGCCAGAAGTTCATCTTCGCTGGAAGGCTTCTTCGCGAACGCGCCGTCAAAAGTCACGGTAATTTTCGCCCCCCCACCCCGCTTTCCGGAGTTCCTTCTTCGCGCAGCTTCCACTAAAAGCTGACGCATGGCGCGAGCTGCGATGCGTTTGAAATGCAACCGCGACGTCGCGCCAACATCCGGCGATTTCGCGAGCTTGAGCCAGGCTTCGTTCACCAGGGCGGTTGGACTGAGCGTGGCGCTGGGATCGCCGCGCCGGACGCTCGAAGCCAGCCTGCGCAGCTCTTCATAGGTGGCGCTGAACAGCTGGTCCAGCGCGTGTCTGTTCGCGGCGGGCAACTTCGTTTGCTCGGTCCCCGATTCGCCGGCCGATGGAGATGCTTTCGCCGCCGTGACGGTTTTTCTTCCGCTTTCGCGCATTGTGTAATGAAGGGCCATACTGGGGAACCCGGACCTTGCCACCCCGCAGGTTCCGTCCAGGCACGGAACTGTAACACCGTCGGCCGCCATACGGCAACGGATGGTGCGCGACCAAGCGATCTGAAAATCCAGCAGGGCCCGGCCGTGTGTTTTTTTCGAAATCCAAAGTTTGGAATGCCTGCTCAGGAGAATTTTATGAATCGCACATCGGTCCGCGACGCGCTTCTTGTGCTCGTTCTGGCCGGAGCAAATCTGGCGGTGGCGTGTGGGAGTGGGGCCGAGGGTAAGTACCGCGATCCCAGCGGCACGATCAACGCCGAGTTCAAAGACGGCAAGGCGTACGTAGCACTCGGCGCGTACGCGGTTGACGGCACCTACAAGGTCGAGGGTGACAAGATCGTCGCTCACGGCGATTTCGGGCCCATGCTGCCCAGCCCGCTGATCTTCACCATGAACAAAGATGGCACGCTTGACGGGCCCCGGAACAGCATGATTCCCAGACTCGAGAGAGTGAAGTAACGATTGCGATCCTTCGCGTGAAGTTTCGTAAGGGAAGGAATCCGACGATGAAAGTCTTTCGCGTCATGGCAGTCTTCACGCCTGCGCTAGCGATCGTCCTCGAGCCAATTGGAGGCGGCCATTCGAGTTCCGATCGCGCTGGCATAGCAATTCCCGACGGACTCGCGAATTTTTGCTGACTACTCCGTCGCCTTGGCCGCCAGCGCTTCGGCAACTGCGATATTTTGCAGCAACTCTTGCGGAATGCCGTGCCGCTGCTGCAAATACGACGGACTATTGTAGGAAGCCCAGACTTTTCCCTGCGCATCTTCCCAAACCAGAATCTTTAGCGGAAGATCGATCGCCGCGCTGGGCGCAGCCACCATCACCGGAGTGCCGCCCTTGGGATTTCCAAAGATCAGAAGTTTGGTGGGGCGCATTTTCAGCCCCGCCTTTTCCGCCTCACCGCTGTGGTCCACCAGAGCGAACAGCGCCACTCCTTTCGCTTGCAGAATGTCTTTGAGATTTTCCACAGTTTGATCCACCGAATGGTTGCTAGCCTTATTGATGATCCCGTTGTCTGCAATGGGTGCGATTGATGTCATGGGTGTCTCCTCTTTGTTCCCGGAAAAGTTTCCGAGCGTTGCGTGAGCCGAACCGCGCACTGAAATCAGATAGATCGTCATCGCCAGCCCGACCAGTGCCAGGAACAATGCGATCGCGACCGCCGGCGCCGCAGGACGAGCGTGCACCACACGGCCGCGATCGAGGTCCCGGACCAATCGAGCGTGCTGCCATCCCGCAAACAGATTCACGATCACGCCCACTGCGATCAGCGCGGTGCCGAACCACAGCGAGAGGCCGTACGATTGCTCCGATAAAGTCTTCTGAACGGCCTGGAGTTCTTGCAGGAAAAGTCCGAAGCGCGCGACCACGAAGCCAAAGCCCATCAATGCAAGCCCCGTGCGAATCCATGCAAGGAGAGTGCGCTCGGCAGCCAGGTAATCGCTGAGAGCGGCTTTCGGTTTGCCCTCCGTCGTTCCATCCATCTCGCCGCCTCCCGTTGCCAACCTCCCGCCCAACACGCGGCTTGGAATCTTGTGCGATTGCCGCCCTCGCTGGCGGGATTATATTCTCCTGGCCACTGCGCGGGCTTCAAATTATTTCAGACAAAAGCCGTATCCGACGCGTGGCCGGATTCATCCAATCCTCGGCAACTCTGCCGGCCGTTGCGAAACTCCAGATAGCCGAAGCGCAGGCAAGCGCGACAGGAGCAGCAAGGTGACAACCAAGACGGTCAAGGTACAGAGGTTTAGCGTCGTTTCTTCGAAGTCGTTCAAGGACGTCCTGGGGAAGCTTGACGAGGCAGTTGGCCATCCCAATATGGCCGCGTTTCGCAACGACATCACGTCGGCCAAATCGTTCGCGGAGCTGGAGGCTGTCGTTCAGAAGGCACTGGGAAGTGCAGGCTTGATGGAGTTCACGCGCTTCGACCTGGGCGAAGTGTTGCGCAAGAAACTCGGCGAGCGCGCGCCGAAGAGCGTGCGTCTGGTGATCGGCAACCCGGTCATCATGGCGCAGATGGCAGAGCATGTACCGGATGCCGGTTCCTATGCGCCCGTGACGATCCTGGTGGACGAGCGCCCCGACGGCGTGCACCTGTCTTACGACAGGATGGCCAGCGTCCTCTCTCCGTACGGAAATCCGGAAGCTCTCAAAGTCGCGCAAGATCTGGACATCAAGGTCGAGACGCTCTTAACGGCAGCCGCCGCCTGATCGCATCCCGGAAAAAATTGCGAGCAGGAACGCAAGGTCGTTCAACGCCATAAATGAACGACCCCTCCGTGCAGTTCAGCCCTCGCTAGTCGTTCTCGCCGGAGCTTTTGGGCTGCGAATAAATCTGAGTTGGATCCACCAACTGGCCGTCAACGTACTTGTCGTGGTGTCGCACCCAGGCCATCGAGAACGCCAATCCATCCTCGTCGCGTCCCTTCGGCGCCATGTCCAGCCAGTTGTACGCCCCAACCAATATGTCCAGCCCGCGACCGTAGGTGGAATACGTGTGAAAGATGTTTCCAGTCTCATCCTTATAGAACGCGCTCGCGCCAGGCCCCTCTTCGCTCGGGAACTGCTGCATTTCGTAGTTGTAGTATATTTCGCCCTTGCCCGTCTCTTCCTTCGAGAAGGAAACGTTGTAATCGCGATTGAAGTCGCTCTCGAACGACGATACCCACTTGAACCGCCAGCCCATTCGCATCTTGAACGCGCCAATCTGTGCCAGCGGCGCTCGTGAAACCACTACGAGCCGCGTGTCTCGTGCCGCCAGGTGCGCCACGCTGCCGTCAAAATGATCCGCCAGCAACGAGCAACTCGGGCAACCTTCTGACCACCCCGGACCGAACATGAAGTGATAAATCATCAACTGGCTTTTGCCGCCGAACAGATCAGCCAGCGTCTCTTTGCCGGTCGGCCCGTCGAACACGTATTCCTTCTTCACTTTTTCCCAGGGCAGTTCGCGGCGCAGCCGGCTCACTTCGTCACGCAGCCGAGTGAACTCCTTCTCTTTGTTCAACAGCTCCGTGCGCGCCGCAATCCACTCCGCATGTGACACCATTTTCGGATGCTCTATTCTCTTCTTTTCCGCTGTCGATTCCATTGTCGTCTCCTTATCTTTGCGTTTTTGATTCAACCGCGGCGTACCTATGCGAACGGATTTTCGTCCGCGCTGGGGCCGTAAATCGAGGGAACCGGAACATCCAGTATTCGCAGGTAAACGGAAAGCTGCCCGCGATGATGATAGGTATGGTTCATCAGGATCGAGCGCAGAAACCCAATCCGTGGCATCGACATCAAGGTTTTTCCGTTTCTCGTCAATGTCCATTCGGACATGAGCCGGGAGTCGTCCATATTTTTCAGCTCGGACCTCGCGCTCGCCATGCTCTGCGAGAAAGTTTCCAGAACCTCCTGCCGGCTCTTGGCCTCAGGTTGCGCGAAGTTCGGAACTTCAGCAGTATCTTGCGATACCGCTGCCACGATCTGGCCCGGGCCGGACGCGATGTGCAAAGCCAACTGCCCCAGCGAGAACGATTTCGGGTGTGGTCTCCAAGCGAGCCGGTCGTCCGGAATTCGTTCCAGCACCCGCTTGGTCGTCTGTGCTTCCTGGTCGAACTCCATCAAGAGGGAATCTGCGAGTCTCATGACTGCTCCTTTCCGTGCGTGTCAGATTTGGTGTTCAGATCTTCACGAATTTGAGAATAGAACCCGTACATCTCATTCGCGACATTCTTTGGATGGAGCTTCTTGACGACGAACGCCGTCAGCCCTCCCGTGGACATCATCCCGGCGGCAATCAACGCCGCGCTCGCAATGCACGCTGGACACATGTGTTCCTCCCTGCTCTTCGCCACGGCGTTCACTTGGAACTTTTTGCTTCGGCAAGCTTGCGAACGCCCTCATTCATGTGCGTCCAGCCAGTGTTCACTCCCGCGCGATGGTCATCCGCGATCAGGCCGAATGCCATGTGATGGAATTTGATCAGCGTTCCTCCGTCCTGTTCGCTCAGCCGGTACTGCACGTTCGAGCTGACCGGATACGACATGAACAGCGGCCCGTAGAACTCCAGCAGCGTGGGCCGCTTGATAGATTGCACATGGCCCCACAAATGGCCGTTCTCGCCGCCGAGGTCGCGATACCAACGTCCGCCCGGCCATGGTTCGATCTTCAGCGACATGGGCTTGCCGTCGGGCGTTTCATTCAACGGTCCCAGCTGTTCCAGCAGGGCCGCGAACGTCACCTCCAGCGATGCGCGCACATGAATTTCCTGCGTGATGTTCAACGTCAAATCCTCAATCGTCCGGTTCATCTTCATCACTGTCGAGTTCATCGTTGCTCCTTTAATCAGAATTTGTCTTGCCCGCGGCTGGAATCGCACCCTGCCACGCACTGCTCTTCCGTTCTGCGTTCTCCTTCACACGGATCAGTTGATGCTGCCAGAACCGCTCGAACGTGCTGGTCCACTCGTGCAACGGCCGGATCGCCTCCGCGTTCACTCGGTACATCATCCTGCGTCCCTCCCGGCGTACGTTCACCAATCCAACGTCCAGCAGCACCCGCAGATGTTTCGACACCGAAGGCTGCTCCAGCTCCAGCGTCGCCACAATCTCGCCTACCGACCGCTCCTGCAGCGCCAGATAGTTCAGGATCTCGCGCCGCCGAGGCTCGGCGACCGCGTTGAATGCATCGGAGGTTGTAGCCGCTCGAGCCATGGGCCAACAATACATGCCGATATGGGAATATGTCAAGCTATTTTTTCCCTCTCCATATCGCGGCTTGGGACGAGCAGACCTCAGACGATTGAGGACTCGCGGCTTTCGAGCTGGCTAACTGGCGGGGTGCCGCTTTGCGCGAACAGTTTGTTCGAGGTATTCATCGAGGTGTTGTCTCATGGCGCGGAGTGGTTCTTCATCGTTCTGCAGCCGGCTGATCAGCAACGCGCCTTCCAGCGAGGCGATGATCAGTTGAGATAGCTGCCGCGGCGCGACGCCGCGGTCAATCTGATGTTTCGTGATGCCTTCCGCAGTTATTCGAGACATGCGTTCCGTCCAGCCCTGCAAGGCTTTTCTGGCGCGCGCGCGGAGAAGGGGATTCCCATCGTCGGCCTCGACGGCCGTGTTCATCAGCGGGCAGCCGCCCGGTACCAGTCCCGCGCGCCTCTCGACAAAATTGTCGATCGTTTTCTTCAGGCGGTCCACGCAGTCCGGAACGTCCGCGACGCCGTCCAGCCTTCCGTGCACGGCCTTTTCCCACGCGTAGTCGAACGCTGCGGCGGCCAATTCCTTCTTGCCCGAAAAATGGCGGTAGATTCCGCCCTTCTGCAGCCCGGTGGCTTGCATCAGATCGGCAAGCGACGTTCCTTCGAAGCCCTTCTGATTAAACAGCGGCGCCGCTTTCTCGACGATGTCGCGCCTGGTTTGCTCGCCCTTGGTCATCTGCAACTCCCTTCGCCAGTTCTGAGACCGACTGGTCTTTTATGGCATTCTAGCATAGAATGAATGAGACCGAACGGTCTCTTATGCATCGAATGGCCTAGAGGACTCATGAGCGAGGCGCTGGCTCCAGCCATCCCCCTAAGTCTTCCCGCCCCTCGAGCGGGCATCAATCCATGGTTCATCGCCATCACCGTCACACTGGCGACGTTCATGGAGCTTCTGGACACCGCCATCGCCAACGTCTCTCTTCCCCATATTGCCGGCGGCCTCGCCGTCAGCGCGGATGAAAGCACCTGGGTGCTCACGAGCTACCTCGTCTCCAATGCAGTTGTGTTGCCGCTGTCCGCCTGGCTGAGCCGCCTGCTCGGACGCAAGCGCTACTACATGATTTGCGTGGCAACGTTCACCGTCAGTTCTCTGTTGTGTGGTTTCGCGCCCAGCCTCGGGGCCCTGATCTTTTTTCGCGTGTTGCAAGGAATCGGCGGCGGCGGGCTGGCCCCGGTGGAACAGGCTATCCTCGTGGATACTTTCCCGGCAGCCAAGCGCGCTGCTGCCTTCGCTCTGTACAGCATGGCCATCGTCACCGCGCCCGCGATCGGTCCGCCCTTGGGCGGATGGATAACGGACCATTGGAGCTGGCGCTGGGTTTTCTTCATCAACATTCCCATCGGCATCATCTCGTTGATCCTCACCAGCCGCTTGCTTTCCGATCCCCCGGAATTCAAGCGCGAGGTGGAAGCAGCGCGCAAAGACGGCAAGCTGAAAATAGATGTCTGGGGAATTTTCTCCGCGGCCATGGCGTTCGCTTGTCTGGAAGTGGTTCTGGATCGCGGACAAACGGAAGACTGGTTTGAAAGTAATTTCATCGTGTTCTTTTTTACAATCGCCGTCGCTGCGCTCGTGTTCGCGATTATCTGGGAGTGGCGTTATCCGGATCCCGTGGTCGAAATCCGTCTACTCGCTGATAGAAATTTCGCGCTGGCAAATATTTTCTACTTCTTGTTCGGATTCACATTGTATGGATCCACCGTGCTGATTCCGCAGATGCTCGAACGGCTCTACGGCTACACCGCCACCGACGCTGGACTCGTTCTCGGTCCGGGCGCGTTTGTGATCGTGATGCTGGCTCCGGTGGTGGTCAGAATCCTGCCCAAAGTAGGCGTGAAACGGCTCCTGGCCTTCGGCTATTTCGTTTTCGCGCTGGCGATGTGGCAGTACGCCAGCTTTACGCTCGCTACCGATTACCGTCACGAAGCGCTGGCGCGGGTGCTGCAAGGACTCGGAATCGCGACGCTCTTCGTGCCTGTCAGTCAGCTTGCTTATTCCAATCTGGCCAAAAATAAGAACAACAAGGCCTCCAGCCTCACCAATCTATTCCGCAATCAAGGTGGCAGTTTTGGGATCGCCTTCGTGACCACACTTCTCGCGCGCCGCGCGCAATATCATCAAAGCGTGCTGGTAGCGCACGCCATTCCCTCCGATCCGCACTACCGCCAACTTCTCGCCAATCTCGCCAGTTACTTTTCGGTTCACGGTTTCTCGCGTGCGGATGCCGCCGTTCACGCTCAAGCGCAGGCTTTCGCCCTTCTTGAACGCCAGGCTTCCTTCCTGGCATTTCTGGATTGTTTTACCGCGCTGGGATGGTTTGTCCTGATGGGTGTTCCGCTGGTAATTCTGATTCGCAAATTCAAGCCGGCAGCCCCCTCGGGCGGCCACTGAACGTGTCATGGCGACGTGTCGCGCTAACGCTTAATAAGGCTTGTTGGCGCCCCATAACAGCGGTGCCATAATTTGCAATAGCCGCGCGCGAGAGTGCCCCGTGAAAGCCGCCATTCTGAAATCGCCGCAAGCGACGCCAACACCGCACCTGAATGTCGAAGAAGTTCCGCGCCCGCAGCCTGCCCCCGGACTTTTGTTGCTCCGCGTCCTCGCCTGTGGCGTGTGCCGCACGGATCTGCACATCGTCGAACGCGATCTTCCTCCGCTTCGGCCGCAGCTGATTCCCGGCCATCAAATCGTCGGCGAGGTCGTCGCAGGCGAAAGCGCGGAATCCCCGATTGGCTCCCGCGTGGGCGTCTCCTGGATGGGCGGTGTGGATGGCGATTGCTGGTATTGCCGTCACGAGATGGAAAACTTGTGCGATCGGCCGACCTTTACCGGCTACACGGTGGATGGCGGCTACGCCGAATATGCGCTGGCGCGCGCGGACTTCACATTTCCTCTGCCGGGTGACTTGAACGACATCCACGTCGCTCCGCTGCTCTGCGCCGGCATCATTGGATTTCGCAGTTTGCGCGTCGCCGGAGTTGAGCCAGGAGAGCGAGTCGGTCTGTTCGGGTTCGGATCTTCAGCAAGTCTCACGATCGCGGTTCTACAGCACTGGAAGTGCGATGTGTACGTTTCCACCCGGGGCGAGTCGCATCGGAAGCTGGCAACCTCGCTCGGCGCAAACTGGGTTGGGAGCGAAAACGAAAAGCCGCCAGTGGAGCTGGATCGCGCCGTCACTTTCGCTCCCAGCGGCGACGTCGTCGTGAGCGCGCTGGCTAGTCTGCGCAAGGGCGGCGTGGTAGCCATCAATGCCATTCATCTGGATCGCATGCCCCAATTCGACTACGACAAACTTCTGTGGGGCGAGCGCGTGATTCGCAGCGTGGCCAATATGACCCGCGCCGATGCCCGCGATTTTCTGAAAATCGCGCGCGATATCGGCATTCACCCGCAGGTCACAGTGTTCCCGCTCGCGCAAGCCAACGAAGCCCTTCAGGCGATCAAGCACGAAACCGTGAACGGCGCGGCAGTAATTGTTCCGTGACCATCAAAAAGTAGGCAATCCTGGCGCGCGGGCATACCGCCGCCTCGAAATAAACACTTACTGGATTGGCAACGCAGCTGACGCTGAGGGAGTATCGAGCTCGCCTTCCCAGCGCGCAATGACTGCGCATGCCAGGCAGTTCCCGATCACGTTCACCGCCGTGCGCGCCATATCCATCAGCGCATCAATTCCCAGGATGATGAAAATCGGCTCGGTGGGAAGATGAAACGTGGCTGCTGTCGCCAGCAATACCAGCAGCACCGCGCGCGGCACTCCGGCGACGCCCTTGCTCGTGAGCATCAGCGCGAACACCATGAAAAGCTGCTGCAGCCACGTCAAATGAATGCCGGCCACCTGCGCCACAAAAATGGACGCGACGGAAAGATACAGTGACGAGCCATCCATGTTGAAGCTGTACCCGGCAGGGATTACGAACGCTACAATTCGCCGCGGCACGCCGAACGCTTCCATGGATTCCATCGCGCGAGGCAGCGCTGCTTCGGACGTACTTGTCGCAAAAGCGATCGTAGCCGGCTCGGCCACTGCCCGAACGAAGTGCCCGATCGGCAGCCGAGCGAATAGCGCGATGGGCAGCAACACGGCCAGCAGAAAGAACAGCAGTGCGCCGTAACCGGTGAGCAGCAATTTCCCCAGCGGCAGCAGCACGGCAATCCCCATATGCCCAACGGTATAAGCCATCGCCGCACCCACGCCCACGGGCGCGAAATACATCACCAGATTCGTGAACGCAAACATCGTTGCAGTGAGCGACTCGCAGAAACTCAGCATCGGGGCGCGCTTTGCCTCCGAGATCTGCGCCAGCGCAATCCCGAACAGCACGGAAAAGACCGCGACCTGCAGAATCTGATTTTCCGCCACAGACTTCGCCAGGTTTTCGGGGAAAATGTGCAGCAGGAACTCGTCCCAATGCAGCGGAGCCGCGCTGGGCGTGGGCTCCGTCGCCGCAGCTGTAACCGCCACGTTCAACCCCTCTCCTGCCCGGCTGATGTTGATTGCGCCCAGGCCGATGAAAAGCGCCAGCGTCGTCACAATCTCAAAATAGATAAGGCTCTTCACCCCAATCCGTCCGACGCTGCGCAGATTGCCGTGGCCTGCAATTCCCGTGACCAGCGTGCCGAAAATCAGCGGCGCCACAATCACCTTAATCAAGCGCAGGAAAATATCGCTGAACACGCGCAAATGTTCGGCCAGCCGCGGCCGGTCCAGGCCAAACTCTCCGCCCAGCAGCATCGCGAAAAAAATCCAGTAAGTCAGCGACGGTCTGCGCCATCCGCCTGCCGCAATCATCGCCAGCCCGGCCCACCGCGTTACCGCGAACCACAGTTGCGGCGCAAAGATCAGCGGCAGGATCGCCCCCGCCAGAAACAGCAGCACACCAATCGCGGTGAGGGTGCGGAATGCCAGCGGTGTCTGTTGAGATTGTGAATGATCAGGCTGTGAGGAGGCAGGCGTCGCAGTGGTCATCATCGGTTGCTTGCGTGTCACGCAAGTTTTCCACACGTCGCGCCAAATTCGAGCGCCGCGCGGCCCCTACTATACGATTAAAAAGGCCGAAATTGCAGAGGACCGCCCGCCTGAAGCTCGACCGGCTCACGGCTTGTCCGCAATCGAACAATCCATCTCGCATTCGCACAGCACGGCCGCGCTCGCTTGTTTTTCGACGCACTAAATCCTCTATCATCATTAATTTGCACAGCGATCACTTTGGCGCTCCGCGTGCCAATTCCCCGCTGTTTCCTGTGAACAAACCTGTCTCTCGAACCGTATCAGTAGCCATGCCTCATTTCGCTTCCTGAGAAGGAGAGCCCGAGCATGATAAACCTGCTGCGTGACACTCGCTTTGGATTCCGACTGCTCCTGAAAAATCCCGGATTCGCGGCCGTCGCCATTCTCGCTTTGGCTCTAGGCATTGGCGCGAATACCGCGATCTTCAGCGTCGTTTACGCCACGCTGCTCGCTCCGCTGCCCTATCCACAGGCCGATCAACTCGTCGTAGTCCGCTCCACGGTCGCTGGAGATAAAAACGTTTCTTCCGCCGGAGATTTCCTCGAATGGCAGCGCCAGAACTCGGTCTTCCAGTTTATGGGCACTGCCACCGACTCCGATTTCAACCTCTCGGTGGGCGAAAAGCCCGAACGCGTCCGCGGCAGTTTCACCACGCCGGGTTTTCTGGATCAATTGCTTGGCGAATCTCCATTTCTCGGCCGTTACTTCGGCCCCGACGAAGCCGCGGCTGGAAAAGATCACGTTGTCGTCCTCACCAACCATACGTGGCGCGAACATTTCGGTAGCGATCCCCGCATCATCGGCCGCGAAATCCATGTGAACGGCGAAATCTACACGGTGATCGGCGTTCGCCCCGCCGGACAAGCCGACCGCACTCCGACGAACCTTTTCGTTCCTCTGGTTTTCAAACCTGAACAAATTAATCACGATTTTCATTTCCTCGTCATCTTCGCGCGCATGAAGCCCGGCGTCACCTTGGCGCAGGCCAATGCGGACATGAACGCGGTCACTCGTCACATCGCGGATGTTTATCCGAAGTCGAACAAAGGTTGGGGCGCTATCGTCGAGCCGCTGAAGAATGACTTCCTGGATCGCGACGTGCGCACCGCTCTCTGGCTCTTGCTCGGCGCCGTCGCGTTCGTTCTGCTGATTGCCTGCGCCAACGTCGCCAATTTGCTGATGGCCCGCGCCACCACTCGCCAGAAGGAAGTCGCTGTGCGCGCTTCTCTGGGCGCTTCGCGTCAGCGCCTTTTCAGTCAGTTTCTCGCCGAAAGCATTGTGCTGGCATCCATGGGAGGCGCGTTGGGTGTCGCTCTAGCCTGGGGACTGCTCGAGATAATCATCTCGATCATGCCTCCGTTCACTCTTCCACCCGAAGCTGACGTCCGGCTGAACATTCCGGTGCTGCTCTTCACCGTTGCCGCCACGCTGTTGGCAGGAGTTTTATTCGGTTGTGTCCCCGCGTGGCAAGCCGCCAGCATGAATTTGAATGAAGTCCTGAAAGAAGGTGGCCGATCCGCCGTCAGCGCCGGACGGCACGGCCTGCGGCGTTCGCTGGTGATTGCCGAATTTGCGCTGGCGCTCAGCCTGCTCGCCGGCGGCGGCTTGGCGATTCATAGTCTGTGGAATGTCGCGCACGTTGACCTTGGCTTCCGCACCGATCACATCCTCACGTTTAATCTTCCTGTGCCGCACGGACACCTCACCGATCCACAACAAATCACCACTTTCTATCGCCAGCTTCTGGAAAGAATCCAGGCGCTCCCTGGCGTCACCGCCGCTTCGGCCTCGGAAGGCATCCCGCTAGAAGGTGTGAATTTCGGCATGCCTTTCCAGATTGCGGGCAGGCCAAATATTGAAGATCCTTCCGCGCGTCCCAGCGCGGGTTTCAGTATGGTCACTCCGCAATACTTCAAAGCGTTCGGCATGAGCATGGAGCAAGGACGTTCCTTCACCGACCAGGATGCAGCCGGAAGTGTTCCGGTAGCCGTCGTCAACGAAGCGTTCGTCAAGAAATTTCTCCATGGCGTTAATCCGTTGTCGCAAACCATCCTCGTCGAGCAACTAATTCCCGGCGTCACCAAGCTTGGTCCGCCGATTCCTTGGCAAATCGTCGGCGTGTACCACGATGTCCGCAATGGCGGCCCGCGCGACGTGGGTTTCCCGGAAATGGATGTGCCGTTTGCGCAAAGTCCCTGGCCGCAAGCAGCGATCGGCGTGCGCGCTGCCGTCGAACCGGCCACCTTGACCCGCAGCATCACCGAAATCGTGCAATCCATGGATCCGAATCTGCCGCTCTCGGAAGTCAAAACGATGGATCAGATTAAGGACGAATCTCTTGCCGGAGACCGCTTTACCGCTGCGCTTTTTGGCGGCTTCGCGGCCGTCGCACTGCTCCTGGCGACCTTGGGGATTTACGGGGTGATGTCTTTTGCGGTGGCGCAGCGTACCCACGAAATCGGCCTGCGCATGGCGCTGGGCGCTGGACGCAGCAATGTGTTAGCTCTGATCCTGAAGGAAGGGATGCTCCTGGCCGGCGTCGGACTGCTTCTCGGCCTCGCGGGATCGTACGGCGTCGGGAAAGCCATGCACAGCATTTTCTACAATGTCGGCACGATTGATTTCGCCGCGTTCAGCGCCGTGGCCGCGGCTCTGCTGTTCGCCGCGCTTCTGGCCTGCTTCATCCCCGCACACCGCGCCACGCTGGTGGATCCGATGCAAGCCTTGCGCGAAGAATGAACCGGGCGCGCGACGTAAACAAATCGTAGCGCGAAATTCCGGTATCCCTAATGCGATTGCTGCGCCGTCGGAGGCAGCAGGCCGTTCAGCCGCAGATACATCGCAGCCGCGCTGTAGTGATCCGCGAAATCATTCGTCAGCGCGATCATGGCGCTCGCGCGCGTCAATGTAACCGCGCCGCGCGTGAGCACCACTTCGCCCAGTTTCGAATCATCCACTTTCGCCAGCGACTGTGTGCAGAAATCAAACGAAGATTTCAGCGCTGCGGTCAACTTATCCTTCGTGTCCGTTTCTTTCAGCTCGTCCATCTTGGGGACTTCGGCGCCCGATATCATAGAACACAGGCGGAAATTCGAGTTCGCCATATGCACCACCAGGTGCCCAAAACTGTTCTGCGCCGGCGTGGGCTGGTAACTGTACTTCTCGGCAGGCATCTCCTCCGTGGCCGCAATCAAGTTTTTCGACTGCCGTTCCACGCTGCTGCGGACAGCGGTTGCCACCGGGTTTGCCACCAGCGCGGTCGGCGGCGCGGGAGTTTGCGGCGCGGCGGCTTGTTGTGCGATGGCTGCCAGGGGTGAAATCGCTGCCAACGCAAAAGAGAGCAGAATTCGTTTCATGTCTGACACCTCCTATGAAATTCGGGCAGCCCCAGCATAGACGCGCGGGAGGCGCGCGGCAAGACGGGCTCTGCACTTTGCAATACAAAGTACTTGACAGATACGGCCAATGTGCTACCGTTGTCGTATGGCGCTTCCCGAACCTTCTCGCTCCCAAGCTCCCGTCGCCATCGCCGACCATGCCCGCGACAACCTGCGCTTCATCCGCGAAACCATGGAGCGCGCCGGTTCCTTTACCGCCGTTCCCGGATGGGGCGGCGTGGCCATGGGCATCACCGCTCTCGGCGCTGCGGCCATCGCTTCGCGGCAAGCCTCGCCTCTTCCCTGGCTAGTCACCTGGATCGCCGAGGCTTTCATCGCAATTGTCATCGCCGGCTGGACCACCTATTCGAAGGCGCACGAAGCGGGGTCGTCTCTGTTCAGCGGGCCGGGGCGCCGCTTCGTTTACAGTTTTGCGCCGCCACTTTTTGTGGGCGCGCTGCTCACCGTCTTGCATCTGCGCTCCAGTGAAATCGGTCCGATTCCCGGCCAGTGGCTGCTGCTGTACGGGACCGGCGTGGTCACCGGCGGCGCGTTTTCCATCCGCATCGTCCCATTGATGGGCTTGTGTTTCATGGTTCTGGGCGCTGTCGCCCTGTTCTGTCCCTGGAATTGGCAGAATGCGCTACTGGCTGGAGGCTTCGGCGGCTTGCACATTATTTTTGGAGCCGTCATCGCGAGGAAATATGGTGGCTAAATCAGGAGCGTATCGTCGTGAGCGTGCCGAGGGCGACGAGCGCAGTAAGCGAACTGCCTCGACAGCACGGCCCGCGGAAAATACTGCGACGAATCTGGATCGCCTGATCCACGAGCGTACGCGCCTGGCGATCGTCAGTGCGCTCGCCGTGAATGAATCGCTCACTTTCAACGAATTGAAAGAGCTGCTGCGCGCCACCGACGGCAATTTGAGCGTGCATGCGCGCAAGCTGGAAGACGCCGGCTATCTGGGCTGTACGAAGTCCTTTGATGGGCGCATGCCGAAAACGGAATATCGCCTGACGGCCGCCGGCCGCCGCGCGCTGGAGAAGTATTTGAACCACATGGAAGCTCTGATCCGCGTCACGCGCGAAGGTTAGGCTCCCAAAAAATTTTGCCGGGATACTCTATGAACAAAAGTACTTTGAAGTTAGTACCCCAATCGCAACTCCACGTCGCCATCCTGCTCGATGGCAACGGCCGCTGGGCTTCCTCCCGCGGCCTCGCCCGTTCCGAAGGACATCGCGCCGGCGTGGAATCGGTCCGCCGGGTCGTCCGCGCGGCTCCCGGCCTGGGCATCGGCACCATGACGCTCTACGCATTTTCCTCGGACAATTGGGAACGCCCCATGAGCGAGGTTGTGGCCTTGCTTGCGCTGCTTGAACAGTATTTCCGCACCGAAGCCGCCGCCTGCGCCGCCGCAGGGGTTCGCTTGCGCGTCATTGGCCGTCGCGACCGCATCCCACCTGCTCTCGCGCAAGCTATCGAATCCGCCGAAAAGCTAACCGCCGCCGGACGCGCGCTGGAATTGCGCATCGCCGTGGATTACTCCGCGCGCGACGCCATCCTTCGCGCCGCGTGCTGGATGCTCTCCAGCCTGGAAGTTTCTCAGCGTGAATTCGCCAAGCGTCTCGGTGAAGTCACCCACTCCAGCGGCCCCGCACTGGATGTGGACCTGCTGATTCGCACCGGTGGCGACCGTCGCCTCAGCGATTTCATGCTCTGGGAATGCGCCTACGCGGAACTATTTTTTACGCCCCGCATGTGGCCGGAATTCGACGCCGCCGACCTGGCCGCCGCCGTCGAAGACTTTCGCGGCCGCGAACGTCGTTTTGGCCGCCTGCCCGAAGCCGCCGCCAGCTAGACATCGCTATTTCTCGGCAGTCCGCCCGCGCCACATCTCGAATGCTCGCTTGATGACCCGCGTCGCCGTCGGTGTCAGCGAATACCGCGCAAGTTCCTGCTCGCGCGCCCAAGCCACATCACGCACATCGCTCGCCGCCCGCGCTTCACCGCTCTCCACGGCGCACAAATAATCCAGAATCACGAAATGATATTTCGTTCTCCCATCTTGATCCGGAAAAATCCTCTCGAACACCTCGATAAAGTCCACCACCCGCACTTCCAGCCCCGTCTCTTCCGCCAATTCGCGCCGCACCCCTTCCTCAAACGTCTCGCCCAATTCCAGCATGCCTCCGGGAATAGACCACTCGCCTTCCAGCGGCGGGCTGCCGCGCCGAATCAGCAGCGCCCGCCCGTCTGCAATCACCACTCCGCCCACTCCCACCAGCGGCCGCTCCGGATATTCGCGTCGCACCGTCACCTTTACGCATCCCCTCTCGCCTTCGCTTGACACCTGCGGTATATAATAGCCCGCCAGTGGAAGTACACCCAGGAAGGAGAGAATTCTCGTGACCCGATGTCCGGAATGCGACACCGAAATTGATTTGGACGAAGACGAAGTCGAGGAAGGCGAAATCCTCAGCTGCCCGGAGTGCGACGTCGAGCTGGAAGTGACGCAAACGCATCCCGTGCACCTCATCGTCATCTCCGAAGACGAGGACGATGACGACGATGAAGAAGAGGAAAAGTCCAGCGTCAAGGAAGATGAAGAGGATGACGACGAGGACGAGGAAGAGGTCGGATAATTCTCGTCTGTCGCTTCATCCTCGCATCTTTTTCGATTTCCGCGTCATCTTACAGGTTGTAAGCCGGAATGCCGGCCATCTCGCGCTCAAGCCGCCGCCAAATTCGGCCGCAAGTTTCTCGTTTTCAGCCGCAGGAGCTGAAAAGAACAGGAACCCGTGAAAAGCCACAGTTTGTTTCAGGTAGCCGCAGTGCTGCTCTTGGCCGTCTTGGTTGCAATTCCGGCGCGCGCGCAAGAGGAATCCAAAGCCCAGAAAAAAGCGGAAGCGCAATTAAAAGTGCTACACGGCAGCGTGATTGATAAGAGCGAGAACCCGGTGCCCTCCAGCGTGATTTACCTGAAAAACGTGAAATCCCAGGCGGTAAAAACTTACATCGCGGACGAGTCCGGCAATTATCGTTTCAGCGGCCTGGACCCGAACGTGGATTACGAAATCCACGCCGAGCGCGACGGCTTGACTTCTTCGACCCGCACCGTGTCCAGCTTTGACAGCCGCCGCGATATCGAAGTCACCCTAAAACTCTCCAAAAAGAAAAACGAATAGCCCGAGCAACGATCCCTGCGCTGGAACTTTTGACAAAACTGGCGTCATCAGCTCGAGTGTGTGTCTCAGCGTCTTTGCCGGTATCTGCATTTATCTTTATCAGATTTTGTCTCTATCCGTGTTCATCTGTGTTCATCAGTGGCGCCTTTTCTCCCCACCATCACGCGAATCGCCCCAGGCAAAATCTCAAACTCCGCCGGGGCCGAGCCCAGCGCTTCTCCATCCCCGTGCACCCGCGCGGCCCGGTCCGCGCGCAATGAAACATGCCGGCAGCGATAACGCGTCACTTCCGGAAAGCCGCGCAGATCTCCGGTAGTCAGCACAATCGGTATCGCTTCCAGCAACCGCATCAGGCCAACATCACCCACAATCACCACATCCAGCAAACCGTCGTCCATCTTCGCCTGCGGCGCGATGCGCACGCCCGAACCGTAACTCGTCGCGTTCGCCACCGCCACAAATAGGGCGCGGCCCAACCAGCTCGCCCCATCCATCTCAACCGACACATCCAATAGCGGCTCGCGAAAGAATGTCGTGAACGCTCCCGCAAGATATCGCGTCACTCCGGGCCAGGCCCGGAATCGCGTGTTCGCCAGGTGCGCAGCCTCTGCGTCCAGCCCCATGCCTCCGGCGCCGATGTAATGCGCCACGCGGCCATCACTGAATCGGACGCGCACCAGGTCCACTGCACGCGGCTGTCCGCGCAAAAACGCGTCCGCCGCCATCACCGGATCGCGGGGAATTTCCAGCGCACGTGCAATATCGTTTCCATTTCCCGCTGGAAAAAATCCCGCCACCACATCCGTTCCGCGAATGCCTTCCACCAAATGATGAAACGCGCCATCGCCACCCAGCGCCACTACGGTTCGAAATCCCAGCGTCGCAGCGCGCGCCGCCTGTTCGCGTATGTCTTCCGAGCTTTTCGAATGTACGAACTTCGCGCGGCATCCACGTGCAGACAGCAAGCTCGCCACTTCCGGCTCGGCGCGCGACGCCCTCCCGCCGCCGGACGCGGGATTCACAATCACCAATGTGTCAGGTTTCATTCCAGAAGTAATACCGACGCGCCGCCGCTCGTTTTCTCCAGCGGATTCGTGGACTCCGCTAGTGGCTGGCCGATCCATGCAATGTCGCACTCTGAACGGACGCAGGATCGTCAAGGAATTTCCCGACAATCGGTCCCGCGGAAATGCAGCCAAGACTCAGATGGCCGCAGGGCGATTCCAGCGTCAGCACCACCGCGCCCATCATTCCCGCAAACGCCAGCGCTGGTGTTGGATTCACCATGTGATCTTCTGGAGAAATTACCACCAGCAGCTTGGCATGGACGCTCTTCGCCGCCTGCTCCATCGTCTCGCCAAATTCCCCGGGAATATCCAGCGCATTAATCGCCTCGCGTTGCCGGATGGCATCGCACGCCGTCGCCGCGTTTATCGTAAGTTCCTTCCGTGTCTGCTCGATGAACTTGTCGAAATCCTGCGGGCTGGTCTTTGCCACGCGATATGCCGGCGAAGTCACGTTCATATTGCCGATTTCGTTGTACACGGCGAAGCCGCCCGTCATCGGCTGCGTTCCTAGCCCGCCATTCCATTCAGGATCCAGCCGCAACGCGTCCATCTCCGCCGTCCACAGCAGCTTGTCGTAGGACGTAGACTGCGGCGAACCGGCCATGGGAACTCCCACGTCCATGAAATCCGGATAGGCCACCACCCACTCGAACGTTTGCATTCCACCCATTGAAATTCCCATCACCGCATGCACGTGCGTCAAGTGCAGCACCTCGGTCGCCAGGCGGTGCTCGGACTCCACCATGTCGCGAATCGCAAATTCCGGGAAAGCCAATCGCGGCTGGGTTTTGCTGTTTGATGGTGAAGTCGTAACGCCGTCCCCAATCGCATCCACCAGCACAACGAAATATTTCGCGCTGTCCACCACCTTATTCGGCCCGACGAATTGCACCAGGTCCTGCGTCGTGCCTCCCAGCCAACTCGGCCATAGGATCGCATTCGACTTCGCCGCATTCAGTTGCCCGAACGTGCGATAACCCAGTTGAAAATCCTTGATCACGGTCCCGCTTCGCAATTTCAAATCGCCTAGAGCGGCGAATTGCTGCGCGCCTTCGGCAGACTGTTCCTTCGCAGCTTGCGCCGCCCCTTGCGCGTGCGCCGTTTTCGCCGCGCTGCAAAAGACACCAATCAGGAGCGCGACGCTCAGTGCCGTTTTCATATTCCTCCATTCCTACGCGGCGTCTCATTCGGCAGGGCGCTCCCGAAAACGCTGCCTTCGTTCACGCTTTTGCCATCGCTCGGCCCTTGCGAATATACGCGCACGTTTTGGATTTTCCACACCGAATATTTGAAGATTCGCCCGCAAAGTGAGATGCTATTTTTCCTTCTTCGCCACGGAGGTTTCCCATGACGGCTCGTTTGACCCACACAATAGCAGCTTGTTTCATTCTCTGCGCCGCGCTCGTTTTTGCGCGTCCCACGATTGCTCAGGATCACCCTGCGGGCGCTCCCCATTGGAGCTATAGCGGAGCGGAGGGCCCGGACCATTGGGGCGACCTCGAGCCGGATTTTGCCACTTGCAAGACGGGCCAGCGCCAGTCCCCTATTGATATCGTCGGTGCGCAACCTGCGGAACTGGCCCCCATCCATTTTGACTACAAACTTTCGCCGCTGAAAATCGTCAACAATGGCCACACCATCCAAATCAATTACGAGCCGGGAAGCAGCATCACCATCAACGGAACAGCGCTGCCTCTGGTTCAGTTCCATTTTCACCATGTCAGCGAGAACGAAATCAACGGCAAGAAGTACGACATGGAACTTCACTTCGTCCACATGGACTCCGCGGCAGGCCGCGCCGCCGTGGTCGCCGTATTCATCAAGAGCGGCGCCGAGAACGCCATGCTCCGCGACCTGTGGAGCCACATCCCTCACGATTCGGGAAAAGAAGTGGAGCTGAAGAAGGAGGTCATCAACGCGGCCGACCTGTTGCCCGCCGACCAGAATTATTACGTGTTCGACGGCTCGCTCACGATTCCCGCCTGCAAGGAGGGCATCCGATGGTTCGTAATGAAAACTCCCATTGAAGCTTCTCCTGCGCAGATCGCGGCGTTTGCAAAATATTATCCGGACAATGCTCGCCCGGTTCAGCCGACGAATGGCAGAGAGATTCGCGAAAGCAACTTCCATTGATGGATCGTTCAAAGTCATGCCATGAATGTGAGTCCCCGATGGGCGGGGCTTCAGCCCCGCCGCTAAGCCCAGCAAGGAAAAGGGCTTTAGCCCCTGAAGCCGCGTCTCTTGGTCGCGGATTCATATTTGTCGGTTGGCTTCTCGTTCTGCAACGACGCTTTCTGATAAGCGCTACTGGTTCACGCCAGGCTGCGTAGGAGACCGCATGAGTCGCGAAGTTTCAAAGCCGTCGGCGTTTGCTGCGCGCATTCTATTTCGACGATTTCTGCCAACTCTCGCTCTGCTCTTCGCGGCGGGCCTGGCCGCCATTCCGCTTCAGGCGCAGATATCGCAGGAATCAAACCAGCTGCTCCATCGCATGTATGCGTCGCCGGATTTTGAAGTCAAATACTTCGGTCCCGCGCGCTGGCTTGACGACGGCGTGTTCTACACCACCGTCGAACCATCCGCGGCTGTCAAAGACGCGCAGGATATCGTCCGCTATCAAACGGCCACTGGAAAACGCGAAGTTCTCGTCTCGGCCGCGAAGCTCATTCCCTCAGGCGCCCAGGTCCCGCTCGCATTCGAAAACTATGCGTGGTCTAAGGACAAAGCTCGCCTGCTGCTCTACAGCAATACCGCGCCGGTCTGGCGGCAGCACACCCGCGGAGATTACTGGGTGTTGGATTTGCAGTCTGGCGCGCTGCGCAAGCTTGGCGGTGACGTTCCCGCATCTTCACTGATGTTCGCGAAGTTCTCTCCGGACGGCTCGAAAGCCGCTTACGTCCGCGCCAATAATATTTACAGCGAAGAAATCTCCACGGGACGCATCACGCAACTCACCCACGACGGCTCGCAAACCATCATCAACGGCACGTCCGACTGGGTGTACGAGGAAGAACTGGATGTTCGCGACGCGTTCCGTTGGAGCCCCGACGGTCGCCGCATCGCCTACTGGCAATTCGATTCGAGCGGCGTAGGAATTTTTAAGCTGCTCTACAATCTCGGTGCCCCCAAGGAAATTGTCACCGGCTTTCCTTATCCCGGCCTGGGTGTGTATCCTTCGGTCCTGAATATTCCGTATCCGATTCCCGGCACCACCAACTCGGCTGTCCGCGCAGGTGTCGTCAGCGTGGATGGCGGCGACACGACGTGGATGCAAGTCCCCGGCGATCCGCGTGAAAATTATGTTGCGCGCCTCGAATGGGCTGGAAATTCCAGCGAGCTGGCCATCGAGCATTTGAATCGCCTGCAGAATACCAACGACGTGTTGCTCGCCGACGCCGCGACCGGCCAGGTCCGCCAGATTTTCCGTGATCAGGACTCGACCTGGGTGGACGTGATGGACGAAATTCACTGGATCCACAACGGCCAGGAGTTCTTGTGGTTGAGCGAGCGCGACGGCTGGTCCCACGCCTATCTCGTATCCCGCGACGGGAAACGCGTGCAGCTCGTCACTCCGGGCGCGTACGATGTGATCGAACTTGGCAGCCTGGATGAAAAAGCCAGCTGGCTCTACTTCGTCGCATCTCCGGAAAACGCCACCCAGCGCTACTTATATCGCGCGCCGCTAGATGGTTCACAAAACGCTCAACGCGTCAGTCCTGCGTCCGCACCCGGAACTCATCGTTACGATATGTCTCCCGACGCGCACTGGGCGTTCCACACGTATTCTCGCGCCGATCTCACCCCGGTAACCGATCTCGTGGAACTTCCCGCGCATCGCTCCACTCGCGTGCTAGAAGATAACGCCGCGCTGCGCGCCAGTGCCGCGCCGCTGCTCGCCTCGCCCACCGAATTCTTCAAAGTGGATATCGGCGACGGTGCCAGTCTCGACGCTTGGATGCTCAAGCCTCCTCAATTCGATCCCGCGAAGAAATATCCCGTCCTCGTTTATGTATACGGAGAACCTGCGGCGCAGACCGTGCTGGACGAATGGGGCGCCTGGAACAACGATTACAATCGCGCTGTCGCGCAGGCCGGTTACATCGTCGTCAGCTTTGACAATCGGGGCACGCCGGCGCCGAAAGGCCGCGCTTGGCGAAAAGTTGTTTACGGCGCAATCCATCCCGTAATCGTTCACGACCAGACCGCCGCGCTGAAAACGTTCTTGCAGTCACATCCCTTCGCGGATTCATCGCGCATTGCCGTGTGGGGTTGGAGCGGCGGAGGTTCCAGCACCCTGAATCTGATGTTTCGCTCACCGGATCTGTACCGCGTGGGAATGGCCGTCGCGCCCGTGGCCGATTTGCGTCTCTACGATACGATTTACCAGGAACGCTACATGGGCCTGCCGCTGCAGAACGTCGAGGGCTATCGCAGCAGTTCCGCTGTGAACTTCGCTGAAGGTTTGCGCGGGCATCTGCTCGTCGTGCACGGCTCGGGCGACGACAACGTACATTACGCCGGCACCGAACTGCTGCTCAATCGCCTGATCGAGCTAGATAAGCCCGTTGACTTCATGGAGTATCCGAATCGCACGCACGCCATCAATGAAGGCTCCGGCACCACGCTCCATCTGTACAGTTTGCTGCTGCGCTACCTCGAAGAGCATCTGCCGCCCAACGCGGCCACCGCGCAGTAATTTGCTCCCGTCAATTTTGGGGATTTGAAACGGAGGCGCCGCGGAACTTGCAGCGATGCGGCGATCTTGGTTCAACTGCTCGTGGCGTTTGGTAACTGCATCGGTCCACGGGCGCACTTCGAAATCGAGGCGACGAAGCATAGAGCAAATCTCTTCTGTTTGATTGTAGGCCGATCATCTAAATCGAGAAAGGGAACATCGTGGGCTCACGTGAAACGAATCTTTAATCTAGTGGACAAGCGTTGGTGCGACGAACAGATCGCTACAGGGCTTTCGTCCGGAGAAGGCCTCATCTGGACTGCCCGTGATCCAGAGAGACGAAAACACGATTCTGGAAAGCCCGAAGCCGATGAAGACGTCGTTGCGAAGGTAGATAAGCGTGTGATGGTGATTCAGTCAGAATTTTCGCGTGTGCTAAAGGTCCAACGTCGTGAGGGGAACACACTTTCGTCCGTTTTAAGAAGTGCTTGGGACTCGGATACCCTGAGCATTCTGACGAAACACGCTCCTGCAAAGGCTACAGGCGCCCACGTTTCGATCATAGGCCATATCACCCAGGACGAGCTTCACAGTGAGTTAACGGCTACAGATGAAGCCACCGGATACGCGAACCGCTTTCTATTCGTTTACGCTGAGCGCTCAAAGTGCTTACCTTTCGGTGGCCGAGTCGACGGGCCAACGATGGCCGAGTTGGTTGAGCGATTGAGGCTTGCGCGACTGTTCGCCCGTAGGGTCGACACAATGCGCTTCTCAAAAAAAGCCCGCAAGGCGTGGCGGAAACTTTATATCCGACTTTCTGCCGAAACACGTGGCATGCTCGGACCAATTACGTCTAGAGCGGAAGCTCAAGTCCTTCGCCTTTCGATGGTTTATGCATTGCTTAGCTGTTCGCACGTGATTAGGACCCACCACCTAAAAGCAGCGGCGGCGCTGTGGGATTACTGTGAACAATCGGCAGCGTTTGTGTTCGGCGGGTCGCTTGGTAATCCTGTCGCCGATAAGATTTTTACGCAGTTGCAAAGCAATCAAGAAGGCCTTACGCGTGACGACATTCACGAGTTGTTTCATCACAACTGCAGCAAACAAGAAATTGACGGAGCGTTAGAGTTGCTAGCGGATAGTGGTTTGGCCAGCTCTGAACAGAAACACACCGGAGGGCGATCAACCGAAAAGCGGAAAGCCGCGTAAGTACGCGGTAAACGCTGTAAGTTGAAAAAGGGGGGCTTTTAGCGCTTACCGCGTACCGACCCTGAACGGTGAGGGGATCCCATGACCGAACTGCGAAGATTTTTCCGGTGTCACGTGATCGTTTAACAGTCGGTTCTTGATTGCGCGACTCGGACGTAGAACAACCGGACTCAAAACTCCGACAGTACTGCAAAATCAGGAATTTCGCAGAACTGCTGAAGGGGTTTCAGAGGGGTTAAACAGCCACGCTTGCAGTCCCGCAGACATTCGCTGGTATGGACGTTTTTCGCTGGGCTTGGGACGCGAGCGTAGAAAGGTAAAACTAACGTGCTGCAGAATGCATTTCTTTTTTCTTCTGGCGGCCTGCTGTGGGCACCGTTTTTAAATCTGGACGATTAGGACACCCCGGCGTTCCAGACGGCGTCCAAAAATTCACAATTCCTTGCGAAACGATCCATGTTTGCGCTGCTCTTAGCAAGGTAAGGTAGCAAAGCAGTCGAAGGTCAGTCCCCCACGCCCAAGAAGATAGGTCGAATAGCGCAAGCGCGACCGCACCGGTCAGCAAGAAGATGAGGGTGAATTTGACCTTCGCTGGTCTAGCGATACAATCAGTCCCGTTTGTAGGAGAGAATATCTTGCATCCAACTCGAATCGTTATTGCGCTGGCCGCCGTGCTGGCCGCGTCCGCTGTCGCACAGGAGCGTGTCGCCGCGCCGATTTTCAAGCTTGAAGAAGTAATGATCCCCGTCCGCGATGGCGTTCATCTGCAGACGGTCATCCTGACTCCCACAAACCAGAGCGGACCGCTTCCGATTCTTTTCCGGCGCACTCCGTACGGCGTGCCCTCGAAAGCGCCGACGGAGATGCCGTCATCAATGAAAGAGCTGGCGCAAGACGGCTACATTTTCGTGTTTCAGAATTTGCGCGGGCGGTTCAAATCCGAAGGCGTCTTCAATTTAACCTCCCAGGTTGACCTGCAAGATCCCAAGGCCACCAACGAAACGACCGACGCCTACGACAGCATCGACTGGCTCTTAAAAAACGTGCCCAACAACAACGGCAAAGTCGGCATGTATGGTGTTTCTTACGACGGGTTGACGACGGCGCTCACTTTGCTGCGACCACATCCGGCGCTCAAGGCCATCAGCGAACAGGCGTCACCTGTCGATCAGTGGATGAACGACGACGACCATCGCTACGGTGCGTTGCGCGAGAGCTACGACTTTGAATATGCCGTGCTCGAGCAATCCGACAAAAATAAGAACACACATTTTGAGTTTGAAACCTACGACACGTACCAGTGGTACCTGGATCTCGGCCCGCTCTCGAATATCAATGCCAAATATCTTCACGGCGCCATTCCTTACTGGAATCTCACCATCGAGCATCCGGACTATGACGATTTCTGGAAAAAAGAAGCGTGGGTCCGCCAGTTGCACGCATCCACCGTCCCTAATTTAAATGTCGCTGGTTTCTGGGACCAGGAAGATCCCTGGGGCCCTTGGCAGATTTTCCGCCACGCCGCCGAGCACGACCCCGACCACACCAATTTTATGGTGGCGGGGCCCTGGTATCACGGACAGTGGCAAACGCCCAAGGCCGATAGCATCGGCCTGGTTCCGTTCGGCGGCCACGAAACCTCGCGCGAGTTTCGCGAAAATCTCGAAGCACCCTTCTTCCGCTACTACTTGCATGGCAAGGGTGAGAAACCTGCGTGGCAGGCCACCACTTTCCAAAGCGGCTCGAATACCTGGCATAGCTATGCGGTTTGGCCGCCGCGGGAATCGAGTTTGACGAATTTGTATTTGCACGAGGATGGCACGCTTTCGTTCGACGCTCCATCCGCCGCGAAGGAAAAGGCAGCCTATCGCCAGTACGTCTCGGACCCAGCTAATCCGGTGCCCTATCGCACGCGCCCGATTTCGCCAACCTATCCAGCCGGCGATTGGAGAACCTGGGAAGTAGCGGACCAACGCTTCGTCGATCATCGCCCCGATGTGCTCACGTTCGTCACGGCGCCACTCGATCACGACATTACCGTCACCGGCCAACTCGCCGCAAGACTCTTTGCGTCCACATCTGGCACCGACAGCGATTTCGTGGTCAAGCTGATCGATGTGTTTCCTGAGAATTCGCAGAAAAATGCCTGGGATCCGGAGAGCGGGCCGAACCCGGGCGCGTATGCGCAGTCGCTGAACGGTTATGAACTACCGATCGCTATGGAAGTTCGCCGCGGCCGCTACCTCGCCAGCTTCGAGCATCCAGCGCCGCTCAGCGCAAACAAGCCTGCCGAATGGGATATTCCATTGCGCGATCACGATCACGTCTTTTTGAAGGGTCACCGCATCATGGTCCAGATCCAGTCCACATGGTTTCCGGTCATTGATCGCAATCCGCAAAAGTTTGTACCCAGCATCTACAAAGCGACCGCTTCCGATTACGTGCCAGCAACACAGCGCGTCTATTGCTCGCCGACCATGCCCTCACACATCGAGCTACCGATAACCAAATAGGCGCAGTCCGCGCGCGTCTTGGCTAGCGATAGGTTCTGCGCCTGTGAGGCCGCCGACGATTTGCCACCACTCACGAGCTTTCCCAAATTTACAAGTTGTTGTGGAATTTCAGGCGAGCCCTTGGGAACGGGCGCAATCACAAGTTGCGGAATAACTCCGATAGAGACAGCTTCAATGCTCGTGCAATCTTTTCGATGTTTACGAGCGCCACGTTCCGTTCACCGCGTTCGATCCCGCCAATGTATGTGCGGTCCAATTCGCACAGATCGGCGAATGCTTCCTGGGACACCCCCAGCTTGTGCCTCTTCTGCCTGACAGCTTTTCCGAACCTGACGCGAATGTCGTCCATTTACCCTTGCGCGTCATCTTTGAGCCTCACGGTTTATGTGTCCACGGACTATGAGTATCATTGCTCGTTATGGCCTCCGGTTTGCATCACGGGCACCCTCTCCGTCTCGTTCGAAGCTGTGCTCAGTGGATTCCAAAGGACCGAATCGATTCCGTGCCAACAGGACTCCGGGGAATCTACGCGCTACATCGCTATCGTCCGCGAATTGGAAAATACGATGTCGTTTATGTGGGAATGGCGGACGGCGGTGCTGGAATTCGCGCTCGTCTGGAAGCACACGCCAACAGCAAACGGAAACGAGAACTCTGGACGCATTTCTCAGCCTTCGTGGTTTGGCCCAATATCACGGAAGCCGAAATCACAGAGCTTGAAGGTCTTTTCCGTGAAATCTATCGGAAGGACAAGAGAGCAAACCGACTGAACCGACAGAAGCGGTACCGAAAGATACAGAACGTGAGAGTGCGCGATGTGTCGAGGCTAGCGGGTGAAGGGCCGTGATAAAAGCTATCAGGATTACGATGGAAGTAGGGCTGCTTCTGGTGATTGGGCTTGGCGGCTGCACATCCTCAAAGAAAATAGCGAGGGCCGAGGGAATGGCGACGCTTCAACAAATGCGTTCGGCCGTCCAAGACATGGATATTGTCGTTTCAGCCGGAGCGACGAAGGATGAATACTCCAAGCGTCTTACCGATGCGTTGTTGAAATTCGGTGATCGCGATGTAGGCTGTAAGCAGGCCATCGCTAAGTTTTCTGACGGTGAGCAACAATCGATCGCAACAGAGGTTTGTCAGCACTTGAGCAGTGCGATGGATGCCTATACTTACGCCAAGCAATACGTGGGCTCCGAGCCGGATGGTTACACGGCCACAGTAGCGGCGAAAGATTATGCGGACGCCAAGGAGCGGTTCCCGAACTTGGAAGAAATGTCGGCAGTCAACACGGCAGGCGGCTATAAATGGTACCGTCGCGACGCTATGGTCCAAGCATTGTGGAAAGTGGCGGGCCAGGAGTCCAGGCCGCACAGACCGACGTAGAAAAGCTTAACCAACTTTGACAGCTGCTCTGGGCGACTTCTGCTTCACCAGTCTTTGACCCCCGAACGGCACCTGTTCGGTTACGCGACGCCCAGATGCGCCAGCGCTCCCGTCCAGCAGTTCCACACGAACGATACAACTTCGATGACGACGAGACTGGCACCAAAGAAGACGCCGCATTTTACGAGGAACTAAAACACAGCGACGTAAGCGAAAATCAAGATGCCAAGTCCCGCGCATTTACGCTCCGATGCAAGGCTTGCAACGAAGAGGGTGTGTATGCGATGGAGGCAATTCGGGAATTTGAAGGTATGCCGCGAGCCCGAGCTGAAAAGGACAAAGTCGCTCGGGCGTAGCGTGAAGCGGTTCGCCCCTTGGTCCTTCGCTTAGTCGCGCTGACTGAGCGCCGCAATTTGGTTGCGCAATTCCGCTCGCCGAATCTCCATTTCTTCTTCCGTGAGAGCTGTAACTATTCCGTCGCTCGAACTAACCCATTTTTTCTTGAGCATTTCTACAAACTGAGTCCAACGATTGTAAATCAAGCTTGGGCGCACCGCTTCGCCTCGTTTGCGAGTCCTACAATTTTTGAGAGTTCTACCTTGCTGGCACCTCAAGCCCGATTCAAACGTTCTGAGTTGCAGCTTTGTGCTACCAGAATGTCTGCGGCGTTGACCGATCATTTTGGACTCCCGAAGACTGCTCACGCAGCCTTGTTGTTAACGGATGTCTCTTCATCGAAGCGCACGAAAGCGTAGAAGCGGGCGTTACAACTAAGGCAGCGAAAAGGGCGAACACCGAGGGTTCGAAGAAGGTAGCGTTCAATAGCGCCACGGCGACGCGAACGAACAGCCTCGACACTTTTGCAACTGGGGCAAGTGCGTTTCGTGGCCAAATTCGACGTCCAATGGAACGGCACAGGAGTTGGGGCGAACCGTACGGTCGCGAATCCCCAGCCCGAGTCCCCCGCAAAGCGTTCTCGGTTCGCAGCCGGATAATTGCAGCGAGCAGGATTCCAAGCAATACAGGGAATTATGTATCTCAATCCGAACGCCGGCCTACCTAGTCGCTGTGCCTGAAATCTGTTGACTAGAAATCCGCAAGAGCGTTAAATTTCCGCTTCGAGCCAAAAATCCCTTGGAGGCGCATATGTCTTGCGACAGCCCCCTTCATTGGAAGAAAATGTTTCTGCAAGCCATGGATGAATCAGACCGAGAGAAACTGCGTCGGCTTGTCCCTAAAGCTGAAGCGGCAATATTTATTCGCCGCGAAGAACTCGGAAATTCTGTCGAAGCCCGTGAGGAGTTGGGCACGATGGCGGTAGCGATTGCGGCTCTGTGCTCAATCAGAATTCACGAACTTGGCGGAACTGCTGGATCGGATGAATCCGACCATCGAGGAGTTAAGCCGAGCCGTCGAGCAAGAAGCCAGGAAACGGCCTGAAGTGCGGAGGCTCGTGAGCCATCCTCGCGTGGGCCCGCTGACGGCGTTGGCCTTCGTGTTTTCCCCATGATCTCCAGTATTCACCGTATTCCATTCCCGTTTACGCATTTGTAGGCTCCCCAGCGAGATGGCTAGCACGCTCCCCCGCCAAGGGCCTTCTCTGCGTGTGGCTCATCTGCCCTGGAGACATCGCTCGAAAGATTTCTAGGGCGGGGAGGAACAGATGACACAAAAGGCCACACTTGAGTTCCCGGGATCCCTGGATGACCGGGAGAGGAACGACGCAGAGCTAGAGCGGCTGCTAAGTGCCTCAAGCGCGTCCCAAGCGGCCAGGAAAGCGCATGGCCCCACGAGCGTCTACTCGCTCGACCCGCTAAGCGACCCGCGCTGGGAGCGTTTCATCCGAGTGCATCCGCGCGCCAGCGTTTTTCACAGCCGGGGATGGCTGCAAGCGCTGAAGCACAGCTACGGATACTTGCCGGTCGCCTTCACCACCTCTGTACCGCACGAAGAGCTTCGGAACGCGGTGGTGTTCTGCGAGGTTCAGACGTGGCTGACGCAGCGGCGGCTGGTGTCCCTGCCCTTTTCGGATCACTGCGAACCTTTGATGGACGATCCAGAAGACGTCCAGGCAATTCTCAGCCACCTGACGCAAAATCCGCGACGCTGGCGGTATATCGAGATGCGACCTCGCACGGGCATCCCCAACTCGTGGTCGCTGTTCCAGAAATCAGAAAGCTACTGCCTGCATTCGCTCGATCTCGGTGCCGATCTCGAAGTCATCTTTCAGGGCATGCACGCCGATTGCGTTCGGCGAAAGATCCGACGCGCGCGCCGGGAGCGCGTCACGTGCGCGCGCGGAAACTCCGCGCAATTGCTGAGGGACTTTTACGATTTGCAAGTGGCCACCAGGAGGCGCCACGGCTTGCCGCCGCAGCCGCTCGCGTGGTTCGAGGCTCTGGCCCAGTGTCTGGGACAAGATTTCACCGTCTGGATTGCCAGACGGAACGAAACGCCCCTGGCGAGCGTGATTACCCTCAGTTTCCGTCAACAGATGGTTTACAAATACGGAGCCTCCGATGAGGTTCACCACAGCCTTGGAAGCGTGCCGCTGCTGATGGCGGAAATCATCGAGCACGCCAAGGGTCACGGTTACCGTGAATTGGACTTTGGCCGATCCGCGCTCGATCACGAAGGATTGTTGCGATTCAAAGACCACTTGGGTGCGCAGCGCGTGCCTCTTGCTTACCGGCGGTATCCAGCTGAATCAGGCGTGGCATCCCCGAAAAATCTCAGATCGCGCGTAGGAAACTGGGCGCTGGCGCGCATGCCCGAAAGGCTGCTAGTGCCGCTTGGAAAACTGCTGTACCCGCACGCGGGTTAGTCGCATTCGCAGGCGCGGGTCACCTGAACCGAGTTTGAGTAAAGTCTGGTAAACGCTGCGACGCAAATCAGGAGTTAAGACTTTCAGAAGTGGATCAATACCCGCGACCAGTTCAGTCCTAAAGAGTTACAATGCCTGGCAAGGTACATCCAATGCAATCCGCTGCTTCCAATTGCGTTCGAGCTTCGATCGGAGCGCTACTTTTTCTGTCTATATCTCCGTCCCTCATGGCGCAGGCTCCGCAAATTGACGCGCTCGCTGGAAAGGTGGCGACTTCGCTCTCCCATGCCAAGTTGAAGTCCGTGTTAGTTTTTGATTTCGTCGGTCCAGATGGAATGGACGCTGTAGGCCAAAAGCTTGCCGCTGATTTCCGTGCCTCCCTGGCTAAGTCGGGACAAGACGTTCGAGTCGAAGACTACTCGGAACTACTCGGATTGCTAAAGAAAAACGAACTCGTACTCGCGAACCTTCACAACATAGCCACCGCGCGATGGATTGTCGGACAAACCGAAGTGGACGCTTGGGCCTACGGCACGCTCTCGAACAGTATTGGCGGTCTGAAGCTCACGGTGGACGCATATCCGCTGAGCGCCCTGGCTGAGAGATATATCGAGTTCGATACTTCCATACCTCTCACTGACGACCTTAAAGAGCTTGTTGGAGAAAGACAGAAGGACGAATTTTCATCGTTGCCTCGGCCTGGTGAGAACAGCTATTCCTATCCAACTTGCTTATCTTGTCCGTATCTACAGTACACAATGGAAGCCTTGAGACAGAAATTTAGCGGCACCGTTGTGCTGGAACTGACAGTCGATCCAGACGGACACCCGAAGGACATCACAGTTAAAGTCGGTCTGCCTTTCGGATTAACGCAGAAGGCGATTGAAACCCTCAACGAATGGAGATTGAAACCGGCGATAGGGCCTGATGGAAAACCGGCGGCCGTAAGGGAAGTCGTGGAGTTGGGCGTTTCTTGCTCGTAGCGCATTCACCAAGAACGTTCTGAGAGGCGGAACCGGCTAACTGGTAAACGCCGTTACCGTACATGTAGAATTTCGGGCAAAAGCAGATCTCCGACCCGACGCAATATAAAAGGGCGCCCCTGTTGGAGTAGGTTTGGAGTGTCGGCTCGAACCCACTTCAGAAAGGAGCGCCCTCTATATGGATAGCAAAAAGTATATCGGTATGGACGTGCACAAGGAAAGCATTTCGCTGGCGGTGATGAATGCTGCGGGGAAGATCGTGATGGAATGCGTCATCGAGACGAAAGCGAGCATGATTCTGCAGTTTTTTGATGGGCTGCGCGGAGACTTGCAGGTGACTTATCAGGCAGGTGGAATTTGTTGAGGACAAATGCGAATGCGCCGCAGGAGAAAATCCGACGGCGCATTGAGCAGTACGTTTTCAGGCAGGCAATGAAAACTCGCGGCCGGAAGCCGGGACGCCGGCCTTTGCTGGACGAACGATCTCCCTGAAAGAGATGGCTACAGGCCGCCCTTAAGACGGCTCGTAGCCAACTGGTTCAATTCATTGCAAGGAACCTGCTATCAAAGTGCGTCGCCCTATGGCGTGCACACTGGGCCGGCATCGGTCAAGAACGTGGCGTTGTCGGAGAACCATCCGTTGGCTCCAACCGAAGGAGCACCGTAGAACCAAGAGAAAAACGCCAATTCCTGCATGTGGTAAGTAAACCCGTTTTCGGGGTTGAAAATCGGCGGCGCAAGCGTGCCGCTCAACGGATCACCAACTTCCAAGTTCCCTTGACACCCCGCAACCTGCCCCGTGTGGCCCCATAGAGGCGTTGGATTGTTGACGAACGGATCATTCATCCATTCCGCGACTTCGTGCGACATGATAGAAACATCTGGCACCGGACTCAAAAAGATAGAGCTGGTGTCAAAATCTGCAGTGCCGAAGGACTGCGCCCCGAATGCGTCATGGAAGCCCAAAATGCAACACGCGCCACTATTCAGCGTTGCGCACCCGGACGTTGCTCCCTCGCACTCAACCACATTGTGAAGGGAATAAAGCGGGAAGGTGCTCGGGTTAACACCCTGTGATGCAAGTTGGGTGAATAAGCCAATGATCGCGGGCTCATAAACCGCAATGTCGATAATCCCCTCTGTGCCGGTTGGGCAACCGCCAAATGCGGCGCTTGGGAAGGCCACGCCATCCGCTGCCGGGATGTTGATGACGATCTTCGGGACGGTTGTGACGGGATCAAGAACGACCTGGTAGTTAACTTTACCCGAAGCACCATGTGAAATGAGTTGGAAGAAGTTTCCCCGCTGGAATGCGTCGGTGGTCTGAGTCACACCCACATCGGTGCCACCAAAATTGAAATCAAAAGGACGGAAGATCGGTGACTGCTGCACGAGTTTGAGCGGAACGTCGTTTGGGGATGACAAGCAAGAGTCGTCGGCGACCGTCGGATCGAATACTGTGACGCCAGGAGCCGTCAGAATTACTCCCATTGCATTTACACCGGCGAACACCGAATTGGTAACGATTACAATCGGAATCAGCTGAGTTGAAACTGAAGTACGCCCATTCGCGCCAAAGAATGGACTCGTCCCTACAATCTCGCCACTGTAGACATTTCCATCCCTGCTCGACGTGACGGTATAGGTGAAGGTTTGAAGTTGGGGCCCATTTTTCTTGTTAGCGTTCGTCTGGACCGCGGAGTTGGTTTTGTTGAGCGCAGCTTCCAAAGCTGCTCCTTCAGCAGTACTCGGGTTCTTTGTAGGGGTCATGAATGGATTTGGTTTCGGCAGTACTGCGGCCTGCTGTCCAAATGCGAAGGGCGCAGATGCGACCAGCGCGATCGCAGCACACATAAACGAGACCATGGATTTGCGAATCATATAGATCCTCCTCGTGAAGTTGCTAAATCAAAGAAGACTCGTTAAGGCATGCGGGAACGGCTGCAGCCTTCTTTTTGGGGTTACGCCTAGAGCCCGTCAGACACATGCACGGCTGCGCTTTTATGTCCGCGAGCCAATTTTAGACAACAGGAGATAGCAAAAACGCAAGGTCGGACCACTCGGGGAAAGTAGGCTTCTCCTGAAAACGCTGGTGACTGACAAACCTCCTAGGACACACACATATAGGAGTCCGAGCTAGCAACCCGATCACCAAAACCTAATGAGACCAAGCATCATATAGGGAAAGCACTTACCGGCATGTATAAACAGTGTTCCGCAAAGGTTTGCACATAATGGTGACCCGTTGCTCTTCATGCCTGCCGAGGGCTGCGTCGTGATCCTCGCGTGCTTGCGTCGACGCGTTTAGGTTCTCATCCCATCTAACGCCGGAACCGGACATCAATTTTAAGCTTCCAATAGCGCGCCCTATGCCCGGCCAAGGGCCGCCCTGGGCCTTAAAAAGGGCGCTTTACGCCCGCTAAAACCGCCCCAGGGGTACCGCCAAACGTCCTAGGGGACGCCAGGCGGAACGCTGCGCGGGCCGCCTAGGCCGTTATCCAACAGCTACTTCCCGCGGTTAAACTGGCGGCTGGCGCAGCCCTCGGGCGATGAACTGCACATTGAGCCCTCCACAATCGAGGGCTACCAATACATTTGGAACATCCGCGTCAAAGATAGCGCAGCCGCCAACATCCCACTGCGGTCCTTCACGGCCCGCGATGCCCAGCGGTTTCTGGAAAGCCTACCCGCAGAACTGTCCCACCAACGACATCTAAGGATCAAAAACTTTTTGCGCGGTCTATTTACTTGGGCGATCTCAGATGGGTCGTACGTGGGAAACAACCCCTTCGAAAACGCCAAGGCCGGGGGTCGCTAGGTGGCGGGGGAACTTTCGGGATTATCGGAGGGTGAAAAGATTCGAAGGGCCAAAACGCTGGAATCCAACAAGCATGCGTATTCGCTCTTGGAAGTTGCTGAGATGCTGGACAAGTTGCCTGAACCCGCGCGTACAGTTTGCGCCGTGGCGGCCTTTACGAGGTTCACGCGCAGCGAACTGATGGGCCTCAAATGGAGCGATTACGATGGAAAGGAGATTTCAATCCAGCGGAAAATTTGGAGCGGCAAAGAGGGTGCACCTAAAACAGAAGCGCGCGAGGCGGGTGTTTTTGTAGTGCCTTTGTTGCGAAGGATCCTTACGAAGTACAAGAAAGACTATCCGGCCGGAAAGGACGGTTGGATTTTCAGGGGCGAGAAACTCTTGAGGCCAATCAATCTGGATAACCTCTCTCGCCGGGGTATCCCCCAGCACATAAATGGCGCTTGGTTCCGCTGGCATGCTTTTAGGCGAGGGCTGGGAACGCGTCTCAACGAAGCCGGTGTGGACAGCAAAGAAATCCAGAGCATCCTACGGCATGCCGACGTCTCGACAACGATGGCGTTCTACGTGCTACCCGATCAGAAGCGAGCGCAGAAAGGGTTGAAGAAACTGGAACAGGTGGCGCGCAAGAAGTACAATATCAAGGCGTAGCCACCGTAGCTCAGTTGGTTAGAGCACCACACTCATAACGTGGGGGTCCCCAGTTCGAATCTGGGCGGTGGCACCACACTTCTCGTCACGCAACATCCTCACCGCGCAACCATTTTTCAACATCAGACCAGTAAAAACGTAGCACCTTGCCCGCTCTCATCGCTGGTAATGGACGCTTGTTCCGCGCGCGGGTCAATTCATAAACCGTGCGGGCACTATCAAATCTCAAGCGATCTACCGCCGGGATCCGGCCGGCCAGGAACGACGCGTGACCAAGGCATGGGACTTTTGGCGTTCCGGTCAAGCCGACTGCTGTACTGGCGCTTTACAACTCGAAGAGAAAAAGGAAAATAGCTTGACAACTGGGAGATTATTTGTTAGAATGTTGTGAGATTAGAAGCAGGGCGTTGGGAGAATATTTGTGAGAATGTTGGTAGAATACATACACGAACAAGCAGACTGGCCGCAGTTTACTTGGGACGCCACGGCTGTCGCCGGTATTTTGTCCGCCGTCAGGCTTCGTCAGGGCGCACTGCTCGGGAGGATGCGAAGCTACGGCCTTTCTTCCCGTTGGGACGCGACGTTGAAAGTCTTGACGGAAGAGACGATCAAATCGAGCGCGATTGAAGGCGTCGTCTTGAACCCAGAAAGCGTTCGATCTGCGATAGCGCGAAGACTTGATCTCAACGCCGGCGGCGTTCGGGGTACAGAAGATCGCAACGTGGAAGGCGTTGTGGAATTGATGCTGGATGCAACTCAAAACTACGAAGCGCCGCTAAATGACGCGCGGTTATTCGGTTGGCACAACAGTTTGTTTCCGGGTGGATATAGTGGCTTGCACAAAATTCGTGTTGCCGCGTGGCGCGATGCCTCTATGCAGGTTGCTTCCGGACATCGGGTTGGAAAGGAAAAAATTCATTTTGTGGCGCCTCCTGCCGATCGCGTTGAACCTGAAATGACTGCGTTCTTTGCTTGGATCAACGGCGACAGCCAGCCGGATCCTCTTTTGAAAACTGCGATCGCGCATCTGTGGCTCGTCACAATTCATCCCTTCCAGGACGGCAACGGCCGCATCACACGCGCGATCTCGGAACTGTGCCTCGCTCGATCAGATGATAGCCAGCAACGCTTTTACAGCATGTCATCGCAGATTCTTGAAGAGCGAGCGGAGTACTACCGTGTCTTGGAGAGTACGCAAAAAGGCTCCATGGACATCACGGAGTGGCTTGTGTGGTTCCTGAAATGCCTCGATCGTTCGATTGAAAAGTCGAATTTGATAACCGACAGTGCTTTGGAAAAAGAATCCCTGCTTCGTGGCCTGAAAAATCGATCGATCATTCTTAATGATCGCCAAAAGAAGATGCTGAACAAGCTGTTCGATGGGCTCCAAGGTAAATTAACCGCAGATAAGTGGTCCAAGATGACAAACTGCTCGCACAACACGGCAATCAATGACATCTCTGATCTCATTGATAAAGGTGCCTTGATTCGAAACGAAGAAGGTGGCAGGAGCACAAGCTATCGGCTCGCCCCAGTGCCGGTAGGAGAAAAGCAGTGAATACGCGGGACCACGAGCAGGAGTTTTAAAATGGAAACTGAAAAGACTGCGCACTTGATCCGATACGGAACGATCGCCAGCCTGGTGTTCTGTGTAGCCGTCGCCGGCTTCTTTCACTTCGCGCCGGCGTATGATGCGCCGGCGGCGATGGCCACCGTCCCGCCCGCCGCAGCAGTTGCCCAGCCCGCACCGGCGGAATGTTTGCCCAGCGGCAACGGTGCCCCGTGCATTCCGTTCGATAAGATCCAGGAAATGATGGACGCGCAGCCCGATGCGCCGGATCCCATCCCGACGAATCCGGCAACAGCAAATGAAGAGACAATTTGAAGGGACTTTTCTAAGGAAAAAGCTTGGATCCTTTTCAGTCGCAACCGGCGAAAAAATTGGTGAGAGTGGCCAAAGCCGTTCATGGCATTCAGCCTGGGAAGAAGGGAGAAGTTGTGCCGGGGGAAAATCTCAACGCGATTGCCTGGCAATTCATCCGGGCATGGAAGCGACAGCGGGCGGTGCAAGGTTCGATCGCTAATTTCGAATCCTCAACTCGGCATACGCAAAATTACTCTGCTACCCGCTGCGGCGTTGACCCGGTATTCTAGTGGCTACCTACAACTCCATCAAGATTCATCGTACACTTCGCACGTCCCCGGCTATGGCTGCTGGCGTGACGGATCGGCTCTGGAGCGTAGAGGATTTGGTGGCCCTCTGGGGAGCCTACGAGCAACGGGGGGCGGAAACAGCGGCGTAAATGAAGTGAACGCTACGACTCATGGCGTTGGCTGGCACTACTATATTCGGCGTAATTTCCTTCACTCAACTCGCGGTTCTCGTGGACATTTACATCGAAACCTACAGACTTGGTCCTCCGCCTTTTCTCATGCCTTCATACCATCAGTTCCCAATCTATAGGCTGAATCGAGATTTGAGGGACGTGGCCCCAATCCTATTCGCGTTTATATGCTGTTTGATTTGGTCCGTCAGATCCGTCAAGTTAGAGCAGAAAGATTCAAAGTAGCCCACTACCGTCGGCCGTCGTTGAGCGATTTCATTGCGGAGCCTTGTGATGTTTGTGGGGTCTGGGAATGTTCAGCTGGAGTACGTTTTCACCGAATTCTTCCGCGTTTTGCGCTAGCAGGTCCGGTAGGCCCGTGAGCACTCCCGCGCCTCGGCTGTAGGCCAGATCGAACTGCAGCATTTCGAGAAGATTTTCCGTGAACTCTTCTCCCCAGGCGTGTTCTACGTCGAGAGCCACCGCGTACGAGGTATATTTCTCAAGAGTTTCCGGCGTCTCGCCGGGTTGATTCTCGTGGTTCAAGCGGTTTGCGTCTGCGCGCGCGAGAAATTCACGAAATCCATCGAGCTTGGCGAGCACCGCGCGACCGGCATTCGTCGGCGCCTCCAGCAGCCCTTTGAAGATTACATTCACGCAGAAGAAACTGGTGAGCAGCAGCGCGAACTTTCCAGAAGTCAGGGCGCCAAGAAAGCCAAAACCGAGCAGCGACGACGCGGTGAGCACAATTGGAGGCAAATCGGCGAAGTCGAGTGCGCGCACAGGGCGTCCGTCGCGGCGAAAAAACGAAGCAATTTTCCAAAGAGTCGGCGGCCAGGCCCGCGCGGCTGCGATTAACGCCGAACTGCCGAGAAATATGAATATGCTGAGGTACACGACCGACGCCACGGATGCGATTCGACTAAAGATAGGTACGGAGTAAGAAAGGTATGCAAGCGCGACCACCGAGTAGGCGATCCCGCTGAACCACACAAACGAGTGCGCCGACATCAGCTCGGGCTCGGCAATCCCGTCCATCGTTTTGCTGAATTTCTCGTAGGTCTGCGATAGCCAAGTACATTCACGCGAGTTGAATTTGTAGGTGTGAATGCTGGGCGGATAGAAAAGTGTCGTAAGGATGATGGATTCTTCATGCGGGAGTGACGAGTCGGCCGCACGGAATCTTTCCAGAGTGAACCAGTCTTCGTGCTGCCGGATCCGCAAGTAGCCTTTGGAAGCGAGTGAAACCAGGGCGGCGGCAAAGGCGCGCTCGCATTTTCCGTTGTCGCGTAGATAGGCAGCCAGGGCGGGAGAAACTCCTGGCGGCGGGTCGTACTGAGTCACGGTGGTTGTCTTCGGGGTCCAGCGGAGGCCCACGACGGTGCCCAGATAGAAAATCAGAAGGATGCCAACACAAACCGCATCCAGCGAGTAAGTCATAGCGGGATGTTGCCGTGTTTTTTGCGAGGGTTGGTGTCGCGTTTATTTTCGAGGGAGCGTAAGGCCGTGATTAGTTTGGCGCGGGTGTGGGCAGGTTCGATTACGGCGTCGATGTAGCCTTGTTCGGCGGCTACGAAGGGGTTGGCGAAGCGTTCGCGGAAGTCCGCGATTTTTTCCTGGCGCAGGGTTTCGCGTTCGGATTCGGGGGCGCGGTCAATTTCTCGTTTGTAGACGATGTTGACGGCGCCTTCGGGGCCCATCACCGCGATTTCGGCGGTGGGCCAGGCGAAATTAATGTCCGTGCGAATGTGTTTGGAAGCCATGACGCAGTAGGCGCCGCCGTACGCTTTGCGGGTGATGACCGTAATTTTCGGAACCGTGGCTTCGGCGAACGCGAAGAGCAATTTCGCGCCGTGGCGGATGATGCCGCCAAATTCCTGCTGCGTGCCGGGAAGAAATCCGGGGACGTCTTCGAACGTGATCAGCGGAATATTGAACGCATCACAGAAACGCACGAAGCGTGCACCTTTCACCGAGGCATTGATGTCGAGGACGCCTGCCAGGAACGCCGGCTGGTTCGCCACGATGCCGACGGAGCGACCATCGAAGCGCGCAAAGCCCACGACGATATTTTTTGCGTAGTGCTCGTGCACTTCGAAAAATTCGGCATCGTCCGCGAGCGCGTGGATCACGTCCTTGATGTCGTAGGGCTGTTGCGGATTTTCGGGGACGAGCGCGTTGAGCGAGGGCGTGATGCGGTCCCAGGGATCGCTGCTGGGTTTTCGCGGCGGGTCGTCCAGATTGTTCGATGGCAAGTAACTGAAAAGCTCGCGGATCATCGCCAGGCATTCGGCGTCATCGCGGGAGATGAAATGCGCGACGCCGCTGGTGGCATTGTGGGTCATGGCGCCGCCCAGCTCCTGCTTGGTGACTTCTTCGTGCGTGACCGTTTTGATGACGTCCGGGCCGGTGACAAACATATAGGACGTATCGCGAGTCATGAAAATAAAATCGGTGATCGCCGGGGAATAGACGGCGCCGCCGGCGCAGGGGCCCATGATCGCGCTGATCTGCGGAATCACGCCGCTCGAGAGCGTATTGCGCAGGAAAATTTCCGCATAGCCCGCGAGAGATTTCACTCCCTCCTGAATGCGCGCGCCGCCGGAATCGTTCAGGCCAATCACGGGAGCGCCAGCGCGCATGGCCAGGTCCATTATTTTCGTGATTTTCGAAGCGTTGGCTTCGGAGAGCGAGCCGCCGAAGACGGTGAAATCCTGCGCGAAGACGTACACCAAGCGGCCGCCGATGCGGCCGTAGCCAGTGATGAATCCGTCGCCGGGCGGGCGCTGCGTTTCCATGCCGAAATCGTGGGAATGATGGCGCACAAATTTGTCGAGTTCTTCGAAAGAGCCTTCATCGAGCAGCAGGTCAACGCGTTCGCGGGCGCTGAGCTTGCCTTGCTTGTGTTCGCGCTCGCGGCGTTCGGCGCCGCCGCCCGCTTCGGCTTCGGCGTTGAGCTGGCGAAGCTCTTCGAGGCGGTCGTGGTGTTTACGATGGGCCATTGGTGTGATTCGTGACTTGTGATTTGTGGTTCGTGAGTTGTGAGCAGTGATTGGTGATTAGTGAACCGCGACCCATGGATTGCGTGAGGCTCTGGGACGCCGCAAATGGATTTTTCCAACCATGCATTATTTGGCGATTAGGAAGGAGTGCGGTCTTTTGTTTTCTGCAAGTTACGTTAGGTTTTAATTCCTGTGTCTGGCGATTAGAAATGCGGTGACAAGTGAGCGGTGACGAGTGGCTAGAGGCGGCACGGGCGGCGAAGAGATTGCGAAATGGCAGGCGAGCAAAAAGGCCCAATTTGGATCGAATAGAAATTGCTAGTAGCCTTTGTTTTGAAGGAGTTGAGTAATTGAGCGGGCTTTCATTTGTATCGAATGGAAGATACGCGGTGCGCGGAAGCGGCGGGTTCATGCGGCGAGTTGTGCGCGAATTTTGTAGGTGAACCACAGGACACGGTAGCACGTTGTTCAGGAAAATGCGAACGGTGCGGTGTGGACATTGAGGACGCGCTGTGAATCTGTAGCGCAACCCCGCCAATCAGGAAATGGGCGCTCCCAGGGGCGGGTCTGAGACCCGCCCCTAGGAATGCAAGTTCCACGGGATCGGCTAACCGAGCGGACGGTTACGGAGTACAGGCGTCGGCTGGGGCCGCGTCGTGCTGAGTGGTTGTGATGGACATAATCGTGGCAGTTGGAAGGGCGGCTAAGTTGGATTTGGCGATGATGGTGTTGGTAGCTGGGACGGCTTGGGCATCCAGATCGCGCCAGGCTAATAGATTTTTGTTCAACTCGGAGCAGGATTCTTCCATGACGGCTTTGGCGGTAGAGCTGGGGGCGGCGTCGCCGGATTGGATGAAGAAGGAGGTGCGGGCTAGGTCGCGATTGATGGGGCCTATGCCGGGAGCATCGAAGGTTCCTTCCAGAATGGTGGCAGCTTGCTTGTCCAAGTCTCTCAGAGCATCGGCGGAAGCCTTGGCTTGCGGGTTGGCGGCCGCGGCTTTCTCGTCCTGAGCTTTTTCTTCCGCGGTTTTTTCCTTGGGTTCGCCGGACTGCTCGCTGAATCTTGAGGCGTGCTTCTCCTCGAGCGGAACGCCGAGAGTTTTCAGGCGGTCGGCGATGGCGGCGCGGAGATTGGTGATGGATTGGAAGGCCTTGCTGGTGGCGGCGAGGCCGGAGTCAATGCGTTTTGCGGCAAGCAGCTGCGCTTCGAGGTCGGCTTGAGAAGCGTGGATGCGCGGATCGAGCGTTATGATAAGCGGCTGTTTCATGACCGTTCCGTTGCCGATGAGAATGACTTCGTACTGGCCGGGGACGGCGAGAGGGCCGAGAGTTTGTTCACGAGGCGTGTCGGTGGGGAGCGCGTGGTCGGAGATGGTGTACTCGACGTAATCGAGCAGGCCACCGAAGTAGCCAAAATTCAGAGTTTGCGGCGGATCGTAACGCAGATCCCAAACGAAGCGGTTCAGTCCTGCATCTTTCGAAAGATGTGCGGGCGGCCCGAACCAATAGTCCGGAACGTTTTTGGGTGTGGAATCCAGGGCCGGGGTGAGGCTGTTGAAGCGGCGCACCACTTTCCCCTGTGCGTCGTGGATTTCTAGCGTGAGCGGGTTGGGCGGAACGGATTTCAGATAGTAATCAATGATGGCGCCGTCGGGCGGGTTTTTCGCGGTGGGTTCTTCGGGCGGCAGCGGAGTTTCCTGGTCGTTGTCGTAGCGAACGCGGACGACAGGCGCGGGCTTCAGCAAATACGCATTGGAGTTGGCGATTTCCGGGCCAGCCTGACGGAGCGGCGTAAGGTCGTCGAGAATCCAGATGGCGCGGCCGTAGGTGGCGGCGACGAGGTCGTCTCCATGCACGGCGAGATCGCGGACATCGGAGGCCGGGAAATTCAACTGCAGGGATTGCCAGTGGTCGCCATCGTCAAAGGAAACGTAGAGGGCGTTTTCTGTTCCAGCGTAGAGCAAACCTTTGCGGACGGGATCTTCGCGGATGACGCGGGCGATCCAATCGGGCTGCAAGCCTGCAGTGATTTTCTGCCACGATTTTCCGGCGTCGTGGGTGCGGAAAATGTAAGGCTGGAGATCCTGGCGCGCGTTGAGGACGACGTACGCGGTGCCTGCGCCGTAGTGCGAGGCTTCGATGGCTTCGATCTCGCTATTTTTCGGCCAGCTGGCGGGAGCGACGTTCTGCCAGGATTGCGAGGCGTCGCGCGTGGTTTGGACCAAGCCGTTGCTGGTGCCGGCCCAGAGGACGGAGGCGCTGACGGGCGAGGGAGTGAGGACCGTGAGCGAGGTGCGGCGCGGACGCTGCGCTAATTCGAAATCGTCCTTGCCGCCGGCGTCGCGCTCTTCGAGGTCCACGGCTTCTTCGTCTTCATTCAGAGGGGAGTGCGTGTTTGCGGATGGCGCGGGCGCTGCGGGATTCGTTGGCGCAGTGGTTTGCGTGTGCGGTTGATCGGTTGGCGCGCCGGGGGCGGCGGCAGGCGTGGTGAGGTCGGGGCTGATCTGCGTCCAGCTTTCGCCGCCGTTGGTGGTTTTCAGAACGTACTGAGCGCCGAGATACAGGGTGTGTGGATCCTGCGGCGAAAAGATCAGCGGAGGCATTTGCGACATGCGATCTTTCGCACTGCGGACGAAAACATGGACGATTTGTCCGGTGGTTTTGTCCCAGCGCAGGGTACTGCCGTACCAGCCGCCGGAATAAACGATGCCAGGGTTCAACGGGTCGGGGGCGATGTAACAGAATTCGAAGCCGCCGATGGAAAACCAATCGCGGAAACTGATTTCACCGTAATCGCTGCGGTTGGGAACAGCGACCGTGCCGCTATCCTGCTGCGGGGCGTAGGAAATGTAGGGAAACTGATTGTCAGTGATGACGTGATAGAGCTGTGCGGTGGGCTGATTATACCAACTGCTCCAGGTGAGGCCGCCATCGAGGCTGATGGTGGCGCCTTGATCCACGCCGAGAATCATGCGCTTTGAATTTTGCGGATCAATCCACATCACGTGGTAATCATCGCCGCCGGGCGCGCCTTTATAGGCTGCGAAATTTTGGCCGCCATCGGTGGAGCGGTAGGTGGTGGTTTGCATAACGAAAACCATGTCCGGATTTTTCGGATCAACGTACACGCGGCAGATATAGAGATTGCCGGTGATGCGCGGGTCTTTGGTGATCTGGCGCCAGTGCGCGCCGCCATCGTCGGAGCGGAAGAGTCCTGGCTCCATGATGGCGAAAATTCTTTGACCTTTGGCGCCGGGAGCGACAGCGAGACCGACGCGTCCGCGCGGCGTGGATGGTAATCCATCTTCCGAGGCGGGCTTCCAGGTGGCGCCTTCGTCAGTGGATTTATAAATCCAGGAATCCTGCACGTGGGAATCAGGAGGACCGGCGCGGAAATCGAAGGGCTTCCAGAGAGCAGCGTAGAGAATACGCGGATTGTCTGGGTCGGCGGCCATGTTCGAGACTCCGGCCATGTCGTCCTTGTAGAGAGTTTTCGCCCAGGTCTTGCCGCCGTCGCTGGTTTTGTAAACGCCGCGATTTTCGCTGGGCGCTCCGACGCCGAGGATGGGATGGCCGAGCACGCCGACGACGATGATATTGGGATTGCGCGGATCAATGAGGACGGTGCTGATGAAGCGCGAATCTTTCAGGCCGATGTTGGTCCAGGTGGCGCCGGCGTCGGCGGAGCGGTAGAGGCCATCGCCGGCGGTTTGTTCGCCGGTGCCGACGATGATGATATTGGAATTGGAGGGGGCGATGGCGACGTCGCCGATAGAGGCGACGTGCTGGTCGTCGAAGATAGGCTTCCAGAGCGTGCCGCCGCTGGTCGTCTTCCAGACGCCGCCGCCGGGGGTGCCCATGTAGTAGGTGGCGGCGTCGCCGGGAACGCCTGCGACTGCGGAAACGCGTCCGGCGCGGTAGGGGCCGATGAGGCGCCAGCGCAGGGCGGAGTAGAGGCTGGGATCCACGACGGGCGGATTTGCGGATGTGGATGTTGCTGCGGCGGGATTTTGTTGGGCGTAGATTGCTACGGCCGTCGCGGCAGTTGCGGGGATGATGAGCAGGACTGCGGCGAGAAGGTGTTGATGGTTGGGCAAGTCGATCCTCCGGAAAACACAAAAGTTTACCATTGTTGGTGCGCAAGTTCTTCTCGGGTTGACGCGATGGCAAGCTGGGGCGCAGCAAGCAGCGCCCCTACCGAGTCCGATCAATCGCCGTGATCGCCCCTGTGGGATGTCGCGCACTATGATTGGAAAATCAAAACAGCCGGCGTGACGTCCTTCGACCCTGCCGCAGGCAGGCTCTCAGGACGATCCGGCGCTGCCAATGGCGCGCGGTTTCGCGACGCGTCAGTGCAGGCCAGACCAATCGTCGGCGAGGAGGATGGAATTGCTGGGATTTGACGGGTCGTATTTCACGCTGGCGGTTTGGCCGGCAGCTACGCGGCCTAGGTGTTTGGCTTCCTCGAGGCCGGTGATGTCTTGCGCGGTTTCGTAGGTTACGCCGGAGATTGAGTAGGTGTAGTAAAGGAGCTTTTGCGTGCCGTTGACGGAGGGGGCGGCGCGTTTTTGAAACATGCCGTGCGATTTCGCGGCGGGATCGTTCGCGTCGCGAGCGTGCTCGACGATTTCCAGGACCTGGCCTTCGACGATGCGGCCGACGCGATTGAGGTAGGCGCGGCGCTGGCGTTCGACATGGGTCTCGTCTTCGGGCTTGCGGCGCAGCCACAGAGCAATGCCGACCAGGACCACCGCCGCGACTCCTGCCAGCGGAAGCCAATCGTGCCAATCATTCAGGAGTTCTTTCAACGCGTGCCTTTGTATCCGCCACAGTGAGCCTGCTTTTAAAGGACGGATTGTTGGAACATTTTGCCTGCGTGAAAAAAGACGCCCGCCTAACGGCGGCCGCTACAAAGTCAAACGCAAAGAGCCGGCGAGACGCCTTTGCTACGACTGCGCGATGACGGGATTTCTGAGCGTGCCGATTCCGCCGACGCTGACTTCGACGACGTCACCAGCGGCCAGAGGGCCCACGCCCGAGGGCGTGCCGGTGGCGATCACGTCGCCGGGTTCGAGCGTCATTACCTGCGCGATGAAACGGATTATAACATCAACGGAAAAGATCATTTCCGATGTGTGTCCAGACTGTTTCCTGATTCCGTTCTGATAGGTTTCGACGGTAACGCCGGAAGGAGCAAGCTGCGTTTCGAGGACGGGGCCGAAGGGGCAGAACGTGTCGAAGCCCTTGCCGCGGGTGAACTGGCCATCGAGTTTTTGCAGGTCGCGGGCGGTGACCTCGTTGAGGCAGGTGTAGCCGAGGATGTAGGGGGCGGCGGATTCGTCGTCTTCTAGACGATAACAACTGCGGCCGATGATGACCGCGAGCTCGCCTTCGTAGTCCACGCGTTGAGAGATGCGCGGGAGAACGATGGGTTCTTCGGGGGCGATGACCGAGGACGCTGGTTTCAGGAAAATCAGCGGGAGAGTCGGGACAGCATTACCCAGTTCCTTGGCGTGGTCGGAATAATTCCGGCCGACACAGACAATTTTGCTGGGCGCGGATGGCGGCAAAAATTTTATTTGATCGAGCGGCCAGCTTATCCCAGTGCGCTCGCGTGGGCCCCAGAGTTCGCCGCGAATTTCGTGGATGCGCTCGCCTTCGATGATACCGGCGCGCGGGGTGGGATGGGCTTCGCGCGTGGCACGGGTGAGTTCCTTGGCATCGAATTCCAGGGGTTGAAATCGGCAGAGCTTCATTGGTGGTGAGTCGTGAGGAAATCCGAGCGGCGGCGACGCGGGGCAATGCGGTGATGGCGCGTCAACAGGACCATGCCCCCTACCCAGGAGCCAACCGCGCAAACGCCATAGACGACGGCGCCCTCCAGGAACGCTTCGAACGGCGAGCGTAGCGCCTGGAACAGGCTGTGAAAAAAAATTCCGGCGATGTCGTAGGCAATTACGAAAATTCCCCATCCAAGCAGAGCCGAAGAGAACATTTTTAGCGGACGATTGAGGAAGCGGAAAATCGGAATGAGCATGATGGCGAGGAAAAGGCCGTAGGAGGCGCCATTGCGTTCGAGGGCGCGATTATCGAGCCAGGACAAGCGATTCGCGGCGATCAGGGAGCCGACCATTACGATGGTCAACAGGGCGCCGGTGTAGAGGCCGACGCGAAGCGCTGGACTGACCGCTTTTGCCGATACCTGCGCGTGCGCGGGAATTGGGTGAGTGGTGGTGGCTGGATCGGTCATCGCTTTGGCGGCGCTTTCTGTGTTCCTTCTGCAGGAACTTCAGCCGGAGCCCCCGTGGGAGATTCGACCGGCACTTCGCCGGGCGCGGCTTCGCTGGCGGGACTTTCATTGCCGACGCGATCCACTGCCGTGACGGTGTAGAAGTAGTGGTGGCCCGGTACAGTATTCATATCGCGAAACGCGGGAGTACGCAACAATTCCGGGTTTTGCTTCTGGCCGGGGGCGCCTTCCTGCTCACTTCTATAGATGTTGTAACCGGCAATATCGTTTTCCGCGCTGATGGACCAGGAAAGGTCGAGATAGGCGAGCGCGTTGCCCTGCGCGGGAATCAGGACAACGACGAGGCCTTGCGGCGCGGCTGGAGGAAACGTGTCGAGCGGGGTGACTGCGATGGCTGGCGAGTCAAGTGATTCGACTTGTGCGTCGGGATATTGCGCGACGCTGCGCACGGTGTAGACGTAGGTCTTTCCGAATTGAATTTGCGTGTCGCGGAATGGCGGCGCCACGCAATCACCGATTTGCACGCTTAGTTTTTGTGATTGCGAGGCTTGCGGGGTGGGGTTGGGCGCGGTTGTCTGTGCCACTTCATGGCGAAAGATTCGATAGAGGGCGATCTGTGGCGCGGGACCTACAGCAGTATTTTGCGGCGGCGTCCAGGTAAGAACGACGCCTTGATGAGTGACTTCGACTTTTAGGTCCGTGATTTGATCCGGGGCGGGTTCGACGCGCAGTGATACGGCGTTGGAATTTGCGGAGACTTTTTTGGGTGATGTGCGGGTGCGGACGATGTAAACGGCCTGCGCGCCAGGGTGCTGGTTGAAATCTTCGGGTTTGAGTTCGTCGGCGTAGCGAATTTGCCCGCGGGTATCGTAGTGGTCGACCATCGCGGCCGGGATTGTCACAAGGAGCGTAGGAGTTTTGGGGATGACAGGACCCGATGGGGGCGCGGGGTTGGCCGGCACGGGCTGGAAATCGCGCAAGATCTCGATTGCGGGCGGCTGCTTGAGCTCGCGACGCTCGACGGACTGCTTGGGAAGGGTAAAGGTGAGGATCACGTAGTCGCCTTGCTGCGTGGCCGCAAGGTCGGTGACCGCGGTGGGAGTGGGGGCTTTGCGTTCGACCGGTTCGCCGGGAGCGCCGCAGTTGGCGAGGAGAACGGCAGAAGCGAAGACGGAAAAGAGAAAATAGGAAATGGCTGGCGGCACTGGTGAGCTCTGGGCAAACTGAGACGGACCGGCCGCTTTTCGATTTTCCATTTTCTGTTTTCTAATTTCTATAAGATGTAGCGGCTCAGGTCCTGGTCCTTCACGATATTTGCCAATTGCTTTTGCACGTAGGCGGCGTCCACTTTAAAGGATTTCTTTTTCATTTCCGGGGCTTCGAAGGAAATGTCCTCCAGCACTTTCTCCAAAATCGTGTGCAGGCGGCGCGCGCCGATATTTTCGGTGTGCTCGTTCACCTTGGCGGCGAATTTGGCGATGGCGGCGACGGCGTCCTCGGTGAAGGTGAGCTTGAAAGGTTCAGTATCGAGCAGCGCGATGTACTGCTTGATCAGGGCATTCTTGGGTTCAGTGAGAATGCGAATGAAATCGGCTTCGGTGAGCGAGGTAAGCTCGACGCGAATCGGGAAGCGGCCTTGCAGCTCGGGGATCAAGTCCGAGGGCTTGGTGGTATGAAACGCGCCGGCGGCGATAAACAAAATGTGGTCGGTGCGCACCATGCCGTAGCGGGTATTGACCGTGGTACCTTCCACGATGGGCAGGATGTCGCGCTGGACGCCCTCGCGGGAGACGTCAGGACCGTGCCCGGATTCGCGGCCGGCGATTTTGTCCACCTCGTCAATAAATAGAATGCCCATCTGCTCGACGCGGTCCACGGCGATGCGGGTGACCTGGTCCATGTCAATCAGGCGGTTTTCCTCTTCCTGGATCAGATAGTCGAAGGCTTCAGCGACCGTCATTTTGCGTTTCTTTTTTTGCTGGCCGAACATGCCGGAGAGCATGTCCTTCACGTTGATGTCCATTTCCTCGACGCCCTGATTGGTGATGATTTCGAATGAAGGCATCTGGCGTTCGCGGACTTCCACTTCCACCATACGTTGATCGAGCTTGCCTTCGCGCAACTGGGCGCGAAGTTTCTCCCGCGTGCGCGCTACCTGCTCGCGGCGCTGAATTTCGGTGGTAGGAGTAGTGTCGGAAGCAATGGGCGAAGGAGGAAGGAGCAAGTCGAGCAGACGGTCTTCAGCGGATTGCTCGGCGCGTTCGGCGACTTCGTCGAGCTTTTCCTCGCGCACCATGTCAATGGAGGTTTCGACCAGGTCGCGAACCATGGATTCCACGTCGCGGCCGACGTAACCTACTTCGGTGTATTTTGAAGCTTCCACTTTGACGAAGGGGCATCCCGCCAGGCGCGCCAGACGGCGGGCAATTTCCGTCTTCCCCACGCCGGTGGGACCGATCATCAAAATATTCTTGGGCAGAATATCTTCGGCAAGCTCGGGCGGAAGTTTCTGGCGGCGGACGCGATTGCGCAGAGCAATGGCCACGGCTTTCTTGGCGAGATTCTGGCCGACGATGTATTTATCCAGCTCGACGACGATTTCGCGCGGCGTAAGCTCATCGAAGGAGGGAAGCGGCTCCGGCTCGGGAGCCTGCGATTCGTTTCCGGATAGGTAGATGACCATGTCTTTCTCCGATTTCTCCGTCATAGCTCTTCCACGCTGAAATTGTCATTGGTATAGATGCAGATTTCGCTGGCGATGCGCATGGCTTCGGCGGCGATATCCTTGGCGCTGAGCTTGGTGAATTTGGAAAGCGCGCGCGCGGCGGCCAGGGCGTAAGAGCCACCGGAGCCGATGGCGCAGATACCGTCGTCCGGTTCGATCACGTCGCCATTGCCGGAAAGCAGAAACGTGGATTTGGCGTCGGCGACGATGAGCAGCGCGTCCAGGTGGCGCAGCGAGCGGTCCGTGCGCCATTCCTTGGCCAGTTCAACGGCGGCGCGGGCAAGATTGCCGTGAAATTCCTGCAATTTTCCTTCGAAGCGGCCAAAGAGAGAGAGAGCGTCGGCGGTGCTGCCGGCGAAGCCCGCGATGATTTTGTCGTTGTAGATGCGGCGGGTCTTGCGCGCGCTGTGCTTGATCACGCCGTCACCCAGAGTGACTTGGCCGTCGGCGGTGAGCACGACTTTATTGTCTTTGCGCACGCACAGGACCGTGGTGCCATGCATCTGTTCGCTTTTGTGCGTTGTTGGCATCCGGTGATTATACCTCGCTGCCGCGGGAATGGGCCACTGGGACGCCGGGGGCGCTGGAGCATGAACGCAGAGTCAAAGGCACCACAGATGAGCACTGATAAAAACTGATGAAGGCAAAAGAGTTGATGCAGAGTGAACGGCAAAAGATTTAACACAAAGGAAACGGAGGAGCTGCGGAGAACACAGAGACAGACAAACACTACCGCCGAGACGCAGAGGGCGCAGAGAAAACCACGAGCAAAGGCGTGCCCGGTTCGATGAGACTGAACCGGCCGCTACAAATTCAACGGCAACGGCGAAGAGAGATCCCTGCCTGCGGCAGGCTTCGGCCGGCATGAAGCAACGGCGCCGGCCTCCCTTCGCAAAATCACTCAGGGCAGGCAAAATGACGATGCTCGTCGCATCGTCAGTTCTTGTCGTTGTTTTTGTTGCTGGAATTGTTTTTGGACTTTTTATCTTTTTTGCCGACTTTTTCCCAGCGTTCGTCGAGGGATTCCTTGGTGAAGAGCGAGTCGGGGACGCTGGTGTTGTACTCATACTTGTCGAAGAAAACCTGGTAGACCTTGATGCCGTTGCGTTCGCGCGTGATTTGGTAGGGAGTTTGAATGCCGTTAATGGGATGGTAGTTCGAGTAGTATTCGATTTCCTCATTGCGCATACGGGTGTTGGCGTTGCGCGTGTCCACGACCTTGCGGACGGGCAGGTGGGTGTTGCGGGCGATGGCGATGCGGAAAGTGCGGTTGTCGCTGTCCACCAGCTCGACCCAATCGGATTCCTGGTAGTCCACCACGTCGAGACCGGCGTAACGGAAGATCATCCCAGGCTCGTGAATGCGACTGCGCAGAATATTGTCTATGTCTTTCTTGGTGTCTTCCTGAAACGTGGCGAGATCGGTGATGGTGGCTTCGGAGACGCCGCCGCGATCCAGCTCCCAGCCTTTGTCGCCGTTAAAGACCGAGATGATGTTGCGCTTGGGAAGATTTTCGGTGCGATCTTTCAGCGGCGGCTGCGCATAGTCGACAAAATGCCCGAAACCGTTGAGTTCGCCGGAATGTCCGAACTGGCTGAGACGGCCCTCACAGGTGACGTCATGGACATTCAGGTAGACAGGGCCGCCAAGAGCGTCAATGGCCTGCTGCAGGATGGCCTTGGCTTTTGCGGCGCTCTGCTCGGGGAGCAGAACTGTTTCATCCTGCCCCAGGGCGCGCGGCGCGGCGGTGAAGCAGGCGCAAACGAGTAACAGCGTCGATGCGATGGCGCGAGTGACGGCAATGCGAGCGATCATGCGATGAGAGTTCCTTCCGCGCGAATTCATGAGTGGAGAAATCAGCCGCAAAGCACCGAGCCTCCATTAACGTTGATCACTTCTCCGGTGATAAAGGTTGCCAGGTCGGAAGCCGCGAACAGAATGGGGCCGGCGATTTCTTCGGCGGTGCCGACGCGCTTGAGCGCGATGGGAAGGATCGCGGATTTCAATCCGTTCTTGGTGCGCAGGACAGAGGCGGACATATCGGTATCCACCCAGCCGGGTGCGACACAATTTACCAGGATGTTGTAGCGGGCCAGCTCGCTGGCCAGGCCCTTTACGAAGCTGATGATGGCGCCCTTGCTGGCGCCGTAATGAGTGTGAAGCGCTTCGCCGCGCTGGCCGGCGGTGGAACTGATGGCCACGATCTTTCCGTTTTTTTGCGCGATCATGTGCGGCGCGACAAAATGAATCACGGAATAGACGCTCTTCAGGTTGACCCGGATCATTTCGTCCCATTCGCGTTCGGTCAATTTTTCGATGGGCGTGTCTTCTTCGTTCCAGATACCGGCGTTGGCGACGAGAATGTCAATGCGGCCGAGGCGCTCGCGGGTGAAGTTCACGAGTTTTTTGGCGTCTGCCATTTTGCCCAGGTCAGCTTTCAGGGATTCGATGCGCGTGCCGTGCTTGCGGGCTTCCTGTTCCACTTGCGTGGCCGCTTCCTTGCTGCGATGGTAATTGAACACGACGTCCGCGCCGGCTTGCGCGAAGAGCTTTACGGTGGCGGCTCCGATGCCGCGGGAACCTCCGGTAACGAGTGCGGCCTTGCCTGCGAGCGAAATCATTTTTCCCCCGGGGATGGTGCGAAGTTGCGATTCGTTAAGAGTTCACAGTTGACAGTTAAGAGCTGAAAGTCAAACTCGCAAAATCTGAAACCGTGCACGAACTGACAACCGCTCCGCAGTTGCATGACGCATGACGGTGCGCAGCTAAGTATGTACTGGCGCTTTGCGCGCGGCCGCCGCCGCGGCTAGTTCGCGGAACAATGACTGCGATAGGTCGTCCGCCGTGACCATGCGTTCTGGATGCCACTGCACGCCTACGATCCAGTTGGAGTCGCCGGTCCATTCGACTGCTTCAATCACCCCATCGGAAGCATGGGCTACGACGCAAAGATTTCTGCCCGGCTGCAGCACGGATTGGTGATGCGAGCTATTCACGCGCGCCTGATTGGCGCCCGCCATTTGCGCGAGACGGGAACCCGCTTCCAACGTGACTTCGTGATGCGGCTCCTCGCCCCTGTGGCCCGTCCAGGCGTGCTGGATTTTGGTGTGAATTTCGCTGGGGATATCCTGCACCAGCGGACCGCCCAGGAAAACGTTCAAGCTTTGTACGCCGTAACAGATTGCTAGGACGGGCTTGTGTTCGGTGATCGCATGATCGAGCAGCGCGAAATCGGTGCGCTCGCGATCGGCGTCTGAGTCGGCGGCTTTCGGATGGCGCGTGGCGTGGAAAAGCGACGGTTCGACATCCGCAGGGCTGCCTGGAAGGACGACTGCGTCGAGCGTGCGCACTAGATGCTGCAACGCCGCGGGGGAGAGGCCGAGCGAGATTTCGACGGGTTCGGCGCCATTTGATTCGACGGCAGCGACGTACTTGTCGTAGGCGTTCCGTTCCTTGCTAAGTTCTTCTTTTCTAGTGCGATAGGGGATGCCTACGCGAATTTTTTGGGCTGGCGCCGGGCTCATGAAGTGTAATCCTACCATTGAGCGGCGAGCACGGCAATCTCCTGTTCCTTTCGCGCAAAACGCCTGTCGCGGGAGACCGTTTGCGCCAACTACTCGCGATAGAGCATGCCCTCGTTCTTCCGAAGGACGAGGCAGCCGGAGAGCATGTCGTGAAGCGCCTGCTTGCGGGAGGTTAGTCCCGCGCAGATGCAATCAACCGTGATGTAGAGGGAGCCGATAAAGGGAAGATGGGCAAGCAGGCGGCCTCCAAAGAAGCGGCCACTGGCGCGCCGGAACGTCACACGATTGCCGCGCAGGTCCGCCACGCTGAGGCCGATGAATTTCTTCCCGAGAGTGCCCTGCCAGGGCGAGCTTTCGAACAGCGCAAAATAGAGCCAGCCGGTGACGATGAAGAAACAAAGAATCGCAAACAAGTAGGTTCTGCCGAACGCCGCGACGATCTCTTCCGGCGATTGCCCCGGATGCAGCTTCAAGAAAGCGCGCCAGCTGCCCATCGCAACCGACAAATAAGAAACGGCCATGGCGAGCGGTATCGCGAGGATGATCAGGTCAATTATTGCCGCGGGCACGCGGAGCCAGAAGCCGGCGTATTGTTCGGACGAAGGAGCAGCGAAAGATTCCGCGGGAGAAGTCGCGGGCGAGAAATCAGGCGCGGGAGATCGCGTGGCGACGCGGCCGACTGAAAAGCCTACTAGCGGCCGGCCGCAGGCGCCGCAATATGGCTTTCCTTCTGCGCTCTTTGCGCCGCACGCGGTGCAGATCATGACTCTCTCACAATATGAAAGGGTAATCTGAGATTGGGTCGTGAGAAATACCCGTTACTCGCCTTAACACCTTTTGGTAAACAACCGATCACGGAGATCGAGCCCGGGGCCGGATTTCCCCGGCCGGATTTCCGGAGAGGAATTCGCGACTGCTACGCCGCCGTGGGCGAGGCGGTGATACCTGGGGCTTTGGGGTTCGAACCAGCTACTGATTTGCGCGCGCGGTGGCGGGAGTGCAGAAGCGATCGAAGGCCCGGGTGAGATCGGCTGCGATGGCATGCGGGTCGCGGCCCTCGATGTCGGACCTTTCCAGCATGAAGGCCACTTTGCCGTCGCGCAGCAAGGCGATGCAAGGGGACGACGGGGCGTAGCCCGTGAAGTAACTGCGCGCTTGTTCGGTGGCTTCGCGGTCCTGGCCAGCGAATACGGTGGTGAGAATTTCCGGGCGCGCCTGGTGCGAGAGGGCCATGGCGATCGCCGGGCGAGCTCTGCCTGCGGCGCACCCGCAGACGGAATTGACGACGACCAGCACGGTGCGCGGTTCCTTCTGCAAAGTTGCGTCCACATCCTGTGCCGTGCGCAACTCGCGAAAACCGATGCTGGTCAGTTCCTGGCGCATTCCTACAAGCAGTTCTTCAGGGTACATCGCAACTCCTTGGCCGATTTTGGGCAGTGAACCATCAAACGGGCAGCACTTCACGGCGCTGGCTTGCCGCGTGCAATCTAACCGTACGCTGATTATGCGCCGGCTGCTGCGGCTTGCGCCCGTTCTTCAGGTTTCACGAATGCTTTGCTGGCCAGTTCGATGATTTGTTTCAAATGCCACCACTCGCGCTCGCTCATCTGGCGGCCATCGTTGCTCGAAAAATAAATCGAGACGTATCCGTCCGATGACAACGGCACTCGGATGATTAGGTTATTTTTCTGTTCTGGTATCTGGTTTTCCGCCACGGCCATCCTCCCCCGGCTCAGGCTGGGCAAAGCTAAGAACCGAGCGCCAGAGCGTGGTTCATTCTCTCTCGTTGGCCGAGCAGGGGCAAGGGGTACGGATGGCGTGGGGCGGCGACGGCTTCCCGAGCACGCCGGCTGGGCGTTTCCTGCGCTTGATCTGTAGTCCGGGTGATGACGCGACTCCTACGGGACACGCGATGGCGCGCGACTTCCAGACCGCAGGAGTCCTAGCGGTACCAAACCAGATCGCTGTCCAGGCGAAGGGGCCTTCGCGTTATTAGCAGATCCCAGCGGACATGGAGACCAGACCTGACGACATTCCTGAAGCGCGCGCTGACGACGGGCGGCGTCTGGGGGGATGCGTCTTGAGCCACGTCTCATAGTTCTGGCGCATTTGTTCGATGTGGTGAGGAATGTGGCGCTCCTGGAGTTCCACCCAGCGATCGAGGCTGATGGCGCCGTCGCGCGGATGCGTGACGGTGCTGTCCCAAACTTCTTCGGGCAGGGCGATGAGCAATTGATAGGTCATCTTTCTGAGGCGGCGGATGATTTCCAAAGCTTCGCGGGTGCTCTGGTGAAAATAACCGAGCGAACCAGCCCAGCGCGAGGCGCTGAATTTCGCGGCTTGGCTGGCGGCTGGCTCGGCGATGTATGCGCGGCAGCGCACGTAGACGCTGGCTTCACTATCGGCGAGATGGAGGATGATCTCGTGAATGCTCCAGCGCTCATTCGCCGGTTTATAGATCCACATTTTTTTAGGGAATTCACGTAGCGCGGCGCACAACAGAGCCGGCGCACGACCGAACGATTCCAGTTTTTGCCTTCTCGCATCCTGCCTCATGGGACCCTCCCGCTTATCCAGCTTAGACGCACGAGCTGGCGTTTTGCTACGCAGTAACACATAGATAAACGAAGAAAATGGGCGACTTGTTCAAGCAAGCCAATAATTTTACAAAGGTAAAATTTCAGGCGTGCGCGAGTGGGAAACCGTGTTCGTGAGTGGGACGCGATATGCGTTCGCAATTGGCTACGGTGCACGTTCTTGGGAGAAAGTGAAACGCAACAACGCGAATTCTGCAATTTGAATAAATGCGATACGGTTTGCTGGAGGAAACTACGAACTTCGGGAGAAAACTACTGACTTCCGGAGGGCCGATTCCGGCCGGCGACAGACCTCTGCTTCGCCACGCGTTTGCTCCAGTAGGCGCGCAATTCCCCGACAAGGTACAGCGAACCCGTCGCGAACACGACGTCCGGTGGACCGGCCAGATCCAGGGCAGTTTCAAGGGCTTCGCCGGGATCGCGGACAATGATCGTTTCTTTGGCGTCATGGGTGGTCATTTCAGCGAGCAGTGGTGCGGAAATGGCTCGCGGTTGGCGCGGTTCGGTGAGAACGACGGCGGCGGCGTGGGGGAAGAGAAGGCCGGAGATCTCGTCCACCGCTTTGTCGCGCATCGCTCCGTAGACGAGAAAAATGCGGCGGCCGGCGTAATTTTCCTGCCAAAATTTCAGCAATTCGCGGGCGCCCGCGGGATTGTGCGCGCCATCGAGGTAGAGATCGGGCTGGGTGGCGAGCCGTTCCAGACGTCCTGGCCAATTTGCCGTGGCGATGCCGCGCTCGATAGCGGCGTCGGGGATCGGGAAACCGCGCTCGGTGAGGAGCCGTGCTGCGATGGCAGCGGTGAGCGCGTTGCGAATCTGAAAACGCCCGGGCAACAACGGAGCGAGCGCGAGCTGTTTGCGCGAATGGGTGAATGCCGCTACGCCGCGATACAGGCCGTCGGAGGATTGCACGTCCTCAACGCGCGCTGTTGCGTCCACTTCCACCAGGCGCGCCTCCATTTCGGAGCAGCGCCGGACGATTACGGCGCGAGCTTCCGGCCGTTCGCTGGCGCTGACCACCCACGCGCCGGGTTTGATGATGCCGGCCTTTTCGGCCGCGATTTCCTCGATGGAATGACCGAGAAAATTTTCGTGATCGAAATCTACGGGGGTGATGACGGCGACCTCCGGCTTGACGATGTTGGTGGCATCGAGGCGGCCGCCGAGACCTACCTCGTAGATGGCGAAATCCACTTGCTGTTGCGCAAAAGCTAGAAATGCAATCGCGGTGACGCACTCGAAGAACGTTGGGTGCGCCGCGAGTTTTCCGGAGGCCATCAGTGATTCGATGGAAGAGTGGAGTCTTGACCAGGCCGCTGCGAAATCCTGGTCCGAAATATTTTCACCGTTGATGCGAATGCGTTCGTTAATGCGTTCGAGGTGCGGCGAGGTGTACAGGCCGGTGCGCAACCCAGCGGCGCGCAGGATGGATTCCAGCATCGCAGCTGTCGAACCTTTGCCATTGGTTCCAGCGATGTGCGCGCAGGGAGAGGAGCGCTGCGGCTGGCCGAGGTCCGCGGCGAGCATCGTGATGTTCGCGAGGCCGAATTTCTGAACGCGGGCCTGTTGCGGAGCGGCGAGTTCTCTTCCCAACGAAAATAATGCGCGAACGGATTCTTCGTACGTCATGGTGCTAACCGATGAAGAAGTCGAGAGCTTGTGCAATGTACGGCTTCATTTCCTTGCGCGGGACGACGGCGTCGAGGAAACCGTGTTCGAGGAGAAATTCGGCGGTCTGAAAGCCTTCGGGCAGTTTCTGGCGGATGGTTTGTTCGATCACGCGCGGGCCGGCGAAGCCGATCAGGGCGCCCGGCTCGGCAATGTTCAGATCGCCGAGCATCGCGTAGCTGGCAGTAACTCCTCCGGTGGTGGGATCGGTGAGGATGGAAATGAACGGGAGCTTCGCCTCGTCCAGGCGCGCGAGCGCCGCGGAAACTTTCGCGAGCTGCATCAAGCTGACCACACCTTCCATCATGCGCGCGCCGCCGGAACAGGAGACAATAATCAGCGGCTCCTTCTGGTCGAGAGAGCGGTCTATCGCCCGCGCGACTTTTTCACCGACGACTGCGCCCATCGAACCGCCGATAAAACCGAATTCCATCGCGCAGCAGACCACGGGGCGCCCGTTCAAGCGGCCCTCGGCGGTGATGATCGCATCTTTCATATTGAGTCTGCGCTGCGCGTCTTTCAGGCGCTGCGCGTAGGGCTTGGTATCGGTGAATTGGAGCGGGTCGTTCGAAGCGAGATCGGCGTCCAGCTCGATCCAGGGTTCCTCGTCGAGAAGCATCTCCAGGCGGCGGCGCGAACTGAGACGGAAATGATGGTCGCACTTGGTGCAGACTTCCCAATTCGCTTCGAGATCTTTTTTCCAGATGATGGCGCGGCAGGAATTGCACTTCGTCCACATGCCTTCGGTATGGACGCGGCGTTCTTCGGTCGGCGTGGGTTTTTCGATCGGTTTTTTTTCGCGCTTGAACCAGGCCATGGGTCGAGGTGCTTTGGGCTAGAAGGCCCTTTACGAAGTTAACAGTTCATAGTTAAAAGTTGAAAGTTAAAAAATTCCGCCGCTGCGCTGTTGGGACTAGTAGTCAATTCCGCGCTGGGCCAGGATGCCTTTGGTGTACGGGTGCTTTATTTCGCGCATTTCCGTTACCAGGTCGGCAGCCTCGACCAGTTTGGGGTGCGCGCTGCGGCCCGTGCAGATCACATGGACGCGTTCGGGACGATTGGCGAGCGCGTCCACGACGCGGTCAACGTCCAGCATTTTGTAGCCGATTACGTAATTGATTTCATCGAGCACGACCAGGTCGTATTTGTCGCTGTAAATCTGTGCACGGCCGAATTCCCAGGCCTCTTCGCACATTTTCACGTCTTCGGGATCGGTTTCCGCGCCGCCAATCTTCACGAAACCGCGGCCCATGGGGCGCATTTCGAATTTGTCATCGCCGAGCATTTTCGCGGCATCCAGTTCGCCATAGTGCCACGAACCCTTGATGAACTGCACCATCATCACGCGCATCCCCTGGCCAACGGCGCGAAAAGCGGTGCCCAGCGCGCAAGTGGTCTTGCCCTTGCCGGGCCCAGTATAAACGATCAGCAGTCCTTTGCCTTCGGGCATACTCAGGGTTCCTCACGAGCTGCAGTTCAGAATCGAGCGCATCGAGCGGTTGTTGCGTCGCCATTTGCGTGGCTGCTGACGATTCAAAACCAGACAGGTTTCATCGTCGTCGTTGACGGAGCGACTCACTATCGAGAATGTCGCTCGCGGCAGATTCGCGACGGCCGCGCTTGGGCAATTGCTGGTGCGGAGCCAGATCACCTTAGGTCGAGAACCCAAAACAACGCTTCTTTCTTCGAAATCCGATTCCTTGGAAACGATTATGAAACCGTTGAGTTTGGCGTAATCCCAAATTGTTGCGTCATCCGAAGTACCCAACCCACATTAATGAACATGGCTTGAGCCGGGATATATCTCTGCGAGCGCCTCGGCTAAGCGGGGAGAAAGATTTTCATCGAGGAGAAGCTTCACGCCTTCAGCATTTCCAGTTTTCGCTCGCGATCAGCAGCGAAGGCGAGGCAAGCGCGGATCGCTTCTTCTGTCAAATACGGGAGCTCTCGCAAAATCTCGGCGTGGGTCATTCCGCTGGCGAGATTCTCGAGCACGTCATACACAGTGACACGCAAGAGGCGAATGCACGGTTTACCGCCGCGTTTGCCGGGCTCCATAGTGATGATGCCGGAGTAATCCATATACACTTACTCTATGTGAAAAAACACGCTGTAGCAAGAGATGGCGAAGGTCGCCAGGGAGAGCTACGGATTAAGCAAGGAAGCGGTAACCGACGCCGCGGACGGTGAGGAGATGCTTGGGCTTGGAGGGGTCTTTTTCGATGTAGCGGCGGAGGCGGACGATGAAATTGTCTATGGCGCGCGTGTCGGTGTCTTCGTGCAGACCCCAGACATCTTCTAGGATGGATTTGCGCGAGACAGTGCGGCCTTTGCTGCGAATCAGATGGCGGAGGAGTTTCGCTTCCATGAGCGTGAGCTGGATCGTGGTTTCGTTGACGCGCAGTTCCAGCGTTCCGAAGTCAATGGTCTTGCCGTTGAAGGAAAATACGTCGGCATCGAATGCGAAGTTCGCGGCGGCTTCTTTTCCATTCGCAGCGCGATTCTTTGTTGCGGCTTTTTCTACGGCGAGCCACTGGCTGCGGCGCAGCAAGCCTTGCAGCCTGGCGAGAAAAATCGGCAATTGAAACGGTTTCGGCAGGTAATCGTCCGCGCCGGCAGCGAATCCCTGCAGAACATCTTCCGGGCGGCCGCGCGCGGTTAGAATCAGCACGGGAACGTAATTGTGGGCCTTGCGCAGCGACGAGACGACGGTGAAACCGTCTTTGCCGGGGAGCATAACGTCGAGCACGACAGCGTCGAAATCTTCTTTTTCCGTGACCAGGCGGTCCAGCGCGGATTCGCCGTCGCCCGCAACTTCGACGGAGTGGCCTTCGGCTTCGAGGTTGAAGCGCAATCCCTTGGCCAAGTGCGCTTCGTCTTCCACTACCAACACGCGGCTCATGCGATATTCCTCGGCAGTTCCAGCGAAATGGTGGAGCCGCGGCCCTCGCCTTCGCTGGCGGCGTAAACTTTTCCGCCATGGGCACGCGCGACCGCACGTACGATGAACAGGCCCAGGCCGGTTCCCTTCACCTGGAAACTGGGGCGGCCGGGAACGCGATAGAAACGTTTGAAGATGCGTTTGAGTTCGGGCGCGGGAATGCCGATGCCACGATCGGTGACGCGCAGCGCGATATGCTCAGCGTCCGGAGCTTCGATGCGGACCGCGACATCCACCTGGTCGCGGGAATATTTCACGGCGTTATCGAGCAAGTTGGAAACCGCGGTGCGCAACTCGGCGGGATCGCCACGCAGTATGACGGGAGCAGCGTTGGCAGAGACAGGATCGAAATGCAGGACGCCGGGCGACAAGTGATGGCGGACGCGCGCGAGCTCGATGGATTCGCGCACCAGTTCCGTGAAATCCAGCTCCACGTGATGGCGCTTCCCTCGCCGGTAACTGGCCTCGCCGGCTTTGAGCACCTGCTCGACGGTTCCCAGCAGGCGATCGGTATCGAGCAACATCAGATTATAAAATTGCTGGCGCTGGGGCTCGTCCACTTCGCGGCGCTGCATCGTTTCCAGATACAGGCGGATGGAAGTGATGGGGGTTTTCAGTTCGTGCGTGACGGCGTTGATGAAGCCATCGTGCTGTTCGTTGCGGCGAATTTCGCGCACCAGGAAGATGGTGTTCAGAATCATTCCGGCGATGATCGCGGCAAAAAAGATCACGCCGAAAAATAAAAGCACGCCTTGGCGCCAATTGAGGATGGTCCAGCCGACAGTGAGGGCGATGGCCAGGGCCACCAGGGCGCAGCCCAGCACAACGAAGAAGGCGATGGTCTTTCTGCGGCTCGCGATTTGCACGGTGTCTAACCGGGATTGTACCGCGAAGAAGAGCGATGGCGCGATATGGCTTGGCCCTGGCCGAACTTTAACCGAGCTGGCGGAGCTATCGAATCCGAGTGACGACCGGAAAATCGGTACTGCAGCGGCTAAAGTCGCCCGCATTTCGAGAGGCCGATGTCGTGGCCCTTCGATCCTGCCGCCGGCAGGCTCTCAGGATGAACTAAAGCCACGACCTACAAAGATTATGGAATTGCCAGAGTGGGGCTAGAGCTCGGCGGGAGCCAGGGCGCGCGGATTTTCGCGCGTGAGCGTTTTGGCCACAATGGCTTGATTGGCGCGCTTAATTTCGGAAATGTTCGCCGTGTAGACTTTTTTGGCGATGCCGATTTTTTCCAGCGTCCAGATCACGTACCAGTTGAAATCAATTTCGTACCAAGCCAGGCCGTGGCGCGCGGAGACGGGATGCGCATGATGATTGTTGTGCCAGCCTTCGCCCCAGGTGACAAGCGCTACCCACCAGCTATTGGTGGATAGATCGCGGGTTTGAAAGCGGCGCGTGCCCCAACTGTGCGTGGCCGAATTCACCAGCCAGGTGAAGTGCAGTCCGATCACCGTGCGCAGGAATATTCCCCACAGTACGAACTGGATGCCGCCGATGGCGAGCAGGATAAGACCGAGAACGATCATCGGCACGTAATGATATTTGGTGATCCAGACGTGGAACTTGTCTTCCGCAAGGTCGGGGACGTAACGCGAAAGCGTGGTGGTGTCGTGATGCATGGACTTGCCGGTGAGAATCCAGCCCATGTGGGACCACCAGGTGCCGTCCACGGGAGAATGCGGATCGCCTTCCTGGTCGGAATATTTATGGTGAATGCGGTGCGTCGCGACCCAGAAAATCGGGCCGCCCTCGAGAGCGAGCGTGGCGAAAATCGTCAGCGTATATTCCAGCCACTTCGGAACTTTGTATCCGCGGTGTGTGAGCAGCCGGTGATAGCACATGCCGATGCCCAGGCTGGTGGCGACCCACCAGAGAACAATCGCGACGAAAAACGCCTTCCAGGAAAAGAAAAACAGAGCGGCGATAGCACCCACGTGGAAAATGACCATGAAAATCGAAGTGACCCAGTTAATTTCGCCGCTGTTCTTCGAATTTTTCTTCAGGATTTCCAGTGACTGGGTCATGGGGGCCTCAGGTTGGTTCTCTGTGATGCTCACAACCCCCTTAGAGTAGCAGTCGGCGGTGAGCGCGTTTGTAATAGTTCTGTAATACCAGAGCGGGATTCACAGTATTGGTTAGCAGGGCTGAAATGCGTTAAAAACAAGGGGATTCGCGCGATTTGGCGGTGTTATCAGGCGAGGTGTATCAAAATGACGCGTCAAAATAACATGGTGTATCCCGATGAAGCAGGGCCGTGCGCAGGCGGAGTCACGATGCCCGTCAGACGAAATTCAGATATGATGGGCGAGGTAGAACGGATCGAAGAAAAAGGTACCAACGCCAGATGAGGAGGAAATGAGATGCAGAAATTCTTCGGATTGTGTAGCGTGATTCTATTGAGCGCCAGTGTATTGGCCCCCTGTACCATCGGACAGCAGGACAAGAGCCAGCGGCCCAGCCCGCCGGCGCATGTGGAGTTTAATTTCGCCGACGGGAAGACCATCACTATGGATTATTCGAGCCCGCGTGCGAAGGGGCGCAAGATTTACGGAGGGCTGGTTCCCTACGGGCAAGTGTGGCGCGCCGGCGCGAATGAAGCGACCACGTTTGTAACCAACACGGCGGTTACCGTGGGCGGAAAGACGGTGCCGGCCGGAACGTACACGCTCTTCACGATTCCCAACGCGGATAAGTGGACGCTGATTGTCTGCAAAAAGACAAAAAATGATAAGGGCGGGCCGCTCTGGGGCACCGATTATCCTGGAGAAGCTCAGGATGTTGCTCGTGGGGATATGAAGGTTTCCTCGCTGCCTGCGGCGGTGGAGAATTTTACGATTGCTTTGGATAAGGTGGGGAATGGCGCGTCGTTGCGGATGGATTGGGAAACGACGCGGGCGTCGGTGGAGATTTCGGAGGCGAAGTAACGGCGGGATTTCGGTCTGGAACAACATTTGCCGCAGAGACGCAGAGTGCGTTGCGAAAATCCGCCCATCCATTTTCGGGCATTCTCAGCGTGCTCTGCGTCTCTGCGGTTTATTTTTTTGAGCGGTTAGGAAAGGTTGAAGGTGGAGCGGATGGTTTCCGCTACGTGAGCTACTTGCTTCATTGCGGCGGCGGACATTTCTTTGCTGGTGCCGCGTTCACGCAGGACGAGCCAAATTCCCGGACGGTGAACCGACCGGTCGTGGCAGATCGCGCCGGTTAGCTGGGTGATTTCAAGATTGGCGGCGGGCAGCTCGCGGTCCAGGATCGTGCGTGTTTCGTCGAGCAGGTCTTTGAATCCTTGGGATGCGAGCATGGGATCCACGTCGCGCGGGATGGGCGCTTCGACTTCCTCGAGATCGTAATCAGGCAGCGGGCGCGTGATCATGAATTCGATCGAAGCGGTTGGCGCGCCAGCGTCGTGTGTGATTTTGATTGCCATGGTTTGGATATTCTCCCACAGTCTGGTGCGCGGACCATTCCAAACTCTGAGCCGGGACAGCGACGGGCGGGTCCCGCAGCCGCGGGACCCGCCCCTACGGCAGACCAGGCTAGGAGGGGGCAAGGGGGGAACGCACGGAGCGGCGTCGCGTGGCCATGCGATTGGCTGAGAATTTGCCTGCGGCGTTACTTCGGATACGGATGGCCGGCGAGGATGGCGAAGGCGCGATAGATTTGTTCGGCCAGGAGTACGCGCGCGAATTCGTGCGGCATGGTGAGCGTGGAGAGCGCGATTTTTTGTTTTGCGGTGGCGCGCAGTTCCGCGGGAAACCCTTCGGCGTCGCCACAGAGGAAGACCAGTTCGCGCGCGCCGCGGTCGCGCAGATCGCCCAGCCAGCGCGCGAATTGCTGCGAGGTGAATTGCTTTCCGGCGGCATCGAGCAGGACAACCGTGGCGGATGGGTCGAGTTTTAGTTTGCGCAACGCGGCTGGACCGGCGTCGCGCAGCTCGCTGATTTCGATTTCGGCGTAGTGCTGGATGCGCTCGACGTAGTCGTTCACCATGGCGCGAGCTTCTTCGCGACGGGTCTTGCCGAGCATGATGAGTCGGATTTTCACTTTGTGGATACGTGTCGTTAGGTAGGGGCGGGTCCCGCATGCGCGGGACCCGCCCCTACATTGGAAAAAAACAAGAACCAAACATAAATAAGGTTGCTCGCGGCGCTCCGAGAAACCCAATAGAGCCTGCGAACGGCCCTGCGACGCCGTCACTGGCGGCGCCTCAGGGCAAGCCGGTGCTACAACAGCCCGAACTTCTTGCGTTTCTCTAGCAGCGTCTTGCGGCTGATGCCCAGGACTTCGGCGGCGCGGCCGATCTTGTAATGCGTGGCATCGAGCGTGGCCTTAATCGCGTCACGCTCGAGATCTTCGAGCGAGCGCAGGGGCGCGCCGGGACGGTGCCCGCTGCTGCCGGCTCGCACAATTTCCGGAAAATCCTCAGCGCGAAGTTGCGGCTGGCTTGCGAATACCAGCGCGTGTTCGACGGCGTTCTTTAGCTCGCGAATATTTCCGGGCCATTCGTAGGCTTCCAGCAGGCGAAGCGTGGCAGGATCGAATGTGGCATCGGGACGGCCGTGCACCGGGCCGAGGCGCGCCAAGAAATGCGCGGCGAGTTCGGGAATGTCGGCGTGGCGTTCGCGCAGCGGCGGGACGACGATGGAAAGCACGTTCAGGCGGAAGAAAAGATCCTCGCGGAAACGTCCTGCGGCGACGGCCTTGGTCAAATCCGTATTCGTAAGCGCTATCAGGCGCGCTTCCATATGCAGAGTTTCGGTGCCGCCCAAGCGTTCGAAGGCGCGCTCTTCGAGCACGCGCAGGAGTTTTGCTTGCATGGCAGGGGCGAGCGCGGCGACTTCGTCGAGCACGATGGTTCCAGTCTGCGCCATTTCCAGGCGGCCGGGTTTGCGCGCGACGGCGCCGGTAAATGCGCCGCGTTCGTGGCCAAACAGTTCGGATTCGACGAGCTCGGTAGGCAAACTGGCGCAGTCAATTTTCAATAGCGGAGCGTCGTGGCGCGGGCTGCGCTGGTGGATCCAGCGCGCGAGTTGATCCTTGCCCGTGCCACTCTCGCCGGTGATCAGCACGGTGGTGGAGGCGCCGGCGACTTTTTCCGCAAGCTCGAGAACGCGCCGGGAAGCGGCGTCCGCCGCAATCCAAGCAATGGCCGCGACGGCGCTCATGGATTCTCACACGCACCAAAACCGAGTTTGTAGAACTCCTGTCCCGGGCTTTGCAGGGTTTTCCACCGGGGAAAAAGCGAAGAGCACAGCCAAGAGTAGCCGTGCCACGGACTCAGCGCAACGTTCATTGCTGCGTGGCGTTGCCTTCGGATTCGTTGCGGCGTTCATCGTGCGATTTTTGGCGCGCTGCCGCGGGGCCGGGAGGTTCGTGAAACTCGATGCGCTCGGCATTGCGCCACAGGCGCTCGAGATCGTAATACTGGCGGGCGCGTTCGCTGAAAATATGCACGACGAAAAATCCATAATCCAGCAGCACCCACTCCGCGCTGGATTTTCCTTCGCGATGCGCGACGCGGCGCCCGGCTCGATGCAGCCGCTCTTCGACGGCCTCGCCGATGGCTTGTATCTGCGGCTGGCTGGAGCCGGAGCAAAGCAGAAAATAATCCGCGAACGCGCCGGAGCCGGAAAGGTTCAAGACGGAAACGTCCAGAGCCTGTTTTTCTTGAGCGGCTTCCACGGCCAGCAGAATTTCGGGATCGAGAGCGTTAAGGGTCACCGGTAAAGGGCCTGTCCCAGAATGTAACTCTCCACGGGCGCTGGCACAAGTCCGTGTATGGATTGGCGGTGGCTGAGGCGCATGCGAATTTCGGTGGAGGAGATGTGGCTGGACACCGTTGTCAGCAAGTGAATGGTGGATTTGCGCAGCACAATTTTATTTGGGTCATCAGATTTCGCGCGGCCCAATTTTTCGGGAGGAATTACCAGGCGCAGAGCTTCCAGTCGAAAGCCCGGGCGGCTGGCGATGATGAAATCGCAAGTATCCAGAAGCCCTTCATAATTTTTCCAGGTGGGGATTTCCAGAAATTGGTCCGCGCCGACAATGAAGTAAAGCTGATCGTCGGGGTGTTCGCGGCGATAGCGGCGGACGGTATCGAATGTGTAGAAAACGTGCGTTGCCGCGCCGTCCGTGGGCGCTTCGGCGAGAGAGGGTTGAAAATCATGATAGCTCGCGCACGCCAGCGCGACCATGGTGTAGCGATGCAAGAAAGGGGTGAGCGCGGGTTTCGATTTGTGCGGCGGGCGCGAGGAAGGCACAAAATAGATTGCGTCGAGGTGGAAGCGCTTCTCCGCTGCCTGCGCCACGGCGATATGGCCGGAGTGGACAGGGTCAAACGTGCCGCCAAAGAGCGCGACCGAACGGCGATGCCCGGAGCCGTGCGGTTTATGCGCGGCGTGCGGGCTCAACTCTCCTCCCGGGGCGGCGCGGCGTGAGCCTCTTCTGGTTCTGGTTCAGAGTTAGACGAAACCTGCGACGAGACATGCGTGGTGAAATTCGAATGAGCGGCGGATTCCTGCGTTTCGCTCGGCATTGCAGGCTTGGGCAGCCGATCGAGCGCATCGGCCATGGCGCGAACTAGTTCGGTGATGCCTTCTCCCGTTGCTGAAGAAACCGCGTGAAATTCCAGGCCGCGTTCGCCGGCAAACGCGCGCAACTCTTCGAGGTGGTCGCGGTTGGTGGTGGCGTCCAGCTTGGTGGCCACCAGAATCATGGGTTTCGCCGCCAGCTCCGGGCTGAACGAAGCCAGCTCGTGCATGATGATTTCATAATCGCGGATGGGGTCGCGGTCGTTCGCATCGCTGGTGTCTACTAGATGCGCGATCAGCCGCGTGCGCTCCAAATGTTTCAGGAAGCGCGTGCCGAGGCCGACGCCTTCATGCGCACCTTCGATCAGGCCGGGAACATCAGCCACTACGAACGACCGGCCCTGCCCAGGTGCGGCATCGGGGTCGGCGGAAACCACGCCCAGATGCGGCTCCAGCGTGGTGAAGGGATACGCCGCGATTTTGGGTCGCGCCGCCGAGATGCGCGAGATCAGCGTGGACTTTCCTGCGTTCGGAAAGCCGACCAGGCCTACATCCGCCAGCAATTTCAGTTCAAGGCGCAGCGAGAGTTCTTCGCCGGGCTTGCCATCCTCGTGCTCGCGCGGAGCTTGGTGCCAGGGCCGGACGAAATGAGGATTGCCATTGCCGCGTCCACCGTAGCCGCCGCGAGCGGCGAGAAAGCGCTGGCCCGGCTGAGTCAAATCGAAAAGCTCCTCGTTGGTGTTCAGATCGAAGATAACGGTGCCGACGGGAACTTTGAGCACCAGATCATCGGCGGACTTGCCGGAGCAATTCGAGCCTTCGCCATGCCCGCCGCGGCCGGCTTTGAATTCACGATTGTAGCGGTAGCGCAGCAGGGTGTTGTCGTGCGGATTGGCTTCGATGTAGATGTCGCCGCCCTTGCCGCCATCCCCGCCCGAAGGACCGCCGCGCGGGACGTACTTCTCCCTGCGAAACGCGACGCAGCCGTTGCCGCCGTCGCCGGCTTTGATGGAGATTTTGGCTTCATCCGCAAACACGGGTCACCTGATTTGGAATCGGTCGTAGCGAGCATACGCCAGGGTTGGGAGCAAAAACAAAAATACGCGCCCTGGAAACCGAGCGCGTATCGGAAAACGGGAAGTTAATTGGCTGCCGCAGATTCCGCCGCGGACGCCGCGCGATCCGCGCCGCCGATCGCGGATTCTTCCGCCGGGAACACGCTGATAAACTTGCCGTGCGCGCCCTTGTCTTCGAAGCGCACTACGCCAGTGATGGTGGCGAACAGACTGTCGTCTTTCGCGCGGCTGACGTTCTTGCCGGCCTTGTAACGCGTGCCGCGCTGGCGAATGAGAATGCTTCCGCCAGATACCAGTTGCCCGCCGAAGCGCTTGATGCCGAGCCGCTGTCCGTGCGAATCGCGTCCGTTTGTGGAAGAGCCGCCGCCCTTTTTATGTGCCATGGCAAACCCCTACGAAATTTGGATGTCGCTGACTTCGACAGAGGTGTAATTCTGCCGGTGGCCGCGCTTGATATTGTACTGACCGCCCGTCTTGTACTTCAAAGTGAGCATTTTCGGACCGCGATCCTGGGCGACGATCTTGCCGATGACTTTGGCCTTGGCGATGTCTGAGCCGGAAGCGAATTTCTTGTCGTCGTTGCGCACGGCGAGCACTTCGTCAAAAGTGACCTTGCCGCCGACTTTGCCCTCGAGCCGCTCGATGCGAATGGTCTTGCCGGGCTCGACGCGATACTGCTTTCCCCCAGTGCGAATTACGGCGTACATGCTGCCTCCTGAAGCTAGTGACAAACCCCAATTATACGGGTCGGCGGCCGCTTCCGTCAACGAAGTACGCCTAGCGGTAGTGTCCTAATTTGACGCGTGGGTGGTCTTGTTGCATAAAGGAGAACAAGGGAGAGCTTTGTGGGCGCAAAACAGAAAATGAGCTCGATTGGCCAGCCAGTCCCCGAGTTGCCGGTCGCTGATGTGGAACGCGCGCAACAGCATTACCAAGATGCACTCGGCTTTGAGATTGGATGGCTTTACCCAGGCAAAGAGATTGGGGCCGTGTCACGCGATAAAGTGGCAATATTCTTTCGCAAGAGGAAGCCGCCGTTCGAACCTGCCGTTCACTGGGTGTTCGCTGAAGATATTGACGCTTCGTATCAGGAACTGAAGTCGTTAGGTGCGAACATCGTGGAGCCTCTGGAAAAAAAGCCTTGGGGATTACGGCAATTCACCGTAAAGGATCTGGACGGGAACCTCTTCTATTTCCACCATGACTGAGCACACGTCGCATGAGAAGCAGCTGGAGCGGGCAAGTTAGGACACGACCCGCGCGGCTCTCGCGGGGTGAGTTACCTTCGCCGTGGGCGTCGGGCGCGGACGGTTGCGACTTGACAACCAGTGGTACATTAATTTCGGAGGTGAATATGAAGCACTTTGCTGGACTGTTCGCAGTTTTGTTGTTGTGTAGTCTTCCGGTTCTTGCGCAAGGTAAGCCAGGCGGCGGCGGTCATGAGGGTGGCGGTCACGAAGCCGCCCCAGCACGCCCGCCTGCTCACGGTCCCGCTGCGGTGAAGGGCGCCGGGCACTCTGTCGAAGAGAATCATTCGTTTGCGGACAAAGAGGGGCATCCGAACGCGCCTCACGTTCATCCGGACGGCAAGTGGGTCGGGCACGACACCGGGAAGAACGATCCGCACTACCACCTCGATCATCCGTGGGAGCACGGGCGCTTCACGGGTGGTTTCGGCCGAGGCCATGTGTGGCACCTGGCAGGAGGAGGTCCGTCGCGATTCTGGTTCGGCGGATTTTACTTCAGTGTCGCGCCGTTTGATTTGGGCTATTGCGGCGATTGGTTATGGGATTCCGACCAGATCGTGATTTATGAGGATCCGGATCACGTGGGCTGGTACCTGGCGTACAACGTGAGGCTGGGAACGTACTGCCACGTGGAGTATCTCGGAAACAGCTAGCAGGCAGCCGCCATCCGCGCAAATCAGCAGCAGCGGGAGACGGTGGAATAGCGGCGTCGCAGCGCGTGGAGATAGAATTCCTCGCGCGTGAGTGGTTGAGCGGATGTGGCATGCGTTGAGCAACCTGCTTGCACTGTGCGGGAATCAACGCATGCCATTTCCGCGACGCGACGCGCGGAGCGCAAATAATTCTCGTAGGCCGCATCGCCGCTGACCTGGCGAATCCAGGACCAAATATTTCGCGGGATGCGAAGCACACGCTCTCGGGTAGAGATCATTGTTGGATCGCACCTCCACTGGACGATGCCGGCGCAGGCGCTTGGCGCGTGCCAATGCCAATCTGCATGGCCGTATTTTTCGGGAATACCACTTCGCGGCCGCGCGCGATGAAATGGACGTAAACGGATCTGGCCGCGCCGAACGCTCCCATAGCCATACCGAATGGCTGTGAATGTATGCCGGCGCCCAGCGCAATGCCGATCAGTTTAAATCCTCCAGCACCACCTGCGGCGCGTTCGGGGGTATCGCCCAAAGTGTCGCCACCAACTCCAGCGGACACGGCCGCAAGGCCAATGGAGATCGTGGTCAGCAGATATCTGGACTTCGGCGAACCGGCCTCGGCGCCGCCTTCGGCGTCCAGCTTCACGTTGTCCGCTGCGGCGGATTGCAAGCCTTCCAGATTTGCGTCCACTTTCTGGGCCACGAGCGCACCGCCAGCGCCTTCCGGCGGAAGCAGCTCGTGAAAGACCATGCGCAGTTGGCCGTTGCGGCTCATATAGTGGGCGGGCTCGACCTGAACCACCGAACCCCTCAAGCGGCAACCCTGCGGGAGAATCAAGTGTTTGCCGTCGAAAAGCGGCTGCGAAAGTACCGCTTCCACCGGCGCCCCTTTCGGAGTGCTCGCGGAATTCAACGGCGTAATCAGGAGCGCGCGAACGAAGCTGCCCGGTGGAGGTGCCGCGCCTAATGACGCCGCCATTTCCGGCGTTAGCGGCTCGGAACCGAAATCGAGCGCCTCCTGCAATTCCGCGAAATAAACCGTTCCGGCGTTGATGTATTGCGGATGAATCGGAAGTTGGGCGACGAGGTAGCGCTCGACCTTGTGAAATTTGCCGGGCTGCTTCACTTGTTGCATTGCGGCATCCCATTCGCGCTTGGCCTCTTGCTTGGCCTCTTTGGCTTTTTCAGCCGCCGCGTCCTTTACACCCTTGGGTTCCTTTTCGTTGGCCGCGGTGAGGAATTGAATCAGCTGGCCGGAACCGGGAGTGACGAGCGTGTGAATGGGAATGTGCTTGCCGTCGGCGAGAATCAGCTCGCTGAAAGTAACGTCAATTGCGTGCGACGGAGAGAAATCGGCATCCAGTGCAGCGAGCGTTCGTTTTCCGGTGGAGACTGGCTCGATGCGCGTGATTTGACCCGAGACTACCGTACCGACGGGAATCACCAGCTGGTCGAACGCGTAGATCGGCTCGACGGTATGTGCAGCGAGAGGTTGGCCAACCTTCCGGGTGCGAGTCTCTTCGTCGAGCGCCAGTTGTATGGGCGTGCCGATTGGCACGGACAAAGGAATCGTCGCGGGTTTCGCAGCATCGGCTGGCGGTATTGAAGCGGGGCGATGAGCTAGAGCCGGATCGGATTCCGGCGCGGGCGATTGAACCGGGATCGGGCTGGCTTCCTGCGCCTGAAGGCAAGCTGCACAGGCCCAGGACAGAAAAAGCGTGCCCAATAGCCGCCGGCTCATCATCTTCGTTCTCACGGCTGAGGTGTCCCCGAATTCAACCGCGCAAACTTGATCCCGTGCGACGACGTCATGGCGGCGAAAGCCTCCTAGAGAATTCCGCAAATTTCTGCCGCGTAAAGAAAGATGCAGCGCGTTATGGTTCTGTTGCACAACGCCATGCACGCGCACCACAAAAGCCATCTTAGTCCCCTTCGGCCCAGCGCGTCGTGACGTATGGCGACTCATGCAGCACCGCAGCCTTGCGTCCGCTGAGAATCGCAATCCATTCACCGATGGCTTCGACGAGGAGCACCAGAATCATCGCGGCCAGAACGGCGGTGACGGCGGCATCCAGGCGATTATTGAATATCAGCCGCTGGGTGACTGCGATTTTTTCAGCGGGAATCGCGCCGGACGCAATCTGGGCCGCCAGAACGTCGGCTTGCGACAGGAAGCCGATGCGCGGGTTCGCGGAGAAGATTTTCTGATAGCCGGCGGTCATGGTGATGGCGACTAGCCAGACCATGGGCGCGAGCGTTACCCAAATCCAGCGCGCGCGGCCCATTTTCAGCAGGATGGTAGTGGCCACCACCAGCGCGACGCACGCGAGCAGCTGATTGGCGATACCAAACAGCGGCCACAGCGAATTAATCCCGCCCAGCGGATCCTGCACGCCTTGCCACAGAAAATATCCCCAGGCGCCGACCATCAGCGCGCTGGTGGCGAGTATCCCGGCCGTGGAACCGGCTTTGCCCAGCGGCTTCCAGAGGTGTCCGCCGAGTTCCTGCACCATGAAGCGCCCGACGCGCGTACCCGCGTCCAGCACCGTGAGAATGAAGAGCGCTTCGAACATGATCGCGAAGTGATACCAGATGCTGAGCAGGCGCTCGCCGCCGATGGTACCGCTGAAAATCTGCGCCATGCCCACGGCGAGTGATGGCGCGCCGCCGGTGCGGTCAAGCAAGGTGTGTTCGCCGACGCGTTGCGCGAGTGCGGACATGGTTTGTGGATCGAGCGCGAAGCCCCAGGAACGGATGGTCGCGGCCGCGGCGTCGGCCGTCTTACCCACAATTCCCGCCGGACTATTGATTGCGAAATACACGCCGGGCTGCAACGCGCAGGCGGCGATCATGGCCATCACGCCAACGAATGATTCCATGAGCATCGCGCCGTAGCCGATCATGCGCGCGTGGCCTTCGCGCAAGATCATTTTTGGCGTGGTGCCGGAAGAAATCAGCGCGTGGAAACCGCTGATGGCGCCGCAAGCAATCGTGATGAAGCAGAACGGAAAAATTTTCCCGGCGAACACGGGACCGTTGCCGTCCACGAAGCGCGTCAACGCGGGCATTTCCAGCGTGGGACGCACGAAGATCACGCCGATTGCCAGAGCGGCGATGGCGCCGACTTTAATGAACGCGCTGAGATAATCGCGCGGAGCCAGCAGCAGCCAGACCGGTAGCGCGGAGGCCGCGTAACCATAGGCGATGATGGCAATCGCCAGCGCGGGGCCGGAAAACGTGAAGGCGCTGGACCATGCGGGCGATGCGTTTACCCACTGGCCAGAGACGACGGCCAGCATTACCAGCGCGACGCCGCCGAGCGAAGCCTCCAGCACGCGGCCCGGGCGCACGTAGCGCAGATAAATTCCCATCAGCAGCGCGATGGGGATGGTCATCGCCAGAGTGAAGGTGCCCCACGGCGATTCTTTCAGAGCTTTGACGATCACCAGCGCGATGACCGCCAGAAGAATAATCATGATGGCGAGGACGGCGAGCAATGCGATCATCCCGCCGCGCTTGGAGACCTCCTCGCGCGCCATCTGGCCCAGGGATTTTCCGTCGCGGCGAATGGAGCAGAAAAGAATGATGAAGTCCTGGACGCAGCCGCCCAGTGCGGCGCCTACGATGATCCATAGAGTTCCGGGGAGATAGCCGAATTGTGCGGCTAGCGTGGGGCCCACCAGAGGGCCGGGGCCGGCAATCGCGGCAAAATGGTGGCCGATCAGAACCCATTTGCTGGTGGGAACGAAATCGTGGCCGTCTTCCAGGCGCTCGGCGGGAGTGGCGCGGGTGTCGTCGAGAGCGAGAACTTTCGCGGCGATGAATTTCGAGTAGACGCGATAGGCGACGAGATAGGTGCACAGCGCGGCCACGACGAACCAGACGGCGTTGAGCGGCTCGCGGCGTTCGAAGGCGATGGCGGCGAGAGCAGCGGCGCCGGCGAGCGCGATGACGGTCCAGAGAATTATTTTCAACAGTGATTTCATGTTTGAGCGCGCGCTCCCGGGCGTCGTTTTTGCCCCATGCGGCGCATCGTACGCAAGCGCGGAGGGGGCGTCAATCGAGACTTGGACGGGACCTGGGCGGGCGTTGCATCGGGATTAGGCGAAGGCGAAGCGGGGTTTTATGGGCGAGAGGGTGGCCACTGCGCGAGCTGCGGATGAAATCTAAGCGTAAGCGGCGCGGCAAGTCTCGTGTGCGCGGCACGACGACGGGCAGTTCGTTTTATCAATGAGAATGTAGTTGTGGCACGTCGAGCAAACCACGCCGTAAATCGTTTCGCTGAATTGATCGTGCGAGGTGCTGCCGGTGTGTTCGTTGCGCGCTTGTTCGCGGCCGATGGCCATGGTGTCCGCTCCGTTACGCTAACCAGAACATTCTAGCCGAAATCGCACGGCGAGACGAATGCCCAACGCTTGACTTCAGGCGCGTGCGACGTAGCTACCCGCAGGCTGCGAGACTGTGATAGTTTTTCGGCTGCCTGATTCAGACACCTGAACCCCATAATGAAAGTTGAGGAAGGCATGAAAAAGATTGCTGCGCGTTGCTGCAAGACGTTTGCCCTTCTTGCGGGGATACTGCTCGCGCTCGCACCCAGCGTGGCCGCACAGGCTGCAGCGGACGCCTCCAAGCCCGATCGAGCCAAGAAAAATCACTGGTCGCCGGAGGACGTGGTCTATCAGGAGGACGCTGGGCAGTTCCGGATTTCGCCGGACGGGCGATTTGCTGTGTGGGTGAAGGGGACGGCGGATAAAGAGAAGGATTTACGCGTCAGCAATCTTTACCTTTCGAATTTAAATGACAGCAAGGAAGTGCAGCTTACCCGCGGGACGGACGAAGTGTCGCAGCCGCGCTGGTCGCCTTCGGGAGAGACGATTGCTTACATGAGCACTCATGCGCTGCCGAAACCGAAACCAGACCTGGCGCCCACGCAATTGTGGCTGCTGAATGCCGCAGGCGGCGAGCCATGGGCGGTGACGGAATTCGAGCGCGGCATCCAGCAATTCGAGTGGCTGGACAACGACACCATTATTTTCAGTGCTGAAGAGGATCCCACGCTCTACGAGCGGCAAACGAAAGAGCGCAAGGACGATTCGAACGTGGTGGACGATACGGCGCACAGCGCGCCGGTGCGGCTATACAAATTTTTGGTGAAGGACAAGAAAGTCACGCGCCTGACGGACAACGACGATTGGATCGAGCGTTTTGAACTTTCGCGCGACAAGAAGAAAGCGGTCGCCGTGGCGCGGCGGGAATTGAGCTTCGCATGGGACCAGAAGATTCCGCCGGTTACCTACGTCGTGAACATCGCGACCGGCGAGCGGACACAAGTTTTCGCGAACGAGCGAATCCAGCCGGTTGAGATCGCCTGGGCGCGCGACAATTCCGGATTTTACGCAGTGGCACCCTATTCCGACGACCCGCGGTTTCTGGTGGCGACCGTCGAACGGGTTTATTTTTACGATCTGAGTGCGGGGAAATCCAGCGAAGTGAATCTGGACTGGGACCGCGGCTTCGCGCGATCGCTGGAGGCGACGAACGACGGGTTCATCGCTCTGCTCGCGGACGGCGTGTACACCAAACCGGTGCGTTTCACGCGACACGGCGGTACGTGGTCGCGCAAATCCATTTCCAGCGAGGATGAGAAACACTATTTCAGTTTCGTGCTGGGCGAGGACGGCAAAACGCTGATTTACGAGCATTCCACCGCTAGCGTCCCGACGCAATTCTTTCGCGCGAAGCTGGACGGCACGAAGATCAATTCGCCCCTGCAAATCACCAATTTAAATCCGGACTTCGCGAACAAGCCCATCGCGAAGACTGAGGTTTTACAGTGGAAGGGCGCGAACGACGACAATGTGGAAGGAATCCTCTACTATCCGGGCAATTACAAAGCAGGCAAGGCCTATCCGCTGATTGTCGCGACCCATGGAGGACCTGCCGGCGCGGATCACGACCAATGGTCCGAACGCTGGGCGTACGCGCCAAACCTGATGACGCAGAAGGGCGCATTTGTGCTGAAGACGAATTATCACGGTAGCACTGGCTACGGGCTAAAGTTTGTCGAGTCCATCTGCTGCGGAAAATATTACGAGCTGGAAATTCCGGATATCGAGCGCGGAGTGGACAACTTGGTCGCCAAAGGCCTGGTGGATCCCGAGCAGATCGGCGCGGCGGGGTGGTCCAACGGCTCGATTCTTTCGATTCAACTGACGGTGACCAATCCCGACCGCTATAAGGCGGCCGTGGTGGGAGCCGGAGACGTGGAATGGCTGAGCGATTGGGCCAACGTGGATTTCGGTGAATCGTTTGACCATTATTATTTTGGAAAATCGCCGCTGGAGGATCCGCAGCTTTACCTCGAGAAATCGCCGCTGTTCAAAATGGATAAGGTGAAGACGCCAACGCTGATTTTTTTCGGCACCATTGACCGGCAGGTTCCCACGGAAGAAGGCTGGACGCACTATCGCGCGCTCTATTCGATTGGCAAGGCTCCGGTGAAATTTATTCTCTTCCCCGGCGAAGCGCACGGGCCGCGGAAGTTGACGCACCAACTGCGCAAGGTGAATGAGGAAGCCTCGTGGTTCGATACGTATTTGTTCAAGGCCAAGCCGCCGGAAAATGAAGCGCTGAAGAAGGGTTCGCCGCTGGAAGTGGCTTTGCAGCGCGCGACGGTGCAGAAATCCGGAGCTTCGTACGGTTTGGCATTTCATCCGGCTGCGACGGCGGAAAATCCCGCGCCGGATGTGCTGATCCCCGAAACGGTGAAACGCGGCGCGATCGAAATCGGGCGGTTTGAAATTACGCGGGTGCAGTTTGCGGCGTTCGATAAGGACTACAAGTTCGACGCGGGCACGGAAAATTATCCGGCGAACGGAATTACGCTCGAGCGGGCCCGCGCCTATTGCAATTGGTTGAGCGAGCTGACTGCGGAGACTTACCGGCTTCCGAACGAGAGCGAAACCGGTGAATTCTACAAGGTGCGCGGCGGTGAGAATACCCTGGATTATTGGGCAGGCTACGCGCTGAATCCCGAAGACGCGCAAAAGCTCGAAGCCAAGATCAGGGAACTGCGGGGAGACGCGCCGCTGCTGCGTGAGGTGGGAAGTTTTGCGGCGGAGGGCGAGGAGGGCGAAGATTTGGTGTTTGATCTCGGCGGGAATGCGGCGGAGTGGGTGGTTGCTGCCGACGGCTCCGGCAAGACGCTGGGTGGCAGCGCTGATCGTCCTGCGGATGGCAAAGCGCCATATCGCGCCGCGGATGCGGCCTACACCGGATTTCGCGTGGTGCATATTGCTCCGCTGCCGAAGCCTGCGGCCCGGTCGCAGCAGTAACCTACGCGGTTGCGCGCTCGAGCGCGCGCGAACCGCAGCCACCCAGATTGGCTCTTGCGGCGAATGGCGGGGCGATTTACGCTCGATGGATGACCGAGCCGTTCAGCCCCACAGCACGCACCAAAGTTCAGCGCCTGCCTGACCGCGGCAAATATGATCGCGAAACCGTGTATCGGATTCTCGACGAAGGATTCGTCTGCCACGTTGGATTCGTGGTGGATAGCCAGCCATTTGTGATTCCCACGAATTATGCGCGCGTGGACGATACGCTGTACGTGCACGGCTCCTCGGCCAGCCGTATGTTGCGAACGCTCGCCGGCGGCGTCCAGGTGTGCGTCACGGTAACGCTCGTGGATGGATTGGTACTGGCGCGGTCGGCGTTCCATCATTCGGCGAATTACCGGTCGGTGGTGATGCTGGGCCGCGCGATGCCGGTGGAAGATAGCGGCGAAAAGAATCGCGTGCTGGAAGCGTTTACCAACCACATTGTGCGGGGGCGGTGGAATGACGTGCGGCCGCCGACGGAGGCGGAATTGAAAGCGACCTCGGTGCTGGCGCTGCCGCTGGAGGAAGTGTCGGCGAAGGTGCGCACCGGGCCGCCGAAAGATGATGAAGCGGATTACGCGCTGCCGATCTGGGCAGGCGTAGTGCCTTTGCCGGTGGCGCCGGGTGCGCCGATTCCGGATCCTCGGTTGAATGCGGGCCTCGTCCCGCCGCAGAACGTGCTGAAGTATTCGCGATAGATCGATGCGAAAGCTGCAGGGATTGCGCTGCGGAATGTTCGCGCTGCTATTTTTTTCTTTTTGCTTCTGCATACAAGCGCAAAGAAGTGAACAGCAACAGTCGCACGAGGCGACGCCGGCAAAGGATTTCGCTGTTGCGGGATTCATCGCCGGTTCCTACCGCAGCTCGAGCGGCGAGGCGATGGTGTACCGCCTCTTCCTGCCGCCGGAGTACGACGCCGCAAAAAAATATCCGATTGTATTGTGGCTGCACGGAGCTGCGGGACGCGGCTCGGATAATTTTTCGCAGCTTGTGGGCGGAAATGCCGCCGGCTCACGCTTTTGGACCACGCCGGAAAATCAGGCGAAGTATCACGCGTTCGTCCTCGCGCCGCAGGTGGACGCAACCAAAGGCTGGGCGCGCCCGCATGCCAACACGCCTCCGGTGGCGATTCGTTTGGCGCTGGAAATTCTCGATACGATCGAGAAACAGTACAGCATTGATCGCGCGCGCGAGTACGTCGTTGGCCAATCCATGGGCGGTGAAGGCGTGTGGGCGGCGTTGTCGATCGCGCCGCAGCGATTTGCCGCAGCCATTGCGCTCTGCGGGTACGGCGATGCCTACATGATTCCGCGCGTGGCGAAAGTTCCGGTGTGGATATTTCAAGGCGAAGAAGATCCGCTCGTGCCGGTCAGGCGCGCGCGGGAGTGGGTGGCGGAATTGCGCAAAGCTGGCGGAGCGCCAAAGTACACGGAGTACTCCAGCATTGGTCACAACGTGTGGGACGTGGCGTTTGGCGAACCGGGGTTGGCGGAGTGGCTGTTTTCGCACGGGAACGCCGCGGCAGAGAGGGCGGGTCTTAGACCCGCCCCTACGGGGTCACACCATGAAATCAGACCGTGGACGTGGTTGGGCATCACTACAAACGCAGCCAATTCCAAACGCGCATAGTGATAAGCAAGTTCGAACCAACATTCCAAGACAATGCAGCCCATCGCGCTGCGCCGCAGCGTCCCTTCACAAACGACGCCGAGAGACGTCTTCCGTTCGCTGGTGCAGATTGTGAGGAAATATACCGCTGCAGTCGAGTCATCGAAGCTCTTCCGGCGCAGACTGCTGCGCCGGGGAAGCAGAGGTGGGGAAGGACACATCGGAACGTCCTAAGCCGTAATCTAGACGAGTCGCGTGTTTAAATCAAAAAAACAGCCCCGGATTGCGCCGGGGCTGTTGGCCTTGCTTACCCTGCGGAGATTGTTGAGTTAGTCGCCGGCTACTGCGGCTTCTGCTTCGGGCTTTTCGACCTTGGCTGTGCCGTGGCCGTTCGCGTGGCCATTGCCGTTTGCCGGAGCAATCTGCACTGGCTTTACCGTTACGCCGGGAACCGCGCTGAGGATCTGTTGCATCGAGCCGATTTGAACGACGGGCTCTGTGGACTTCTTCAGAACGAGTTCTTCGTAAATGCGGCGGACTTTGGCAGCCTCTTCGAACGCTTTCTTGCGGCGAATGCGGTCTTCTTCGGCCGCAGTCACCGGAATATCATGTTCCAGGTGGCGAACGCGCGACGCGTCTTCGGCATCAATGCGGAGCGAGTGCTCGTAACTCTGCAGATTGACATTCTTGCCCTTAGCGAAGACGTCGTGCTTGCCGTGTTCCTTGTACCACTGGGCGACGGTGGCGTTCTTGTGCATGTTCTCGATGATTTTGCGCCAGCCCACGCCGGTGTTGTACGCGCAGAAGGAAATTTCACCCTGCTGCGTGGCGTAGGGAATGATGCACATTTCGGTGCGGCGGAAATCGTAGTTGAAAAGATCCTGGAACCACATGCCGGCGATGAAGAGGAAGTTCCAAGGATCTTCCTTACGGCGCTTCATGGCGTCTTCGAAGGTGCGGTCGCCGGAAACCTTACCGTACTTCTTGTCCGCGTTTCCGGAGAGCGCGTACGTCTTATCGAATTTCTTCCAAAGATCCTTCAGCCGCAAACTGGGCGGCCCCTGGAAGGGACTGTAATTCTTCAAGACGGCCATCGCCATCATAAAGTTGGAGAAGGTCTTGCCGCGGGCCGCATCGGTAATTGCCGCGACGTCCTTCGTCAGCTGTTGTGCGTTCAGGAAGCGCGGAACCGGCGCCCACTCTTTGGTTTCCTTGTTGATCATCAACGCCGTGCCGACGCCGCAGTTCGGATGGCAGCCGCAGGAGAGCGAACCCCACTGCGAGTCGGGGCCGTGTACCAGATCCGAAAAGCCCGCGAAGGTGCTGATGAAGGAAATCGGGAACCAGTCGCGCGTGGGCTCGACTTTGCCGACTTGTGTGCTGACGTCCTTTGCCAAGTGCGAAAGCGTGTAACGCTGGCGGATGCGGCGTTCCGGAGTGATTTCCTCGTCGCGTCCGGTAAAGGAAACAGGCTGGAAGGACACGAAAGAGATTTTCTTGGGGTTTTCCATCGCGAACTTGACGATCGGGCCCACCTGATCGTTGTTCACGTTGTTGACGATGGTGGTGACCAGCACGATTTCAATGCCGGCTTCGTGCATGTTTTCGATGGCGCGAAGTTTCACGTCGAAGAGGTTACCCACCTGGCGGTGGCTGTTGGCGTCGTTGCCGATGCCGTCGAACTGCAGGTAAGCGTAGCGCATGCCTGCTTCGAAAGCTGCCTTGCAGAATTCCTTGCTCTTTGCGAACTCGATGCCGTTGGTCGCGGCCTGCACGCTGTTGTAGCCGACTTTGCGCGCGTAACGCACCGCGTCAATAAACCGCGGGTGCATGGTCGGTTCGCCACCGGAGAACTGCACCGACATCTGACGGCGGGGCTTGATCTTGGTGGCGTTCTCGAGAATTTCCTGAATTTCTTCCCAGCTTAGCTCGTGAACATAGCCGACCTGGTTCGCGTCCATGAAGCAGGGGTCGCACATCATGTTGCAGCGGTTGGTTAGGTCCACGGTAAGAACCGAACCTCGGCCGTGGCGAACCGTGCTGGAACCGTGGCGATGCAGGCCTTCGTCGTTGTGCGCCGGAATATCGCGGCCGGGGAAATTCTTTTCGATCCATTCCAGGAACTTGGCATCCACAGCCATCAAGTCTTCAAACTTGCCGTGAATGGCGCATTCTTTCACCATCCAGACCTGGCCGTCGCGCTCAATAATTTGCGCTTTGATTTCGCCTACTTTTTCATGAACCAGATCGGTCCAGTCTTTTTTACCGTTGATGATTAGATCGCGCGCTTCGCGCACACAATCGGGACACAGTGAATCCGTGGTACGCGGCCAGCCGAGCGTCGGCTTGGACTTTTCCCAGGACTTCAGCAACGGCTTATCAGACCACTTCGGTGTGAACGAAGGGTTCGGATTAAATTTATTGAAGTACTGAATCGTGTTGAATGTGGCGCCGGCAGTCTTGCACAGCGCCCAATCGAACGATTTCCAAAGTTTTGTGCTTATCGCGTTCGGCATAATTCCACCTTTCCCTTTCGAACGACCTTCTAAAATATCGCTTGAATCCCCCGAGGCCTGACCCCTACGGATGAGCTACATCCGTAACCAGTTACGGTACCAAAGTTTGCACGGTTTCAAACTGGGCGTCTAGGAGGGTGCGTCTAAAGGTGCAATTCGGGGGTTGAACGGCACCCAGGCGCAGCCAATGGAGAGGCCCAAGTACCAGCCGGACTATGTTTTAGCCCTGTTTTCAGTCCAAGTTGAGGGGCGTGCGCAAGACGCCGATCGCGAAATGCGCCAGATGGGGAGCATCGTCGTCGAGCTGGATCCAGCGGACCACGCAGTGGTCCTTCAGATACTGCGAGACTTTCGCTTCGCCGATGCCCAAATGCTCGGCGAGTTTCGTTTTCAGGCCGCTGTCGAAGGACGGACGTCCGCCGCGAACAGGTTTGGTGGTGCTGCGTCCGCTGCCGCGGGCGAGATTTCCCAGGCCGACGCGCAGCGTCTGGCAAGCCTCGATGTAGTACGAAGTAATCTGGTCAGAATCCGAAAGCAGGAATACGCCCGGCCCGGCAGGAGCCGAATCCGATTCGTCCAGGCGATGCAGCGGGCTGGAAACCAAGCGGCGCAACATGGATTCCAATTTGGACATGCGCGAGGCCAGGGCTGGATCGCCGGCGCGGCCGTGCGCGGTGCGCTCCGAAGGGAGCATCGGAGCGGCTTGCTCGGCGGGCGGCGTGTATTCCAGTTCTTGCGGCGCAGTGGCTGCCGCAACCGGGACGCGTTCATAGGTTTCGGTGTGCGGGGTCGGGCGCGAAGGCTGAAATCGTGGCGCCGGCACGCGCGCCTGTGGCGCAGCGGACGACGGTGGCAGCAGAGCGGCGCTAGACTCCGCGTATGCTTGCGAAGGCAAGCCGGCGGCGGCGGGAGCGCCTTTGCGACGGCGGCCTCGGCCACCACGGCGCCCGCGGCGGCGCTTTTTCTTGCCGGACGGGTCGGTATCGGCCGCTCCGGCGCCGCTGGGAGGCGTGGCATCGGAAAGATGCACGACCTCTACTTCGATCGCGTCGCCGGTGTAATCCACGCCGTCTTCTGGAATCTCGCCAAGGGCCAGGCGCGGTTGCGTCCCTTCCGAATCGCTTGGGCTGCTGTACTCGTGGCTCGGCTCAATTTCCGTGCTGCTTGTTGCCGCAAACACAGGCTCAGGACTGGGTTTAGCACCCGCCACCGGAATCGGCGCGCCCAATCGCGCTAGAGCTTCCTCGGCTTTCTTCTTCCAATCAGCGCGGCGGAATCGTTCCGCTGCAATTGTGTACCACTTCACGGCGTCCTCATTTCGTTCGGCTTTTTCTGCGACGGCTCCCAGCTCCCAGGCCACCATCGCGTCGTGTGTGCGCTGGTACAGCTCGGTAAGTTTCGTCTGTGCGTCGGCGCTGTTCTTCGCCTTGCGAATACGCGCCTGGATTTGCCGCCAATCTGCCATGGCCGCATTGTAGCAGCCGATTCGGGGATAGGCTAATGAAAGCGATGCCCGGTCGTGGTTCAGGTTCGGATGAATGCGTTTAGCAGGCACGGCGTTGGCGCAGGCGCGGCTACAGCAAACAATTGCTGTTCAATCTGTGGCAACGCCTCGTTGTTGCGTTGCGGTTGAGTTAGGCGTCCTTGATTTCGCGGAGACGTCCACTGGCGACGTCGTAGACGAAGCCACGGACAGTTACACTCTTGGGAATCCAGGGATGGCTGCGGAGTTTCTGCAATTGGTCGCGTACATTTTCATCAACGTTTTGGAAGGCGTAGAAGAAGGCGGGAGCAACAGCGGCCGTTCCGGTGCGGTCATGGATTCTATTACGCAAGTCCTGCTCGCTGCTGTGCATCAAGCCGCAATCGGTGTGATTGATGATCATGATTTCCTCAGTGCCCAGCAGATAGTGTGATACGAGCAGCGAGCGCAGCGTGTCCTCCGTAACGATGCCTCCGGCGTTGCGGATGATGTGCGCGTCTCCCGTGCTGAGCCCCAGAGTGCGAATGGAAAGCCGTGTATCCATACAAGTGAGGACCGCGAGTTTGCGCTCGGGACGCGGGCTTTGTTTGCGCAATTCATGGGTGCGCGAATAGATTTCGTTTGCTGCGAGCACTTCGTCGATGGCGCTCATGGCCAGCATAGTTTAGGTCAGTTTCCGATTAGCGCGTAATCGGAAACTGACTCCCGACCGAGTGTACAAGAGCTAACACCCGCCGGCGACGCGCCGCGACGGCTGTTGATCGCATGATAGCGGCATGGATTTGGGCGCCAGGCAGCACAGGATTTGCGGGCAGGCGCGCGCGATGGGGTGAGGTCTGTGCGCCGCGGCGCCCGCGGATGCTTTCCCGGGGTTCGCGCAGTTTTCCGTGTGGCTGCAGCGCGGATATGCGGGCGAGATGAATTACCTGCGCGCTGAGCGCCACGCTGATCCGCGATTGGCGCTCGACGACGCGCCGCGCTCGAGATGGACGCGCATTGCTTCCCGCTCTGACGCGGACGGATTCCAGTGTATAATCCGGCGCATTCGCGTCCTGCGAGGCGGCTGATGGCTGCGGGCAACACTTCGGACAAGTCTTCCACGATGTGGGTTCCGGTATGCTGCGGACGCGTGATGCGCTGCAATATGTTCGGGCAGGCGGATGGCGGGGCTTACGCCGCTCTGGTTTGTGCGGTCTGCAACAAGAACATCACGCTGGAACAAGAATCTCTCGATGCAGCGGATAAATTCGGTGAAGGCTCGAACATTCTGAGACTGATTGGCTCGCCCAAACCACCGAAGGCGGAAAGAAGAAAATCGTTTTCTGAAGCCGGTCCCGACGATCCAACTCTGTAGTCTGGAATGCCGCTCCCGCGAAAGTTTGCCTGCGCATGATTGGCCAGACCATTTCGCACTATCGCATCGTGGAGCAACTGGGCGCCGGCGGGATGGGCGTGGTATTCAAGGCCCAGGACAGCCGGCTGGAACGCGCGGTGGCGCTGAAATTCCTTCCTGAAAATCTCGCGCAGCAACCGCAGGCGCTCGAGCGCTTCCGGCGCGAGGCGCGCGCCGCGTCCGCTCTAAACCACCCCGGCATCTGCACGATCTACGACATTGGCGAGCAAGACGGCCGAGCGTTCATCGCCATGGAGTTCATTGACGGCGAAACGCTGCGCAGTCACATCCATGGCAAGGCGCTTCCGGTGGAAGAACTGCTGGAGCTCGGCATCCAGATAGCGGAGGCTCTGGAAGCCGCGCACACCGAAGGAATCATTCACCGCGACATCAAACCCGCGAATATTTTCGTGACCAAGCGCGGGCGAGCGAAAGTGCTCGATTTTGGCCTGGCAAAACTTGTTCCCAAAGGAGTCGCGATTGCGGACGATGCTCCCGGCGGCGAAACGTCGAGCTCGACTTCGATCGCTGGAATCATCAGCGGCACTCCCTCCTACATGTCACCCGAGCAGGTGCGCGGAGACGCTCTGGACGCGCGCACGGACATCTTCTCGCTCGGGCTGGTGCTGTACGAAATGGCCACGGGCCGCCAGGCATTCGCCGGCGGCACAGGCGGCGCGATTATCGAGGCGGTACTGACGCGGCCGCCTGTTTCGGCGCGAAGCATCAATCCCGATATCCCGCCGGCGCTCGAAGCAATCATCAACCAGGCCCTCCACAAGGACAGGGAACAGCGTTTCCAGCAAGCTGCGGAAATACTTGCGGACCTACAACGACTGAAGCGAGATATCGATTCGGGCCGCAGAGATCAGGCGGGAGATTCGGCGTCACGCCTCGCAGCAACCTCTGGACCTATATCCTCGACCGGCGCCTTGAGGTCGCGCGCTTCGACACAACAAACCGGCAGCTTCCGCGCGCCGCGCGTCACAAAGACCATCGACTCGCTGGCCGTCCTGCCTTTCGAAAACGTGAGTCGCGACCCGGAGAACGATTACCTCAGCGACGGAATCACCGGCAGCCTGATCAATAATCTCGCGACGGTGCCAAAACTGCGCGTGATGGCGCAGAGCACGGTGTTTCGCTACAAGGGCCGGGAGATTGACCCGCAAGTTGTCGGTCGCGAACTCAATGTGCGCGCCGTGCTGACGGGAAGAATGATGCAGAGCGGCGGCTCGTTGCGCATCGGTACCGAGTTAGTGGATGTGGCGACTGGGTCGCAACTCTGGGGCGCGCAATTCGATCGCAAACCCGGAGACATCTTCGCGATCCAGGATGAAATTTCGAGCGAGATATCGGGAAAACTGCGCTTACAGCTGACGCGTGCGGAAAAAAAGCGGCTCATCAAACGCCACACGGAAGACGCCGAGGCTTACCGGCTCTACCTGCAAGGCCGCCATCACTGGAACCGCTGGACGGAAGAAGGATTCTACAAGGCGATCGGCTACTTTCAGCAGGCGATCGAGAAGGATCCCAGTTACGCGCTCGCGTACGCCGGCGTTGCCGATTCCTATGTGCTGCTGGGATGGAACAGCTATCTGCCTCCGCAGGATGCGTTCCCGAAAGGCAAAGCCGCTGCGATGGCGGCGCTCGAGATCGCCCCCGATCTCGGCGAAGCTCACACGGATTTGGCGGCAGTGCTGTGGCTGCACGATTGGCAGTGGCCGGAAGCGCAGATGGAATTTCAACGCGCCCTGGAATTAAACGCCTGCTATGCAACTGCCAATCATTATTACGCCGAGTGCCTGATGACGATGGGCCGCAATGCAGAAGCCCTCACCAGGATGAAAAAAAGCCTGGAGCTGGATCCTTTGTCGCTCATTATTAATGTTGCGATCGGATGGGCCTACTATCACGGGCGTCAGTACGACGAGGCCGTCGCACAACTGCTGCGCACGAGCGAATTGGATCCGAACTATCCCATGACCTGCTGGATTCTCGGGCTGGTCTATCGCAAAACCGCTCGCTACGATTTGGCGATCGGCGCCGGAGAGAAGGCCGTGAATCTGTCAGGAGGTAGTCCGCTGATGCGCGCCGCTCTGGCGCAGACTTTCGCTACGGCTGGTGCCGCGCAGGAAGCAATTCAGATCCTCGATGAATTGCAGCAGCTGGCCAAGGAAAGGTATGTCGTGCCCCATTTCTTCGCCGGAATCTACGTGGGCTTAGGCGACCACGACCGCGCGCTTGAATATTTGGAGAAATCCTACGCAGAGCACTGCCACTGGCTTATCTACCTTCATATAGACCCGAGCATGGACGATTTGCGCAACGATCGTCGTTTCCAAGACCTGTTGCGGCGTGTCGGCCTTCCTGCGCCGTCGGCCGCGGTCTCGACTTGAAAGGAACCGGGTAAGCGGAAACTAACCCGCTACTGGGTGTTGGGGAGCCAATAGGCAGGCCGGCGCTCGGAAAGCGTCATTTCGGCGCGACAGGTTCCGTTGATGGCATCATAGCGCCATGGATTTGGCCGGACGGACACGCTGGATTTGCGAGCAGGCACGCGAGATGGGGCTTGATCTGTGCGGCGTGGCGCCCGCGGCTGCTTTCCCGGAACTGGCGCAGTTTTCTGCGTGGCTTGGGCGCGGACATGCGGGGGAGATGAATTACCTGCGCGATGATCGCCGCGTGGATCCGCGACTGGCGCTGGACGGCGCGCGCAGTTTGATCGTGGTGGCGCTGAACTACAACTCCCCGCTGCCCTACTCCACCGAACAGGCTGGCATCCACGATGCAGGCTCCCCGCAGGGATGGATTTCGCGCTACGCGTGGGGTAACGATTACCACGAAGTGCTCCGCGAAAAACTGAATGCACTCGTCGCGCGGATGCGTGAGCGGTGGCCCGAGCCTTTTGATGCGCGCGCTTACGTGGATACGGGGCCAGTCGTCGAGCGCGTGGCTGCAAAATATGCGGGGCTCGGTTGGCTCGCGAAAAATACCTGCCTGATTAACGAGCAGCTCGGTTCATGGCTGTTTCTCGGCGTCGTTGTCACGACGCTGGAGCTGGAAGCGTCGCTAGCGCCGAACGAACCGCCCGCCGCCGATCTTTGCGGAAATTGCACGTTGTGCCTGGACGCCTGCCCCACGCAAGCGTTTGCCGCACCCTATGTGCTGGATGCGCGCCGCTGTATTTCTTATCTTACGATCGAGCTGCGCGGCACGATTCCGGAGGAGCTGCGGCCGGCGATGGGGAATGCCGTGATTGGCTGCGACATTTGCCAGGACGTGTGTCCGTGGAATCGCAAGTCGCCCGTGACGGAGCTGGCGGCGTTTCAGCCTCGCCGGATCGAGCGGGACGGCGAAAATGGAAAACAGAAAATGGAAAATAGCGCGACGTTGTTTGCACCGGAGCTGGAGTGGCTCGCGCCTCTAACGCAGGAAGAGTTTAGCCGGATTTTTCGCGGTAGCGCGGTGAAACGCGCGAAGTGGCGTGGGTTAGTCCGCAACGCTTGCGTCGCGCTGGGAAATTCCGGCGTGGCGCGCGGATCGGAAGCCTGCGCGCGAATTGAATCGTTGCTCGAACGCCTCGCCGCATCCGACGATTCGCTGATCGCGGAACACGCTCAGTGGGCAATGAAGCGCCTCGGCGCGCCTGATGGTTCGCCGCACAGCTCGGATTGACTTGCGGCTACACATTCCGCTAGCGTAGCGGCGCACGCCACGCCATCGAAGGTTGCGCGGGAGGCTGTCGCATGCATGGTTCTCACTTGGCTCTTTTCATTCACGCTCTGGCGCCGCAGTTCAATTTTCCGCAAGGTCCCGCGGTCGAACTGATCATGCTGCGCTGGTTGCATTTCATTTTCGGAATTATCTGGATTGGCCTGCTGTATTTTTTCAACCTTGTGGGTGTTCCCACGATGAAGCAGCTGGAGGCGCCTGTCCGCGGGAAAGTGTTTCCGGTGTTGATGTCGCGCGCGATGGGCTGGTTTCGCTGGTCGGCGCTGATTACGGTGGTGGTGGGGCTGCGCTACTACTTCACGATTCTTTCTGCCGACGCGCAAAATTCCGGCAACCCCGGGATGACGTTGCGCTGGTTCGGTTGGTGGCTGCTGGTGTGGCTGGTGGCCTATCCGCTGATCTATCCGTTTCAGTTGCCAAGCAAAGGGCCGCTGGATAATCCCTGGGTGCGCGCGATTGCGATTAGCGCGATAGTGATTGCGGCTTCGTGGATCGTTCTTTATCTGAATAGCGGGCCGGCGGTTTCGAACGCGCATCTGTGCATCAGCGTCGGCGGCGGGCTGGGCTTTCTGATGCTGCTGAACACCTGGGGTGTGGTGTGGCGGGTACAGAAGCGGCTAATCGTCTGGACGCAAGCGAGCGCCGAGCAAGGCACGCCGATGCCCGAGCAGGCGGCGCGCCTGGCGCGCTGGGGATTCCTGGCCTCGCGTGTCGGTTTCTGGTTGTCGTTCCCCATGCTCTTCTTCATGGGCGCGGCGGAGCACTACCCGTTCTTGAGCAGCATCACGAAATGAAGAAGCTTGTACCCTTCGGTTACTTGGGCGCGTCCTAACGGACAGCACTGGAGTCCGCCATGAAGCCAGCCACTCGCTCCGGTTTAGCCGCTCTTCTCGGCACGCTCGTCATCTTGGCGCTGATCGCGCTTCCCGCGCTCGCGTATCAGTATCCGCTGTCGTCCATTGATATCCGCGATGCGTTCTTCATCGGCAACCGCAACGATGATCTCACCGCAGCGCTTTTCGCAAAATATTCCCGGACGCTGCCCGCGCCGGAAACGGGACCGTACGTAGCGGAGATTGATTTGGATACTCCGTTCCTCCAGGTCGCACGGCGCGCCGAGGGGGCTGTTAATTACGACTCGCTCGATGCCGTCCAGGAATTTCAGAGCAAACCGATGGTGTTTCGTGTGCACGTGAAATTCTATTTCACGTCCACTTATATGCCATTACCGGTCGCGCACACCGAAGGCATCCCTATGGAGACACCCAGTTACCCGGACTTCTGGAACGATTTCAAAGTGCGCCTGATTCAAGATAAAGAAGTCCGCCAAAAATCCTCGGTCGGAGCGGCGATATTTCCCATGTGGGGAGCGGACGGAGACGGCCCTCCGCCCTCGCCGATCGGCGGCAGGATTGATGTGGACTACAACCCCGCGAAAATCGATACCGCCGATGCGACGGTCGAAGTGCTCACGCCAGACGGACAAGATATCGTGGTGCCGTTCGATCTCAGCAGGCTTCAGTAAGAAATCGAAGCGCCGCGTGCATGCGAAACGCTACGATCGCCAGCGTAGCATGACCGGACCGTGCATGGGATGACGCAGCGGCACGCCGCTGCGCAGCGAATCCTGGTACGCGGCCTTCAATTCGAAGTACCAGCGCGCCTGGCGATCGGCATCGTCAATCAACATCATGCGGTCCTCGTACTGCAGTCCCATGGCTTGCTTTTTGATTACCTCGGTGTCCTGGCGGATGAAGCGCGGGCCAAACACATTAATGATGAACGACACCACCGGAAACCACGGCAGAATATTCCACGCGGCGCAAAAATCCAGCCGGCAGAAATCGCGGCGGATGGGAGTGACCGTGGTACGGCTGGAAAGCCAGTAACGTCCTGCGCGAATTTGTTCGAAGCGCTGATTGGGCAGCACGAAGTCAATCATGGTGGTGGCCGGCTCGCCCGTGAGCAGCTTCAAAATTTTGTAGGGCGCGCTATTTGCCGAAGGCGCGTGCGGGCTCATACGGAAGCCGTTGGGGATCGGTTCGAATCTCTTCTCTTTATCGCGAATGCTGTGGCGGGTGCGCCACCACCAAGCCTGATGCACGAACGGCCCGTGCGCCGGGTCCATCAAGCCGATGATGGCCTGGTCCACGCCGCAGGGCAGGTCGGCATAAAGGTGCGCGATTTTGTAGCCGGGGCTGAATGTCGGCAATTCGGGCGGCGGTGGTGGCAATTCCTCGAGTCCGCGGCCTTCGGGATTGGTCATGAACGCCCAGAGGTAGCCGTCACGCTCATCGCACGGAAAGCTGCCCGCGTAGATTCGTTCCCACTTAAGTTTGGAATCCGCGGTGAGCGAAGGGATGCTGCGGCACTGCCCGCTGTGCGCGTCGAATTTCCAGCCGTGGTAGGCGCACTCGACGGTCTGGCCGTCGAATTGGCCGAAGGAAAGCGGAAATGCGCGGTGCGGGCACACGTCGCGCAGCGCGAACGGTTTTCCGGCGGCGTCGCGGCCGAGCACCAGCGGCACATCCAGCAGCATCGCGCGCACCAGCTTGTGCCGCCGCACCTGTTCGCTGCGCAACGCTGGATACCAGAACCCCCACAGCATGTCGCTCGAGCGCCCACTGGGGCGGGACGCATTTGACTCGGTCATTTCGCGATTCATGGCGGTCATCGTATTACAGGCATCCAGTCACATCAAATACGTACGAGAAAGCTTTCAGCCACCAAGAATCATGCGAGATTTCCTACGTCGATCGCACCGGGGGCGGCGCGACCAAACTCGCACCAAACATCTGAATGACCGAAGGTTTCCCGAGGACTATAAATGTAAAAACGCCGAGCGTCGTTCCATAAGGGAACTCCAGGCAGGTGAGCGCCGCCACCACCAGGCAGAAGGTCCGCGAGCTTCGACGTTTCAAGCAAACCGCGGTCCAAAACCTCAACGCCGCGAATGTGGCTCCTGCCAGAAATATCGCTAGACCAATTCCAACAAAGATCCAGGGCAAAAAAGCCGCAGGCGGCTGATTAGGCGGTACGGACGTGGCTGGAATCTTCGCAAAGGAAGCCGCAAACATAGCACCCATGCAGACATAAAACAGTCCAAACAGCGAGAAGAGCGCTGCCATCCCTCCCGCCACCCAGTAACCAATCGCGAGCAGCCTCAAATGCTCCTCATGAACGATCGTCTGACGAAAATCTTGTTCGGCCATAGCCTCACCTCTGGGTGTCGCTAGCCATTTTGCTTGCGGCGTAACTTACCACGGAAGCCCGGACTAGCAGACGGTGGCTTTTCGTGCCGAGGCGCAAGCACTCTCATCGCGCATCCCGCAGCGAACGAACCCGGCGAGATAGGGTGTTTGACTAGGCGCTGTTTTGCCGCTATTCTTGGGTTAGCGATGACTGCGATGTTCGCCGCCTTCTATTAGCGATATCTCTCGACCCCGTCCGGGGCCGCGCTTCCGTGCGGCCGCATCCATTTTCCGATTTCCCTTTTCTACTTTCTGCATTTTTGAGGTATCGCCATGGCGAATTTGACGCTGTTCCAAAAACTCGAAAACATCGAGTCGAGGTACGAAGAGCTAACCCAGCAGCTTTCCTCGCCCGAAGTGCACAACGATTCGGCGCGTTTTCAGAAGCTCGCCAAGACACACGCGGACCTGGCTGAAATGGTGGCGAAATACCGCGAATGGAAAGAAATTGAAAAAGGTTTGCTGGGCACCAAGCAAATGCTGGTGGAAGCGGAAGACGCCGAATTGAAGCAGATGGCGCACGACGAAGAGCACGAGCTCGAAGGCCGCCGCGAAACCGTCGAGCGCGAGCTGAAATTCCTGATGCTTCCCAAAGATCCCAACGACGACAAGAACGTCATCCTGGAAATTCGCGCCGGCACCGGCGGCGACGAGGCTTCCCTTTTCGCCGGCGAGCTTTTCCGCATGTATTCGCGCTACGCGGAATCGCAAGGCTGGAAGCTGGAAATTCTGGAAAGCTCGCCGTCGTCCATCGGCGGCATGAAGGACGTAGTCGCCGCGATCCAGGGCAACAAAGTGTATTCGAAACTGAAATATGAGAGCGGCGTGCATCGCGTGCAGCGCGTGCCGGCCACCGAGCAGCAGGGACGCATTCACACTTCCGCGGCCACAGTTGCGGTGCTGCCCGAAGCGGATGAAATTGACATCAAGATCGAGGCCAAGGATTTGCGCGTTGATACGTTCTGCTCGTCCGGACCCGGCGGGCAATCCGTGAACACCACCTATTCCGCCGTGCGCATCACGCACATTCCCAGCGGCCTGGTGGTTTCGCAGCAGGATGAAAAATCGCAAATCAAAAATCGCGCCAAGGCCATGCGCGTATTGCGCGCGCGCCTGTATGAAATGGAGCAGAACAAGCAGCACGAAGCCATCGCCGCCGAGCGGCGCGACCAGATCAAGACCGGCGACCGCTCGGAAAAAATCCGCACATACAATTTTCCGCAGAACCGGGTGTCGGACCATCGCATCGGCTTGACGCTGCACCAGCTCGATCAAGTGATGGAAGGCAAGCTGGGGCCGATCGTGGACGCGCTCTCGACGCATTACGAATCCGAGCGCCTGAAACAGGAACTCGTCGAAGCCTAAGCGCAGGTAGCATCGGCAATCCTGCCTGTGCGGTTTTTTTGTGCAGCCGACATTGCCCCTGTCCCAACCATCGTGGCAAATTCCAATCCAACGAACATACGCGCCGCGCTTAAAGAAGGAATGGCGCAACTGCGCGCGGCGCAGGTTCCTTCGCACACGCTCGCTACTGAGCTGTTGCTGATGCACGTCGTGGAGCGCGATCGCGCGTGGATCTACAGCCATCCCGAAGAGTCACTGGATCGAGCGGCCGCAGAAAAGTTTTTAGCCCTGATCGCGCGGCGCGCAGCAGGCGAGCCGGTGCAATATCTCACCGGCAAACAGGAATTCTGGGGCCTGGAATTTGAGGTCACTCCCGCTGTGCTGATTCCCCGCCCGGAAACCGAGCATGTCATGGAAGTCGCACTGGCGCGCCTGGGCGAGCGTGGAATCAAAATTCATATGGATACCGGTGCGCCACGCGAAAAATTGCAAGTGGCCGATGTGGGGACAGGCTCGGGATGCCTGGCGATTGCGCTGGCCTGGGAATTGCCGCACGCGGAAGTATTCGCGACCGATATTTCCGCACCGGCGCTCGCCGTTGCGCGCCGCAACGCCGCTAGCCACCGCGTCGCCGATCGCATTCATTTCGTGCAATGCGATTTGCTCAGCCGTCTTGAAAATACTGATCGGAGCAGCGTAGGGACACGGGATGCCGTGCCCGCTGCAGCGCAAGCCGCAGCCCAATTCGATCTAATCGTTAGCAATCCGCCATACATCGCGCGCAATGAGGCCGACAAATTGCAAAGCGAAGTGCGAGACCACGAACCGCACGCCGCCCTCTTCGGTGGACCCACGGGCGTCGAAATCTATCAACGGCTGATTGACCAAGCGCGCGACCGATTGCGCGACCGCGGCATACTGGTCCTCGAGCTGGGATACGATTCCGCAGAATACGTGCGTGGCATTTTCGACGCGCAGCGGGCCTGGGCGAACGTTGCGGTCACCATGGACCTGGCGGCCATCCCGCGCGTACTTGCGGCCGAACGCGCCCGCTAGCTCCCGCGAAACATTGTTTCCCACCCCGGGCTCGCAGTGATTTAAGCTTGCCGTTGCCGCCATGCCCAAGCTGGCACAATACCGCGCGAAACACGATGCGCCCCTGGCGATTCCGCTCGACGCCTCTGCCTCCATTCTGCACGTTGATATGGACGCGTTTTTCGTTTCTGTGGAACTGCTGGCGCGTCCGGAGTTGCGCGGCAAGGCAGTCATCGTGGGGGGGCAGCGCGATCAGCGCGGCGTCGTCACTTCTGCAAGCTACGAGGCGCGAAAATTCGGCGTGCATTCAGCGATGGCGCTGCGCACGGCCGCGCAACTGTGCCGGCACGCCATATTTCTCGACCGCCATCACGAACTTTACGGCCAGTGGAGCAATCGCGTGGCCGCGATTCTGGGGAAATTCTCGCCGATCGTGGAAATGGCTTCGATTGACGAAGCCTACCTAGACCTCGCCGGAACGGAACGCTTGCACGGCCCACCGCTCGCGGCGGCCCACAAACTCTTGCAGCAAATTACCGCGACGACCGGCCTGCCGTGCTCCGGCGGACTGGGCGCCACGCGCCTGGTGGCGAAAATTGCAAGCGAACAGGCCAAGCCGCGCGGCTTGGTGTGGGTCCCACCGGGCAGCGAAGCGGCATTTCTCGCGCCGCTCGCGGTGCGGCGCATCCCTGGAATCGGCAAGGTCACGGACGAAGCCTTGCGAGCCCTGGGCATCGAAACCATCTGGCAATTGCAAAACGTTTCGCTCGAACGCCTGGAAGAGACTTTTGGGCAATGGGGCACGGCGCTATTCCGCAAAGCGCGTGGCATCGACTCTTATGAATTTTTCGTGGATGCCGAACCAAAATCGCTCTCGCACAATCAAACCTTCGGCGAAGACACGCGCGACCGCGAGCTGCTGGAATCCACGCTCAGCTATCTGTGCCAGAAAGCAGCGAAGCGCCTGCGCGACGCCGCGCTGCACGCGCGAAGCGTCACCCTCACCGTGCGTTTCGCGGATTTCACGACGATCACGCGCAGCCACACGCTGGCAGAGCCTTCCGACCTCGATACCGTATTTCTCAAAGCCGTGCGCGAGCTTTTTCAGCACGCCTGGAATGGGCAAGCGTTACTCCGACTGGTGGGTGTCGCGCTGACGTCATTCTCTGCAGGCTCGGCGCAATTCGATCTGCTCGATCCGGAACGCCGGGAAAAGCTCGAACGGCTGGCGCGAGCCACGGACAAGCTGCGCGACCGCTTCGGATTTTCCAAAGTACAATTTGGCGGTTCGCTGCCGATTCGCGATGACTCCGAGTAAAAATCAGCGGCCATCTTCTCGGTCTCCTCCCAAACTCCATAAACCAGGCGCATCATTCGATTGCATTCGGATTCTTGCCTTATAATCGCAACTCCCATGTCCAAAACTCCTCGCCACGCACCGGATGCGAAACCAGGCGTGGTCAAGCGCCTGCGCGCCTTCTGGGCGCGTTTGACCGAAGGCTTCCAGCTCGAGCAGCTGTGGGGACAATTCAAATCGGAAGCGCAGGCGGGTTACGTCCTGTATTCGAAGGATGTGGATTGGGAAGCGATCAAGCTGGAAAAATCGAAATTCAAGCGGATCCTGCTGTCCGGCTGGGCGCTCTTTCAAGCCATCCTGATGAAGCTTTCGCCGGCGCGGCGAGTTCTTCTGGTTTTCGCACTCTTGCTCCTGGTTTTCCATCCGGACGTCCGCTGGGGAAATAACGAGGTTAATTTTGATTTTGTCCAGGTGGCCGCGCTGATTCTTTTCATGCTGCTGGCTCTGGAACTGGCCGACCGCGTGACCATGAAGCGCGACCTGGAAATTGCCCGCGAAATTCAGCAATGGCTGGTGCCCAGCGAACCGCCGCAAATTCCCGGCATGGATATTGCGTTTGCCACACGTCCGCAGAACACGGTCGCAGGCGATTACTACGACGCGTTCTTGCGGCCCGTGCCGGAGGCCAGCGCGAAAACGCCGTCCCTGTTGGTCGTGGTCGCCGACGTTGCGGGGAAGAGCGTGCCGGCGGCACTGCTGATGGCGACATTTCAATCAGGCCTGCGCGCGCTTTCCGCAACTCCTGCGACGCTCGATGAGATCGTCGCAGGCTTGGAGCGTTACGCTCGCGCGCATAGCCTGGAAGGGCGCCGCTTCACCACCGCATTTATCGCGGAAATTGACCCGCAAACACGCGCGATGCGCTACATCAATGCCGGGCACAATTACCCGATTCTTCGCCGTGCATCGGGGAGCATCGAGCGGCTGGAGACCGGCGGCCCACCGTTTGGCGTGCCGCTCTTTACCGACAACGAGATTGCTTATGGCGTGGGCCGCGTGCAGCTGGACGCTGGCGACTTGCTTTTTATTTTCACCGATGGCGTCGCCGAAGCTGTGAACGAAAAGGGCGAGGAGTTCGGCGAGCCGCGGATTGTGCCCGCGATTCTTTCGATGCCCTTGGGCACGGCCGCCGCGGTTCTGAATCGCGTTATGAGCGACGTGAACACTTTCGTGGGTTACGCTCGGCAGCATGACGACATCACGGCGTTGGTGCTGCGGATCGTAGAGTAAACCGGCCCAGGATTTGTGTCAGGATTCCAGCGGGCTCACACGCCAGCAGCAATCTCAAAACTTCCAACGCGGGCGCGATTCCCTCATAATCGCCCCATGAACGCTCGCGCATTTGCGGAGCACATCTGCCGGACGTTGCGTTCCGCAGGGTATCAGGCCTATTTCGTGGGTGGATGTGTGCGCGACATTCTGCTACACCGCGAGCCAGCTGATTACGACGTGGCCACCGATGCGACCCCAGAACGTGTGGAGCAAATATTTCCGAACAGCTTGATGGTCGGTGCGAAGTTCGGTGTCGTCGTGGTGCTGCAGGAACCCGAGCCAAGCGACGGAATAAAAGGCGCGTCCGCGACGGTGGAAGTGGCGACCCTTCGCTCGGACATAGGCCACAGCGATGGTCGCCATCCCGACCAAGTAGTTTATGCATTGTCGCCGCAGGAAGACGTCCAGCGTCGCGACTTCACCATCAACGGCCTTTTGCTGGACCCAGAGACCAACGAAGTCCTCGACTTCGTCGGTGGGCGAGACGATCTGCGTGCCGGAATCATTCGCGCCATTGGCCGGCCCGAGGAGCGTTTCCGCGAAGACAAACTGAGAATGCTTCGTGCCGTGCGCTTCGCCGCCCGTTTTGGCTACGCCATCGAGCCGGAAACGCTGCGCGCGATTCAGAGATTCGCCCCCGAAATCGGTCAAGTTTCCGCGGAGCGCGTGCGCGATGAATTGACCAAGCTGCTTACCGAAGGCGCGGCGCGGCGCGGCTTTGAATTGCTGGACGAGGCGCGTTTGCTGCCCCAGCTTCTCCCCGAAATTTCGCAGATGCAAGGCGTGGAGCAGCCGCCGCAGTTCCATCCCGAGGGCGACGTGTGGATTCATACGCTCCTCATGCTGGAAGGACTGGCGCCGGGAACTTCGCCAACTCTCGCGTGGGGCGTGCTCTTGCACGACGTGGGCAAGCCTGCGACGTTCGCGCCGCCGTCGGGACCGAATGGCCGCATCCGCTTCGATCGCCACGTGGAAGTGGGGACGCGGATGGCCGAGGAAATCTGCGAACGCCTACGTTTTTCGAATGACGATATGACGCAGATTGCGTCGCTGGTCGCCAATCACTTGCGATTCAAGGACGTCCCGCAGATGAAGCGCTCGACCCTAAAGCGCTTCGTGCGGCTCGAGCGTTTTGACGAGCACATGGAGCTGCACCGCTTGGATTGCTCCTCGAGCCATCGCAATCTGGAGAACTACGAGTTTATGCTTCGTTTCTTGGCCGAGACGCCCCCAGAGGACGTTCGCCCGATCCGTCTACTGACCGGGGGTGACCTGATCGGCCTGGGATTCCGGCCCGGGCCGGAATTCAAGAAGATTCTGGATGCAGCCGAGGACGCCCAGCTGGAAGGCAGTATTTCGACTCACGACGACGCCATGATATGGGTGCGGAAGTATTATCGGGCGCCTTCATTCTAGTGTAATGGTAGTATTATCAGCAGGATATGTGGATAGAAATGGCCGGCGAATCGGTTTCGTCCTAAAGCTGAGTGTGGTATTATAAGGTTGCCTGCTAAGCTGTGGCGAAACTTGTGGAAATCTTTTTCCGTGTTCCTGCATCTAACCTTCATGGCAGCCGATTAGCTGCCTGATGGGTCAATTTGCTCTATAGGCCCAGGGAGAAAATGGTGACCAAATCTAATAGAGTTCTACCGCATGAACTGCCTATTCTTCCGGTCCGTGACACAGTTCTGTTTCCGGGCGCCGTTCTGCCGCTGCCCGTAGGCCGCGAAAGTTCGCTCGCTTTGCTGAACTCGCTCGAAGGGACCGAGAAAATTCTAGGCGTGGTGGCGCAACTGGATCCTCGCGTGGAGGCGCCCACCGGCACCGACCTGCACAGCGTCGGCACTTTGGCCAAAGTTCACAAAATGGTGCGCATGCCCAACGGAAACGTAGTCGCGTTCCTGGAGGGGATTGAACGAATCCGCGTCATGGAAGTGCTGGGATTCACGCCGTTCATCAAGGCGCGCGTGGAATCGCAGCCGGACCTGGAAGATCAACGCGACGCCGAATTGACCGCGCTCGAACGCAACGTGCAGGAGTTGTTCCGCGAAGTGGTCGCGCGTTCGCCGCAGCTTTCCGACGATCTGCAAACCGAAGTAATGGGTATCGATTCGCCCGGACGCCTGGCGGACTTCGTCACTTCCACGCTCCCTTCGCTCAGCACCATGATCCGCCAGGAATTGCTGGAAACTTTCAGCGTGCGTAAGCGCCTGGAAGCGCTGATCAGCGAATTGACCAAGGAACGCGAAGTGCTGGATCTGCGCAACAAGATTCACGATCAGGTGCAAGAGCAAGTAAACCAGAGCCAGCGTGAATTCCTGCTGCGCGAACAGATGAAGGCGATTCAGAAGGAACTCGGAGAGTCCGACGACGGGCAAGCCGAAATTGATGAATTGCGCAAGAAAGTCGAAGAGTCCGGCATGTCCGCGGAAGCCAAGAAAGAATGCGAGCGCGAACTGAAGCGCTTGGCGAAGATGACTCCGGCGTCCGCGGAATACATGGTGGCGCGCACGTACCTGGAATGGATGACTTCGCTGCCCTGGAACAAAACTTCCGGGACCGAAGACATCAACATTCCCAACGCGCAGGCCATTCTGGATGAAGATCACTACGACCTGGTGAAAATCAAGGAACGGATTCTGGATTACCTTGCCGTCAAGAAATTACAGCCGGGTATGAAGGGTCCGATCCTGTGCTTCATCGGGCCTCCGGGCGTTGGCAAGACCTCGCTCGGCAAATCCATCGCGCGCGCGCTAGGCCGCAAATTCGTGCGCATTTCGTTGGGTGGAATGCACGACGAGGCGGAAATTCGCGGGCATCGGCGCACTTACATCGGTGCTTTGCCTGGACAGATCATTCAGGGCATCCGCCGCGCCGAAACCATGGACCCGGTCCTGATGCTGGACGAGGTAGACAAGCTCGGCCGCGATTTCCGCGGCGATCCTTCGGCTGCGCTCATGGAAGTGCTCGACCCGGAACAGAATGCCACGTTCCGCGATCACTACCTGGACGTGCCGTTTGATCTCTCGAAGGTGCTCTTCATCGCGACGGCGAACTGGCTGGATCCGATTCCCGAGCCCTTGCGCGACCGCATGGAGATCATCGAGCTTTCCGGATACACGGAAGAGGAAAAAGTCCACATCGCGAAAATGTTTCTGATCGCCCGCCAAGCCAAGGAAAACGGCCTGGCGCTGGGCGAGCAGATTGAGTTCACCGATGAGGCGTTGCACGAACTCATCCGTCACTACACGCGGGAAGCTGGCGTGCGCAATCTGGAACGGGAAATTGGCACGTTGGTTCGCAAACAGGCGCGGCGTTTGGCGGAGGGCAAGACGGACAAGTTGATCGTTTCGCCCGAAGTGATTCGCGAAGTGTTGGGCATCCCCAAGGTGCATCTGGAAAAGGAAGTGGAAGAGCGGGTGCAAAAGCCGGGAGTTTCCGTCGGCTTAGTTTGGACACCGGTAGGCGGCGATATCGTCTTCATCGAAGCGAGCAAAATGCGCGGCGGGAAGACGTTCACGATGACCGGCCATCTCGGCGACGTGATGCAGGAATCCATGCGAGCTGCGCTCACCTGGGTTCGTGCCAATACCGAGCGCTACGCAATTGATCCGGACTTCTTCCGCAAGCAAGACGTGCACATTCACGTGCCGTCGGGCGCGGTGCCCAAAGACGGGCCGTCCGCGGGCGTGGCGATGGTCACGGCACTGGTAAGCCTGCTGACCGGCAGGCCCGTTCGTCCGCGAGTGGCGATGACCGGAGAAATTTCACTTTCCGGAATCGTCCTCCCCGTGGGCGGAATCAAGGAAAAAGTGCTGGGAGCCAAGCGCGCCGGAATTCGGGAAGTCATTCTTCCTTCGGAGAACGAGCCGAATGTACAGGAAGACTTGCCCGAGGAAATGCTGGAAGGCATGAAGGTGCACTTTGTACGGACAGCGGAACAGGCGCTCGAAATAGCTCTGGGCAAATTCGAGAAGGCCGTGCGGCCGGTAACAGGCGGTCCGCTCGGCGAAGACCGCCCGCCGCTGGCCGGACCGATTCACTAACTCCCCAGAAAGCGATAAGCGACAGCGTGCGATGGGCCCGGGAACATTGTTTTCCGGGCCCTTTCTCTTGCGCGCACGAAAAGCGTTTCCTCTTGCGGCGCGCGGCGTAATCGCGTACAGCTTGAAAGTTTCCAATGCCCTATCGCCCAAGAGAACTGGTGGTGCGCGCGCGCGAAGCGGCCGCGCGATTGCTGGCCACGCTCGACCACAACGAGATGGTCCCGCGTTTCCTGGACATGTACGCGGCTGAGAATCGCCGCCCGGGACGCGCCGATCAGCCCGCACATTACCGCGACCAACTCGAAACGATTCGTCGCGAAGCTCTTCTGGCTATGGTCTTGCGCGCGGAAGCGGCGTTGCCGACGCGTTTGAAAGTGCGCGTGACTGTTCGCGAGACGAAGCGGCGGCTGAAACCAAAGAAAGGGAAAAAATCCGCGAAGGGCAAGCGCTCGAAAAAGAAAAGCGCGCGAAAACCAGGGATGGACCTGGCGATCCCGCTGCTCGATCTCTTCCGCGAAGAATTTTTCGTCGCGCTGGGCCAGGCGCTCGGTTGGACGGACGAAGACGCGCAGGCTTTCTGGCACGATCTGGAATTGTACGAAGACCTCTCAGCGAACGAGCCGCGCCGCCCCGCACGACGCGCCATTGCTTCTGGACCCTTTGTGGACCGCACGGCGCTGCTGTTGGATCCTTCGCTGATGGAACAAGCGCGCCGCGCCGCCGGAAAGTTTCAGTTGGAACTGAACGCCTCCGCCGATCGCGTGCTCCGCGGCGTCTTCTCGCGCCGCCGCGCTAACTGATCACGGCAACTGGTTCGGGCCATGCCGGCGATCTTACGGCCGAGCTTCCAGAACGATGTTGAACGGCGTCTCGGTCGCTCGCCGTACGCGCGTGAATCCCGCCGCATGCAGCACCTTTGCGAGCCGGCCCTCGCCCGCTTGCGCTCCTAAACCCAAACCAACCTCCTGCGATAGTGAAGCGGGGGTGCACAGCATCGTCGAAGCCGAATAAAACACGCGTCCGATGGGATTCAGATTGTCCTCGAGCTTGTCGTTCGCGAATGGTTCGACGATCATCCACGTTCCATTACGATCAAGTGTCTCCAGCACGTGCCGCGCGGCGCCTTCGGGATCGCCCATGTCGTGCAGGCAATCAAAGAACGCCACGAAGTCGTAGCCCTTCCCCGGATACTGCTTCGCGGAGGACACTTCGAATTTCACGCGATCGGAAACACCGGCTTTGGCCGCAGCCTCTCGCGCCAAATCGATCGAGCCGGAGTGGTAGTCGAAACCGACGAAGGTGGATTTCGGATACGCTTGCGCCATCAGAATAGTGGACGTTCCCAATCCGCAGCCGACATCGGCGACGCGTGCTCCCGCTTGCAGTTTTGTTTCGGTGTCGCCGAGTGCCGGAATCCATTCGTTGATCAAATGGCCGCGGTAGTTCGGACGGAAGAATCGTTCGGTTCCGACAAAGAGGCAGGCGTCGTGTTCGTGCCAACCAACTCCCTTGCCGGTCCGGAATGCGGACGTGATTTTCGGAATACCCTTAATCGTGGCTTCAACGGCCTGAAAAAAACCGGGCAGGAACACCGGACTGCTTTCATCGGCCAATGCCAGAGCTTGTTCGGGAGGCAAGGTAAAGCGGCCGGTGGCGGCATCGTAGGTGATGAATCCGCCGGCGGCCTGCGCTGACAGCCATTCGCGCACGTAGCGCTCGGCGGTGTTGGTCTTGGTCGCCAGTTCAGCCGACGTGATCGGTCCCGCGCCGGCCATGGCTTTGTAGAGACCCAGATTGTCGCCGATCACGATGAGCGCGGTATTCATCGCAGCGCCCATTTCAGCGACGGCTTTCATCATGAATTCGTGCAGCTTTGTTTCATTTACGGGTTGTGGTGCGGTAGCGGACATGAACGTGCCTCCTGCGTGAGCGCGGACCCGGGGACGCCTCGGGAATTGCGCCGAGTCTATCGTTGCGGGTAGGGCAAGTCAATCGCGGATGGTTATGCCACTCGCGCGGCGATTTTGCTATCCTCGCGCCCGTGCAGATCCTTTTTTACATTTTGGTCGTCGCGCAAGTCGCCGTGGGCTTGTATTCGCTCTGGGACGGCTTCGCATGGTTCCAGATGCTGCGGCAGCGATTGGCTTCACATGCGGGTTTCTACACGCCGACGACGGCGCTGATCTGCCCCTGCAAGGGCAACGAGCGGGGGCTGGAGGAAAACCTGCTGGCGCTGACGCGCTTCGATTATCCGAACTACGAAATATATTTCACGCTGGCAACCAGCCTCGATCCGGCGCTGAAAGTGATTGAGCGCGTGAAGGCGGCGAGCCAGAAGTCCGTGCATATCGTGATCGCTGGGCCGCCCACCGACTGTGGAGAAAAGGTTTACAACCTGCAACGCGCTGTCGAAGCCTTGCCGGCCGACAAATTCGAAGTGCTCGCGTTTACGGATTCCGACGTGCGTCTGCCGCACACTTGGCTGACCAAGCTGATTGCGCCGCTCAACGACGGCCGCATCGGCGCCACCACTGCCTATCGCTGGATCATTCCCAGCGGAACGGGCCTGGAATCACTGGCAAGCTGCTTCGCGTCCGCTTGGAATGGCGCGGTCGCGACCATGCTCGGCAAACCCAGCGGAAATTTCTGCTGGGGAGGCGGCACGGCCATCCGCCGCAAGACATTTGACGATGTGAACGTCCTGGAGGCCTGGAAAGGCGCCGTGAGCGACGATTTCGCGATGACCTACGCGCTCGAACAGGCCGGAAAACCGATCATTTTTTGCCCGGAGTGTTTCGCCGCCACGCTGCACCCCTGGACTGCCGCGGAGTTGCTGGAATTCACCAACCGCCAGATCCTGATCACGCGCATCTATTCGCCGCGCCGGTGGCAATTTGGCGCCGCAGCGCATTTGAGTTATTCGCTGACGCTGCTCTATGCCGTGTACGTGATCCTTTACAGCATGGTTGACGTGGACCCTTGGGGCCAGCTGCTGCTCCTCACTCTCGCGATTCCGTTGCTGGCGGCAATGAAGGGCGCGATGCGTATGATCGCCGTGAGCGAAGCGATGCCGGAGTCGAAATCGAAACTGCAGGGATGGAGCTGGGTATGCCCGGTGCTGGCGCCGGTGGTGCCCTTCTTATTTTCGTGGAATTTTATTATGTCGCTGCTGACCAAGCGCATCCGCTGGCGCGGTATCCGCTACGAATTGGTGACGCCAAACCTGACGCGCATTCTCAAGCGCTAGCGCTCGGCACCGTTTCGGTCGCCGGCGCGAACGCCCGCTCTATTCGGCCCAGATAGTAGCCCGTCGCGGCTCCTGCCGGAATTGTGAGCCACCATCCCGCACGCAGAACGGCGTCCGAGACCACGAACTGAAACAATAGCGCGGCATAATTCTCAGGCAGCAGCAGCGCCGCGCGCCGGCTGCCAATCCCCAGTGCTACCACGACCAGCAAAGCAAGAATCGCGCCTACCAGCGCCCAGTGCAGGGGAGTCTTACATTTCAATGCCAGCATGATTCGGCGCAGCAGCAGACCGTAAAGCAGAGCAGTGGGCGCGCCGAACAAGTATCCGTAAACAAGCAACGTCAGCAAGCCTTCGCTCGCTTCGCGCGTCAAGTCCTGAGACGGCGTGAGGATCCTGTTCTGGCACCAGACCGCCAGCACCATGAAAAAGCAGCCCAGCGCCCAGGCCGCCAGGTAATAAATCAGGCTGCCGCGCCGGGTCATATTCGCCGTTGAATGTTCGGGAAGTCGAGCCAGACTTTCACGCCGCAAAAATGCGAACCTTCCGTGCAGATGGGCGTGGAAATTCCGGCGCGAAGATGGCAAGGAGGCCCGATATAGCGCGCGAGTTCAGGAAATATCGCGCGAACCTGTTCCACTTCTTCGATGGAAGATTGATAGATCTCTTCTTGCGCGTTGAAACATGTGCGCATGGTCCATTTGTGCAGCAAGTGCAGCAGCGATCCGGATTCCACCAGGCGAATCGCTTTGGCGTTCGGCAGCAGATACAGCGCGAACTCCGGTGCCACGCCACGGTCGAGCAATTCGTTTTTCGCGGCCCAGGCTTCTTGCATCGCTGCTTGATAAATTTCCAGTGCCCGCGGATTGTCGCGGATCAGCATGGGCGTGGTGTAGTCCGGCGAGCGCGTGTCCGCCAGCGTCAGCAGCGGCCGCGAGCCGGGAACCATGCGGTGCCGCTGGTCCTGGCTATCGGCGGTGTGGCTGATTTTTTTTGCGAAGGTGAAGTTCGCATGTTGCAGCGGACGCATCAGCGGCGCGTGCACGCCAATGTTCAGAGTCTCGCGGCGGTAAGGATTGCGCGCCGGATTCAACATGCGATCTAGCGCTTCCCCATCCGGACATTCCGCGGCCGTCAGGCCCACGACGGCCCGATAGGCGTCCGCCAGCACAGCGGGCGCTCCCGCCGAATAATCCACCAGCTTGGAGGTACGCCCCGCAAGCTTCACGTCAAATTCGCGCGCAAAGGCCTCACCGTTTCGCGCGGTATCGTGCCATTCCGGCGGCGCAGCATTCGGTTCGTTGTCAAAACGATCGAAAAATTGCGGATCCACTTCGCGCACACGCGCGACCATTTCCCCGATCACGTGGCGCGCCTCGCTGGGCGTATCGCTGGCGGCCTGCATGCGATACAGCCGGTGCAGCACGATGCCCGAAATCGTGTGCACCATCGTGGTGAAGGCCGCCACCGGCAGAACGTAGCGAGCCACTTCAATGGCACGCTTTTCAGATTGCCGCCCTACTTTCTGCACGCGCTTCGGGTGCGACATCGAGCTGAGATGCCAGATATCCCCCAGAATCTCGCGGGCCGTCGGCTCGAGCAGCAGCGTCAACTCGCGATAATGCTCCCAGGCGCGCGCCACTGCTTTTTCGTAAATCGCGCGCTCCGCTGAGCCGAATGCGCGGCCGTCGCCCGGAATGTAAGCCTGCGCGCGATCCAGACGAACATAGCGCTGGCTCTGCTGCTCCGAATTGTAAAAAGGATGGGCGTGCAGAAAGGACCACACAAATTGCCGGCTGATGTTTTCCAGGCCAAATTCGAAATGCGCGTGTTGATAAACGGTGTGATGCCCACCAAAATAAGTTGCCGAGCCGATCAGCACGCGCTGCTTGTCGGTGACTTCCTCCGGCCCGATCAGCCGCGGCGAATAGCAGGTGCGCGCCGCCGCGATGGCCGAATCAAACGCATGCGCGAAGTGATTGCGAAGCGTGACGCGCGGCGGTGCCGTTTCCACTTGCGAATCGAACGGCGCATCGGATGAATGGGACAAATGCGTGGCCATTTCTAGGCGGCATTGTACACCGCACGGATCGGTTTTACGGCGGCAGAACAGCACCGCGCAAAAAAAATAAGCCCCGAGCGATGAACCCGGGGCCTATCGGATTTCTCTGGTAGCGCTGAAATCGGCTGGTTACTTCTTCATCGCCGCCGCTTTATCGGCGTACTTCTTCGTGAAGCGCTCCACGCGGCCGGCGGTATCAACCAACTTCTGCTTGCCGGTGAAGAACGGATGGCAATTCGAGCAAATTTCCACGCGGATCATTTGGCCCTTGAACGTGGAACGTGTGTCAAAGGTGTTGCCGCAGGCGCAGTGCACCTTCACGGCGTGATAATCGGGATGGATTCCTTCTTTCATGTTGCTCCTGTCGGCCAGCCGGTCTGCGCGACTTCTCGAAGCGAGGCTGCACAGTCGCGTCGCTAGGCTAGCGGGAAACTCCAATTATACGGCAGGCGCGGCAATTTGCCAAATGCATGGTGCGATCGCAGTGGGCGACGTCAAATCGCGCAGCTAGGACACGAACGCGCAGCCCACGCGCGCACGGCCGCCTTCTACTTGTTGCGAATTCGTCTTACGCAGCACCACGCGAACGGGGGGCAAAATCGGCACATGCAGCACTGCGTGGAATTGGTTGGGAACGTCTTGCGGGTTATCCAGCAGCAGCGCCACGCCGCCATAGCTCAGATCCATCACTGCCGCCGTCTTCTGATTCACGTCGGTCAGGATCGCATAGGCCTTGGTACCGGCCAGCGAGACGCGCTCCCATTTGCGGGCCTCCGCGTACGGAGCGGTGGGGCGGCGAGGTTCGGCCTGCGCCTGAAACGGCGTCGGCGCGGGTGGCGCTTCGGTTTTCATGGTCGGCGTCACCAGGGGTGGACGAACGGGTTCGGACGTTGCGGGAGCCTCGCGTTGTGTAGACGGGGCGGCGGGAATTTCGCGCGGTCCTTGCGTTTGGGGTGGGACCAGTTGGGGCGCGGCGCGTCCGGAATTTTTTAGCTGATAGAGCCGTTGGTCGGCCAGGTTCATCAGCGCACTCTTCGTATCTCCGTCATCGGGGTGCACGGCGACACCGAAATCCAGCGTGACGCCAATGTCCATTTTCAGCGGCTGAATATCGATTTCATATTGGCTGCGGATGCGACGGCACAGCGTGATGGCCTGTTCCGGGTCGGTCTGCGGTAGCAGCAGCGCAAACTCATCTCCGCCGATGCGGAAAGCGAAATCCGACGCGCGCATCGTTTTTTGCAAAGTCGTTGCGGCGAGTTGCAGCACCTGATCGCCCTGCAAATGGCCGTGACGATCATTCACTTCCTTCAGCTTGTGCAGATCCAGGATTACGATCGCCAACTGGTGACCGTAGCGTTTCGCGCGATTTAATTCCTTGTCGCAGTATTCGTCGAAGAGCCGGCGGTTGTAGAGACCGGTGAGCGGGTCGGTGGCAGCATTGACTTGCAGCTTCTTGAATTCGTCGTACTCCATCAGGATAGGAACGCGCAGAAAATTCGTCGAGGCTAGCACGTCCACCAGTGCCGTTTTCAGCGAAACGCGCTTGCCGAGATTTTCGGCGAGTTCCCGCCGCCGCAGCAGGATGCGTTCCCAATAGTCATTGCTTTGCGCGTCGGTGAAATCAATTTGCGCGATGGTGCGGAAGAATTGTCGTAGAAATTGTCCGCGAACCGGTTCGTCGAGCCCGTCCAGAGTCTCCACCAGGAGATCGAGGAACGAGTCTTCGGCCGAGGGCTGCGGCTGAAAAGCATCGCCGGGCTGAGGCATCAATGGGTTCCGCAATAGTTTTGTTGTTCCCTGTGAACAGGGACACTGCGGGGGTAGAAAAGTACTAGCACGAGAAAGCCCAATCCCAGAGGGGGCCGAGGGCCGAAACCGAGCCTACAAGTTTCTGTAAACAGTTAGGTTACGCATGCGAAGCACTTCGCGGTGGGGGAAGGAATGCCGAACAGCAAAATAGGTGGCAAAACGATTCCACTTTTCGCCGCTGGTCCACCCGTCGAATCGCTTCAAACTGAGCAGAGAGGCCTAGCCGATTGGCTTCAGGAACTCTACTCCGACCAGGTGCACGTCCCCAGCCTCCTGCTGACGCTTTACTCTGGCTTGGATCGGAGGCATCCCTGCAGGAACCAAAGCCGAAGAAGTGATGGAGGGGGCAGGAATGGTCAGCGTCACGACTTCATTCACTACGAGCGGACGCGGACACGTAATAAACGCCCCTAGGGCACTGATATCAAGCGTCTTAGCGAGCTCTAAGAACTGCTCACCATGGGCATCCTTGCCGCGCACGAACAGCGGCACTTGCAGGTTTATGCGCTGAAATCTCCGACGCTCGTCATAGAGTGGCGTCAATCCCGCTCGATATTGAGCTATGCCTTCACGGATGGCCATTGGTACCCCAGTTTTAGTACTGGTTCTTTGAATCGCAATTTGAATGCAAGTGTGCCAGCGAACTATACTTTAAATAAGGCTTTTGTTAGCAACACCTTGCAAAGTGTTTCCATTGACACGGTAATATGACCGTCAGTCGGATGTGTAAATTAACTCCCTAACATTTCCAACATTGTGCAAAGTAGGACGCATTTACCATTGACACTATTTGGGGCCTTTGCGAGCATAAACATCCACAACCTCGTCCCTGGTATTACCGACCGGCGCGTGAAGGTGGTGTGTTTGCACCGATTTCGCGCCTGTCCTGGGAGAGCAATTTGCCAAAAAGCGCCACAGCCGAACAGCAAGTGAATAACCAGCAGGTGCTACAACTGATTTCCAGCCTCTTGGATGCCTTCGACCGCCCATTGGTCGTAACGGACCGCTCCGGGAAGATTCTGTTCACGAATTTTCATGCGCAAGAACGATTGAACGAGAAGGGCTTAGACGCTAAGCCAGATTTGAATTTGTTCGTGGATATCCTGCATACCGATCGCCAGGAGATTCTCAAGCAGCTTGAAGCAGGCGAACAAGAACTCAATCTGCCCATTGATTTCGCGAACGAGGTGCAACACGCGCGCGTTCGTTGGCTGCCGGAACCCGACTGGCTGGTCACTTACCTCGAACCGGCTCCGGCAGAGGCGCCGGCGGACGAAGCCGAGATGCGCCAGACCGTTCAGGAATTGATGCAAGAACGCGAGATTACTTACCGGAACTTGCTGGCCGCCTATCTACGATTGCAGGAAGTCAACCGCCAGAAAACAGTGTTCCTGGCGTCAGCCGCGCATGAGTTAAAGACGCCGCTGGCCGTCATGAAGGGTTACTACGATTTACTGCTGACGGGCTCGCTGGGAAAACTTGACGATCGCCAGCGAGATATTCTGCTGGAATCGAAAGAAAGCTGCGATCGCTTGATCCGGCTTGTTTCCATGTTCCTGAATTACTCGGCGCTGGAAAGCGGCAAATTGATTCTGCAGCTCAGGGAAAACGATCTGCGCGACTGCATTAAAGATCTCACTTGCCGCTGGCAGGATGCCTTCCAGCGCGCCAAGGTTCGCCTCGACATACAGATTCATCCCGAGCTGGGACCTTTCAAGTTCGATTACCAAAAAGTGCAGCAGTGCGTGGCAAATTTTCTGGACAACGCTCTGAAGCATACTCCAGCGCAAGGTTGTGTAACTTTGATTGCGGAACCGCACTTCTGGGAAAGGCGCATTTCTGAAGCGGCGCCTTCCTCCGATCGCCGCCGCGCCGGCCGCAGCCGTCCCAACAGCGTGCTGGTCGCCGTCTCGGACACCGGCAGCGGGATCGCCGCGGAGTTTCACCAGGAGATTTTCGAGGAGTTTGTCCGCGTTGACCCGTCGTCTTCGGGCATGGGCTTGGGCTTGGCCATCACCAAGCGCTTGATCCAGGCGCACCGCGGTAAAGTTTGGGTGGATAGCGTGGTTGGACACGGAAGCTCTTTCTCATTTCTCCTTCCGACGAACGCAGAATAAGATAGTGACTGAACCGGAACCGCACTTTTCGGCTCCTTAGGAAAAACGATGGCTGACAAAGAAAATATCCTGGTCGTAGACGACGAACCCAGTATTCGAAAGTATCTGCAAACACTTCTGGAAGTGGATGGATACGGCGTCGAGGCAGTCTCCAGCGGTAAAGACGCGCTCGAGCGCATCGGCACGGGCGAGCGCCCGGATTACATTGTGCTGGACGTGCTGATGCCGGAGATGGATGGTCTGGAAACCCTGCGGCAATTAATGCAGATAGATCGCACCCTCAGCGTGATCATGCTTTCCTGTTCGAACGAAGTTACCACCGTGGTCGAGGCCATTCGCATCGGCGCGCTCGATTACCTGACCAAACCGTTTGAGAAACCAGAACTGGATGCGGCGTTTTTGAAATGCCGGCAGAAGAAGGAGCTACGCTCGGAGAACAAATCGCTGCGCGAATACTGCGAAGCGCTCACCGAAGACCTTTCTTTCCTCGCCGCCAGCCCGCAAATGCTGAAGATCCGGCAGCAGGTTCTGCAAATTGCTCCCGTGGACGTTCCCGTTTTCATCAGCGGTGAAAGCGGAGTCGGCAAGGAAGTGATCGCGCGAATGATTCATCTTCGTTCGACGCGCCGCGTGCAACCCTTCGTCAAAGTGAATTGCGCGGCGCTGCCGGGCGAATTGCTGGAATCCGAACTCTTTGGCTACGAACAAGGCGCTTTCACCGGAGCGGTCCGCGCCAAGCCCGGCAAATTCGAACTGGCGAACAAGGGCACGATTTTCCTGGATGAAATCGCGGAAATGAGCCCGCACCTTCAGGCGAAACTGCTGCACGTCCTGCAAGACGGCCAGTTCTCTCGTCTCGGCGCCCGCGCCGTGGTGAATGTGGATGTGCGAGTCCTGGCAGCCACCAACGTGGATGTGAAGGATGCCATGCGCTCCGGGCGCTTCCGCGAAGACCTCTACTACCGTTTGAACGTGCTTTCCATCCACATTCCGCCGCTGCGCGAACGCACGACCGAGATTCCTCTGCTCTTCCGACATTTTCTGGCGAAGTACAGCGAGAAGTATGCCAAGGCGGCCCCCGATCCTTCCAAGCATTTGCTCGAAGCAGCGCTGCGCTACCCCTGGCCGGGCAACTTGCGCGAACTCGAGAACTTCGTGAAGCGCTACGTAATTTTGGAAGATGACGAAGGCAGTTTCCGCGAACTGCTGGAAATGACCGGACAGCAGCACCGCACCGCACCACGCGAAGAAGCTCCTCCGCCGAAGGAACAGGGCCTGAAGGCTCTGGTCCGCGGATTGAAAGACGAGGCGGAGATGGAAGCCATCGCTGACGCACTCGAGAAAACGAATTGGTGCCGCAAAGACGCGGCGCGCATGCTGGGCATCAGCTACAAAGCGCTGCTGTACAAGATGCGGCAATTCAATCTCGATTCCGGGCGCGGGGCGCGTTCGGCGGCAGCGAAAGCTGCGCGCGAAGCGGCCGCGAAGGAAGCGACGACGAAAGAATTGGAAGCGAAAGACGCCGCGGCGAAGGAATCGGCTCCGGCGATTCGCGGTTCGTAATTCCACGAATGCAAATTGACGAAATCAATAAGCGGCTGTCGTTTCCGCTCGAGAAATTGGCGCGGTCGGGCAGCCGCTCCAGCACGGCTTCGTTCTCAAAATTCGACACGTAGTACTGAATCGTACTAGTCCTACGACTGTTGCAAAGAGTTGCATATCTAGAGCACATTCAGCGAAATAGCACTACCCATCTACCCTCGGCATGGTCTAGTATTCGCTCCGAAATGGGGCATCGGGGCCGACCCTCTCTGGGGGATCGATTTCGAACTTCCCAGTCTCGAACTCAAATCAACGCTTGTCTGTGTTTTCAAAGGGTTTGCCGCGCGCCCCAGGCTTTGCCGTAGCCAGGGGTGAGAGCGGTTGCCGAGCTGGACGCGAGCAAGCAGCCTTTGGAAGACTACGTCGCCTTTGGAAGAGCGATTGCTGCTTCAAGTTACGGGGAAGTGTTGCACTTCAATCTTGGCATGGAGGATCAGTGGGGATGACGGAGCGTCGCATGGCACGCCGGTATGATTTATCGCTACCGGTAAACGTTCGCCTGCCGATCAATCGAGAGCCGGGTACGCACAACGGTCAGACACGCGATATCTCGACGCGCGGCGTTTACTTTATGATGGAGAAGGATCTCGCTCCCGGCACCGAAGTTGATTTCACGCTCACTTTGCCGGCGGAAATTACACGCGGCACCGAAGTCTTCGTTCGCGCGCACGGACGTGTTGTTCGCGTGGACAAGCAGGAAGACGACGCGCGTGAGTCGATTGGAGTGGCTGCCGTAATCGAGCGCTACGATATTATTCGCGGGGAGGCGTCTTCGATTTAAGGCATTTCTCTGCGCGAACGGCGATGCCGTCTGTTTGCTCTTGCTCTTCATGACTTTTGTGTTACGCGCGAAAAATCGCAAGTCCGGGTGCGCACCGTCGCGGCGCGCATCCGGTATTTCGCTCCATTCTCACGCGTCCTTTGAATTTCAGTTGCATTCTCCGCTTGAATCGCCCTACCATCCGCTCCAGTCCATTCGCTAGGAGGTTCCCATGAGAGTAGCGGACTTGATTGCTTCCCGCCGCGATGTCTATTTCATCGCTGACGACACCACAGTCCACGACGCCGCTCGCTATCTGCGCGAGAAACAAGTGCGCGCCGTCGGGGTGTGCGACCAGCACGGCGTGCTCCTGGGAGTCGTATCGCAAAGCGATGTTTCCGACAAAGTCGCCGCCGAAAACAAGTGTCCCGCCTGGATGCGCGTTTCCGAGATTATGACGCGGCAACTGGTCAGCGCCACTCCGGATACCTCGCTCGAAGATTGTTTGCGATTGATGGAACAGCACGGCATCTATCACCTGGTGGTCCTGGACCACGAGAAGGGCTTTCGCGGCATGATTTCCGTGACGGACCTGCTGCAGTTGTTTGCCTCGGACCAAAAGGCCCGCGCGGACATGCTGGAGGCCATGATTTTCCCGCAACGATGAGTCGCGATGGTTCCGGCTCGCTCCCTCCGCTGATACCGAGCCACGTTTCCCTTGTGCACCGGTGCCGCAGCGCTTCGGGAATCCGCCGAGATCACCGGTCACCCCAGCAGGGAAGACCAGTTCCCGAAAGTGCCTAGCATTTTCTGACGATAGTACTGTTTTTCGCCCTCGCCAGCCCGTTTGGTACTAGGGCGCACCGAACTGCCGATCGACCTATCTGCCCAAGAAACAGTCAATTACGGGAATTTGCGCGTTCCAACCGGCGAACTTTATGTACCACTCGTTTTCGTATGTTTGGCGGTCGGTGTGCAACATTCTTGTCGGGGGCGCGGCATAAGCCCTACTCAAGCTCAATGGACATCAATGGCATCCGCCGCTGAAGCGAAGCTCGCACCACTTACCCAGGCTGTCGAATTACCCCCTGCACACATCTATTTTGGCCCGTCTGAGGCGATGCAAGCCGTCCGGCAACGGGTCGAACGCGCCGCTGGGCTTAACGTTCCCATTCTGGTTCTGGGTGAAAGCGGTACCGGAAAAGAAGTTCTGGCCCGGTTTATTCACGAACGTTCCCCTTGGAAGCAGGGTCCCTTTGTCAAAGTGAATTGTCCTGCGATTCCGGCCACTCTGATCGAAAGCGAACTTTTCGGATTTCAGAGGGGTGCCTTCACCGGCGCGCACGCCGCAAAACCCGGGCGCATGGAACTGGCGCAGGGTGGAACGCTCTTCCTCGACGAAATTGCCGAGATCGATTCGAGCCTGCAGGCGAAGTTGCTGCATGTCCTTCAGGACGGTCATTTCACGCGTATCGGCGACCACGAGGAAAGGCGCATGGACGCCCGCGTCATCTGCGCCACCAACCGCCTGCTGCATCAGGAAATTGCCCGCGGCGGCTTCCGCGCCGATCTTTTTTACCGCATCAATGTGATCACCATCACGCTGCCCTCTCTGCGCAACCGGCGCGACGACATTCCTTATCTCGTTGATTATCTCCGGCAACTCTTCAACCGCCGTTTCCAGCGCGAAGCCGCGCCGGTCTCACGCGAAGTGTTGCAGCTGCTCCAGCAGCGCGAGTGGCCGGGGAATATCCGCGAACTCGAAAACTGCATGGCGCGCTACGTGATCCTCGGCTCGGAGGAAGCCTTCCATACCGACCGCGATCCGTCCGCCGAAAAGAAACCGCTGCATATTTCCTACGAAATGAACGAAGAAGGGAATATTCCGCTAAAGCACATCGCCCAGCAAGTCACTCGCCGCATGGAGCACGACGTCATCTTGAAAGTCTTGCAAGCCAACCACTGGAACCGACGCAGAACCGCTGAAGTCCTGAAAATCAGTTACCGTGCGCTGCTCTATAAAGTGCGCCAGGCGGGCCTCCCTGCCAAACGGCCCGGCCGCAGGATGGATCCGTCTGGCGGCGAGCTCTCCGAACCCTCCTAAAACCGCGAGCCTGCGATGCTGGGTGCTACATCCGGACGTCTAAAAGCGGTTTGGCGCGCGTGGCCTGATGGTCCCAAACCCCGTCCACAGCAGACCTCCGCTTGGAACGCCTGGAAATTCAGGCCGTGCGCACCCGTGTCTGGTATGAAATCCCGTCCTCCATCTTTCTTGCCCCTGCGCGCCAATTCCGCTAGCCTTAGCTACGATGGTTAAGGCGACCACAAACTCCAAACTACTAAAGGTCTGCATTCTTTCCCCGCACCCGATGGTGCTGGAGGAATTTCGCCGCTTGCTCGAGGACTCAAATTTCCAGCTGGTGATCCGGCAACTCGATTCCATGCTCGCTCCGGATCTGCGCAATCTGGAGGTGCCCCGCGCTTCGGTCTATGTGATTGACGCACACGCGGCACGGCAAGCCACCGGCGCATTGCTGGGCAATATACTGGATCACAATGCCGCCGCTCGCCTGCTGGTCGTGGGCGACAATCTGAAGGAGGCCGATAGCTATACGCTCCTTCGCCAGGGCGTGAAAGGGATTCTGAATTACAAGGAAGCCCGCGAGCAGCTTCCCCGCGCGCTGCCGCTGGTCGCCTCCGGCGGTTTCTGGGTGCCTCGCGAAGTCCTGTCGCGCTTCGTGGACTCGATTTTGAGCACTACCCAGGGGCGCCGACTGCGCGGCGATTCCCCGGCCGAATTGAGCCGCCGCGAGCAGGAAGTCCTTGCCGGCCTGCTGGAAAATCTTGCGAATAAAGAAGTCGCGGACCGCCTGCACATTTCCGAACGCACTGTAAAGTTCCACGTCTCAAACCTGCTGGCCAAGTTCGGCGTTCGCCGCCGCGCGGACTTGATCCTGCTCTGCTACCAGCGCCGCGGTGCCGGCGTCTAGGCTTGCTCGGCTTTCGGGCATCCTTCGGCTTCGTCATCAACTTCGTTTGACTGCTATAATCTTCCTACTGCACCCTCCATGTTTGGAGTTTGCGCGCAACCCATGGCTACCTTCTCGCTCGAAAATTTTGGCTGTCGCGCCACCGAAGCAGATGCTGCGGCGATGCGCCGCGCCTTGCGCCGCGCCGGATGGACCATGCTCGATCAGCACGCCTCCGCTGATGTGGTGGTGCTCAACACCTGCACCGTAACGTCCGCCGCCGATTCGCAAGCGCGCGATGCCGTGCGCAAGATTCATCGCGCGAATCCCGCAGCGCGCATCCTCGTCACCGGATGCTACGCGCAGCGCGCGCCGGAAGACCTCGCCCAGCTGCCGGGCGTTGCCTGGGTCGTGGGAAATTCCCATCAGACCGAGATTCCACGATTGCTGCGAGCATTGTTTGCACCCGGCGCGGACACGACGGTCGCCGCTGGCACTGTCAACACTTCCTCCGGTCAATCTTTGGACTACGCGCCCGCGCGCGATTTCGTTCCTCTCGCGAAACTTGTCGCCGAGCCGATGTCGCTCGCGCGCGGCCCAGCCAAAATCCTTACCGGAGACATTTTCGCGCAGACCTCGATGCAGGTCAGCCCCCTGGAGGGTATCCCGGCCGATCGCACCCGGCCCATCTTAAAAATTCAGGATGGCTGCAATAATCGCTGCTCTTACTGCGTGATCCCGTTCGTTCGGGGAAGCAGCCGCAGCCTGCCGCCGGAAGAAGCGCTCGGAGAAACGCGGAACCTCGTTGCGGCAGGCGCGAAGGAAATCGTCCTCAGCGGAATCAATCTTGGTTCGTATGGACGTGATCTGGCGCCGCGTGTGGTTTTGCCGGATTTGGTGCGGCGCATTCTGCAGGAGACCGCGCTTGAGCAGCTGCGCTTCAGTTCCATTGAGCCGCAGGACGTTACCGAAGATTTTGTCGCGCTTGTGGCGGCATCGCCGCGCATCGCGCCGCATTTTCATGTCCCGCTGCAATCCGGCTCAGACCGCATTCTCCGCGCGATGCACCGTTGGTATCGCGCAGACCACTACGCGGAACGCATCCAGCTAATTCGCCGCGCGCTGCCGGACGCGGCCATCGGCGCGGACGTAATCGCAGGCTTCCCCGGCGAGAGCGACGAAGATTTCGCCACCACGTTCGATTTCATCGCGCGCCTGCCATTCACATACCTGCACGTATTTTCGTTTTCCGCGCGCCCCGGTACGCAGGCGGCGGATACTGGCGCAGCAGTTTCGCTTGCTGTGACTCGCGACCGCGCCCGCGCGTTACGCACGCTCGGCCAACAGAAGGCCGCCGCGTTCCGCGAGCTTCAAGCGGGACGAAATGTGCGTGCACTCACGCTAGCTCGCGGCGGGGATACCTGGACCGAAGCATTGACCGGCAATTATTTGCAGGTGCGTGTGGAAGGCCGCCGCCCGGCAAACGTCTGGTGTGAAGCGCGCATCAGTTCCGCGCAAGAAACTGCCTTACGCGGCGAACTACTCAATTCTCGAAGATAACTTCAGCCAGCGCGAGATTCCCGCTGTGCGTGATCGTAAGCGAAATGTTTTTCACTCCAAGCCGCTCGGCGACTTGCCCTGCCACTCCGTGCAGCCACAGCATCGGTTTTCCTGTCGGCTCGCGCATCACTTCAATGTCCCGCCAACGCACGCCGAACCGCCAACCCGTTCCCAGCGCCTTCATCGCCGCTTCTTTCGCGGCGAATCGGCCCGCATAGCGCTCAAATTTGCCACGGAAGCTTTCGCAGTATGCGATTTCCGCCGGGGTGTACAGCCGCTCCAGAATCGGCGCGCCGTGCCGAGTAAGCGCCGCTTCGATCCGATCAATCTCCGCGATGTCCAATCCCAGGCCCACGATCACATGCGCCTCGATTCCGAATCGCACGCGAGAATGCAATCCCGCGCCGCAACGCGATTAATTATACCTATATAATGATTGCCCGCCGCGATTTGGCGTGAGGCTCGAACAATCGAATATGTCCACTCGTGTTGCAAAGAAAAAATCGTCACCGCCGAAAATCAAGGCGAAGAAGCTGCATCGTCCAGAGCAATGGAAATTGCTTCGCCGCGCTGGCCTGCAGATCCTCGAGTCACCGTCGCTGGCCCGCATCGCTTGGCTCACGCACGGTTTCAGCACCCGTCCCGGTGGAGTGAGCGATCTAGCCGCGAATCGCAGCGATTCAAACGAGAAGAAACAAAGCGCAGCGGCAAAAGTCCTGAACCTCGGATTCACCGACTGGGATTCGCGCGATCGCGTCCTGGAAAATCGCGGCAAATTCTTCGCGGCGCTGGGCGCAAGTAAAATGCGCGCGGTCGCGTTGCGTCAGATTCATTCCGACATCGTTCACGTGGTTGGCGCCGCCGCAGCTCCGCAGGGCCATCAAGCGTTAAAAGGCGATGCGCTCATCACACGCGAGCCCGGCGTCCTGCTGACGATCCAAACCGCGGACTGCATTCCCATCCTGCTCGTCGATACCAGGCAGCGCGCTGTGGCGGCGATTCATTCCGGCTGGCGCGGCACGGCGCAGCGCATCTCCGAAAAAACCCTGGGCCGCATGCAAATGGAATTTGGCACGCGCCCGCAGGACGTGATCGCCGCGCTGGGTCCGGGGATCGGTGACTGCTGCTACGAAGTCGGCCACGAAGTGGTGAAGGAATTCACCGCAAAATTTCCCAAGGCCAGCGAATGGTTCGCAGGCCCATTCGATGCGCTCGAAAATGGCGATAACGATCCCAACTGGCTGCCCTGGCTCACCATGCGTCCGCCAGGACACGCGCCGCCCGCTCCGCGCGCTCATCTCGACCTGATCGCCGCGAATCGCGCAATTCTGGCCGGTGCGGGCATCGCATCCGAAAATATTTCTTTATCCGGTTTCTGCACCGCCTGCCGCTGCGATCTTTTTTTCAGCTACCGCAGCGAACACACCACCGGCCGCTTGATGGCCGCGATTGGCATTCGCAAATGATTTAGAACCAGCTCGACGATCTACGAGGAAAACCGCGCGGGAGAGATCTGTTCCAGTGGAGATACCGCGGTGGGCGGCGCGGCTGATTGCAGCAGCGCCAACTGCCCGCAAGCAGCCATCACATCCTGCCCGCGCGAATAGCGCACAAACGCGCGCGCGCCTTTCTCTTCAAGAATGCGGCGAAATTCCTCAATGCGCGCCGCATCAGGCTCCTTGTACGGCAACTCTCCCGGATTCCACGGAATCAAATTCACTTTCGCGCGCAGATTTGCCAGCAATTTCGCCGCGCGCCGCGCATCTTCCGGCGTATCGTTAAATCCTCCGAGCAGCACATATTCAAACGTCAAATGCTCCCAGGGACGCAGCGGATACCGCGCGCAAGCCGCGAGCAAATCTTCAATCGGATACTTGCGATTGATGGGCATGATTTTGTCCCGCTGCTCGTTCGACGATGCATTCAACGAAATCGCCAGCTTTGGACGTACTTTCTCGCCGCCCAGCCGTTCGATGCCGGGAATGATTCCACTGGTGGAAAGCGTCGCGTGCTTCGGCGTAATCGCCACGCCGTTCGCATCGAGCAGAATTCGCAGCGCTGCCATCACCGGCTCGTAGTTCAATAGAGGTTCGCCCTGTCCCATCAGCACGATGTTTGTCTGCGGCTTCAGGCTCGCGCGATTTTCGTCCAGCGCAATCAGCACTTGCCCGACAATTTCTCCGGCCGTGAGATTGCGGATCAGCCCCAGCGTCGCGGTCAGGCAAAAATGGCAATCCACGGCGCAACCAGCTTGCGTCGAAATGCAAATCGTCTGGCGATTTTCTTCCGGCATGAACACTGTCTCGACCGTCGCCGGCTTCGTGGCTTTCAATTCGCCGCTCGATTCCGCCGCCGGCAGCGCCAGCACGTAACGCACCGTGCCGTCACCCGAAACGTATCGCCGCACGATCTGCGGCAGCGCGACGACAGCCTCGCGCGCCAAACGCTCGCGCAGCGCCAGCGGCAGATTGCTCATGTTCGCAACGTCAAACCGCCGTTCGGCGTACAGTGCGCGGTAAATCTGCGCGCCGCGATAGCGCGGTTCACCCAGCGATTGCATAAATGCCCGCAGTTCTTCCGCCGATTGGCCAAGCAGATTCACCGGAACGCTGCAGTTGTTCGCAGGCATCTTACGATCATGATAGCACGCGGCTGCGCGCCGATTTTCCGCAGCTGGCGCGGCCCCGCAGCGATATAATAAAACGTTTGAGATTCGCACCTGCAAGTATCAGGAGGCGCGCCCATGAGCACCGTAACGTCAGCGGAAACCAAAAAGCCGATGGAATCGGTCACCATTGAAGAATGGGTGAAGCAGCTGGGCGCCATTCCTGCGCAGGAATTCACGATTCCCCGCGTGCTCGATTTTACCGAGCGCAAAGCCATCCAACCAGAAACTCTGACGCCCTACATTTTCTACGCCAACAGCCATTACACGCGGAATTTGATTTACAAATGCGAGCTCTTCGAAATCCTGGCGATTTGCTGGAATATCGGCCAGCTCAGCCGCATCCACAATCATCGCGACCAGAATTGCTGGATGGTCACGCCCATCGGACGGCTGCGCGTGCAGAATTTCCGCGTGGAAAATCGCGACGCCGCGCACGGCAGCTGCAAGCTGGTCCCTTCCGATTCGTACATCATGGACGCAGCGCATCCCGCCGTGGTGCGTCCCGAGGAGCCCGTGCACCAGGTGCAGAATCTGCCGGAATTCAATCAGCCTTCTACCAGCGTGCACATCTATTCCTACCCATACGATTCCTGCGAAGTGTATTCCATGGATAAAGGCGCATACGCGGACGTCCCGCTGCATTATTCCAGCGAATACGGCAAGCTCTCGCCCGACGAGAAACTCACCTAACTTCAGCGCGCGGATTCGGCGGACCTGCGCCGCACGCGCCACAAACCTTCGCGGATTTGCATATGGCCGCAAGGTTCACAATGCGCAATAAAACAATCGTCGCGTCCATGACATTTATAGGCCCACCGTGCCACAATGGAATCAGACAACAACATGCCTGACACAAATCACAGGGTCCATACGGACACCCTTCCGAACGGGCTCGTTGTCATCACCGAGCCGATGGAGCACGTGCACTCGGTTTCCGTGGGCATCTGGCTGCGCACCGGCTCGCGCTGCGAACCTCCCGGCCTGAACGGCATTTCCCATTTCATCGAGCACATGGTTTTCAAAGGCACCACGCGGCGCACTGCCGAAGACATCGCCCGCGAAGTAGACAGCGTCGGCGGCATGCTCGATGCCTTCACCTCCAAGGAAATGGTTTGCTTCAATACTCGAGTTCTCGATGAACATCTGCCGAAAGCTTTCGACGTGCTCGCGGACATGGTTCTCGATCCAAAATTCGCCGACGATGAAATTGATCGCGAAAAATCCGTCATCTTGGAAGAAATTCGCATGACCCAGGACAATCCCGAAGATCTGGTCCACGAACTGTTCACGCAGAATTTCTGGTCGCCACACGCTTTGGGCAAACCAATTCTGGGAACGCCGGAAACCGTCTCCGCCTTCACGCGCGATACCTTGCGCACCTGGTTCAAGCAAAGATACGCGCCAAACAATATGGTCATCACTGCTGCCGGCCATCTGACGCACGCGCAGCTGGTGGACCTGGTTTCAGAACGCTTCGCAAAAGGCACTTCGGCTGGCGAAGACGCCGCGGAAGCCACCCCTCAGCCCGCGTCGCACGTCACTCTGCGCACCAAGCACGAACTCGAACAGGTCCACATCTGCATGGGCGTTCCGGCGCTGCCCATGACCGATCGCCGCCGCTTCGGCGTCGCGGTGCTCAACAACGTTCTTGGCGGCGGAATGTCTTCGCGCCTCTTCCAGAATATTCGCGAGCGCCAGGGCCTCGCCTACGCAATTTTCAGCGAACTTAATTCTTATCGCGATGCCGGCGCGCTTTCCGTCTATGCCGGTACATCGCTCGACACCGCTTCGCAGTTGGTGCGCTCGGTCCTCGATGAATTTCGCCGCCTGCGCGATGAACCGCTCAGCGCTCCGGAACTGCGCCGCGCGAAGGACCATCTGAAAGGTGCCACGTTGCTCGCGCTGGAAGGCAGCGGGCAGCGCATGAACAGCCTCGCGCGCTATCACATGTACTTCAAACGCCACTTCACCGCGCAGGATCTGATCGTGCTGCTCGAAAGCGTCACCGTAGAAGACGTTCAGCAGCTTGCCCGCGAATTCTTCCAGCCCGGCCGCATGGCAGCCTCCGTCGTCGGCAACCTCAACGGCTTCGAACTCACCCAAGACCAGCTCGCAATTTAGCATTGACGCTGACGGCACTTGGCCAATCCAAACAAAGATTAATGTTTCGGCGACGTGGTACTTTGCCTTCGATTCCGAGGAGGCAGCGATGAAAAGTCATGTCTTGGCATTTGCGGTTTTCACTGCTCTGGTCGCAGCTTCTGCGGCGACGGCCCAACAAATTCAGGTCAATCGCGAAAATCGGACGGTAGCGGTTACCGTAACTGAAACAATCGAAGTCCAAAGGGAGATCGCATTGATTCCAATCGGGATTCACACCTATGGACGCACACAAGACGGAGCATATGAAGACAACACCAACGCCGGAGCGAAGATTATTGCCGGTTTGATTCAAGCCGGTGTCAAGAAAGCAGACATCGAAACGGAAGACATCCGATTGCAACGCGTTAGCAACGACGATAAAGACTGGAAACCCGAAGAACGCAAGCAAAATCAATTAGAGGCACATCAACAATGGAATGTGAAGGTGCCCGTCGCTCAGGCCCAAAAGGTCGTAGCTGTGGCAGTAGCTGCGGGCGCCAACGAAGTACAAGCTGTCAGTTGGGCGGTTCCTGACTTGAGGCCGCTGGAAGCCAAAGCAAATGCTGCGGCGGTTCTAAAAGCACGCGGCGTAGCGGATGAGATCGCGCAAAAATTGAGCAGCAAGGTGGGGGCCCTGCTGTACGCTACGAACGGCAATGCGGCAACTAACTTTGATTACAGAAATGCAGTTGCCGGCAACGAATTGGTCACGCTCAACACCGAGACCGTCGAAGTAACCGCTGCCCGTCCAATGAACCTCAAGTTGTTCCCGCAAAAAGTTAGGCGAGACGCGACGGTCTACGCAATCTTCGCCTTGGAATGATCAGCAGCGCTAGTGCGACTTGCGCGACTTCGTATTGACGCCAGCTCGGCACTTTGCCATCATCCCATTGCGGTGTCGCGCGCGACCGTTCGCGGCTGTTGACGCGATTCGCGGGGGAAGCGTATCTCGTTTCGCGTATCCATTCTGGCGTCGGGCAGCACGGGCAACTCCACGTTGCTCGAATCGGCGTGTACCACTCTCCTGATTGACGCCGGGCTCGGCAAAAAAGAAATGTTGCGGCGCTTTGAAGCTCTTGGCCGCGCGCGCCCCGAAAAAGTGGACGGCATCCTCGTCACCCACGAGCACAGCGACCACTCCAACGGTCTCGCGCAAATGTCCCGCGAGTGGAAATGCCCAGCGTATCTCACCGCGCCGACCCATCGCGAAATTCAGAAAATGTACGGCGATGGCCCGAAAACCAAAATCGAGCGCGTCGAATACATTCGCCCGGGAATTAAATTCGTGATCGGCGACATCGAAATCACCGCATTCACGATTCCGCACGATGCCGCCGACCCCGTCGGCTACGCTTTCCGTTCGAACGGAAAAAAGGTCGCGATCGTTACCGATCTCGGCTGCATGCCCGAACACGTCAAACAGCACCTGCGCGAAGCCGACTTCCTGATCCTGGAATCCAATCACGACTTGGAAATGCTGAAGGTCGGGCCGTATCCGTGGTACATCAAGCAACGCGTCATGAGCCGCACGGGACACTTGTCGAATGCGATCGTCAGCGAATTCCTTGCCGATGCGGAAGCGTTCGACGCCCACGCGCGCCATCTCGTTCTCGCGCACATTTCCGAGCAGAACAACAATCCTCACACCGCCCGCATCTCCGCCGAAGAGGCCTTGAACCGCCGTTCGGACGAATTCGCTTTTCGCGGCACCTTGCACGTCGCCTCGCAACGCATTCCCCTTGGCCCCTTCGAGCTTTAGTTTTTGCGGTTCCGCCGCTTAGCGGGATTCTTCACGCAGCGTCAGACTGCTGTAGAACAAATCGTGTACCACGCGCGTTCGTCCCGTCTCCAGGTCCGCGTCGCGCACGATTTCGAGGCGCGCGTCGAACAGGTTCTCGGCGTTCATCGCAACTCCGGGCGCGACCTCGATCTGCACCAAGTCCGCGCCGCGATGGCCTTCGCCGGCCGCTTGTTGCAAGCCGCTGCACTGATAACACACGCCCGATTTATTGATCAGCGCGCAAAGGCCGTCGTAATCCTCAATCATCTTTGCGCGCCCCGCCGCAAGACGGTGGCGGAACACGGGCTCGGAAACGCCCAGGATTCCTGCTGCTTCTTCTCCTGTGAATCCCAGAACTTCCTTCAACAGCAACGCCGCCTGTTCTTCCGGCGGCAACGTACGCGCAATACAAGAAAAACAGAACGCGATGTGTTCGCGGATTTCGAAGCTGAAGCCGGGCTGCTGCATCAACGCTGCGAGCCCCTCGACTCGCTGCGGATCAGCGGTGGCTTCCTTCTCGCCGATCGATTGCGCCTCCACGCGCCAGCGCTTTTTCGCGCGCAGATGGTCCAGGCACACATGCGTCGCGATGCCGAACAGCCAGCTTTTGAACCGCGCTTCGCCGCGATACGTTCGTATTCCTTGCAGCACGCGCACCAGCACGTCCTGCAACAAATCCTCCGCGTCCTGCCGCAGCGTCACCATCCGGTAGATGTAGCCGAAAAGCGGCTTGCGCCACGGCTCCACCAGCGACCCGAAGGCCACACTGTCTCCTTGCTGCGCTTTTTCCACCAACTGCACTTCTTCCTGTAGCGCGATTTCCGGCAACGGATGCACGGCCATTTTTATCTCCCTGGAAGAAATGATCGAGCCGCGCCAGTTTACAACGAGACGCGAAACTGGCGCGGCTCCTTGCACTGCTGGAATGCACTAATATTGCATCAGCGGTTGGGCCAGTTGCAGCCGGTTGCCCGAAGGATCGCGAAACGTCGCCAGCCTCACGATGCCGGGGATCTCCTCGATCTTGCCTTCGAATTTCACCCCAGCCGTTTCCAATCGCTTGTGCTCACGCTCGATGTCCTCGACTCGAAGCACGATCGTCGCTCCCGGCTCCTTTCCTGCCTTCGGATTTACGGCGACGCCGATCGTCTCTTCGCCTTCCGCGCCTGCGAACTCCGCCCACTGCTGCGCTTCAAAGGTTTTCTTCAGACCGAGCACGTTGCCGTAAAACTTCTTTGCGCCTTCAAAATCGTTTACGCTGAACCACGAAACCATCACTTTCATTGTTTTGCTCCTCCGGTTGAATTTGCCCTGCTATCTATTAGGTCGCGCGGCGCGCGAATTTCTGCCAAAGCTCTGAAACTAAGCAGTTTGTCATCTCAAGAATGAGCCCACCCGGTGCTTCGCTCACCCGCGCCAATTCGGGTATGATGGCACAGGGAATTCTTCCCGCCGTTTGCTGGAGTTCGCCATCGGCGCCGCACGCTGGTAAGTTTCGTCAGTGCGCAATTGCCGAGGGAGCTAGATTTGATTGCACGCTACACCCGCCCGGAAATGGGCCGCGTCTGGAGCGACGAAAACCGCTTCCACAAATGGCTGGAAGTCGAGCTGGCGGCCGCTGAAACGCTAGCCGAAGCCGGCGTGGTCCCGCGCGAAGCGGCCGCTACATTGCGCCAGCGCGCGCGTGTGGATGTCGCGCGCATCAATGAAATCGAAGCAAAAGTCCGCCACGACGTCATCGCCTTCACCATTGCCGTGCAGGAATCCGTCGCCGATCCTCAAGCCGCGCGTTGGCTGCATTACGGTCTCACTTCCAACGATGTGGTTGACACCGCACAAGCGCTCCTCATTCGCGAAGCGTCTCATTTCATCGAGAAAAAAATCGAAGCGCTGGGCGAAGTCCTGGAGCGTCGCGCCTGGGAATTCAAAGACACGCCGGAAATCGGCCGCACGCATGGAATCCATGCCGAGCCGATCACCTTCGGCCTGAAGATTGCCAACTGGTACGCCGAAAATCGCCGCGATCTCGCCCGTTTTCAGGTGGCCGCGCAGCAAATCGCCGTCGGAAAAATCTCCGGCGCAGTGGGCACGTGCACGCATCTGGGTCCGGAGATCGAACAGAAAATATGCCATCGGCTGGGACTGGCCACGGCGCCGATTACTTCGCAAGTGATTGAACGCGACCGCCACGCGCAGTATCTAACCACGCTGGCCGTCGTCGCCGCGTCTCTCGAACGCATCGCGCAGGAAATTCGCCACCTGCAACGCACCGAAGTGCGTGAGGTGGAAGAGCCGTTTGGAGGCGAGCAGCGCGGCAGCTCCGCCATGCCGCACAAGCGGAACCCTGTCTCCAGTGAACAAATCTGCGGGCTGGCTCGCGTGGTGCGCGCGAATTCCCTTGCGGCGCTGGAAAATGTCGCGCTGTGGCACGAACGCGATATTTCGCACAGCTCCGTCGAGCGCGTGATTCTTCCCGACTCGACGATTCTGGTGGATTACATGCTCCATCGCTCGACGGAAATTGTCGCGAATATGAAAGTGTTTCCGGAACGCATGTTACGGAATCTGAATGCGACGCAAGGCCTGGTTTTTTCGGGGCAGCTGTTGCAGGACTTGGTCGAGCATGGCGCGCCGCGCGAGGACGCTTACAAGTGGGTGCAGGCGCACGCCATGGCGGCGTGGGAATCCGAATCCAGTTTTCAAGACCGCGTCGCTGCCGACGCCAACATCCGCAAATTTCTGGACCAGCAAGCGCTCGCGCACACCTTCAACCTGCATCGCCAGCTGCGCGCCGTGGACGCCATCTTCCTGCGCGTCTTCGGCGCTAAATCCGCCGTCGCGGTCTAGTGGGTTCCTGAAGAAAAATTCCATGGGGGGTGGGGTGGGCAATTGCGCGCAAGGTTGACGAGTGTCCGCGGTCAAGACAGCCCGCAAACGGAAGCGATTTTATCGCAGGCGCTCCTCCGTCCCGAGCTTTTCGGGGTGGAGCAAAAATCTTTCTTTTCAACTCGAGTCGGATTACTGCACTCTCTGGATGTAGCGCGCCTCTGAAGTATCCACCTTGATCTTGTCGCCATTGCCAACAAACGGGGGAACGTTGACGATCAATCCAGTCTCCAGCTTGGCGGGTTTCATCACCGCGCTGGCCGTCGCTTTCTGGATGCTCTGCTCGGTCTCTACCACCGTCAGATCCACAGTGTCCGGCAGCAATACGCCGATGGGTTTATCGTCGTAATACTCAATTTTCACGGGCAGATTGGGAATCAGGTAATCCCTGGTGTCGCCCACGATATCGTTCTGCAGCGCCAGCTGTTCGTAATTCTCGGTATTCATGAAGTGGTGCGTATCGCCATCGCTGTACAGATACTCGAACTGGATTTCGTCCACCACCACCTTTTCCAGCGTTTCTTCCGCGCGGAACCGGAAGTCCATCATGTTTCCATTGCGCAGATTGCGCATTTTGGTCTGCATCGAACCGCGCTTGTTGCCCGGCGTGCGGTGGTCCACGCTATACACGACGCAGAGGTCGCCCTCGTGCTTGATGATCATTCCCGGGCGTAGTTGGGTAGCCTTAATCATTTCCTGCTCCTGAATTCTGGTCTGGAATTCCCTGCCCTTATACGGAGTTGACTCAACTCGTCTCTCGCAGGGGCTCGTGTGGGGCGTAGCTCGCCCGCCGCACATGGGATCGGGCGCATGGCAGATGCTCGGCATACAAGCCGAGCAGTCCTTCGGCGCGCAGTTTGCTCCCCGCCGAAACAATGATTATAGCGGCTCGCCCCGCGCACGGTCAAACCGCCAGACGCGGCGCTGGCCTAGCCCCCTACGCACTCGCCATAATTTCCGGTGTCATCGGTGTCGCCGTCGGCAGTTTTTCCGCAGCGGGCGAGCCTATTACACGATGGCTTTTCTGTGTTGCGGTTAGAAATATGCGAACGGGATTGCTGCGGCGCGGCGCAGGCGCCGAAGTGGCCGAAAAACTAGCGATTAGAAAATATTCTCTCGTTTGTTGTGAGTGGGTTAGCTCGATTTCTAATAATGGACTCGCGATTAGAAATGCGTGATTGGTGAGTAGTGACTGATGATTAGTGAACCGGGAACCGTGATACGTGCCTCGGGACTCGTGGTTCTGGGAGCGCAAAAAGTGTGCAATAGGTGCAGGCAAAGCGGACCCTTCGAAGCGGCACTGCCGTCCCTCCTGCGGCGGGCAGGTCTCAGAGTGAATCGCGCCAGCGCGATTCACATGCAATTGCCGGGCGATTAGAAGAATTCAACGCGTTGTTTTCATGGGAATTGCGGGCGATTCTAATCGCGGAGCGGCCGATTAGAAGATGGCGAGTGGAAGGAGGGGCGGCCGCGCGGAGTGATGAAGCGCGAGCAGCGTTGACCATGCATCCCCCTTGTCGTGAAGAAATTAGCGCACGACTGATGATAGCACAGTAGTTACGGTAATGCAAGTGCAAACTGAGGGGAGGACCTGGCGGGGGCGAATCGATGCGAAAGGGCCGGCCACCCGCGAACGTCCAACGGTCACGGCAATTTTGTCTCGATCTTATTCTTCTGCAGAAGGGCAATCGCGTATTTAACAGGAATCACGACCGCAAGCCCGGAGTTTTGAGCCGCTCCGGGAACGACTGTTTGGGGTCGTTGCGTAGCGAAAATCGGTGATGGCTCGTAGGCGTCGCAAATGCCAATCACAGAATGCTCTCCCGGCAAATAAACGGGGCCGCCGCCAATTCCCGGATTCACCTCGGCGGCTAGGAGGATTGAGTCTTCGATTTCCGGAGTGAGAGAACCGGCGAGCGCGTTCGAGCGTTGCATTTGCACGACGCTAAAGGGCTCGCTCGCAATCATTCCTTTTTGGGTCACGAGCGTTGGAATGGATAACGGATATCCTGAGACTAAAACTGTCTGACCCTCCGGCGGCAGACTTTGGTCCAGTTTTGCGACGCCTAATGTGACCTTTGGCTCTTTGTCGCCAGTTTTTGTCCCCAGCCGAAAAGCCTCCGAAAATGGACTTTGAGCGAGTTGCAGGATTGCAAGACCGTGGACCGGGTCGGTGTCTTTGATCGTGCAGGGTATGTAGGCGAAACTGGCTCGGGAGCTGGCGCCTGCACCCGGGATCGCGTCAATCGAGATTCCGACGAAAAACTCGACCTTGGTCGCATTATTGGCGCGCAATGCCGCCTCGGTCGCGGTGACAACGTGGGCGGCCGTCAGAACGTAGCCCTCATCACTCACCATAATGCCAGTTCCGCTAATTCCCTCTTGATATTCCGGTTTCGCTGAATCCGATTTGAATTTTATCTGCACGACCGACGGTTTCATCTGCGCGATGCTTCCAACGGCTGGGTCAGTACCCGCTTTGCGCAGCTGAGCGAAGGCCGCATGATCCCCAATGAAGCCGATGAAAATTATGATGGTACAGACAAAGACTTTCATGGATGCTCCGCGAAGAACTTAAAGAGCGCGACGAGTTCTCACAACGTTAGAAGTACCACACGAACCACGAATGCGATAGTTATGGCTGGCGGTTGGCTCACCCAGCACCGACTGGGAACAGAGGCAGCAGTTCCGCGAGGCGGCCGAGCGACGCTGCGACTAAACCCGCACCCTTCAAAACGAAGCTGTGAAGAAACATCCTGAGATTCACTCTTGCAAAAAATGGAGCGTGCCGTAAGCTCGCGGCATGAGCCAAGAAAATCCGATCGGCAAACA
>JABCZK010000008.1 GCA_013289695.1 Acidobacteriota bacterium
GCCTGGCATGGCGGGTACTACGGCTCTAGCGCCTCTGCCTACAACGGCTACGGCGGCAGTGCCCACGCATCAAATGGCTACAACCCGTCTACCGGGACTTATGCGCGTGGCGGGACGGTCTCAAACGGTTACGGTAGCGTAAGTGCCGGTCAAGCGTACAACCCAAGGACCGGGGCCTCGGCCTCGACAGTGCAAGGGTCCAATGCGTATGGCAGCTATGGGGCCTCAACCGCTTCGAAGAATGGCACCACCGTTGACAGCCAGCACCAAACCAACGCTAACGGAACCACTGGGCAGATGCACAGCTCCAGCGGCGCCTCGGCGTATGGCGCGACAGGCAAGAACGGCAACAGCGCCGCCGTGGGCCAAACCGCCAATGGCGACAAGTATGCGGCGGCAAACGGCAAAACCTACAGCAATACCGGCAGCGGTTGGGACCAGAAGAGTGGAAGCCCGTCCAGCTACAACAAATCCAGTTCCAGCGGCTGGGGCGGCCAGGAACACAGCGGCGGCTCATCGGCCATGAGCAGTGGTGGCGGCGGATGGAATTCGAGGGCTTCCAGTGCTCGCGGTTCGTCAAGCTACGGCGGTCGTCGTAGGTGATTCCTACGCCAGCTGAGCAGTTACAAGCGAGCTCAATTTTTGTGTGATTGTGTTGATGAAGCGCTGACAGTGCAAGTTTGGAGGATCTCCGTGTCGCGAGCAACTTGCAGGACCACTATTATGAGCCGCCTCACTCTTCTGGCGATCGTCATTCTTCTTGCCGGATGCAGCAAGTCTGCCAAGCCTGCTTACCAGACGTTCGCTTCACCCGACGACGCAGGTAACGGGCTGCTGACAGCGGCAAAGTCAGGCGATCCCAATGCGGTAATCGCCGTGTTCGGTCCGGACTCGAAAGACATCGTCGTCACAGGCGATGCCGTGCAGGATAAACATACCGCCGACCAAGTTGTCGCGGCCTACGGCGCGATGCATCGTTGGCGCAAGATGCCCGACGGCTCCCAAACGCTGCTGCTCGGAGCCGACAATTTTCCTTTCCCGATCCCGCTGAAGCAGAATGCCGCCGGGCAGTGGTATTTCGACGTGGCTGCCGGAAGGGAGGAGATTTTACTCCGCCGTATCGGCCGCAACGAACTGGATACCATCGACGTTTGTATGGCGTTGGCGGACGCTCAGTCTCAGTACTACTCAATGCGTCACGACGACGGCAGCACGCACCAGTTCGCAGTGAAATTCATCAGTGACAGCGGCAAGCAGAACGGTTTGTACTGGGACTCGCCGGAAGGTCAGCCCAAGAGTCCGCTCGGTCCGCTGGCGGCGTTCGCAACCAACGAGGGCTATAGCCTGAAGCCGGATTCGCATATGCCGTTCCATGGCTACTATTTTCATATGCTCACTCGACAAGGCGCGAACGTGCCCGGCGGCGCGAAGGACTACATCGTCAACGGAAAGATGACTGGCGGCTTCGCCTTCGTCGCCTATCCCGCTGAGTACCGCAACTCCGGCGTGATGACGTTCATCATCAACCAGGATGGCGTGTTGCTGCAGAAGGATTTGGGCGCCGCCACAACCCAGACAGCAGCCGCAATGACCGAGTTCGATCCCGATCCCAGTTGGAGCCCGGCACAGCAATAGCGAGTTACCCTTCTCCGCAGAGCTCCGTCGCGCGGACGGTTCGACCGGAAATTCGCGTTCCTGGTACTCGACGAGCGCAAAGATTTAGTTTTGCCCGAAACTGCCGAGCTACGTCCCGTCGCGCCCCACATGAATTGACGTGTGTGTCCCGCTACATCGTCACGCTTCGCCGCGGATGTTTCCGATCGGGCGCGACTGAATCACTCCAACGATCCAACCAGATTCCCTAGGAGGAATTTGAGAAAGACAGCGGGCGTGAAAATTCAAGAGAGTCTCCGCGTGCAACCGTGGAGTTTGTGGTGAACAGTGAAAACACCGAGAACGAGGAGAGGATTTCTACTGAGCTGTCTGGGGAAGCGCACGCAAACGCAGATCCGTTCCCTTCCCTTCCCCAGATCCCCGCCCTCCTCGGGAGACGGGAAGAAACTCAATCAACGGCAAGTGTGCCCATCGAAAACCGTCTCATCCGAGGGGTGCAGACGGAAAGCTTGGGAACAACCTGCGGACAAACATTGACGAGGACCATGAAGAACCGCGCAAGCGACTCTGACCGCGTGCAATGGAGCGCGACCTGGCCAGAGTTCGCTCCCTCTTATGCGCAATTCTTGGGACCGATGAGTCGAGGTATTGCAGCGTCTTACTATCCGCCGAGCCTTTGGTAATTCGAGTTGGTAGTTGTTACAACCAGCTCTTTGGCGGTCGCGTTCAGAATCGTCTGCTGCGCGTAGCTGGTTCCATCAGGCAGAGGGGCCATCTCCACCTGCAACGTCACCGCGTCTTTCGCCTGCCCCATGTAGGTGTTCACGCTCAAGGAAACGATCTTTTTTATCTCAGGGTTAAACACGAGCGTCATGCGATCGCCGGGCTGGGCATAGTCCGTGAAGACCAAATTCACCACATTGCCTGCGGGATTCAGTGCGATTTTACCAGCCTGAAAGGCCTGTTGCATTCTGTCGGGGTCGGGCGGAACGTACATGCTCAGGACGCCCTTCACGTCATCCATGTAGTCCACCATCTCCGCTTTTTTCTTTTCAACGACCCTTTGCTTCAACCTGCCGCCGCTGGGTGCTGCCGGTGGAGGACCGATCGGAGTTTTCTGAACCTGCCCGTCAGGACCGTACTGGCATAATTTTTCAGTGGCAGGCTTCGGATCCCCCTTCAGCGTCAGCTGCGTTGTTTCCGTCCATTGATACATGCGGAGTCGCTGCTTATTTTCAGCGGCAGACTGTTTGGCAGCCGCAAGCTTCTGCTGCAATTCACCATTCTGCGCAACGGTGGCGAGGCTGGCGACGAGCGCGATAGCCGCGATAATTGCCAAGCGCCTGCTCGTCGGAAGAACAAAACCGCTGAGGGGCTGTTTTCTAGAGCTAGTCGCGGGTCCATGACTCATCTGGCTGCTCCCTTAAATTATCGGATAACAGATGCATTTTCGGACGTGCGCTGCGCCCGCCGGGACGCCATTTTGCACGCATTAACAGAGGCCGCGACGGGATCGCAGCTGGCCTAAGTTATTAGAGGACCCGGAAAAGAGTCCTTAGAGAGACGTTGGGCGCCCCTCTCAAGAACGGAGCGTGGAGTAGTCTCAGCCCGGGTCCTCCACCCTAACCAACGACAGAATACGATTCGCGCAGGTTCGCGCGTATTGTCAAGATTGACAGGTCTCGCAAAAACTCGCGAGACCTCCATCTTCGATCCCTCACCGAACACAGAGATAGCTTTCATGCGCGGCGCGGAGGATCGACGGCGCGTTGCCGAAAAATAGAGGTCCTGCTGTATGCGCATGAATCTGCAACTGGAATGGCCGGACGTAGCTCTCGGAAATCCATTTGCCTATTTGAGGGTGATGCTCACGCCAAACAGTACCCCGGACGTCGCGGTGTCTAGGTACGCGCCTGAAGCGCGCCGATAGTCAAAGTAGAGGTAACGGTAACCGGCTTGCAGCGCCAGCGCAGGTTTAATCCGGTAACCGAGAAGACCAAAAATCTGGTAATCCATTTGGGATCCGGCGCCCCAGCCGCCCACGTCACCTCCAACCGTAACTTCCACTTTGGGAGTCAGAATTCCAGTGATGCGTCCTCCAACCAGCGGGTCCACCCAGCTCTGCGACCCGGAGAAATTCAGAGTGTTGGTAGTAAACGACAAATTCTCCCCGAAGTACCAGTAGCGGAATCCCGCGAGTGCATCAATCTTGAGCCTCTCGGAATCAATCAGCCGATAACCGATCTTCTGAGTTAGGAAGAATTCGGTCGCGTGTAGGTTCGCAACTCCCTGGCCAGGGGTGTTGGGGAGTGCTCTATCAGATCCCAGCCGGATCCAAAAGATATCGAGCGGCATCACGATCCGCTTGTAACGAGGTTCTACCACGCCCATTAACCCAATCCGGAAGTGCGAAAGAAGGTCACCCGGAGACGCACTGAAACCGATTTCCCTGCCATTCGGGCCGGCAATATTTCCGTGGACTCCCGGGAACCACAAGTAGGGCGACACCGTGAAGTGCCAGTCGCTTGCGGAAGCGGCACTGGCGTCAGTTGCGAAAGCACCGCCACCGGGAGTTACCGCGGCGGGCGCGGCGTCGGAAGCCGTAGCAGAGTCCGTGGCCGCGACAGTCGCGGCCGAGCTCGAGGAGCTGGACGCAGGATTGTCACCAACAGCAGCGCTGGCTGATGGAGAAGTCGCTTGAGCGCGAGCCGGGAGCGCGTTCGCGAGCAACAGCAGTCCCAAGACTATCGCGGATACCGTGAATCTCTGATTTGCGCTCAAGAGAAACTCCTCGTTCTGCTTTTCGCCAGCCCGCGTGCTGTCGACTAACTGAATTGCTAATTCTGTGCCTCGCGCGCAGTGGAGATAATTGTCAGAAGTAACAATCCGCACGCGGCTGCGCTCGCCTGCCAGGCCTAGAAAAAAAGGTCCAGTATTAGACCTATAGCGTTCACCTGCTGATTCGGGCGCTTGCCCGTGTTGTTCTCGTGCTCATAGTAAGGATCGAATTCGATGTGCTTGTTCACCGGCAGCAAGCAACCCGCATACAGATTAGTGGAGCTGATTTTTGCGTACTGACTCTCGTAGAAAAGTTCGGCGCTCACGTAAGGCGCTGGATGGTAGTCTTTGATCGTGAAGCTCCGTTCGGCCGTTAGCCGATTGCGATAGCGCCAGACGAACTTGCCGGGAGACCAATCAAGATCGGCGCGGTTTCTATCGGTAACCAGAATACGAGCCGTAATGGGAACGTGAAAAGTGAGGACGGGTTCCAGCCGATTGATCGTCGGTTTTCCCGGTGACGGGACAACGCGGTATCCGACCGCCAGCACCAACGGCCTGGATTTCGCATCGTCCAGATCGAAAAGGGTGACGTTTTTCAGCTTGAGCAACGGCTTCAAATAGAACTCTACGCTGGGTCCCATTTCCGCTTGCGTAGGATCACCACCTTCTCTGGTTTCCTTCGCTTGAAAAAGAAATCGCACGTTGGGATTCAGTTTGAAATTAGCATCGATTTCGGGCAGGAATTCCGTCGTTGATGTTTGAGCGTGCAGGCAAGAACAGCGCAACAACAAAATAAGAGCTGCCATCAGCCATCGGCCACGAACGCATTTCATCTCTTGATCTTTTCAGAAAACCCAAGGCGCTCGGGAATCGCGAGCTGCAAAGGAGAAGACGTGCCGCTTCACGCCTGTCTCGCCTTTAGGGTGCGGCCGCGGTGGTGGCCATCGATCTGCGTAGTCGAATCGATGGCTATAATCCAATATCCACTCCAGTCCGTGAGGAGCGTTGGAGACAGTGAAACGATATACGGCTCTGAACTATATGCTTTTGGCCGGGCCGCTTCATCGAGAAGCGGCCCGGGGTTTTTCGCAATCGAACATTCAACTATTTACCGGCCCCAGAAGCACCTTGGGAGACCGCGTCAAGGAACTGAGTGACCGTAGGTCCGCCGCTCGCCTGGCTCGGCGGATATTCCTTAAAGGTCCCCAGGAACTGGCTCACAATAACCGTCGCGGGCACCATCGCCCACAGCTTTTCGCCCCACCATCTGCCGTAATTCATCGACTCGTCCTGATAGCGCTCCCACGGGTCCTGCCGCAAATTGGTTACGCTAGGAGCCTGCGTGCTCGATGCCTCGCCCGTGAACAGGTTGCCTTTGATGGTCTTAAAGCTGACCTTCCACTGGTCATATCGCGTGGCCATGAGGTCAGCGGTGTTGCTGAAGTAGAAAAACTCGTGCCGTGGACCTGCCGCGACTTCGCCCTTGAAGTAGGGCATAAAGTTGTAACCGTCCAGGTGAGTCCTGAACGTGTTGTCGCCCACGGTCACGCCCTTCAGAAGCTTGTCTTTCATGTCGGGTTCGCCGGCCGCAGCAACTAGTGTCGGCAACCAGTCCTCCATCGCCATGATGTCGTTTACAACGATGCCGGGCTTAACGACGCCGGGCCACTTGACCAACATCGGGACGCGGAATCCACCCTCGTAGGTAACGCCCTTCTCACCGCGAAAAGGTTGATTGCCGCCGTCCGGCCAGGTAAAGATTTCCGGACCGTTGTCGCTGGTGAACAACACGATGGTGTTGTCGGCGATTCCCAGGTCATCGATCTTTTTGAGGAGCTCTCCGACCTCCCAGTCCAGCTCCATCATGCCGTCGGCGTAAAGACCGAATCCGCTCTTGTTCTGCCAGTTCGGAGAGAGGTGAGTCCAGACATGCATGCGGGTGGAGTTGTGCCAAAGAAAAAACGGCTAATTGGCCTTCGCTGATCGTTCCATGAAATCTGTAGAATGCTGGACGAGTACCTGCTCGATATCCTCCATGTTAGTCGTCGCTTTCGGATCCATATTTGGATGCGGAGGCAATGGACCTTCGTCCTTAATGACCTGCTTGCCGACCCTGCCAAAGCGCGGATCAATCGTGGGATCGTCCACGTTGGACGCCGTGGTTGAGAGAATGTCGCGAGGACCGAAACGATCCTTGAAATTGGCCATCTTTGGATCGTCGTACTCGTACGGCTCCTCCATGGCATTCAAGTGGTAAAGAATTCCGTAGAACTCATCGAAGCCATGTGCCGTGGGCAGAAATTCATTGCGGTCGCCAAGATGGTTCTTGCCGATCTGAGCGGTGGCATAGCCGAGCGGCTTGAGCAGCTCGGCAATCGTAGGATCCTTATCCTGTATCCCTTGTCTCGCGCCGGGCAGACCGACCATCAACAGACCGGTGCGAAAAGGCGTCTGCCCGAGGATAAACGCCGCGCGCCCTGCCGTGCAGGATTGCTGGGCATAATAATCTGTGAACAGGGCGCCTTCACTTGCGATGCGGTCAATATTCGGCGTGCGCCCGCCCATCATGCCGCGATGATAAGCACTGATGTTCCAGATGCCCACATCGTCCGACATGATCACGACGATGTTGGGTTTCTTCGCCTGCGCTGGAGCGGAGGGCGCTGCGGCCAGCCCCAGGAACACGAGCAACGCTGCGACAACAAGAATCAAACTCCCGTTACGCTTCATGTGTGCTCTCCTCAACTTTTTTCTCTTCCTGAGGAAAAACGGGAGGGTTGATTCCTTCACTCCAGAGTCATGGCGCAGGTTCAGAACCGCGGAGATACTGGCCTCCAAGCGCCGGAGGTGTAATTGTCAGAACTGACAATCTCACGGCGCGTGATCGCAACCGGCACGTCGCTACGACGGATATTTCTTGAACATCTTGGCGACCGCTTTGTCCACCAGCTGCATATTTTTCTGCGAGTTCTTTTCGTTCAAGGTGCCTTGCCCGACGCCGCGCCAAACCAATTCTTTGGCTTTTACATCGTAAATATCCACGATCAACGTTCCGGTCACGTTCTGCTCCGGAGTAATGCCGCCCATTCCGCCACCGATCCCGCGCATTCCCCAAGCCTGGTACGAGGTCTGCGTCTTCATTCCACCGCTGCCCACTACGATCAAATCGGGGTTCTCTGACTCCTGGACCAACTTGAGGCCCTTGCTCTGCATCTGTGTGTTGATCTGGGTTTTCGCTTCCTGCGCCAGAAATGGACTAGCGATCTGGTTGGGGTTCTGCTGTTGTCCCCAGGCGTAGGTGTGATATTGGGAAAAAGTTGCGTTGGGACTCGAAGTCACATACACATCTTGTGCGGAAGCCGCGGTAAAGGTGAGACAAATTAGAAGCGCCAGAGAGAGAAGCAATCGTGTTTTCATCGCATTTTCCTTTTGCAAATCGGTTTTAGTGAAAGCTGCCAGGAAATCATTCTCGAATCGTTGACTCCGTGCTTTGCGAGCGAACGATCACCCACCTGCCGTCGCGCTTAACAAAGACATCCATCCAGGCATATTTCCCGCTGGAGTCTTTTCCATCGGCGGTGGTGCTTTTTTCGGTGTTGCTGCCCTGGACGACAGCAACACTCCCCAACACCTTCACATCCATGGGCCCGAATTCGAAAGACTCAAGTTTCGCCGTGCCGGACTTCATCTCCGCCAAGTGCTTCTTCTTCGTTTCCCTGACGCCGTCGTAACCGATGCCGATCCAATCGTCGGCGAGGATCTCGCTAACTTTGTCAGCATCACCGGCTTTCACCGCATCAACCCAGTCGTGTTCGATTTGCTTGACGGCTTCCGCCACGCTCGGGCCTTTGGCCGGCGGCGTCTGGCTTTGCGCGAGGGTTAGCCCAACGCAGGCCGACACTAGCAAAACCGCCGCTACGAGTTTCATCGTTTTTCTCTCCTATTGGAATTCAAGCCGCGTCTATTTGCGATGTTCAAAGTGACGGCCAGCCGTGATCGGCATCGCTGAATCCTTCAGTACAACGCACAGCTGTACCTGCTTAAGGCGTGTCCGCTTGAGACGGAAAGCAAGACGTAAATGTATGACCAGCCAGCGCCTCATTCATCGCCGGCACCAAGTCCGAGTCCATCAGTACCTTGATCACGTATCCCAGCCCGCCGGCGGCCCGGCAGGTGTTCAGGATGTCCTGATCCTCGTGAACCGTGAGAAATACGATTTTGGCTTTGTTACCTAGCCTCGTAAGTTCTTCTGCGACTTCGATTCCACTCATTACTGGCATCGAGATGTCTAAAACCACCAAGTCGGGTTTGAGCTTCAGCGTTGCTTCCAGAGCCGCTCGGCCATCGGAAACCGTGTCAACGACATCGAATGACTCGCGTAACAATGCGGCCACGGTACTCAACACGGGAGCGAGATCATCCGCGACTAACACCCGTTTTCGAGTCATGAGAGCTCATCCCTGAGCTGTTTTCTAGACCTCCACCAAGGATCTGGGACGCCGGTGCGACGTGAGAGGCTCAGCGATCTCGGCCTTCGAGTTCATCTCGGTCAGCGTGGAGGTAGGCATCCACGGCTATCTTGGGCGCGATTCGCGCGACTGGATATTGGCAAAATTAACAGTAAGGTAGAAAAACGGTATTCGTTAGACGGAGATGATTTTGCTCTTGATGGCGTACTGAACGAGTTCGGCGTTGGTTTTGATCTGCAAGAGTTCCATGGCGTGGTATTTGTGCGCGGCGACAGTGCGGGTGGTTATCTTCAGCACGCTAGCTGCTTCTTTCATGGTGCGACCCTCTGCCAATAGCTGGATGACTTCCCGCTCTCGTCCGCTTGGTCCAGGGGCGTGCTCGCGAGACTTGGGCTCTCGCAATGAGATGCTCGTCAAACCCTTGGCGGCGCGGGGAGTTAGATATTTACCTCCCTTCAGCACTTTTTCAATCGCGTCAATCAACTCGAAGCCCGCCGCCTGCTTCAGGAGAAACCCCGATGCCCCTGCGCGAAAAGCCTCCCCTACTAGATAAGGGTCCTCATTCATGGTCATGAAGATAAGTTTGACGGCAGGCATCTTCTGTTGAAGCTTCCTCGCGGCGTCCAGCCCATTTAACTGGGGCATGGCAATATCGAGCACGATGACGTCGGGTCGCAACTTCTCGGCAGCTTCCAGCAGCGAGTGACCGTTGGTCACCGCGCCGACTACTTCACAGCGGGGTTCCAGTACGCTCTTCAGCGCATCCATCAACATCTGATGGTCATCCGCCAACAGTACACGTATGCGTTTCATGATCTTGTTCCTCCCGCGGTAGTTATGCTTGCATGGGACTCATCAACGGAGACCGAGAGTGGAACCTCGGCAAGAATTTCTGTCCCCCGCGTAGGCGCGGATTGCACCGACAGCCTTCCGCCGACCAAACGAAGCCGCTCGCGCATTCCGACAAGTCCGATTCCCACGTCTTTGTTGCTGAGAGAGACATCAAAACCGAGGCCGGCATCGACGATCCGCAGGCGGATTTCATTGTTCGCGTTGCAAAGTTCCACCTGGGCTTGCTTCGCTCGACTGTGTTTAACCACGTTGCTCAGCGCTTCCTGGGCGACTCGGAACAGACACAGCGCCACATCCTTCGAGATTTGCGGAGCAACGCCGTGGTCCGTGAACTCCACCTGAATCCCATACTTTTCGCTGATCTCATCGCAAAGTCCCATGACAGCCGGCCCTAGGCCGACGTGCTGCAGCTTGCTGGAATGGAGTTGATGGGACAGACGATGGACGTCAGAAGATATTTCCTGGGTGCGATTCCACAATTCCCGCACGAGGGTTCGTTCCTCCGCTTCTGACTCGGGCCGCTTGTTCCATAGGCGCGAAAGTCCGATACCCAGCAATGCCAATCGCTGGCTGAAGTCGTCGTGCAGCTCTCTGGCGATGCGTCCGCGCTCTTCCTCTTGCGCGGTGATCAGCCGCCCGCTCAACAATTCAAGCGACTCGGCTGCTGCCTTACGCTCCGTGATGTCCACACATGTGCCGATGTAACCGTAGAAAGACCCATCGGGTTCGAATCTAGGCACGCCATAATCAACAATCCAGCGATAGGCTCCGTCGAAGCGTCTCAGACGATACTCCATCTCAAATTCCACCCGGGCGTCAAAAGCGTCGGAGTAGATGCCGAGACAACGATCCAGATCGTCCGGATGCACGCCAACGGCCCAACCTATTCCCATCTCTTGTTCGAGGGTTCGACCGGTGAAATTCAGCCAGCTCTGATTGAAAAAAGTGCAGAGTTTTTCGGTCCCGGCCATCCAGATCAGCACCGGCGCTGAGTCTGCGACCCGACGAAAACGTTGTTCGCTCTCGCGCAGCGTCTGCTCTGCTCGCTTACGATCAGTAATGTCCAGCACTTCGGCAACGAAATACTGAGGATTCCCGTGGATATCCCGGATCAACGAAGCACTGCACTCCCCGCACAGTACTTTTCCATCTTTGTGCAGACAGCGCTTTTCCACGCCCTGGAAGCTGGCGCCGTCCGCCAGTGCTTGGCTCAACCTCTGCGAAAAACTCGGCCAGTCATCCGGATGAGTGACCGATTCAACCGTCTTGCCCAGAAGTTCCTCTTGTGTATATCCGATGAAGCTGGAAAAAGCCTGATTGCCGGCAAGAAAACGGCCCTCCGGTGAAACGATCGCCATTCCCATGCCAGCATCACGGAAGACACTGCGGAATTTTCCCTCGCTTTCCCCCAACTCTTCGGTTGTCCGCTTCCGCTCCTCGACAACGGCTGCGAGGACCATGAAAGGCGCAGCCGCGAAGAATAAGAAAAGCTGCAGCGACAACACGCTGTTGATGGGTTCTGAGTCGGTGAATGGGCCTCGGCCGTGGGTCGCGCCCCAAATCGACAACACTGCGATTAAGATTACCGAACTGCTGACGCCAGTCGATCCGAAACGCAACGCTGACCACAACATGAACGGCACCAGGGTATAAAGCAGTGCCGGCGGGCTATTTCGCCCTGGAGCGACGAACGCAAGATATCCGAAGAACACCAGCCCAACGGTCAATGCAGCGGCTTCCAGGTAATAAGCGCGCGATCTCCGGCCTCCGTCCGATCCTTTGCCCACCCAGCTAAAAAAGGCAGGCATCAGGGTAAGAAATCCTAGTGATTCCGAAAAGAAGCTTGTCCTCCAATTAATCCAATAGTCCCCAGGGACGGCCAGCGCTCCGACAAAAGCTCCCGCCGCCGGCGCGAGGATCACCGCGAACAACGAAAACTTTGCCAAGGCTCTTACGCTATCCAGCCGCGGTATTCCGACGAAAAAATAGCTGAGACACGCAAGGGCGGTGAAGACCTCCACAATGTCCGCCAAAATGAGCCCAATAATCGACCGCGTCAGCACGCCCCTTTGTACGTCGTAGAAAACAAACACAGCTAAGGCCGCCAAGATGAGCGCCGGCCATCTTCTTCGTGGGACCAGCAGCAACACCGAAACCAGCAGCACGCAACCCGGCCAAAGCGGCGAAAGCATTTGCGGACGGAGAACCAATGCGCCGCCTAGTTTTGAAGCGAAGTAAGAAAGGATGGTAATCAGGCACACCAGGATCGCAGTGTGAAAGGTGGAATCATCGTCGAGGAAACTCGATGAGCGCCGTAAAGAACCAGCTTCCATCATCTGCCTCCGATCTAAACGTCAGCGGCGAACACCGAGGCTTCCGTCAACTGACGCGCCGACACCCACGGGAAAGGAATGCCTCAAGCAGGCACTCCGACTGTTGCAATTCGTTCTGTTTTGGTTTTGCTCGGCGTAACAAAATTACCGGCGATTCGCATCGCCGATACGATTTGAAAACATCCCCGGTCAAGCGTTAAGTCCGATCGCTGGTCGCAGAGTGTACCACGAGGCAAAGCTGCTAGTGTTAAAAATGGCACACTTCTTAGAATGCTCCCATCGTTATAGGGAGAGTAATAGCGAGACGTACAGCCATGCCTTCTCGGACGCCGATTCTAAGCTACTCGTGGAGGACAACATTGAGGAGCGAACTGCGCACCTTCAAGCCGCCGTTGTCTTCGATGCAGCCAAGCTTTTTGAATCTGTTCAAGAAAACGTTCACGTGCGAGCGGCTGGTACCGATCATTTCCGCCAGAGTCTGTTGATTTACACCTGCGATCAGAATGTCCGACCTGCCTTCCTTTCCAAAACGGGCTAGCAATAAGCGCGTTCGTGCTAGCCGCCTTTCGGTTGAATTGAAAAGTTGATCAACCAAGTCCGACTGCGTGCGCTTGTCGCGACCCACCGCGTACGCAACAAACATGTCCGAAAACCTGTGCTCTTCGTGGAGCGTACGCAGCATCTCGCGCTTTGCGATCTTCAGGACGGTGCAGCGAGTGGTTGCAATTGCCGTCATCATGTGGAAAGGCTGATCCGAAGCGATGCATCCCTCACCGAAGAAATCACCTGGGCCGAGCAATGCTATGGTCGCTTCCTTACCTTGATTGGAGACTACGCTCAGCCGCGCAGTCCCGTCCTGAATGTAAAACACAGCGTCCGCACGTGCTCCTTGCGAGAAGATGATTTGTTTCGGGCTGAACTGAAGAGTCGTCCTGCCAATGCCAGCATTCGTCAAAAAGGCCCAGGGATCAAATACCTTGCTTGGCTTTTGCGTCTTGCGTCGTCGGCCTGGGAAACCGGCTAGGCGATGACACGACGAACTCCCGAGAGCCCTAGCGGGCACAGATTTTTGCGGTGATTATAACAACAAAATTTTAGAGCGGCGATAACTCCTTCTTCTTGGAGTTGGAACCGCGGTTGCATTGTTGGGCGGCCGAACTTGCCGGAAGTCATCCCACGGCTCGGATTCAAATCAGCACTGTCATTAATGACAATTCCATTGGGCCGTCCCCTCGATCAATCATCGGACTTTCCGGCGCCGGGAGCTCCAGCCAGTGTGGGCGCAGCCATGGGTGGGATGAGGTGAAGGGTGAAAAGTGCCTAGCGCAACCGGGAAGACGCTATGAATGCCGAGGGTCCTAAGGCGGCGACTCTGAAGCAAAAGGCCACGCACGAATTGCGCGAGTTTGCCGTGATCTCCTTGTATCTAGCCTTATTTTTTTGCGCCGTTGCGACCTACAGCCTGCTCCTGTTAAACCAGTTTCACGTTTCGTATTTCATTTATGGCACAGCGTTGATCAACGCTCTGGTAATCGCCAAAGTCATTCTCATCGGCGAATACGCGCACCTTGGCAAGAAACACGAATCCAAGCCATTGTTTCAGTCGGCACTGCATAAGGCGTTTCTATTTAGCTTGCTGGTGTTCGCCTTTCACATTGTCGAGGAAGCGATCAAACGACGCTGGCATGGCGAAAACTTTGCAACCGCGTACCACGGGATACGCGTCAACGAGCTCCTTGCCCGCAGCGTCGTCATATTTTGCACTTTCCTTCCACTGTTTGCATTCCGGGAATTGCGCAGGGTACTGGGCGAGGACAATTTTCGATCCCTGTTCTTCCGAACTGGAGCGACAACGAAAACAGACGCAGATTGACGAGAGCTGGTTATTGAGTGACGGCTGGCAACGCGTCTTTGACGCAGCGGAAGCCGAGGTGATTCGTCCCTGTAGTCACCTCGCCTTTGCCCCGAGTGCCCACCATGTAGCGTGAACAATACTGATCGGTGCACAAAAACGAACCTCCCCGTTGGGTTTTCTTTCGTTCGTTCGGTTCGCTGGGGTCGTAGGGCGAAGCCGGGCCCTTGGGATTTCGCGCCACACCGCGGACAGATGCCAATTGCTGGTAGTATTCCGGGCGATACCAATCACTCGTCCATTGCCACACATTCCCCGCCATATCATAAAGACCGTAGCCGTTCGCCGGAAACCGTCCGACTCCTGTGATCCCTACGTAGTGGTCTTCTCCCGTGTCCTTGTCTGGAAAGTGACCCTGAAACGTATTGGCCATCCACTGTCCTTTCGGCCGAAACTCATCGCCCCAGACAAATGGCTGTCCGGTCAGTCCACCTCGTGCCGCGAATTCCCATTCGGCCTCGGTCGGCAACCGCTTACCGGCCCATTTTGCATAAGCCGCAGCATCCTGGTAGGCGACGTGCACCACGGGATAGTCCGACTTTCCTTGAATGCTGGAAGCAGGGCCCAGCGGATGGCGCCAGTTCGCACCACGAACATACGCCCACCATTGATAATGGTCATTCAGGGGCACTTCGTGGTCAGGAGGCGAGAAAACTACCGATCCTGCCACAAGGTTTTCAGGCGGCGCGCCTGGAAAGTCCTCCGCCCTGGGTTTGCGTTCCGCGACGGTGACGTACGCCGCGGCTTTCACAAATTTGGCGAACTCCCCATTCGTAACGTCGGTTTTATCCATCCAGAAGCCATCAACATACACGCGGTGAACCGGACGCGAATCGAGCGTAGCCTGCATGCCGACTTGATCCTGCATTGGCGAATCCTGCGCGCCCATGGAGAATTCGCCGCCCGGGATCCAAGCCATCCCGGCAGGCGCAGAGGCGGCGGGGGCATTCTTGTTTTCAACTGTCGGCGCGAAACCGCTCGGGGCAGAGGGCAGGCTTTCCGCCACTGTCATCTGCGGAAGTTGAGTCGCCTGAACGGTTTGGCGGCTTGCAAATTTCCAATATCCGAGCCCCGCGAGCAGCATCGCGACGCAGGCAACGATTCTTACACGATTCAGTCCCCTAGCGGGCTTCGAAGCTTTATCCGCGCGCCTGCTCTCATTCATGGAGTCGATTCCTGAGAATTCTAAAGTAGATGAAATCGCAACCCTAGAATTATCGCAACAGGCAATGACAGACGGTATCGTTACTTTTGACAATACGTTTGGCTGCAAAAATCCGCTAAACACGGTCTCCGAACGTAGCCTTGATCGTTGCGACCCTGCTCTGAAGGCGGGTTCGCCAGGAATTTGGCCGGATGCATCTAAAACGCATACTCATCGCCGCGTTGCTCCTCTCATTCGTAGTGCGGTCCACGTCTGTCGCGCTTGCGCGGAACGCTTCCTCTGGCACACAGACGGGAGGGCAGGCTGCGCCGTCGCCAGGGTCGCAACCCGAATACGCACTGCTTACGGCCGACGAACTCGACTCTCTCGTTGCGCCCATAGCCTTGTATCCTGACGCGCTTGTAGCGCAAGTTTTGGGCGCTTCCACGTTTCCATATGAAGTCGTGGCGGCGACGCTCTGGATCAAAGATAATTCCAGCCTGACGGGAGAGGCACTCGCCAAGGCCGTCGACCAACAGTCCTGGGATCCAGCGGTCAAAGCCCTCACCCAATTCCCGTCGGTGCTGGATGATCTGTCGAAGAATCTCGCGTGGACGTCGGCGCTTGGCGAAGCCTCTGCGACTCAACAGCAGGACGTGATGGCCGCCGTGCAAAGAATGCGGGCCAAGGCTCTTGCAGCAGGAAATCTGCAGTCGGGGCCCCAGATAAAGGTCGAGCAGCAGGCTCCACAGACCATCGTTATCCAGCCTGCGAATCCTCAGGTCGTCTACGTTCCGGTATACAGCCCCACGGTCGTATATGGCGCGCCAATTGTTGTTCCCGGTTACTACTACCGCGGTCCCGCGGTTACCGTGATTTCCTTCGGCGGAGGAATCGTCGTAGGAGCATCGATCTACGGCGGCTGCTGCGGGTGGGGATGGAGTTATTGGGGCACGAACTGGCATAGCCACACCGTCGTCTACAACCGAAATATTTACGTCGGAAACGCGTATTGGCGCGGCGGCTACTACGGCGGCGCGTATCGTCCTCCCGGCTATCACCCGGGCTACCCGGGATATAAGCCGGGATACCCAGGCTATCGTCCGCCAACATATCCCGGATATGGGCGTCCGCCAGCGACGACCCTCCCGGCGAACGCAGGCGGGAACACTCGACCGGCTGGACCGGGAAACAACGGGGGAGCTCGACCGGGCGCTGGCGGTCCATCGACGCTGCCGGCCAATCCTGGAAATCGTCCAGCGACGCAGCCGGGTACCAGGCCAGCTTCGCCGGGAACTCAACCCAGCACAAGACCTGCCACGACGCCGAGCACGCAGCCCACGCCCCGGCCGAGCCCACAGCCCTCGACTCAGCCGGCACGCCCGGATTCGTTTTCGGGTTCGGCAGGGGGTCGCGCGCAGAGTGCTCGCGGGAACCAGAGTATGGCAGCTAAAGGCGGGGGAGGCGGGCGTCGCAAGTAATATTGCGCCGCGCAAGTTGCCTTGACATCTGAAAGTAAATTTCGCGGTTGGTTCAGCGAACGAGAACAAGGAGATCGAATGAGTCGCGCAAGAGCTGCCAGAACGCACATTGTTTCCTGCAGGAAGTACGTTTTGCTGTTGGCCGCGATAGCGCTCATTTCGACGGGATGCAGCAAATCGCAGCGTTCGACCTCGACGGAGGGAGCCTCCGCTGGACCGCAAACATTCGCGTCTGCGGACCTCGCGGGACAGGCAATTTATACGGCCGCGAAAGCTGGAGACACAAACGCACTTATGTCGATTTTTGGATCGGCCGCCAAAGAGCTCCTACTCTCGGGCGATCCCGTTCAAGACAAAGCCGCGCTCGATACTTTCACCAGACAATACGACGAGATGCATCGCTGGGGAAAATTGACCAAGGGTGGTCTGGTCCTCGATGTTGGAGCTGAGAATTATCCATTTCCCTTCGCATTGAAAAAGAACGAAGCGGGCCAGTGGTATTTCGATACCAGTTCCGCAAAAGACGAAATTCTGGCTCGACGAATCGGTGGAAACGAACTTTCCGCGATTGACGTTCTGAACGCCATGGGCGTGGCACAGGCCGAGTACTTCAGCCAGCCGCACGACGGCGCCAATTCGCACACTTACGCGCAAAAATTCGTGAGCGACGAGGGAAAACAGAATGGACTTTACTGGCCGGTCGCCGAAGGTGATTCAGGCAGCCCCCTCGGTCCGCTGGCGGAGTTCGCGGCAAGCGAAGGTTATTCCAGCGCGTCGCAAGAATCGCAGCCCTACCACGGTTATTATTTCCGCATGCTCATGAGCCAAGGGCCGCAGGCGCATGGCGGAGCGAAGAACTACATCGTTAACGGAAACATGACCGGAGGTTTTGCGATCTTAGCTTATCCCGCGGAATACGGAACTTCGGGGGTGACATCGTTCCTCGTCAATCAGGACGGCATTGTGCTGCAAAAGGACCTGGGTGACGATACCGCTGCAATCGCCAGGGCAATCACTTCATTCAACCCCGACAGCACATGGACAGCCGTCGAATAAAGTCTCTCGGGATTCGACTCTCGCGTCGCTTATCGCAACGCTGCATATTGTCACAAGCGTAGGCTATTTCTGCAGCACTCCCGTGTTCCCTAGCGGGCTGATACGACGGTCGACAAACGCTTTCGATTGGAGCCGTGCGCCGTCGATTGCATGATTTTGTAGCGCGCAGTGGTTCACCGGTTCAGGTCCAGCAACCGTTGGAGCGCATTCCGATGGGCTTTTTTACGAATTTGAGGCTGCGGCGCAAACTGCTGATTGCTATGGTGCCGCTCGCGTTGATGGTGGTGGCCGCAGGAGTCTATTCGTCGCTTGAAAGCAAAATGATCGACACCTGGTACAGCGTGTTGATTGACACCCAGGTCAAAGCGCTCAGAAGCGTTGGGGAGGCGCGAGCGCATACCAACCGATTCGGTCTGTACCTGTTTGAACTGGTTGACGAGACCGATCCCAATCGCAGGCAGGTTGTCGACGGAGAATTGGAACAGATTGGCGCCGACTACCACACGGCGATGGCAACGGCGATCAAAGATAGCCCTGAGCGGGCGGACAAAATCAACGCCGCGTCCGCCCTCTTCGAACAGGCAGAGGCTGACGCCCGGCCTGTCCGCGCGGCGGCCCTGGCTGGCGATAACGCCAAAGCGTTGAACCTGTTACGCGGAGGTGTAAATCCGGAGCTGCAGCGGGCGCGCCAAGCCACCATCGAGATCATGCAGGATTTGCAAGTATTTATTGATAAGCGCTCCGATGAGTTGACCCGTAACACGCATCACGCGATTTTGATCACCTGGCTCGTAATCGGCTTCGGCCTGCTGGCATCATGGGCCGCTGCTTTCTACATCGTACAAACACAAGTGGTGGACGAACTGACGTCGCTGCAGGGCAGTATCCAGGATTTAGCCGACGGGCGGCTGGATCAGACAATCCCCTACCGTGATCGCAAGAATGAAATCGGTGAGATCAGCCGCGCGCTAAGTACGCTGCAACTGGGCGCCCGCGAGCGCGAAACGCAAGCCTGGGTAAAGGCGGAAGTGGGCGCCACGCTGGGAGCGTTGCAATCTGCCCGGGATTATCCCGGATTTGGTAAGGCTTTATTGTCTCGGTTGTCGCAATCCATTTCGCTGATTTACGGAGCGTTCTACGTGGCAGACGAGAGTCGCAAGCGTTTCTCGCGCGCCTATTCGTTTGCCAATTCGGACGCCGGCAGCCCCGGCGAATTTGCCCTCGGCGAGGGACTCGCCGGGCAAGCTGCGGTGGAGCGGCGCATGCTCGAAGTCACCACCGGGGAGCAAGTTCGAATCTCGGCGGGCATGGGAACCCTGACGGTGGGCAAAATCCACTTTGTTCCTTTGCTGAATAAGGACGAAGTGACCGCGCTCATCGAACTGGCGACGAACTCAGCACTGTCGGAACGCCAACGAGCGTTGCTCGACTCCTTGCTGCCCTCCATCGCTCTCAGCGCTGAAATATTGTCGGGCAACATCGCGACTCGAGAGCTTCTGGACCGCACGCAGGCCCAGGCTGAATCGTTGGCGGCTTCGGAACGCCAGCTCGGCGCTCGCAAACAAGAACTGGAGAGCATCAACCGGGTGCTGGAAGCGGCTGGAGAAGAATTGCGGCGAGCCAAAGAAGTGGCGGAGGAAGCCACCAAGGCCAAGTCCGATTTCCTGGCCAACATGAGCCACGAAATCCGCACTCCGATGAACGCGATTATCGGCATGTCGCATCTGACGTTGCGCACCGACCTGAATCCCCGCCAGCACGACTACGTGAGGAAAATTCAACTTGCCGGCCAGCACCTGCTGGGCATCATCAACGACATTTTGGATTTCTCGAAAATCGAAGCAGGCAAGCTGACGGTGGAACACATTGACTTCGATCTGGAGCGCGTGCTCGAAAACGTGAGCAATCTGATTTCCGAAAAGGCTTCGGCAAAAGGCCTCGAGCTGATTTTTGATATTGACCCCGCGGTGCCCATGCAACTCAAGGGCGACCCGCTGCGGCTGGGTCAAATCCTGATTAATTTCTGCAACAACGCTGTGAAGTTTACCGAACAAGGCGAAATCGTCGTTCGTGCGCGGATTCAGGAAAAAGATGACGAGGGCCAGCTGATTTACTTCGCGGTGCGCGACACCGGCATTGGATTGAGCAAAGAACAAATAGGCCGCCTGTTCCAGGCGTTCGAGCAGGCGGATGCATCTACAACTCGGCAACACGGTGGGACCGGGCTGGGCCTCGCTATCTCCAAGCGGCTGGCGCTGCTGATGGGAGGAGATGTTGGCGTTACAAGCGACGAAGGCAAAGGCAGCACGTTCTGGTTCACCGCGCGGCTTGGCAATGGCACGGCCACTCGACGGCACACCCTTTCACCCGATCTTAGGGGGCGCCGGGTTTTGATCATTGACGATAATCCGCAAGCGCGCGCGGTACTTTCCAGCATGCTCACTAGCATGACATTCGAGGCGGATGAAGCTCCTTCCGGGCTAGAAGGAATCGAAATGGTGCGCCGCGCCGCGGAAATTGACAAACCGTACGAAATCGTTTTTCTGGACTGGCAGATGCCGGGTCTCGATGGCTTCGAAACGGGCAAACGAATTCGCGCGCTGCCAAATCTACCAGTTCGTCCGCAACTCGTGATGATAACCGCTTACGGGCGTGAAGAGGTTTTGAAACAGGCCGAAGAGAACTCGTTCGCAAATATTCTAATCAAACCGGTTACGGCCTCCATGCTGTTCGATTCAGCCGTCGAGGTCCTCGGCGCAAATAGCTCCAAGAGTTACCAAGCCGCGCCGGGTCCAACCGTGGAACTGGCGCAAATACGCGGCGCGCGCATCTTGCTCGTCGAAGACAACGAACTTAATCGCGAGGTCGCGCTCGGCCTGTTAGACGACGCGCACTTGGCGATTGAAACAGCTGAAAACGGACAGGTCGCCCTACGAATGGTCGCCGAACACGAATACGACCTCGTGCTGATGGACATGCAAATGCCGGTAATGGATGGTCTGGCTGCTACACGAGCCATCCGCTTGAAACCGCAATTCCGGTCGCTTCCCATCATCGCTATGACCGCCAACGTTATGGAAAGCGATCGCGAGAAATGCACCGAGGCGGGCATGAACGACCATCTCACCAAGCCTATCGATCCCGAGGCACTCTTCGCTGCACTGTTGCGCTGGATCAAACCCCGCGCGCTGCTCGACGCAAAGGCGCCGCCAGAAACCGCTGCAACGACTGCACGCCCGCCGGAACCCGCCGGCCCACCCGAAACCGCTACCTTAGAGATTGAGGGTGTGGACACCCAATCAGCCCTGCGGCGGACCGGCGGAAATCCCAAACGCTACGAAACGTTGTTGCGCAAGTTCGCGGAGTCGGCAAACGTTGAAGAAATTCGCGAGGCGCACGCGTCGGGCGACACTGCCACGGCAGCGCGTGCCGCCCATTCGCTGAAAGGCGCGGCCGCGAACCTCGGTGCGACCGCGGTAGCTAGCTCCGCAGCCGACGTAGAAACGGCGATTAAAGCGGGGCAGAGTGTCGAACCTGTGCTCGATACGCTGGCCGGGAAACTTCGCACCGTGGTGCAAGCAATCCGATCGGCGCTGCCCGATGAACAAGCTAGCGACAGCGCTCGTGTCGCCGCCGACCCTGCCTCCCTAGCCGTGCCTTTGCGAAAGTTGACAAGACTTCTATCAAACGACGATGGCGACGCTGCAGATTTCATTTTAGAAGCACAGCCGGACTTAGCGAGGGTGCTCACAGGACCGGAAATTACTGCCCTCCGCGATTTCGTCGGCAATTATGATTTTATCGGCGCGCTGAAATGCGTCACAGAAATTGCCAGTCGCTTAGGTTTAAAACTGGAGTGAAATCATGACTCAGGCCTCGGCCCAAAAAACGATTTTGATTGTGGACGACACGCCCATCAACATCGGAGTTATTTCCGGCGCCTTGAAAGACTCGTTCGCGACCAAGGTGGCGACGAGTGGTGAAAAGGCTCTGGCGATCGCTGCAGCGAAAGATAAGCCGGATCTGATCCTGCTGGACATAATGATGCCGGAAATGGACGGGTACGAGGTGTGCCGCCGCTTGAAGGCCGATCCCGACACGCGTGATGTTCCGGTGATTTTTCTTACCAGCCAGACCGAGGCCGAGGACGAAACCAAAGGATTCGAGGTGGGAGCTGTCGACTACATTCACAAACCATTCTCGGCCGCAGTCGTAAAAGCGAGGGTGCGCACTCATCTTATGCTGCGCGAAGCACATGCCCAGATTGCGCGACAACTCGTCGAAATAAATACGGAACTGGAAATGGCGCGCCAGATTCAGCTATCCATTCTGCCGAGCAGCACGCCGAAGCTCGCGGGCATGGATATTGTGGCGCGTTACCTTCCCATGACTTCGGTGGCCGGCGATTTCTACGATTTCATCGTCGTGGACGAACGACACGTAGGCATTCTGATCGCGGATGTGTCCGGTCACGGATTGCCAGCCGCACTCATCGCGTCAATGCTGCAGGTTGCCCTCACCGCACAAGCTCGCCACGCCTCTGAGCCGGGCAAGGTTCTGGCGGGTTTGAATCAAGCGCTTTGCGGCAAATTTCAGCATAACTTCGTCACGGCCGCCTATGTGTACGTGGACTTGGAAAAAAACATTCTGAAATACGGCGGTGCGGGCCATCCGCCGCTGTTACTGTGGCGCAACTCAACCGGCAGCGCCAGCCAACTGCTGGAAAACGGATTGGTCATGGGCCAATTCGAGGAAGCCACTTACGATTCGCTGCAAATTCCAATCGAGGCTGGTGATCGGTTCTTGCTTTACACCGATGGAATCGTTGAAACGAGCAATCCAGCGCAGGAGGAATTTGGCACAGGGCGTTTCATGCAGTTCATGGAAACGAATAACAGGCTTCCAGCAGGCCCATTCGCGGATGCGCTACTGCTTGAGTTAGCCCGCTGGCTGGAGCAACCTCCAGGCGAGGGGCACAAAGACGATATTTCGCTTCTGGCGGTCGACTTCACGACTCGCGGGTAGGCGATCGCTGGTCCTGGAAGGCGTTGATAAATACCCTTCCCGCAGGAAGTCGGTTCGGCATGGACGTCGTCTCTCTCCACTGTGGCCCCGTTTGGTCACTCGCGAATTGTGCCCGTGTCCTGCGTTACGCGGCACCGACCCAGAGTAACGGATTTACATGTTGAATGTATAAAGCAGAAGTCGAGTGAGGAATGAAGCGGCGACGAGGATGGCTAGCGAGGACACGACGAACGCCATAAGCGCAGCACGGCCACTCCCGCGGTACCGCCTTCGGCGCTTAATCTCTGATAACATCCCACGGTGGCGAGGATAAATCCCGAGACAACCGTTTTCGAGAAGCCGATAACCAAGTCATCCACGGCCAGCGCCTTGATAGCTTACCAGGGGTTAGTGACGACGTTCACCAAATCGCTCAAGAATTCCGTCAGTTAACTTTCTTCACAGCAGGAATCTTCCACGATCCGTCCAGAATTGGAAAGTACTCATGCTTGCGCCAATACATACGCGTCATCAGGACAAATTCGTCCTTCGGCGCTGGCGGCCAATTCGATTGCCTATCTTTGCCCGGAGAGTCGGCCTGGATATAGAATTCTGTCGAGCCGTCGGCATCGGTCTTGAGTTTATCGCGCGCGCTGACGCAATAGCGATTGAGCGGATGGTACGCGCAGAAATATTGCTGCACTGTACGGTCAGCGATCAGAAGCCGTCGAACAGAGGCAATTCGCCTTTGTTGAGGTGTGTAACGTACTTATTTACTCTGTTCGGATCAACTCTCGTGTACACATCTATCAATTAATATCTATGTAAATAAGCTGCGAGATAATGTTGCGTCAACTATCGAGACCGCCACGTCTACCAGGACTTGTTGTTGAGACCCCGCGATTTCGTCGGGACTTGTCGTGCTGAAGAATCCGTTGTGTGTCTCCTAGGAGAGGTGTAGGATTCGCCGAACGAGGGGTACCGATTGGAAATCCTGACCAAATCCGAATCGAGGAGAACGCATGAACAATTTAAGGCACTTGCCCACATTTCTGATTGCTGTGGCTCTACTTGGATTTGGAGCGGGTATGGTGTCCTCGCAAGAAAACCCCGGCGCTGCGAGCACCGTTCAGGTGCACATGGTAATCACCGACGAGGCGCTGCGCGACGATAGCGAGGTGCCGATTCTTCGGCCAGAGAATGTGCAAGTAAAGCAAGGGAAGACATCGCTAAAGGTTGACCATCTGATTCCCGCGCGTGGCGATAATGCCGCGCTGCAACTTTTTATTTTGATCGACGACACTTGCGATACCAGCATCGGAAACAGTCTTAACGACCTTCGCGATTTCATCAACGCGCAGCCCGCAACGACCGTTGTCGGGGTCGCGTACATGTCCAACGCCACAATTCAGATGGCCCAAAACTTCACAGCCGATCATGCTGCGGCGGCCAAGGCCGTCCGCCTGCCGCGAGGCGGTTTATCCGCCATGGATAGTCCGTACTTGTCGCTCATCAGCTTGATCAAGGGTTGGCCGGAACAGAAAGTTCGTCGAGAAGTCCTGATGGTGAGCGATGGCATTGACCGCTTGCGCGGCGATAGGGAGTCCCGCACTCAATCCGTCCCTAGTGCCCGCGGCTCGTCTCGCATTACGGCACCCACCACTTCCATGTCTGCTGGTATGGCTACCATGAGTCCAGACGCGGACACCGCCAGCACGACGGCCCAGCGCTATGGCGTAATCGTTCACGGGATCTACGCGACCGGCGTCGGGCGCGCGGGCCGGAATGCCTGGGAAGCGCAGCTGGGTCAAGGGGGCGTGGGCAAGATCGCCGACGAGAGCGGCGGAGAATACTTTTCTCTCGGAACGCTGAACCTGGTCAGCTTTAAACCTTACCTGGATCGCCTGCAGCGGGTGCTCGACAATCAGTATTACTTGGTTTTCGGGGCCGTCCCGAAAAATAAGCCTGGTTTGCAACGCGTCAAGATTTCCACTGAAGCAGCGGGTTTCGAAATTGCGGCGGCAGACAGCGTGTGGGTTCCTGGCGCGGGTGAGGGCTCTGCCGCGAAGAAAAAATAGCCGGCGAGTTGTAGGTTGAAACTTGCGAGCGATTCATGCGCAACACGTTGTGAACAGGGCTAATCGACCTGGTTCCAAGTGTCGTCGGGGTCAAATGCGTCGATGGCTTTGGCAATATTGGCGGTGTCTGCGCCCAAATCCTTTTGCAGCACCATTCCCTCCTGATTGATGATGAAGGTCATCACGCCGGAATTGCGATACTCGGCGGGATAGGCAAGGATGGCAAAGCCTCCGGTCATGTTGCCCTTGACGATATAGCTTTTGGCTCCGCCTTTCGCGTGGCTGCCCTGCTGCATGAGTGTCCGATAAAGATATCCGTGGAAAGGCTGCGGCGTCTGTTGTGTGCTTCCGCCATAGCCTTCTGTGCTGGCATTCGCGGCGAGAGGTCCCAGTGGGCTCTCCGGTTCATTCTCTGCAGCCTTCCAGTACAAACCATTCTGTTTGCCTTCGTCACTCACGAACTTCTGGGCGTATTGATGGACGCTACTGCCGTCGTGAGTGTCGCTGAAGTAATCCGCCTGGGCGTCTGCCATCGCGCCGAGTACCTCAATCGTCGCCAGCTCATTGCCGCCGATGCGGCGAGCTAGGATCTCTTGCTTTGCTGAGTTGCTGTCAAAATACCACGCCCCTGATGCGTTCTTCAGCAATGGATAAGGAAACGGATAGTTCTCGGCACCGATATTGAGAACCCTGCCGTTGTTCTTCAACATTCCCCAGCGGTGCATTTCATCGTAGTTGGCTGTGAATTTGTCGCGGGCCTGCTGGTCCTGAACTGGATCACCCGAGACGATCAGCTCCGTCGCGCCCGGGCCGAAAATCGCCAACAGACCGTTGCTATCTCCTGCTTTCGCGGCTTCGTAGAGGGACCGGGAGGCATCGTCTGGCGAAGCGAATGTTTTCGGTCCGCTCGGTGCCTGGGATTGCTGCGAATTCTGGCAACCCGTCGGAAGCGTAATGATCGCGCCGAGCGCAAGAAGAAGGATGCACCATGGATATGTCTTCGTTTCGGTAAGCCTGAGGCCCGTCATCCCAACTCCTCCATCCTGCCGACCGCGCCGTTCCGGAGCTTTGTTTTCTGTTCTCATTGGAATTCGCTTCGTCGGCGGTTAGCGACGAGATGCGCCTCCCCGATTTCCGCCGCCTAGACTCTGGTTTCCGCGAGCACTTTGTGCACGGCCTCCACCGGATCCAGAAAGGGCGTTAGGACGCGCCGCCTGACCACCACCGGCGTTCGATGTCTGCGGGCGCTGATAGCCGCGAGCTTCGTTTGTGCTGGGGCGGGTGCTCGGCGTCGTTGCGGGCCGCTGAGTTGGGGATCCACTTGGACGATTTCCTGGCGTCGGCCTGGTAGTCGGGTTCCCTGCTCCCGGCCTTCCGCCCGTAGAATCACCGGGACGGCTCGGGCGATTGCCCGTATTCGGACCCGACGGGAGAGTTGTAGCCGGGGGACGAGTGGAACCGTTGGGTGGACGGCCGTACCCGGGATAGCCAGGGGAAGGGGGCCGATAGCCCGGAGGGGGAGGCCGGTAGCCTGGGTTGCCAGGGCGGTAGCCACCACCGTAGTAGCCACCTCGCCAGTAGCTGTTCCCAACGTATACGTTGCGATTGTAGATTACCGTTCGGCTGTGCCAGTTAGTGCCCCAATAGCTATAGCCCCACCCGCAACAACCGCCGTTGATCATCGCCCCGACTGCAATGCCGACGCCGAAAGAGAGCACAGCCGCTGCTGCCACGTCGCTGGAGGTATATCCAGCCGTCACAACCGGAGTGCCATAAATTACTGTCGGGCTGTACGTCGGCACGTACACGATCTGAGGATTCGCTGGTTGAATGATGATCGTTTGAGGGCTCTCTTGCACAACCTTGATCTCTGGACTGGATTTCAAGTTACCTGCCGCGTAGGCCTTTGCACGCATCCTTTGGATGGCAGCCATCACGTCTTGTTGCTGTGTAGCCGAAGCTTCACCAAGCGCTGAAGCCCAAGCGAGATTCTTCGCCATGTTGGCCAGCACGGACGGAAACTGGGTTAGAGCTTTCACCGCAGGATCCCAGGACTGTCCATCCACGGCATTCATGAGCGACTCGCCGGTAAGGCTAGAGTTATCCTTGAGCCAGAAAGCGGCAGCCACAATTTCGTACGGAAAAGTGGCAGCTCCGAGAACTTGCGCCACCAGCGCGTCCGGATAAAGGGCAATCGGAGCGACGAGTCCTTCGAGTTCCTCAGGAGTAAGAGGCGCATACTCCTCTCCCTGGGGTGCCGCGCTGGACGCGGTCTGCGCGTTGCTCTGTGCGCGTGCGTCAACCGGAACCGCCGTCAAGACGAGAAGCAGACTCAGCAACACAGCCACAGTTTTATGTACAAGAGTCATAGTGCCCCAAGTTCCAGCGACCGACTTGAATTACGCGCGCCGTACCGCCAGACGCTGGCGCGAAAGCTCCTACGCAGACTGTTGCTGCTAAACGATAGCTGGGGAAAAGCACAGAGAAACATTGTCAAAACTAACAGTCGGCCGGCTCCCTGGATGGAACTGCCCTGCGCCACCGTCTCCGCGCCGTCTCCCAACTTCGCGAATGATATAGGTAGCCGCGCGACACACGATGACGCTCCGGCCTATCATCCCCATCATGATCAACGGGAGTTGGAATCTCATCACGCGGTCGAGTTTCAGGGCAATACGTGTGCCCGAAGCAGATTCCAGCGCGGCCAGAATCATGGGTGCGGAGACTTGGTCGCGTCGTTTTACTTTTCGCCGACCTTGACGGTCGAGCAGATTCGCGGAGCTGTCAAGGAGCCTGGCGATTTGCGCGGTAAAAAGGTCACCACGATAACGAATTCCCGCTGCTGAGTCTCTTCTGAGGAAGCAAGCCCAGGTGCAGGAGCTCCCGCGTGACCAAATATACAAGGCCCTCCTGGAGAAAAAGGTGGATGCCGTGGTCGCACCGGCAGCGCTGCTCCATTACTATGCGACGCATGAGGCAAAAGAGCGGGTGAAGCTGATCGGTCCAGAATTTGACCGTGGTCAAATCGCCAGCGCAATGCAGTTGAACAGCCCCCGGCGCAAGGGTTAACCGTGTGTTGGTCGCCCTTCGTGAGGACGGCACCCATAAGCAAATCTACGACAAGTGGTTCGGCGGGCCGTAGGACGAGCCGACCTAAAGCGGTTGCAGCGGCAACTCGCCTCCCGCGTCCCGATTAACATTTATATCCACGGCCGCCACTACCTCCAGTAAGTCTCCTGAGTTGGTCTACTGTTGGACGCACAAAATCATGACGAATTATCTTTAAGCGCGAGGCGAAGATAGAGGTAACCAAATGAGCCAGCCGCCAGCGATGCTGCGAGCACCGCGACCTTTGCGGTAGCGACTAAGGTCTCGTCCCCGAAGGAGAGACCACTAATAAAGAGCGCGACGGTAAATCCCACGCCTGCGAGAAGGCCAACACCGGCTATCCCCTTCCACGTCAAACCGTCAGCCATCTCCGCAAGTTTCATTTTTACGCCTAGATAAGAAAACAGCGTAACCCCGACGGCCTTTCCTAGGACCAGGCCCAGAAATATCCCCAGCGCGATCGAACTCGAGTAAGCCAGTTTCAATTGGTCCGTGGATAAAGCGACTCCCGCGCTCGCCAGAGCAAATAAGGGAAGAACGAGGAAACAAACCCAGGGATGAACGCTTCTTTCCAGGCGCTCGGCAATCGAATCAGTCCCGCGGAGAAGTTGATCCAGTGCAGTGAGGGTGGCTTCGGCCGACGATTTGTCCTTGCTCGAGATCTGGGTTCGGAAATTTTCCAAGAGCGGCTCCGCACTTTCAGCCAGCTCTTCCGGCCGGAATTTTGGCGTGATCGGCGCGACGAGCCCCAGAATCACACCAGCAATCGTGGCATGCACTCCGGAACGTAGAACCGCTGCCCAGAAAAAAAAGCCCACAATGACGTAGACGGAGATGGGAGCCCGACGTATGGCAACCAATATGAGGAGCGCCAACAAACCGCCCGCCGCCGCCAGATACGCTAGAGAAATCGTCGGAGTATAAAAGAAGGCAATCACCAGGATCGCGCCGACATCGTCCACAATAGCTAGCGCAAGCATGAATACACGCAGGCTCGAAGGGATGCGCTTGCCGAGCAGCGCGAGAACACCCATGGCGAAGCCGATGTCCGTTGCCATGGGAATTCCCCAGCCGCGCGCGCCGCTACCTGAGCGATTCAACGCAAAATAGAAAAGAGCCGGAAGGATCATGCCGCCCAGCGCGGCCATGATGGGAAGCGCCGCCTGCCGGAAGGAGGACAGCTCGCCTTTTACGATCTCGCGCTTGATTTCAAGTCCAACTACCAGAAAAAACAGCACCATCAATCCGTCATCAATCCAGTGATGCAGATCCATGGATAGAATAGGACGGCGGCCCAACTGCAAGGGAAGCTTCCAAAGCGCGAAATAGGATGCGCTCCAGGGGGAATTCGCCCAAACCAGGGCGACAACAGTGGCGGCAAAGAGAAGGATCGAACCAGAAGTCTCCTGGTGTACGAAACGTTCGAGCATCGATCTCGGCCGTAGCAGAAACTTATTTTTCATAGGCTAATTCCCAGTAGGTTTGTGGTCTTCCTTGTGCTGTTCTCCTAAATCAACGAGGATCTGCGCGATCAACCCAGTCCAGCCAGTTTGGTGGCTGGCGCCGCAGCCTCGGCCGGTGTCGCCGTGAAAGTATTCGTAGAAAGGGATGAGATCGCGCCAATGGGGATCTGTGTTGAAGATCGCGTTTGAGCCAAAGACCGGCCGGCTGCCGTCCTTACCGCGCAGAAAGATGCGCCCCAGCCGCTGCGCAAGTTCCTCGGCGACCTGCGCCAGATTGTTCATCTTTCCGGAACCCGTCGGACATTCCACCTGGAATGCATCGCCGTAATAAAGGTGATACTGCTGAAGTGCGAACAGGATGAGGAAATTCACTGGCATCCAAACGGGGCCGCGCCAGTTGGAGTTGCCCCCAAAGATATTCGTGATGGATTCACCCGGCTCATAGTCCAAGCGACTTTCTTGGCCATTTAGGTTGAGGATCAAAGGATGATCCTTGTGATAGCGGGAGACTGTCCGCACACCATAGGGGGAGAGAAATTCATTCTCGTCCAGCATATAGGTCAACATGCGGCGCAATTGGTCTGGCCGCACCAGGCCGAGGATCAAGTTGTTGTTCGCGCCGGGTATGACCATTGGCCCGACGCTTTCGACTAGGTCCTGGCGATGTTCGATGAACCACTGGCGGCGACGCTGGAAGTCCCGGTAACGATCGAATGTGTCGGCCGGGACTGCGCTTGCGCCAAATATCGGAACGAAGCCTACCATGGTGCGTGCGCGGATCGGGATCGGCTCGTGGTGCGCAGAGATCAAGTGATCGTAGAAAAATCCATCCTTCTCATCCCAGAGCGACTTCGTCGGGTCACGCAAGCTGTTCATCGAATCGGCGATGAAAATGTAGTGCTCCCAGAATTTGCTGGCCACGTCCTCGTAAGTGGGATTTTTTTCCGCCAGTAGAAGAGCGAGGGAATACATGTTCTTGGCGAAAGCTGCCATCCAACTTGTGCCGTCGGCTTGTCCCAGAAGATAGCCTGGTGGGAGTTTGTCGCGATCAAACACGCCGATGTTGTCCATGCCCAAGAAACCGCCCTGAAAAACGTTTTTCCCCAAAGCGTCCTTGCGGTTGACCCACCATGTAAAGTTAAGGAGCATTTTCTGGAAGACGCGCTCGATAAAGGCGTAATCGGCCACACCTGTGTGTTTCCGCTCAATCTCGAAGACAGCTCTTGCCGCCAGAGACAGGACCGGCGGATTGACGCCGTTGAAATCCCATTCGTAGGCAGGGATTTGCCCGTTGGGGTGCATGTACCATTCGCGGAGCATCTGAAGAATCTGTTCTTTAGCAAGATGCGGGTCAATGTAAGCCAGGGTGACACAATGAAAACCTAGATCCCAGGAAGCAAACCAAGGGAATTCCCACTTGTCGGGCATCGAGATTACGTCGCGCGCGAAGAAGTGAGGCCAATCGTGGTTGCGCCCTGCAAAGCGTTCTGGCGGCGGGGCCGGCTGGGCAGGATCTCCCTCCAGCCAGTCTGTGACAACGTAGTGGTAATACTGCTTGGACCAGAGCATCCCAGCGAAAGCTTGGCGCGCCACCAGTTTGGCATCGGCAGATAATTTGGGAGGCAGTACCACGCTGTAGAACTCATCCGCCTCCTTGCGACGCTGCCGAAGCAGGGAGTCGAAATCCGAAAACGGCGCGCTGAGTAAACGCCCGTTGACCATAGATGCCAGGCGCAGTTCGAAGGTGATGCTCTCGCCCGACCCGACACTGCGGGTGTAATGCGCGGCGGCTTTCGTTCCGGTGGCGGCCGGGTTCACGGACTCGAGCTTGCCCTCAACTACGTACTCGTGAAAGGCGTCTTTGCAGTGCGGAGTCGGTGAAGTGACTCCGTACAATCGCGAGCAATTGGTCTCATTCTCAGTGAACAGCAACTCATCGCCGCCAGAACAGTACAAAGCGTACTCGCCCAATTGCCAGTGCTGCGTAACCAGGTGACTGACGTTGCGCTGCTTCTGTTGGCCAACGGGTCGCAATGAAATCGAAGGACGACGATCATCGCGTCCCCACCGCCAGGTATTCCGGAACCACAGTGTCGGCAACACATGGATCGGCGCAGCGTCAGGACCACGGTTGCTGACCGTGATGCGGATTAGTAGGTCCTCAGGCTCCGCCTTGGCATATTCCACCATTACGTCGAAATAGCGACGTTCGTCGAATATTCCGGTGTCAACCAGCTCGAACTCTGTTTCTTGCTTGCTCCGTCGCCGGTTCTCCTCGCGCAACCGGGCGTAGGGATACTCTCCTTGGGGATACTTGTAGAGATACTTCATGTACGAGTGGGTCGGCGTGTTATCCAGATAGAAGTAATATTCCTTGACGTCCTCGCCGTGGTTGCCCTCTGATCCTGTCAGACCAAACAGCCTTTCCTTTAGGTACGGATCTCGGCCGTTCCAGAGCGCTACAGCAAAACAGAGAAACTGATGGCGATCGGAGATGCCCGCGATGCCGTCCTCGTTCCAACGATAAGCACGCGAACGAGCGTGATCATGAGGCAAGTAGCTCCACGCGTCGCCGTTGGCGCTGTAATCCTCGCGCACCGTTCCCCATGCGCGTTCCGATAGGAAGGGTCCCCAGCGGTTCCAGTGAGCTTTTTTTTGTTGGGTCAATAACAGACGAGCGCCTTCGGTGGTGTCGTAGATGCTCACTTAGAATTTCCCGTCCTCGCTGCTGGGCTCCGCGAGCCTCTGTTGTCGCGAGGCGGAAGCGAGGATTCTTACAACCGGTCGATGCGCGTGCATCAATTTTTGCCCAGCAACTTCTTCGCAGCTGCTACCACGTGGTCTGGCTCGAACCCAAAGTGCCTCTGCAACTCCTTAAGCGGCGCCGAAGCGCCGAACGTCTTCATGCAAACGAGCTGTCCACCCCGGCCGACGTACCGTTCCCAGCCGAAACTTGAGGCTTGCTCGATTGCGACTCGCGCTGTGACCTGTGGGGGCAACACACTGTCTTGATATTCCTCTGGCTGATGCTCAAAAATCTCCCAGGAAGGCATCGAAACCACTCGCGAGCGCACGCCATCGGAAAGCAGCGCCTCATGGGCTTGAACTGTGAGACTCACCTCACTGCCAGTTGCGATGAGGATAACCTCCGGCTTTCCGCCCGGAGCATCGGCAAGAACATAAGCACCATGCGCGACGCCGGACGCTGAGGCGTACTTGCTGCGATCCAAAGTGGGTAACGGCTGGCGTGAGAGTGCGAGCACCGCGGGTTGGTGACGTAACTGCATAATGTAGCGATAGGCTTCGACTACTTCATTGGCGTCTCCCGGTCGAAGCGTGATCAAGCCGGGGATTGCACGCAGGGACGCCAGGTGTTCCACTGGCTGATGAGTGGGGCCATCCTCTCCATCGCCCATCGCGTCATGCGTGAAAACGAAGATCGTCGGGAGTTCCATCAGCGCTGAGAGCCGAATCGCAGGACGCGCGTAATCGCTGAAAATGAAAAAGGTTGCGCCGAACGCTCGAATCTTTGACAGCGAGAGGCCATTCACAATCGCTGCCATCGCATGCTCGCGGATTCCGAAATGCAGGTTTTTCCCACCCGGGCTAATCGCTTGAATACTTCCTGCGCCAGCATAGTTCAATGTGGTCTTGTTCGACGGCCCAAGATCGGCCGAACCACCGAGGAACCAGGGGACATTTTGCGCCAGAATGTTCAACACTTTTCCGGATGCCTCGCGCCCGGCGATTCCCTTGGGATCAGCGGGGAAAACGGGTAGATTGCGATCCCACCCATCGGGAAGTTCGCGCCGTTGCATGAGATCAATTTCGGTCGCGAGGTCGGGATGTTTTGCGCGACAGTCAGCGAAGAGCTTCGTCCAAACAGCCCGGGCCTCTGCGCCGCGTGCGCCCACGCCTGCCTGGAAGTGCTCATAGACACCGTCCGGCACGAGGAATTTCGCGTCCTCGGGCCATCCATATCCGAGCTTCGTGAGGCGAATCTCGTCATCTCCCAACGGCTCGCCATGAGCCTCCGGGGTGTCCTGTTTATTCGGAGAACCGTAACCGATATGACTGTCTAGAACGATAAAAGTGGGTCTGCCCTTCGTCTTCCGGAAGATCTCAAAGGCACGTTCGATGCGAGCGATGTCGTTGGCATCGCCGACCCGCAGGACATTCCATCCGTACGCCAGGAATCGGGCCGCGACATCCTCTGTGAATGCAATGTTGGTGTCGCCCTCAATCGTGATGTGGTTGTTGTCATAGATCCAGCACAGGTTGTCGAGACCCAAGTGGGCGGCAAGCGAAGCCGCTTCCGAGGAAATACCCTCCATCATGCAACCGTCCCCGCACACGGCGTAAATGTTGTAGTCGAAGATCTCGAAGCCCGGCCGATTGAAATGGGCGGCCAGCCACTTCTCTCCGATCGCCATACCCACGCTTGTGGCGACGCCCTGCCCGAGCGGACCGGTCGTTGTCTCAACGCCCGAGACCCAGTGGTATTCCGGATGGCCGGGTGCCCTACTGTGGAGCTGGCGGAAAGCACGAATATCGTCAAGGGTCACTGCTGGCTGCCCCAACCTCTCGTAGTCAGCGTCAACCGCCTGGGTCTGCGTGAGGTGTAGGATGGACCACAACAGCATCGAGGCGTGGCCATTCGAAAGCACGAACCGATCGCGATTCGGCCAGATCGGGTCCTTGGGATCGAAACGCATGACGCGATTCCAAAGCGTGTAGACGAGTGGCGCCAGCGCCATTGGTGTGCCGGGGTGTCCGGATTTTGCTTCTTGAACCGCGTCAATCGATAGAGTGCGGATGGTATTGATTGACAGTTGAGCCATCTTGCCGTCGGTCTTCGGCTGAGCAACCTGCGTTGCACCCATGGATCGCTCCTTCCTAACCTCAATCTTCCAGACGCAACTCAGGGGTGTGGAGCGACGCCGCTCCTAAGCCGCCCGAACCGCTTCCGCAGCTGCTGCTTGAGTTGCCAATGTCGGGTTGAGCCAGCCGCCCTCGGGTTCGACTGTCTGTTGAACTTCAGCTGGCCCCCAGGTATTCGGTTCGTACTCGTAAACTGAAATGGTTTTTTTCAGAATGGGGTCCACGATTCGCCAAGCTTCGTCCACGTAGTCTTGTCGAGCAAACAGCGTGGCATCTCCGGCCATGGCGTCTGCCAACACGCGTTCGTAAGCATCCATCTCGTCGGCTTGGGGATGGCGGCTGGCCAGCATTTCTGTCGCTTGACCGACCATGTTCTCGCCTGGAGCCATTACGGTCATACCTAGGGCAATGCTGACCTCCGGGCTGATCCGAAATCGCAGGTAGTTCTTGGTCAAAGCACTGTCGCGGATCAACGTGGGAGGCAAACGAAACCGGCCCACGACTTCCGTGCATGTCACGGGAAGGCACTTCCCTGCCCGGATGTAGAAGGGAACGCCTTTCCAACGCCAGGTGTTGACCTCCAGTCGTAGAGCGGCGAAAGTTTCCACTTGCGAGTTCGGCGCCACCCCTTTCTCGTTGCGATAATCGCGAAACTGCCCGCGAACCAAGTTTTTCTCATCGAGTGGTGGGATGGATTTCAATACCTTAACTTTCTCATCGCGAATGGATTCGCTGTCCGCCCTGCCAGGCGGCTCCATGGCGAGGTTGCAAAGCACCTGAAAAAGGTGGTTCTGAATGACGTCGCGTATCGTTCCGGTCTCATCATAAAAGGCGCCGCGACCTTGGACACCAAAATCCTCCGCCATTGTGATCTGCACGCTCTCGATGAAGTTGCGGTTCCAGAACGACTCCATGAATGCATTGGCGAAGCGGAACACGAGCATGTTGTGCACAGGCCGTTTTCCAAGGTAATGATCGATGCGAAAGATCTGTGACTCGTCAAAAGCCCCGAGCAGAATCTGATTGAGATTTCGCGCTGAATCCAGGTCGCTTCCAAAGGGCTTCTCGACAATGACCCGAGCTCCCTTGGCGCAGCCAGATTTCACCAACTCTTGCACGACCGATCCGAACAACACGGGCGGGATCGCCAAATAATGGGCGGGCCGCTGAGCTTCCTTAAGTTCTTTATAAACCGCATGAAAAGTAGCGGGGTCTTTGTAGTCTCCGTCCACGTATCGCAGCAGGCCAGAGAGCTTGTCGAAAGCCGCGGGATCAATTCCGCCGTGTTTTTCGATGCTGTCTTTCGCGCGATTGCGAAGTTGCTCGAGGTTCCATCCGGCCTTGGCCACGCCGATAACCGGTTTATCGAGGTGGCCGCGTTTAATCATAGCCTGCAACGCCGGGAAGATTTTTTTGTAGGCGAGATCGCCCGTTGCACCAAAGAAGACCAGCACGTCCGAGTGGGAATTATCCATGATGACCTCTATCTCCTTCAGGCGGTCTGCGATTTGCCTTCTGCTTTCTCATGGTGTCCGCCGAACTCGAATCGCATGGCGGACAAAAGCTTATCTGCAAAATCTGCTTCGCCCCGCGAACTGAACCGCTCGTACAGCGCGGCGGTGAGAACGTAAGCCGGCACGGCTTCATCGATGGCGGCCTTGATGGTCCAGCGCCCTTCGCCCGAATCCGAGACATGCCCTGCGAACTTGGAAAGAGCGGGATCCGCGAGCAGTGCGGACGCAGTGAGATCGAGCAGCCAAGAGGCGATCACGCTACCGCGCCGCCACACCTCTGCGACGTCAGGTAGATTGAGGTCATATTGATAGTGCTCGGGATCGCGCAAAGGCGTTGTCTCCGCGTCGATCGCATGATCCTGTTTGCCGATGTTGGCAGCGCGTAGAATTCCCATGCCCTCGGCGTACGCAGCCATGATCCCGTACTCGATTCCGTTGTGCACCATCTTCACAAAATGGCCCGAGCCGGCTGGCCCGCAGTGCAAGTAGCCCTGCTCGGCGGTGCCACAGATTTTCTCGCGCCCTGGGGTGCGCGATACGTCGCCTATGCCGGGCGCGAGGCGAGCCAAGATCGGATCAAGACCCTTGACCACTTCGGCTTCGCCGCCGATCATCATGCAGTAGCCGCGCTCCAGGCCCCAGACTCCGCCGCTCGTCCCTACGTCCACGTAATGAATCCGCTTTGTTACCAGTTCTTTGGCGCGCCGGATGTCGTCCACGTAGTAAGAATTGCCACCGTCAATCAGAATGTCACCAGCCTCAAGATAAGGCAGCAGGCTGGCAATGGTCTTGTCCACTACCGCCGCAGGGACCATCAGCCAGACCGCTCTCGGCTTTTGCAGTTTGTTGGCAAAGTCCTGGAGCGAGGAGGATCCCACCGCTTTTTCCTGGGTCAGCTCGTTCACTGCTTTAGCCGACATGTCGAAGACCACGCATTGGTGGCCTCCCTTGATAAGCCGGCGCACCATGTTTGCTCCCATCCTGCCGAGACCAATCATCCCCAGTTGCATAATTCACTCCTTATCGACATCATTCGCTAGACTCTGTCATCGCATAGGCATCAAGAACGAGAGGGCTTGCGCGAATGGGACGTGGCTGCTCCGCCCGGTTCATCCCAAAGGCGAAATCCTCCCAGGAATGCGTTGGCGTTCTCGCCCTTTCGGCAACCCGCAGGAAGCTTCTTCAGTTTCTTGGCGTTGCCGCCCCCAAGAACCACGTCGTCAGGGTGGAGGGCGTCAATCAGGCGGGCCACTCCAAACTCCACGTGGCGTGCCCATTTCTTCTTTCCCAGCCGCTTCAATCCTCGGACACCCACATAGTCTTCGTACGTCCCGTTCTTGTATGAGAGGTGGCCCAATTCCATCGGCACGACGTTTCCTGCAACCACAAGGGCCGAACCGAGCCCAGTTCCAAGTCCCAGGAAGAGCAGCGTACCGCTCCTATAACCACCCAAGGCCTGCATGGCGGCATCGTTAATGATTTTTACGGGACGCCTGAATGCGGCTCTGAAGTTAAACCCGACCCAACCGCGCCCCAGATTATGCGGCTCCACAGCTGGCCGACCCCCGAGTACAGGGCCTGGGTAGCCAATCGCTACCACATCGTACTTCCAGTCTCTGGTGATCTCCTTGACTCCGGAAACCATCTTTTTGGCAGTCATCTTCGGTCCAGACGGAAACCTTCGTGGCTCGGTTTGCCCGGTGGCGAGAACCTTGACGTTAGTTCCTCCTACATCAACAGCCAACACTCTCATGCCGATTCCTCATTCCCTGCAGAAGCGATTCCGGAAACTCTGTTATAGCCTCGAGGCGATCGATGCCCTCGGTTTAGTTCCCCGCGGCCTTCTTGAGCGCGGCGCTCTTGGACGCCATCACCGTCATGAGCTCATTCCAGGATTTTACGAACGACTTGGCTCCTTCATCCTGAAGTTCAGCAGCCAACGAGTCAACCTCGACGCCTGCCTTGGCGAACTGCGCCAATACTTCTTCGCAGTCGCCACCATCTGCGGGCAAGATCGTCCCGAGTTCGGTGTGCTCGGCCAGGGCCCTCAAGGTGGCCTCGGGCATGGTGTTCACGGTAAATGGGGCCGCAAGGGCCTTTACGTACAGAATGTCGGAAGCGTTTGGATCCTTCGTTCCCGTACTGGCCCACAGCAGGCGTTGCGGACGTGCGCCGGAGTTGTAAACACGTTGCCACCGTGGAGAGCTGAGCAGTTCACGGCATGCCTTGTAGGTGCGTTCTGCGATAGCGATGCCGAGGCGATTGGTCAATTCGGCAGGGACTTTGCCTTTCACTGCAGCGTCCCAGCGGCTCACAAACACCGAAGCCACAGAGCCAACGGTCGGCTTGAGTCCAGCCGCAATGCGCCGCTCGATTCCGCGGAGGAACGCCTCGGCAGCCGCGATGTAATGTTCGCGTGAAAATAACAGGGTGACATTGATAGGGATGCCCGCGAAGATCGCTTCTTCGACGGCAGGCAGCCCCTCATTGGTTCCAGGGATTTTTATATAAAGGTTAGGCCGACCCGCCTGGGCAAACAAATCCTTGGCCGCAGCGAGGGTGCTGGCTGTGTCATAGGCCAAAAGTGGTGAGACTTCCAGCGAAACCCAGCCGTCCACTCCGTTTGTGCGGTCATAGATGGGTCGAAACAGGTCAGCGGCCCGGGTAAGATCCTCGATCGCCAAGTCAAAAAAAAGCGTCTCGCCTGTTTCACCTTTTAGGAGGTTGTCACGGATCGCAGCATCATAGTCAGAACTGCTCTTGATGGCCTGGTTGAAAATCGTCGGGTTGGATGTCAGCCCGGTGACCGACAACTCTGTGATGTAGCGATTGAGGGTGTTGCTGTTCAGCAAATCGCGCGTGATGTTATCGAGCCAAAGGCTCTGACCCAAATTGTGAAGCAGCTGTGTCGCTTTCATCCTGGCACCTCTGGGTCAAGGGTTGAAGCCTAACAATTGTCGGAGTAGCGGACAACTGGCAGAATTGACAGGGATAGTACTGGGTTTTGGTTTGGTCCGAGCGTTCCCCGTTACGGCTGGGCAGTCATACATATGGGGTTGCCTCACTTGGAACTCTACAGTTTCTAAGGTACCGGGATCTTTTGCGAGCTCCCCTGGGGTTGGCCTCCGGTCCATTGAGGATCACTGAGATTCCACCCACCCCCCAATGCTAAGTACAGTTGCACAATAACCGTGCGCTGGTTCAGTTCCGTCTGTGCAAGCGCGTATTCCGCAGGATAGAGCAATTGTTGCGCATCAAGAACTTCAAAGTAGGTCGCTTTGCCAGCTGTGTAGCGTTGCAGGGAAACCTTAACGGACTGCTGGTAATCTTCCACTGCTTTGGCTTGCTCAACGCGGGTCTCTTCAAATTTCTGACGAGAGATAAGAGCGTTCGCTACCTCCTGAAAGGCGTTCAACGCAGCTTGCTCATATTGCAGCCTGGTTTGTTCCCAGAAAGCGACCGCTTGCCGCTTCTGAGCTGTCAGGGCGCCACCCTGGTAGATCGGGCCGGCGAGGTTGCCCGCAAGGCTCCACATGTTTGATTGGCCGGAGGACAGAAGAGAGAGCGGCGTACTGGCTCGGCCTAAAAACGCGGTCAGACCAACCTGGGGGAAGAAATTCGCGATGGCCACGCCAACCTGTGCGTTCGCTGCGCGCACCTGCTGCTCAGCCGCCAGCAGATCCGGTCGCCGCTCCAGCAACGCTGAAGGCAATCCCGCAGGAACCTCGGGCGGTAGCGTCTGGTCGAGCAACGTCGCGCTGTGTTGAATTGGGCCGGGGTTAATGCCGAGCAGGATGCTGATCTGGTTCTCCACCAGCGCTATCTGCCGCTCGAGTTCCGGAACGAATGCCGCAGCGCTGTCCCGAGCGCCGGCAGCTCGCGAGGTGTTCAATATTGAAGAGACTCCTCCTTGCAGGCGCTGATCGAACAGTTGATAGGTCTGGCCGAATGCGTCTGTTGAGTCGCGCGCGATGTTTAGCTCCAGTTCCAATTCCAAGAGTTGGTAATACGCTTGAGCGACATCGCTAACCAGCGTAAGCATCACGCCGCGCCGGGCCTCTTCGGTCGAGAGATACTGCGCTCGCGCGGACTCATTCAAGCGCCGGATTCTGCCCCAGACGTCCGCCTCCCACGCCACGCTCGCGACGGCCGCAAATGACCCGCGGATGACGCCTCCGTTGGGCGAAACAGTGCCGGCAAACTCGTTCCTGCCTTCGCTGCTCGCCACCGAATAATTAACGAAGGGGAGATATTGGGAATGTGCTTGTGCCACGAACTGACGCGCTTGCTCTACCCGGCTCACGGCGATGCGCAGATCGTAGTTGTTTGTCAGCGCGGTCTGAATGAGTCCTTTTAGTCTTTCATCCTTGAAAACTTCCCACCAAGGCAAATCGGCGATCGAAGCTTGCTGAGCCTGCCCCGCGGCGCTGCGAAAATCAGTGGGGACATTGACAGTGGGACGCTTGTAATTGGGGCCAACGGCGCAGCCCGAAACGGCAAAAACGAACGCAAGGATGAAGACCGGAATCGACGAGAATCCACGATGACGCTTATGCATTCTTCCCGACTGCCCGGCATGCAGGATGTGAGGCCGCTGGACGGAATCGGTAAACCTTCTATTCGATGGGATTGGGCGTGTCGTCGTCATTTGGCCGGTTTCAACTCTCAGTTGAAAGCTAGTCTCCTGGCGCCAAGCCCGGGGTGCCCGCGGCGTTTTTTGCTTTCAATTGTTCGCGTTCTGCTCCGCTAATTTTCTCAATTCCGTAAAACAAGGCAGGAATAATGAAGATGGCAATACCGCTGGCAGCCACCATTCCGCCGATCACTGCGGTTCCCATGACTTGTCTTGAAATTGCTCCGGCGCCAGAGGCTCGCCACAAAGGCACACAACCCAGAATGAACGCAAACGAAGTCATCAAAATCGGGCGCAGACGTAGCTTGGCGCCTTCGAGCGCAGCGTCAACCAGCGGCCTGCCTTTCTCGAACTCGGCCTTAGCGAATTCCACAATCAAAATTGCGTTCTTCGCCGCCAGTCCGATCAGCATGACCAGGCCGATTTGGGCGTACACGTTGAATTCCAGACCCAAGCTTTCATAGCGCTGCAGCACCAACAGGCCAAAGATTCGCCGCGAGAACAGCACACAAAACGCGCCGAACACCGCCACCGGTGTGCTCAACAGGACGCTGAAGGGTAGCGTCCAGCTCTCGTAGAGCGCCGCCAATATGAGGAAAACAAACAGTATCGAGAACCCGAAGATCACAGCCGGCGACACCCCTTGTTGCGCCTTCTGTTCTTGAAACGACATTCCCATGTAGTCGAAGCCCATCCCAGGCGGCATGGTCTCGGCAAAAACTTCCTCCAGTGCCTTCATCGCCTGCTCGGAGCTGAAGCCGGGCTTGGTGTTGCCATTAATTTGCACGCACTGGTAGAGGTTGTAGTGCATGGTGAATTCGGGTCCTAGTCGCCGCCCGATGGTGGTGACGGCCGACAGGGGAACCATCTGCCCGGAGCTGTTGCGGACGTAGAATTTCGCAACGTTATCGGCCTGCGTCCTGAAGTCGCCTTCGGCCTGAATGTAAATCTGCCAGACGCGCCCAAAACGGTTGAAGAAGTTTATGAATGCTCCGCCCATGAAAGCCTGAAGAGTTTGGTAAACGTCGCTGAGCGGAACCCCTTGCATCAGCACCTTGTCGCGATCCACTTTAACGGAGAGTTGCGGCACAGAAGGTAGAGCCGTGGTGAAGACCAATGCAAATTCCGGCCGTTTGCGCGCTGCTGCCATAAACTTCAGCTGGTTTTCTCTGAGAAAGTCGACGCCTTGTCCGGAGCGATCTTCCAGGACGAAGGTCACACCACCGGACGCGCCCACACCAGGGATCGCGGGCGGCGGGAACGCCACCGTAGTGCCCTCGGAAATGGAGCGGAGCGCAGTATTGAGGTGAATCTTGATTGCCCAATATTGCTCGTCGGCAGCTTTGCGTTCTTTCCATTCCTTAAGCGTTACCCAGAAAAAAGCGCTGTAGGTATTCTGCACGCCACTCAACATGTTGTAGCCGACAACCGTGGTCACATGATCGACGCCCGGGGTCTGCATCAGGATTTCTTCCACTTTTCTGGAAGCGCTAGTGGTGCGTTGCAGCGAGGACGCATCGGGCAGTTGCAGTGCGACGAAAAGATACCCTTGATCTTCTTCGGGAAGGAAACTCTTCGGCAGCTTCGCGCCGAAAACACCGGCAAGCAGGCTGAAGACCACCAGTAAAACGATCGTGAATCCCATTTTGTGAATTAGAGTTCCGCACCAATTCACATAGCCATTTGTCGCCCGGCCAAACATCCGATTAAACCAGTTAAAGAACTTTTTCAGGGGTCCCGTGGATTCTGTTTTTGGCCGCAGCAGCAGCGCACCCAAGGCCGGACTTAACGTGAGAGCATTGAACGCCGAGATAATCACCGACACCGCGATGGTCACCGCAAATTGCTGATACAGGCGTCCTGTGATACCGGGAACGAATGCGGTCGGGATGAATACGGCGGATAACACGATAGCGATCCCGATCACCGGACCCGATACTTCTTCCATGGCCTTAAGTGCCGCAGCTTTGGGAGAAAGTCCATGTTCGATGTGATGCTCAATCGCCTCGACCACAACGATCGCATCGTCAACGACCAGTCCGATTGCCAGCACCAGGCCGAAAAGTGACAGTGTGTTGATCGAGAAACCCAGCATCGGAAAAACCAGGAAAGTGCCGATTAGCGAAACCGGCACAGCCAATAAGGGAATCAGCGTGGCTCGCCAACCCTGCAGGAAAATGTACACAACCACGATGACGAGAAAGAGCGCTTCCAGCAGCGTCATCAAGATTTCGTGGATGCCTTCCGTAACGGGAAGCGTCGTGTCCAGCGCAATCGCATAATCCAAGCCCGACGGAAAGCTCTTCTTCGCCAAGGCCATCAAGTCTTTGGCGCCCTGCGCCGCCTTGATTGCGTTCGAGCCGGGGAGCTGATAAATCGCAATGACCGCGGCGGGCTTGCCATCCATGTGACCTGTCAGGTTGTAAACCTGCGTGCCCAGCTCGATGCGTGCGACATCCTTCAGACGGACGAACGAACCATCGGAATTGGCACGAACTACGATCTGTCCGAACTCTTCTGCCGAAACCAAACGGCCCTCGGCGATTACCGCGTAGGTGTAGTCCTGTCCAGCGGGGACGGGCTCACCGCCGATTTGCCCTGACGGATTGACATTATTCTGCGCTTTCACCGCGCTTGTGATTTCCGGCACGGTGATCTGCAGTTTAGCCAGTTGGTCCGGGTTCACCCAGAAACGCATGGCGTACTGGCCCGCGCCAAAAATGGTGACGCTAGCAATTCCGTACGATCGAGTCAGCGGACTCAGGAGATTGATGTAGGCATAGTTAGACAGGAACTTCGAGTCGTATTTCCCCTCGGGCGAATAAAGATTGAACAACATCAGCGGGGCCGACGTGGACTTCTGTACGGTGACGCCTTGAGCATTTACCTCGCTGGGCAGCTGGGATGCCGCCTGCGATTGCCGCATCTGCGTCAGGATCAGGTCCGTGTTTGGGTCGGTGTTGATGTCGAAGTCTACCGTCGCTTTCATCTGGCCATTGTTGGCGTTTAGCGTGTACATGTATTCCATGTTGTCCACGCCGCTCATCTGCTGTTCAATGGGGGTAGCCACGGACTGATCGACCGTGACGGCGTCCGCACCAGGATAGGTGGCCGTTACCTGGATTTGAGGATCGGCAATGTTGGGGAATTGCGCGGTCGGCAGGCTGAACATTGCAGCGGCGCCCGCAATGACCATGACGACGGAAATCACGATGGCAACAATCGGGCGATTGATGAAAAACTTTGACATCGCGTAGTTCCCCTATTGCGGCGTGCTACTTTCTTTGCTGTTCTTCGCAGTTGCCATTCCTGGCTGATAAGGCTTCGGCTTTACCACCATGCCTTCCTGCATTTTCTGCACGCCGTCCGCCACCACTCGGTCGCCAGGTTTAAGACCTTCTGCAACAATCCACATCTCGCCGCTCTTCGGACCCATTTCAACGGGCCGAATGCTGACCTTGTTGTCGCTACCGACCACGGCTACCAGAAAGCCGGCCTGTAATTCGCTGACGGCACGTTGCGGCACCAGCAGTGCGCCTTGCTGAATTCTGACGGTCGTGCTGATGCTGCCGTAGCCTCCTGGACGAAGAAAGCTGTCCGGATTGGGGAACTGGACCTGGACCAGAATCGATCCTGTCTTCACATCCACCTGTCGGTTGAGCGCGTAAAAGATTCCCTTCTGCGGATACGTTGTCCCATCAGTGAGTCGTAGGCGCCAATCGAGGTTTCGCAGGGCTTGGGTCTCACTGACACCCATTTTCGCGATCTGCCTCTTGGTATCGAGGTACTCCTGTTCACTGACCGTAAAACTTACAAGGATGGGATTGAGGGTGGAAACTGCGGTAAGAGCCCCACTCTGGGGACCGACAAAGTCGCCTACCTGGGCCGTGGCAATACCAGCCACTCCGTCGATCGGCGAGTTTATATTTGTAAAGCTTCGGTTCAGTTGGGCATTTTCCACCGCAGCTTTCGCTGAAGCGATAACGGCCTTCGCAGCTTCCGCCTGTGCTTTCGCCCCAATATTTGCCTGTACGGCGTCATCCATTTCCTGCTGGCTAATGGCTCCTTGTTTGGCCAGTGGCGTGTAGCGCGTAACGTCCAGCTCTGTCTTCCCCAGTGTCGCTTCGGCCCGTTGGAGGTCCGCTGTGGCCTGCTGAAGATTTCCCTGTGCTGCGTCGAGGGCAGCCTGAAACGGTCTCGGGTCAATCTCGAACAGCGGATCGCCCTTCCTGACGAACCCACCGTTGGTATAGTTCTGCTTGATGAGCAGACCCGCCACCTGGGCACGAATCTGGGCGTTGACAAATCCGTCTAAAGTGGCCACCCAGTCTTTGGTGATCGGCACATCTTTCTGCGCTACTTCGACGACTTCGACGTCGGGTGGGCCTGCCGGCGGCAGCCCCATCGTTCCACAGCCCGTTAAAAACATCGTCACTACTGCGAGAAGCGTGACCGCAATTCGCGGATGCTCCCTACGCAACGGAGATGGACGGGAAGGCGCCGGCGCTTTCACGCCGGCAAAATCATCATTTTGATAATTGATATCTTCCATTATTGACCTTCGTGAAACCACGTAAACGCCAGAAGCAAAATCCGACATAGTGACGCCCACTAATTCGCGTGTTCGTGTCAAACACTTGAGCAAGCGAGCGCCGGAACTTCGAAACGCTCGCTACAGTCGGGGCACTGTAAAGCCTTAGCCGGAGCCTGCATATTGTCAGAATTGACAGTCGAAAATTACTTGTGTACGGGTCTGCAAGACATGGAAACCGTACATCTGGATCGCTTCAGTTGATCGTACGGCCTGGCCTTTGCAGTCCATGAGCCATCCGATGGCCACGGTCGAAATCAAAGGCGTCAGCATCGGGGCCGAATCCGACCAATCTAATTCACGCCAACGTCCAGAATTGAGTGGCCAGGACGAATGCCGCTACGAGCAGGTCAAGGAACTTGACGAATCAGATTTGCCGGTCTGTGCAAACCCGTCAGCTAGATTTGCGGGCAAATGCCGCACAACCCGAGCTCTGTAAATGCGCGGTGTGCTGCAATCGCTAGAGAGCATCCGCCTTCGAGGCATCCGATGGTTGCGCTCGGTACCCGGATGGCGCGACTTGGTTGCGGCTCTGCTGACGTGGATCCGAAGGGGAAAGGAGCTGTACGGTAATAAGCACAGCCGGAATCAGATACACGATCGTGCCGACGACCCACATGAGTGCACCCGCAATCACTTGGTCTTCGAGCGGTGAAACGCTGAGAAGCGGCGGCGTAGACGCGTAGGTTCGGTACAGTACGCGATCACAAAACACGAGAAATGCCCCGAGTGCGCCACCCGGCAGTGTCCCCAAGAATAGATAAAGAGGAATGGACCACCGAGGCCATCGCGCATCACTCGGGAAAGGCAGCACCACCGGCCACCAGAATAGGAGCGATGTCGCAAAAAAGCAGGCGTGTTCGACTTCGTGCCAAGAGCCCGACCGTAGTGCTAATTCAAATGCAGCGGGAGCATGCCATCCGATCAGTGCCACCGTTGCCGCAAGCCAGCAAAATGCTGGTCGAGCCAGAAAGCGCGCGACCCAGCGCAACGGAGTCCAAGATAGCACAGGGCCGACAGTGCTGCGCACTATCCACCTCGGCAATCCACGGAGCAGTGGCAGCAGCGGTGCACCTAGTAAAACCAAGGGCGGAGCCACAGCCATCAGTAACAGGTGCTGTAGCATATGAGCCGCGAGCGACACATCGTCGAAAGCTTCAAGCGGAGATCCTATGGCAGTCCACAGCGAACAAACTCCACTAAGAAATGCAGCGAGACGCCAGTTAGAAATCAGGTTCGGAAAAACACGACGCAGACGAAACCAGCCTTTTACGTACACGAGGACTGTAAGAAATAGAGTCAGGTTAAGCGCGGTTGGTGAGGACCATGATCGCAATATCGCTTGAGCATCGGGTGACATAGCAAATCTATGGCTGGGTCGAAGGCGCTCCGCGGTCCGGTGCGAGCGCGACGGCACGCGACGCGTCTTGGGCAGCCGGTTGGCCCGCGGGACGCAGAGTCTCGAGAAACGCGACCAAGGCAGTGGTCTCCGCAGGACTCAGATTCTTTCCGTAGGCTGGCATGTTGCCGCCACCCTGAATCACTTGTCGAATGAGCTGATCGCGTGTCAGCAATACCGCTACGTTGTCGAGAGCGGGGCCGCGCTTACCGCCTTGGTTGTCAAGCGCGTGGCAGTTATGGCACTGCTTCACCTGGAATACGAGAGCACCTTGCCGTTCCAGCGCGGATCGGTTGCGCAAGTACTGCGGCGGAATGGGCGTCGAGCTCCACGCGTCCATCACTGGACTCCACGGCGTGTACCCTGAAAGGTGCGTGAAGGTCCCCAATGAAACCGCCACCAACAAAATCGATAACACGGCGATAGGTCTGCGACGCCAGCTTTTTTCACCTTCGCCGAAAATAAAAGGAAGAAGGAAAAGTGCCAGGAGCGCAACGACGGGGCCAACCAGCAGCGCTGGAGTCTCCATCGAGGGCGGCAAGAGCGAAAGCACAGCGTACAGCCACAGGAAGAAAAAGTCCGGCCGAGGGGCGGTCTGAATGATCGTGGGATCCGGACGACCCGACGGACCAAATGGACCAAAGTAAAAAGCGCAGGCGGCGATCGCGAGCAAAATGAAACCGCCGAAAAAAAGGTCTTTCCAAACTGCCAACGGGACGAACGGTATGCCGTCTTTTTTTGTCAGCTCGTGGTACTCCTTCAAGTAAGTAGCCTTGCGCACGACGCGCCCGGGCATCGGCCACTCATTGATACCGAGCTTGACAACCATCAGAAGGTGTACGGCAACAAACGCGATCAGCAATCCTGGGATTGCAAATACGTGTAGCGCGAAGAACCGCGAAAGAGTTGCTCCTGCGATGATGGGGCCACCCAGCATCAGATTGACGATCTGCGGTCCCAGCACCGGCACCCGGCTCGCGATGGATGCGCCAATCCCCAAGCCCCAGTAGGCGTCCTGATCGAAGCGCAGGACCTGGCCGGTGAAAGCCATGCCGAGAGTCACGAGCAATAGCAGAACACCTACCATCCAAGTCAGTTCTCGAGGGTACTTGTAGGCGCCGAACAAAATAACCTGAACCATGTGGATGAGGACGATCGCGACCATAAATTCCGAGCCCCAGCCGTGAAGGGCTCGAATGAACCAGCCGAGCGCGACGGAGTGATTCAGAGTCTGCAGACTATTCCAAGCTTCACCGGCGGAAGGCACGTAAATGAGCGCCAGCAAGATGCCCGTGACAATTTGCAGCATGAAAACGACAAGGGCCGCGCTGCCGAATACATAAAACCAGCTCGCGGTTTCGCGCGGAACGGGATGCTCCGCGGTTTCGCGGAGCGTCGCGCCAACCTGGAGGCGATCGTCCAGCCACCCGCCAATTGTTTTTATCAAACGCATCGTGGCAATTCTGAAGTTATCGAAGTCAGATTTGACGCGCTACCCGGCGTGGGCACTTCGCCGGCTTTTATGAAGAGCTCTCCACTCTCAAGCCTGTGGTGGTACTGAAACAAGCCGCGCTCCGGAGGTCCTGAAGCTCGGGAGCCATCCTGGTAATAAACGCCGCCGTGACAAGGACACATGAACAGACTGGATTGCGGAAACCACCGCACCGGGCAGCCCAGATGCGCGCAATTGATCGCAAACACCTGGAACTGTTGCCCGTTCACGTTTCGAACCCAGCAGGGGATATCTGCTGTGTCGCCATCCCATGGACTGGCGACGGGATTCCGATAAACAGCAAGCCGGGTCTGCCCTGCTGGAAACTGTTCGAGCTTGCCGAGAGAAAGCCACGAATCGTATCGACCAGCTCGCGCGTGAGCCACCGGAGACATAATGTAACGCACGATCGGCACAGTCAGAATCGCAGCAACGATGCCGTTGAACAGCAGTCCCAGCTTCATCAGGAAATCGCGTCTTTTGAGACCATCGGGCACCGTCATCGGATTTCTCCCATCGGCTCGACATCATTCGGATAGGGCTGGCCGGGGAATTTCGGTCGCTGAGACACGAGCCACAGCGTCACATCGGAAACATCCTGAGCCGACATCGGCTTCCCCGCCACATTTCCTCGCCAGTCCGGAGCTCCCAGCTCAGGGCGTCCAACAATCACGATCGTTCGAAGGCCTTGATCGCCAACCAACGAGAGATAGGATCCATCCACGATTGAGGCTGCCCTTTGCCCGCCTCTTCCCCCCGGACCATGGCAAGAAGCACAGTAGGCGGCATAGACTTCCGAGCCCCGTGCGGGATCGCCCGGTTCCGATGAGGAGTATGGCGGTGGATTCACACCGCGCAAGATATCTGGCTTCGACCAGCGCTCTCGAATGCCCCGGACAATTACGTCGATCTGTTTGTCGGTGAGCATCCCGCCTTCGCTCTTTGCAAACGCAGGCATCGAGGTTCCGTGAGCTCCGTTTGCAACCACGTGCCGCAAAACGGAATCGTCCGCAATTGCGAGGTAAATCGGATCGCTGAGGGCAATTGCCGCTCCCCCTTTGCCGTCGGGCCCGTGACAACCGGCGCAGTTCCGTCCATACAAGGCATCGAAATCCGAAACCTGGTCTGGATCGACCGGGCTGGCGCCAGCCGCAGGGCGGCCGGGCGCGCCACCGCATCCGTACAAAATCAGGGAGGCCAACCCCGTGGCGAGGACGAGCCGGTGCGGGTTCATCGCGGCCTGTCCTTTCCTGGTTTTTCTGCCATCATTCCAGGAGTTTCGATCCCAGCGCGCATCACGAAAGGCACAAACTGACGAATGCGTACTCGTGCCTGGCGAACGACGACCAATCCAGCGACGATACCGAAGGCAAACTGCGAAGCTATGAACCACCGCCAATCAATGCGCTCGTCGAGAAGTGGATTGATGAGTCCGAGGACGCTATGAATCAATCCGGTCCAGAATATCGGCGCGATCACGCCGCCCAAAAGAATTGGCCGGCGAGGAAACATCGGCAACATCGCTCCATAAAGAAGACCAACGAGTAGGGAAGTGGTTAGGTGTATCAGAACTGCGAGCGAGAAACTGCTCAGATGGAACGCGTTCAGCGACGCTGCACCAAATTTTAGGGATTGGCCATAAACCGTCGCGGCCAGCAGATTGATGGGATACCAGATGCTACCTTGCTTGAGAATTCCGTAAAGGCACGCGAGTATTGCCATGGCACCGCTGCCCGCGAGACCACCTTTGATTCCTGCAGAGATCGGATAGGTTTCCAGGGGAAGCAGAGCGCGGGGGAGTTCCGGCGCTATGGGCAGTCTTGCAATTTCGCGGCGAGAAGTAGCGACCACCGGCACTTCTGCTGCGACTCGAACCGTCACATGCTTCTCGTGCGGCAGCACGTCGCGGAACCACCCCACACATCCGGTCAAGGTCAGGATCGCCCCAAGAATGCTCACCGATGCGCTCGTGACCAGCCCCGCGGATAACAGAGTCACGCCGAAGGCCAGGACGATCGGCCATGTGGTCGGCGCAGGCAGCTGTACAGTTCCGGGCGGCGCTGCAGGGGTTTTTAGCTGAGGATCCATAGGCTCCATTGGATTCTGCTTTCCTTAGCGGCCGATTACGTATACCACGGTGAACACTGCGATCCACACCACATCCACAAAGTGCCAATACAACGAAAAGACGTCTGCGCGCTCGTGGTGCTCCTGTTTCACCTTGCCCAACAGGGCGAGGATCATGCCAATGGTGAGACCGATCAGACCCACGGTGACGTGAAAGGCGTGCAGGCCTACGAGTGAGTAATATGTCGTGCCAAAAAGATTCGTGCTGATGGTCAAGCCGCTTTCGAAAATCAGGTGATGCCACTCGCGGCCCGTCTCGACCAGAAAGATAATGCCGAGCGCCATGGTTAGGAACCACCAGATCGCAAAGAGGCTGGATTTCGCGTTTCGCAGTGCCGCGACTGCAAAATGAATCGTCAAGCTGCTCGAGAGGAGGCAGATCGTCGCGAAAATCGGGACCTCGAGCACCTCTTTCGGCGTCGGGCCCGATTGACTTTTCCCGATATAGAAAATATAGGCCACCAAAAAAATGGTAAACATGGCGGATTCGGCCGCGATTAGGCAGAACATTCCTACGCGTCCGCGCGAGGGTAGAATCCACGCCGATTCAAGCGATGACGGTGTCAATGAAGGACTGCTCAATCGGGGTTCTCCTCTTCATTCATATTTCCAATCGGGGTCTTCCGGGTGCTTGATGTCCCAGAGAGGACGCCGGCTCCTGACCACCGGAATGGCGGCAAAGTTGTATTCCGGCGGAGGCGAACTGGTGGACCATTCAAGCGTCCACGCGTCCCACGGATCGCTGGTGCAGACCGGACCCTTGATACGGGACCAGAGCAAATTGCAGACAAATAGTAAAATCCCAGCGGCCTGAAAAAACACGCCAACCGTGATGATCAAGTTCCAGATATCCCATCCGCGTCCCGGCTCATAGGTGTAAATCCGTCGCGGCATCCCCAAGAGTCCTGGGATGTGCATGAAATCGAACGTCAAATGGAACCCGATTAAAAACAGCCAGAAGTGCCATTTGCCGAGCCTCTCGTTGTACATCCGCCCGCTCATCTTCGGGAACCAATAATAGAAGGCGGCAAACAGCGCGAAGAGAATTGCTCCTACGATTACGTAGTGAAAATGTGCAACGACAAAGTATGAGTTCCCGAGTTGCCAATCGAACGGCGCCACCGCGAGCATGATTCCCGTCAGGCCAGCGATCAGGAACTGAAACAGAAATCCGATGCAGAAAAGCATGGGCGTCTTGAATTCGATCTTGCCTCCCCACATTGTCCCGATCCAATTGAATATCTTGATTCCCGTGGGAACACCCACGATCATTGTGGAGATTGTGAAAAAGCTGTTTGCGTAGGAGCTCATTCCTACAGTGAACATGTGGTGAGCCCATACGGTGAAGCTGACGAATCCGATGGCAACCGTCGCGGCGACCATCACCGGATATCCGAAGATCGGTTTGCGGGAGAATACCGGGATGATTTCGGAAGCGAAAGCAAAGGCGGGGATCACCAGCACGTAGACTTCCGGGTGACCAAAAATCCAGAAGAAGTGCATCCAGATTACCGCGGAGCCTCCAGCCTGCGTGTCAAAGAAGTGCGCACCGAGATAGCGATCGAGGGAAAGCATGATCTGAGCCGCGGTCAGAGGTGAAATGGCAAGGAGCACCAACGCCGCCATGACCAGGTTCATCCATGCTAGCAGCGGCATTTTCCCAAGAGTCATACCCGGGCACCGCAGGCACAGAACCGTCGCCGCGATGTTTGCCGCTGTCCCAATGCTGCCGATGCCGGAGACGAGTAAGCCAAGCGTCCAAAAATCGGTACTGTGTCCGATGGAAAAAACTCGTGCCGTGAGCGGCGCGTAGGCGAACCAGCCAACGTCCGGGGCGCCGCCCGCGCCATAAAGCCCATTGCCTCCGATAAAGCTGAAGTACAGAAGCAGACCTCCGAAAGCGGCGAGCCAAAAGCTCCAGGCGTTCAGGCGTGGAAAGGCCATATCGCGAGCGCCAATCATGAGCGGAAGCAGATAATTCGCGAATCCGAACATAATCGGCATGGCCACGAAGAAAATCATGGTTGTGCCGTGCATTGTGAACATCTCGTTGAACACTTGCGGCGATACGAAATGATTGTGCGGAACGATGAGTTGTATCCGCATGATCGTCGCTTCGATTCCGCCGATTACAAGAAACACCAGCGCGTACAGGATGTACAGGATGCCAAGTTTTTTATGGTCGACCGTGGTTACCCAGTCGTGGAGCCGATCGCCGATCGGTCGTGTGGACTCGAGAGCCGGATTAAGTGCGATTGAATCTGACGACATGTGACAACACCCCGCGCTTATCGAAGCGTCTCGAGATACGCAGTGACCGCATCCAAATCCTGATCACTCAGTTGCATCGCCGGCATCAGCGAACCTGGTTTGATGGCCTCGGGATCGTGAATCCATAGTCGTAAATTTTCGTGCGTGTTTGACGCCGCACCAGAGGCAATCGTGTCACGGCTCATCAAATGAGTCAGATCGGGCCCAAATCGTCCGTCCGCCACCGTTCCTGAGACGGCATGGCAGTTAATACAAGCCGTGGTCTCAAAGACGCGACGGCCTTGGTTGACGGTATCGCCAACGCGTGCCGGCTGGGCTTCTTCCCGGGCCCACCGGTCGAACTGTTCCTTCGTGTCGACATACACGCGTAACAGCATCTTGGCGTGTTGGGTGCCGCAATACTGAGCGCATTGACCAACGTAAATCCCAACTTCATGAGGATCAATCCACATGCTATTCGTGCGATTGGGTATCAAGTCAGTTTTTCCTGCCAAGCGCGGGATCCAGAAGCTGTGATCCGTGTCTGCTGAACGCAATTCTATATAGGTTGGCGTGGGATGGGCCGGATCGCTGACCGGGACGTGCAACTCGTTGGCCGTGACGATTCCAACGGAGGGGTAGCGAAATTCCCACCAGAATTGATGGCCGATGGCGATGACTGCAACCGCTGCCGGAGGCTTTGCAGCGTCCTCGACCGAGTGGATTACGCGCGCGGTCGCAAGGAACAGAACCAAAACAATGAGTATGGGCAGGACCGTCCATGCGAGCTCGACCTGATTGCTGCCGTAAACTGGTGGGGGCTCACGGCCATCATCGTCAGGCCCGCGGCGGAACTTCACGAGAGAATAGACCAGCAGGCAGAAAACAACCGCAAAGATGAGCGCCGCAATGATGAGCACGAAGATTGATATATGAAAGACTTCATCAGCAGGTGTCGAAGATGGCCGGAATATGTTTGTTGGAGACGGATTCGCGGGCGCGCCGAAACACTGGCTCGTGGCAAGCAAAAGGAATGCCAGCGAGACAGCGAACAATCCTGCGATGCCCTGAACCAACGCCCGATGACGAGTGCGGCGCATCATCTTCCCCTGCATATCAACCCGTGGCCTGCGTCCGAGCGATTGTCGGGCTCGTCTGATGCGCCGCCTGCTGCAGCACCCAATAGCTCACTTTTTCCATTCGCACATAGCCTTTCAGATGGTGGTTGCTCTTACTTACGACGACCGGGATCCAGGTGAGTCCGTGTTCGAGCATGGTGGAGGCAGCAAGTAAACCTGAATCGTCTGCCGAGACCGTCACGGGTTCTGCGGACACGAACTCCCGTAACTGCACATTCTTAACGTCCTCTGCAGCCACCGTCTGCTTGTAAGCAATCGTCTGAGCGGCGCGCGAAAGATCCGCGCCGTTCGATACGCCCCACAAGCACTGCTGATCATCAAGAACAAATACAAAACTGAGGCCGCTGCCGGCCAGCGATGCAACTGCCTGCTCCAGCGTGCTCTCTGGTTTCAGCGTCGCTTCTGGAATAGGCTCTAAGAACGTGGAAAGCGGCTCCTTGTTCAGTGCGTCCTTTGCCGCAGGAAAATGCAGCCACATGTTTTCCGCGCGCTGCTGCATGGCTCCGGCGACAATGTTGCGCAACGGCGCCATGAGTCCTGCGTGCTGCGAGAAAACATCTCGGCTCATCGCCACCAATCGCACCACAGTCCGTGCTCGAATACTCGCGAGGTACGATTCATTTTGGAGAAGGGCGGCCTCCCCTATGAAATCGCCCGGACCCAGTATGGCAAATGGCTTCTCTGCTTGTGCACCATCCGCGCCGCGCAGGATTTCGACCTCGCCCTGTTCGATCGCGTAGAAGAAATTGGCTGGCTCTCCCTTCCGGTAGATGAAGTCGCCGGGGCGATAGTAAGCTCGAGAAACGTGCTGGCTCTGGTTTGCCGCAAACGCTCCAAGATCGCGAGGGAACAAGAGGTCCCATGCCCAGTCGGTGCCAACCCGGATGCGGCGCGACCAGCTAGGCAACTTCAGGAGATAAACTCCGCGCCATATGAACCACGCCAATATTCCTGAGGCACGAAATCCGAACATTTCAGCGACAGCCCGGCGCTCTCCGATCGAGCAGAGTTGGCCAAGCGGCCTGAAATGGAAGGGGTGAGTTGGCTGGCCATGCAGTACGCGCACGATGTTTTCCGCTGCTTGACGTCCTTCCCTCTCCGCGAATTGGGCTGTTGGTGGAGCCGGATTGTTGTCGAAGGCATTGGTGACATAAGCGCAATCGCCCACGGCCCAAATGTTTGGCAATCCGGACACGCGCATATCCGGGTCCGTGACCAAGCGGCCTTGCTCCTTCTTGAGATCCACATGCTGGACGAGGTGCGATGGCGTCGTCCCGATGGTGCACACGACCGTGGCGGTACGCAGCAGGCTGCCATCAGGAAGACCAACGCCTTCTGGTGTCGCCGCCGCTGCGCTCGTTTTCAACAATATCTTAATCCCCGCGCGTTGCATCTTCTTCAGAGTGAAATCGCGCAAGGTTGGACTGACTTCCGGCAGAACTTGGTCCTTACTATGAACCAGGATCACGCTGATATCAGCTTCGGTGAAATTCCGGTAGAAGCGTGTGCTGTCTCTAATTAGATCATTTACTTCGCCGGCCAGCTCCACACCGCTAAATCCGCCTCCGATGATTACGAACGATAGATAGAACTTCCGCCGCTCCGGATCAGAGCACACCTCCGCCTTTTCGAGTTGGTCAATGATATGAGAGCGCAAAGCCACCGCGTCTTTCATCGTCTTGAAAGGAAACGCGTGATCGCTCATGCCAGGAATGATGCCGAGATTGCTTTCGGCTCCGCAGGCAATCACAAGATGGTCGTAGTTCGTGCGCTTCAGCTGGCCCGGCTCGTTCTGAAATTCAATTTGCCCATCGGGGATATCGATGCGTTCAACTGTTTCGGTGCTGCACTCCACTCCGGGCAGCATCTGTCGAATTGTTGCGGCTGCGGAATCAGGGTGAATCGAAGCGCCCGCGACATCTGCCAGCAGCGGATGGAAAACCATGTGGTTTTCCCGGCTGTAGACAACAATCTGGCATTCCTCGCGCCGCAGTCTCTTCCGCAGAGTTCTCGCACACGCCACCGCTGCGAAGCCACCACCGATAATTACAATTTTCGCGTGAGCCATTTCGGCCTCTCGTCCGCAACAGCTCTATCGAAGCTAAGCACTACTCAGCATCTCGCGCACACTCGATAACATATGTCCGACGGTTCCCCTAGCGGGGAAGACTTTGTGGAATCCGATGGCCGTCGGCTCCGCTCCAAATGCTTTCAAATAACGGCAGCACATGTACTCCGAAGCGATGCCGTGAACCATTGTCAATATTGACAGTGCCCGACGTCACCCCGGATGACTAATATTGACGCTCGTCTGTGACCGCGGTAGGTCCAGAAACGGCGGAGGTCTCGACAGCCTCGACGCGCAGGCTTTTCCAGCCACAATTTTGACATTTTTATTATCTCGTTCCGCTTCTTGGCCTTTGCGATAGAAATGATGCCGCTGTATACGCCAAACAATACTCGAAACCGGACCGGGGAGGAGATACCGTGAGCGAAGCCAAGCTAACTTTAAAACAGAGGGTCTCTCACGGGATGAGAGAGTACCTCTTGATCGCTTTTTACCTCTTTGTTGTGTTCTCCTTGTTTGCCATCTATAAGTCCGTGATTCTCGCCGAGCAGCACATAGATTTCGCGCCGCAGGGACTCGCCCTGATCAATGCGCTGGCGCTTGCGAAGGTCGTGCTCGTCGGCCAGGAACTACATTTGGCCGACCAATTCCAAGGCGCGCCGCTCATCTATCCGACTCTGCTGAAATCCTTCGTATACTCCCTGTTGCTTGCTTGTTTGAAAATTGCGGAGGCAGGCGCTGTCGGCATGTATCATGGCAAGTCCTTCCAGGAAAGCATCGACGTCATCGCAGGCGGATCCTGGAAAGGCCTGTTGTCTCTAACGGTGTTGCTGTTTGTCGTGCTTATTCCCTTTTTTGGCTTCACAGAGTTGCGGCGGGTGATCGGTGATGACAGGTTGGTTGGCGTATTTTTCCGTTCGCGGTCTTCGCTGATTCCGCCCCCTGCAGAAGCCTAGCTCCTATCTCTTTTCGGCTCGGGGGGAGATTACCGTCAAATCGGATCGTCCTTCCGAGGAATCTAATTTCGCTCCCGACGGCCGCGATGTTGTAGACTCGCGCTGTTATGGCCTCGCCTGCGAAAGCTAGGTATACCTCAAAGTCCTCATCGTCCGAGGCCTCTCCTCCTACTGGAAAGAATCTGCAGCGAATTTCTGGGGGGAGCCTCCCTCGGATTCTTGAGCGATTTTGCAGGCAGTCCAACCAAAATGGTCGCGTTCACTATTTTATCGAATTAGTTGATTGGAGCAGGTCTGGAAATAAATCGTCTGCGGCTTCCGAAGGGCCGCAGCGCCTCAAGGAATTGCTGTCGTTTCTCGAAGCGGATGCGCCGCTGCGGGTCAAATTTCAAATCACCTTTCACGCCATGCTTGGAGAAATTCAATCCGTCAGCTTGATCGCAGAGGCTGGCCTGCACCCGCGCGAAAGTATGTGGTCTGAAGTAATCCGAAGAATTGTAGAGCGCGTGTTGCCTCCGGCGCGGGGAGATGCTGACCTCTCAAAACTCGTGTACAGACTGCACCCTGACGACCGCTACATTCAAGGATTCCTCGATTGGCCGGACGAACTGTTCGAGCGCGCTGTTCGAGTCCTCACTCCACACGATGATCTTTCGGCTTGGAACAGGCAGCGCCTCGATCTGCATCAGTCACTTCGCCTTTTGGGAACCCACATAGCGGGCGTGGGCCTCTCACCAGCTTTCCGGGAGCGCTGCCACCCTTATCCGGTGGACCAATCCCCATTCTGTCTGTTGCAGCAATTTGCTAGTGAACTCGCCCGTCTCGATTCCCGCGCAGAAGGTGCGCCGCTGCTCGAGGCCTTGCGAGCGGAGATGGCTCGTTGCCGGATGGAACTGGAGTACATGCATGAGCGGATGGAAGACCTGGGCGTCAGTACGTCGCTTGAATTTGACATGAGCACAATCGATCGAGCGTTGCGAAGAACGGACTGCATCGCAAACGTCCTGTTTGCCGACGGCCAGCATGGCTTTCGCGAGGCTAAGGAACTCCTTGACGACGTGATGCGCGCCCGCCGCGAAGACCTGAGCCTTTCGGCGCTTGTACGGGAAAATGCAGGACTACTCGCTCGAAAGATTGTCGATAGAACCGGGAAGACCGGCGAGCACTATATTGCCAATACCCGAGATGAATATTGGGGCATGTGGAAGGCAGCGCTGGGAGGAGGTTTGCTTGTCGTCGCAACGGCGGCAATAAAAATGAAAATCTCTGTGGCCGCCTTGCCGCCATTCTTCGAGGGATTTCTAGTGGGCACGAACTACGCGGTCAGCTTTCTCATCCTGCAGGCTTTGGGTCTGGCACTTGCGACCAAGCAACCTTCGATGACCGCCGCGACCTACGCGAAGATCGTTCGCATGACCCATGGCAAGGAACGTCTGGAAAAACTGACAGAATTCATCCGACGCTTGACGCGCACGCAACTTGCGGCCGCTGGGGGTAATTTGCTCACGGTGACGGTCGGAGCCTTTCTCTTCGCTCGCGCGTGGTCATATTGGTTCTCGCGACCATATTTGCCGCCCTCCAGTTCCGCCCATGTATACGAAACCCTGAATCCGATTGCCTCAGGAACTGGCCTGTATGCCGCCTTAACCGGCGTGGTGCTCTGGATTTCGGCGCTCGCCGGTGGATGGGTGGAGAATTTCGCGACCTACAACCGACTGCCCGAAGCGATTGCCGAGCATCCACTCGGCTGGCGCGTTGGGGTCGCACGCATGAGGCGCGTTGCAACAATTCTCGAACGGAACATATCGGGATGGAGCACTAGCATCGTACTGGGCTACCTGTTGGGATTCATACCTCTTTTGGGCCACTTCTTCGGAATTCCGCTCGATGTTCGTCACGTCACCTTATCGACGGGTACTCTGGCGCTGGCGGCCACGAGCCTCGGAAAAGATTGGCTGTACCGAGGCTGGTTCATACATACCCTGTTTGGGATCGCGGTCATATTTGTGCTGAATCTTGGAGTTAGTTTCGGGATTGCCTCTTGGCTTGCGTCGCGAGCCTACGGGGTTCGTTATTCCGATCACCTTCAATTGCTCAAATGCATCGTTAAGTCTTTCTTCCGTGCTCCGAGTCGCTTTTTTTATCCAAAGTAGAGTCAGCAAATGTCGCGCGAGTCTGTTTCCGACGCTGCGCTTATCTATCGCGGCGTGGGCTCATCGCAATTAGATTATTGCCGCATTGAGATGCTCGCGGCGTAGCCTACCTGACGGCGCGTTACCACGCGGCAAAGTATGTGCCCTCCGATCCCTTTATGCATTTGCTGATTCTGCATCGCTGGTGGTCTGATGTATACTATACATTATGAGGCGAACTCAGCTGTATCTGGACAATGACATCTGGAAGGCGCTGCATGTCCGCTCACGGCAGCAGCGTACTTCTATTTCCGAACTGGTGCGCCAGGCGGTGCGGGATCGTTACGGTAGCTCTCCTGCCAATCGCAGGCAAGCGATGGCGGCGCTGGTGGGAATGTGGAAGGACCGCGCTGATTTGCCCGACGCGACGACCTACACCCGCCGTCTGCGCAAAGGAAAACGCCTCCAGAGAATCGCATCTTGAAATCCGTGCTGATTGATTCGGATATTTTGATCGCGGTCTCGCGCGCCCGTGACTCCGCCATTCTGGCGAGGTGGGACGCGCTGAGCCGGGGATCCACAGCGCTCTTCTTCTCGCCCGTGAGCGTTGCCGAGCTTTGGCACGGTGCTCGCCAAACAGACGACGCAATTCTGCAGGCGATCTTCGCCGCAATTCAAGCGATTCCTATTGATGCCGAAATCGGCCAGCGAGCCGGAGCGTTCTTGAAACAGTACGCTAAGAGTCATGGGGTCGAACTGGGCGACGCGCTGATCGCTGCCACGGCTTCTGTTCACGCCCTGCAACTCTGGACGCGAAATCGCCGGCACTATCCTATGAAAGAGCTTCGTTTCTTCTAAACTCTGCGCCGGTTGGCGCCTCGGTTGAGTCTAGGGATGCGAGAATCGCTGGGAAGGAGAGAAGATGCAAAAGCGCAAACTTGGTAAGAGCGGACTGGAGGTTTCGGCTCTGGGGTTGGGCTGCATGGGGATGAGCTTTTCCTACGGGCCGCCGAAAGACACGAAGGAGATGACTGCCCTGCTGCGGACCGCGGTGGAACGCGGCATCACATTTTTCGATACGGCGGAAGTTTACGGACCGTTCACGAACGAAGAGTTGCTGGGCGAAGCTCTGGCTCCGTTTCGCAAGCAAGTGGTGATCGCGACGAAGTTCGGATTCGATGTGAGCGGCAGCGACACGCGGCTGGGAGCGTTCGCCGTCAATAGCCGACCGGAGCACATCCAACAGGCCGTGGAAGGTTCGCTGAAGCGGCTGAAGACCGATGTGATTGATCTGCTCTACCAGCATCGCGTGGATCCGAACGTGCCGATCGAAGATGTGGCGGGCACGGTGAAGGAATTGATTCAAGCGGGCAAGGTGAAGCATTTCGGAATGTCCGAGGCGGGCGTGAAGACGATTCGCCGCGCGCATGCGGTGCAGCCTGTGACAGCGCTGCAGAACGAATATTCTTTGTGGTGGAGGAAGCCGGAGGAGGAAGTGATCCCGACGCTGGAGGAACTGGGGATTGGCTTCGTGGCGTACAGCCCGCTGGGCAAGGGATTCCTGACGGGAAAGATTGACGAGAGCACTACGTTCGACAAAAACGATTTCCGCAATCGAGTGCCGCGCTTTACGGCGGAGGCGCGGACGGCGAATCAGGCGATGGTGGATCTGCTTGCAAGGATCGCGAAGCAAAAAGCCGCGACGCCTGCACAGATCGCGCTCGCCTGGCTGCTGGCGCAGAAGCCGTGGATCGCGCCGATTCCGGGGACGACGAAGTTGTCGCGGCTCGACGAGAACAATGGTGCGCTGGAAATCAAGCTCACGGCGGACGATCTGCGCGAGATCGACGATACGGCTGCGAAAATTACGGTGCAGGGCGAGCGGTATCCGGAGGTACTGCAGCGCATGACGGGGCTGTAAGCGGATTTTCTAGCTAAACAGTCGCCAAGGTGGGAAAGAGTCGCCGTCAGTCTCGGAATCCGCGTCGGAATTATCGTCGTCGGCGGCGAGTGAAGCGAGAAAATCGCGCGCCGCGGTTACGTCGTCCTCGCGCACCAGAATTTTGAATCCTGCGCCGGACCATGCCAGGTGCTCGCGCATGCCTCCTGCCGTGTCACCCTGGATGATGGCGGGAATGCCGGCTTCTTCGAGCGCGCCCTTAACCAATTCCGCCTCAGGGCGGCTGCCGCACGACTCGACGACAATCAGCTTGGCGTCCTGCACAGTAGTATTATATGCGCGGTTCGGCGGGAGCGCTTGCATTGCTGCTCTCTCGGCTGGACCGGCTCGGGACGGATTTACGATTCACGTCAATTGGCGGAGCTAGGATGGCACTCCAATCGCAAGGGACGCACGCGGCGCTGGCCGAGATTCGCGACTCGCTGCTGGAAACCTATGCGTGCAACGACGCGATGAATCAGTTGATTCTGACGGAACTAGATCCGCGCGCGTGGCGCGCCGAGCCGCCGGGTAAAAAAGGAAGCGGCCGGACGATCGCGGCGATTTTCGCGCATCTGCACAACTGTCGCCTTAATTGGCTGAAGAATTCGGCGCCGCATCTGAGGCGCCCGGCGCCGCTTGATCCTGACCGCTGCACGATCAAGCAGGCTGCCGCGGCGCACCGGATGAGCGGCGCCCAGTGTGTGTGCATGTTGACGGATGCTTTGTCGGCCTCTGCGAATCGGCGTGTGACAAAATTTTCACGCGGGAGTTGGGCTCAAGTGTGGCCAGCCGGAGCGACGATGTTCGCGTACATGTTCTCGCACGAAGCGCATCACCGCGGCCAGATTTTGATGCTGGCCCACCAGCTGGGCCACCGCGTCCTCGACAAAACACCCGGCGTGTGGCACTGGGAGAAGCTCTGGAAGCAGGCAGGGCTGACGACGCGCCCGCGTTGAGTGAGACTGGGCTGCGGCGGGCGGCCCTGATGTCTATGGCAAACTGGCCTGTCCGCGGCAGGCTGGGCCGCGCGCGGCACGATTCCACTGCAAAGGCAAGAGAGCCGGCGGGACGCCGGCGCAATGAAAACCGACGAGCGCGGCTGTCTACCGCTGATTCGGCGACTCAGGAATTGCCGCCGCTTTTGGCCACATACGATTGGCTGTCGAAACGCCCATCTTCAAAAACCGTTGAAACAGTGAGATGCCGCCATTTCTCGGCCTCGCTCGCACGCGCAGCTTCTGCTTTTTGCACTCGCTGTTCCGCATCTACGCCGAGGATCAGCCGCACCGGCACCTCGTCGCTATTCGCCAGCTGCACGATCACATCCGCGATCTTTCGCGGATCGCCTTCTGCACGCCCTTCGAGGCCTCGCAATATCTTCAGGAACGAACCGACCGTGGCCTCATACTCCGGCAGCAAGTCCGGCGCATTCTGAGCGGCCCGCCGTAGCCAGTTGGTCCGAATGCCTCCCGGCTCCAGTGTGCAGACCTTGATGCCGAAAGGCGCGACCTCCATCGCCAGTGAGTCGCTGAAGCCGCCGACGGCCCACTTGGCCGCGTGATACGGCGTATTGCCGGGAACTCCGAGGCGGCCGCCGACTGAAGACACCTGAAAGATGTGACCGCTCTTCTGCTTACGCATCACCGGAATGGCGGCGCGGGTGGTGTACACAACGCCGTAGAAGCAGGTGTCCACGACGGCCTGAAAGTCCTCGGCGCTCATTTGCTCGAACGGCGCAAACTGCCCGTATCCAGCGTTGTTGACGAGAGCGTCCAGACGCCCGAAGCTGTCCACCGCCAACTGCACCGCTGCTTTTGCGGCGGCCTCGTCGCGCACTTCCAGCCTGACGGGCCTAACCCACTCGCCGTACTGCGCCACCAGGGGCGCCAGTTCTTCGGTGCGGCGCGCTCCGGCCACTACGCAGTCGCCTGCGGCCAGCGCCGCCTTGGCGATGTCCCGCCCCAACCCGTTGCCGCTTCCCGTAATCAACCAGACTTTCGCCATTGAGATATCCTCCGCGGCATTGGATGATTAGAATAAGTGACTGGATGCTCATTTATTTAGGCGTGCCGAGACGTTAGCGCAACGCCCGCCAGAAGGCCTGGAAGCCTCGTGCCATGAGATGCTTGCGGCGGCGCGGTTCCCGGCCGACGAACTCCATCGCGGCTTCCTGCAGCGCCGACATGGTGGCAGAGGCGAAACCGGCCGGCAGGCCGCGCAGCGCGGCGCGGCGGTCGAGCTCGCTGAGCGTTTGGCGAACTGCACCGCCCGCCGCAGCGGTTTTCTCGCGCGTGTCGTGCGTGATTACGTCCGAGACATTGAGTTGCACGGAAACTTTGCGTTTCTCTGGAAATTCGATGGCCCACTCGAGATAGCTCGACCAAATATGCCGCGCGCGGCGCTCGAGACTTCCCTTCCCCGGAAATTTAGCGTTGACCCGGGCGTACGCCTCGCCCTTCAGCTCGAGATACAGCTCGTTCAGCAGCGCTTGCTTGTTCGGGAAGTAGGTGAAGAGCGTGCCCGCGGCAACGCCCGCACGAGCGGCGATCTTCGCAGTGGGCGCGCCGAGCCCGGAATTGGCAAGCTCGCGTACCGCCGCGCGGAGGATTGCGGCGCGTTTCTCTGGGCTCTTAACTCGTGCCATGCCTATGGATGAGCGTACCGCGGTTCGGCCATGGGAGTCACAGCAATCATCTGTTCGCGGTCGCGCAACGGCTTGTCAATCACCACGGATGAACAGTTTGCGGAAAAACACCAAAGTTGTTATTCCGAGGGGGCACTTTGACCGAGGAATCTGCTGTTTCCTGAGCGCCTGCATGAAAAGCAGATCCCTCACCCGCTGCCGCGGGTTCGGGATGACACCCTGTGCACTTTTTTCGCGAAGTGTTAATACGCACCGCAGATGCGTGGTTCGCACGGATCAATCACCACGGATCAATGATTAAGGCCGATTTCAAAGTTCAGCGCGGATATTTCGGCGGCGTAATCGTATTTGGCGCTGGCTTGGGAAATTTGCGCTTGCGTGGCGTTCAGTTGCGCCTGGCTTAGTTCGATGATGGAACTCAGGCCCAGTTTGTAGCGCTGCTGGGCCAGGTCGAGGGCTTGATTCGCTTGGTCGAGCAATTGCTGCGTGAGCGCGAGGCGCTGGTAGCCGGAAAATGTGTTGAGCCATGCTTTGCGCACATCGCGGACGACCGCGTCCTGCAGATCGCGCAGGAATTGCTGCCGCGCGTTAGACTCGGCTGTCGCTTCGGCATGCAGCGCGTTGAACTGGCGGCCGTTAAAAATGGGAATGTTCAAGTTGAATCCGGCGGCCGCGTAGCGCGACCCCAGTTCCTCCACGCGGTAGGGCGTGAGACCGGCGACGCCGACAGCGCTGATGGTCGGAAGCCACAAGTCGCGCTCGGCGGTGGCGTAACTTTGTGCCGAACTTACGTCCAGCTGCTGGCTGATAATTTCAGGGCGGTCGCGCATGGCTTCGGCGATCAAGACGGAAAGATCGCTGGGTGGGGCCGACGGCACCGGCTGGTCCGCGAGCTGAAATGTTTTCTGGTCCGCGAGTCCCAGCGCGGCAGAAAGTTCCGCGTAGGAGGCCTGCAAATCATTCTGCGCCTGCACCAGCAGCAGCTGCGCTTGCGCCAGGTCCACGTTCGCGAAGCTCACGTCCAGTCCGGACTTGAGTTTATTTCTCTCCATCTCCGTCACCTGATCGGAAACGAGGCGGCGGTCTTTGACTGTTTCCTCAGCCACCTGCAGCACGGCTTGCGCTTTCAAGCAGTTGTAATAGGCGGCGTCCACTTGCAGCAGCACGTCCGCGCGCGAGGTGGTGATGTTTTCTTCCTGGGCCTTCGCGTGCAAATTCGAGCTTTTCACCAGTTCGTGCGTACGCCCAAAATCGGTGACCAACTGCTGCACGGTGACGCCGTCCGCAAAGCGACTGAAGATGATCGAATTGTTCAGCGCGCCGGCAGCGACGCGGCTGTTGGTTTCCGCTTTCACGCCGGTGGCGCTGCCGTAAGCGTGGGGAAAGTATTCCGAGCGGGCTTCGGTGACCTGCGCCTTCGCGGCTGCGGCCAAGTACGTGGCCGCTTGAATCTGCGGATGATTTTGAATCGCAATTTTCTCTGCTTCTTGCAGCGTGAGGCTCTGGGAAGCAGCGGGCGGCGCTTGCGGGGGAGCTGGCGTCCCAACGGCCGCGTGCAATTGCGCCCAAGCGGGCGTGCCGGTAAGAGCCGCAGCGAGCAGAAGCAGAGATGTGGAAAGATTTCGGTGATGCATTAGTGAGCCTCCTCGGTGACGAGCGACGCAGCAGCTTCAGCGCGGCGGCGATACATCAGCAGATACGCCGCGGGAACGACGAAAATCGTGAGCACGATGGAAGTGAGCAGGCCGCCGATGATCACGCGCGCGAGCGGCGCGTAGGCTTCGCTGCCGGTTTCCAATTTGAAGGCCATGGGCAGCAGCCCGACGACGGTGGCAAGTGACGTCATCAAGATCGGGCGCAGGCGGATGCGGCAAGAGTGCACCACCGCTTCGCGCAGGCCGTGGCCTTGGCTGCGCAGCACGTTGGCAAAGTCCACGATCAAGATGCTGTTGGAGACCACCATGCCTTGAAGCATTACGACGCCCATGAGCGACTGGATGTTGAGCGTGGTGCCGGTGAGCGCCAGAGTGAGCACGACGCCGATCAGCCCGGTGGGCACGGCCAGCACAATCAGGAACGGATCCACGAAGGAGGAAAACTGGGCAACCAGGATGAGATAGACGAGCAGGACGGCCAGGAACAAGCCAAGGCCGAAACTTTTGAATGAGGATTGCATGGTCAACACCAGGCCGCGGACGTCCACGCGCGTGTTGGGCGGCAGTTGGGTGTGCGAGATGATTTTTGAAATTTCACGCTGCGGCCCACCGATATCTTCGCCGGTGGGCGCAACGTAAATATCAATGGAACGCTGAAGTTGATAGTGATCCACTTCCGTGGGAGTGAGAATCGGCACCACATCAGCGACCTGATTCAGGTAGGTCGGCATCTTCAGCTTGGGAGAATGCAAGGGCATGGCTTTCAGATCCTCGATGGATTTGACCTGATTTTCGGGGTACTGCACGGTTACGAAATAATTGTTGCCGTTTTTGGGGTCCACCCAGTAGCTCGGCGCGATCACGACGTCGGAAGTGAGCGCGGTGATGAGGTTGTCGAGCACTTCCTTGGGGCTGAGGCCCAGCTCCGCGGCACGATCGCGATTCACGTTTACTTCGAGCGCGGGATAATCCATGTCCTGCGGGATGTACACATCGGAAACGCCGCGCGAGGCCTTGATCTGCCGCGCCAAATCCTGTGCGATGCGGTCGTTCGTTTTCAGGTCCATGCCGCTCACTTGGACATCAATGGGCGCGGGCGCGCCCTGGTTCAGAACCGCGTCCACAAGGCCGCCGGATTGAAAATAGGTGCGCAACTGCGGCAGTTGCGCGGCAATGCGGCGGCGCACTTCGTTCATGTAAACGAAACTGCTCTCGTGATGATCTTCCTTGAGGCCCACTTGCACGAAAGCGGTGTGCATGCCGGAGTTCGACGTGAACAGGGCGGACAAATCGGCCATCACGCCGATATTCGATACCACGGTGTTCAGATCGTCCGGCTTTACGACCTGGCGCACGATCTCTTCGACTTGTTTTACGTAATCGTTGGTCACTTCAATGCGCGTGCCGGTGGGGGCTTTCACGTTGATCACGAATTGGCCGGCGTCCGAGCGCGGGAAAAACGAGACGCCAATAAACGGCACCAGCAGAAAGCTCACCAGGAACATGGCCACGAAGAGAATGAGGGCCTCGCGCGGACGGTCCAAAGTTTTCTGGACGTATTTTTCATAGACGTTCAGCATCCTTTCGAATTTGGCGTTGAAATTCGCGTGGAACCGGGCGCCCCACGATTTTTTCGCTGTCGCGCCGTCGGCGCTCTGGGGGCTGTGTTCATGGGCTGGTTTCAGGAAGTACGCGCAGAACAGGGGAACCACAGTGACGGCGTCGAAGTAAGAGGCAAAAAGGGCGAGAACCACCGCCAAGGCCAGCGCGGAGAACAAGTATTTGCTGACGCCGAAGAGGAGGGTGACCGGGAAGAAAACGACTACAGCGACGAGCATGATGGCGAGCACGGCGAGCGCCACCTCATTCGCGCCCTTCACCGCTGCGACTTTGGGGTCCTCGCCCAGCTCAATGTGACGATAAATGTTTTCGATGACCACCACGGAGTCGTCAATCAGGCGTGAAAATGCCAGGGCCAGACCGCTGAGCACCATGCTGTTGATGGTCTTGTCGGCGGAATGCAGAACAAAAAACGTAATCATCACCGAGAGCGGAATGGAAAGAAAAACCGCCGCAGTGGCGCGCATGCTCCCCAGAAACAGCAGAATCATCACGGCGGTGAGAAATAATCCGATGCCGCCTTCGCGCAACACGGTGGAAATGGCCTGCTTCACGAAAAGCGACTGGTCGAAAACCACGTGGGTGTGCAACTGCGCAGGAATATCGCGCAGCGTGGTAATGGCCTTCCTGATGCCGTTGACGACCGCGATGGTATTGGTGTCGCCGCCCTGCTTGAGGATCGGCGCGTAAACCGACTTTTGACCGTTGACGCGCACGATGTTGTACTGCAAGTAGGAACCGTCAACGGCGTTGCCCACGTCGGAAAGGAAGACGGACTTCTCCCCTTCGGTCTTCAGTGGAATCTGATTCAGAGCCTGGGCGTTGGGCACCTGCGCGTTGGTATAGATGTTGTAATCCAAGGCGCCTAAGCGCACATCGCCCGCCGGAAGAATTAGGTTGGACTCGTTGATGGAGCGAACGACATCCATGGGGCTCAGCTCGTGCGCCTGCAATTTCAACGGGTCCACGTACACCATCAGTTGGCGATACTTCCCGCCGTAGGGAGGTGGCACGGTGGCGCCGGGAACTCCGGCGATCTGATTGCGGATCTGATACTGCAGATAATCGTGCAACTGCGTTTCGTTGAGTCCCTGGCCTTCGACGGTCAGCAAGCAAACAGGTAGGCTGGAAGCGTCCACTTTGATGACCACGGGAGGCAGCGTGCCTTCGGGCAAGCGGCGGAGATCGGCCATGGCGAGATTGGAAATACTGGTAACGTCGGCATTCGCATCCGTTCCCGGTTGGAAATAAATTTTGATCAGGCTGACGCCGGCCATGGAGCGCGATTCCATGTGGTCAATGCCGCTACCGAGAGTGAAAAAACGCTCAAAGGTGTCGGTGATATCGGCTTCGATTTGTTCCGGGGGCATGCCGTTGTAGAAAGTGGCGACGAGGACGACGGGAATGTTGATCGGCGGAAACATATCCACGGGCATTTGCGCCAAACTGGTAATGCCGAGGACGCAAATGAAAAGGCAGACCACAATAATGAAATAAGGATGGCGTATCGCAAATGTTGGCATCTTGGGTTTACTCCATTCCTGGGGCTGTGACGAGTTTGGGCGCGACCAGCTGGCCTTCTTTAAACTGGCTCTGCTCGCCGAATACGACGGATTCGTTTTCGCCGAGGCCGGAGAGTACTTCGGCGTCGGTGGGCGACTGCAAACCCAGCTTCACTTCGCGGCGTTCGAGATGGTTGGTGGAATTCACCAGCAGCACGGTGCCCTGGCCGGTTCCCGTGGATTGCACGGCTTGCAGCGGAATGGTGAGAACGTTGGTGACCGTGTGCAACGGAATCTTGACGGACGCGTACATTCCCGGCACCAGCGCGTAATTCGCGTTGGGCACGGTGACTTCGGTGTGCATGGTGCGGGTGGTTAGATCGATCTGATCCGAAAACAGCGAAATTTTGCCGATGAAAGTCTTCTGCAACGCCGAGACGTTTACTTCCAGAGTCTGGCCGTTGCTGATTTCCGGAACTGCCCGTTCCGGCACGGGTATGACCAGGCGAAGTAAATTATTCTGCGAGAGGTGGCAGAGCGCGGAATCGCCCTTCGTCGCGGAAGTTCCCGCGGGAAGCAACGCCCCGGTATAGGCGTAAATTTGCGTTACGACTCCTTCGAAGGGAGCCGTCATGCGCGCGTAGGCGAACAGCGCCTTGTCTTTGTCGAGCGCGGCTTTGGCCGCGAGCAGAGCCTGTTCGGCTGCGGCCAAGGCATCCTTTGATGATGAGACACCGGCGCTGGCTTCGAGGTCCTTGCCCTGCGCCACGTCAATTTCCTGCTGGGCGACGAGTTCGGGCCGGGATTTTTGCACGTCGGCCAGCCGGGTGTAGGTGATGTGTGCGACGCTGTAGGCGGATTCCGCGCGGGTTTGTTCCTCCCGTGCGCGGGATACTTCCTGATCGGCGCGGCGAACCGACGCTTCGTCTTGCAGCAGCTGCTGTTGCAGTTCGGGAATTTCCAGCACGGCCAGGAGCTGCCCCTGCTTCACGTGGGTGCCCCAATCCACGTACAGCTTCTGGATGTAACCGGAAACTTTCGCATACACATCAATTTCCTGGTAGGGCAGAAATTCCGAGGAGATCTCCAGGGTGCTGGAAAGGCTCTTGCGTTGCACTTTTACCACGGCTGCTGGCGGCACGTCGGCGGCATCGGCCTTGTGAGCGTCGCCGCAGCCATTGGCACACGCGGATAAAGCAATGACCACGAACATCCAACGATAAGCGGCGGCTATATGGATCACGATTCCAACTCCTTGAGTCGTTCTCTGAGCTTTGCGATCGAAAAAGAATCGGAACGGCAGAACTCGATCAACTGTTTTCTCTGTTGAACAATTTCCAGCGCTTTCGCGGGGACCCGGGGGGCGATCGCGCGCGGAATCGTTTGCACGCCGTGCTGGTCTCCCTGGATCAAATCTCCGGGTTGCACCGAGAGGCCTGCAATTTCAACGGTGCCGGCAAAATCGAAGACATGGGCGTAAGCGTGCGACACCGAGACATTTGCGGCGAACATTTGCAGACCGCTCTTGCGCACACCGGTAAGGTCGCGGACGGCGCCATTGGTGATTACCGCAACGCAGCCCAGTGCCAGCAAAATATTGGCGTGCACTTCTCCGATGAAGGCCCCCAGACCGGGATTGGAATCCACATCTTCGACGACTACTACGCGCGGCTCAGGGACTTGCCGTAAAGAATCCCACCAGGCGCCACGTTCGTAGTAACTGTGCCCTTCCATGGGAGGATCGGAGCTGCGGATGCGGGCTGTCGCCGCGTAACCCACCGTGGTGGGCATCTCCGGGAAAAAGCAATGCAAGCGGGAATCGGTAAATCCTCTGTTCCGCAGGCGCACACCAAAAGTCTCGATGGCGCTGGCGACCACGCAAGTACTCAACGAGCGCAACTGCTCCAGTTGCAAGGGCATGAGCGGTTCTACGTTCATGAAAACTCCTCTCCCGGATCGTGTCCGTGACTGCACGGAAAAAGGGCCAGAGCGAACGCAATGATTGGAATATCAGATTTTGGCAGCGAATGAACTAGGAAAGGGAAATCGGGGGAGAACGGTGCTGCAAGGAAACAGTCACGCTGATAGACTGCAGCGCCGGAATCTCTGCCCGCACCACTTGGGTGATTCGCGTTTCGGGTCGAGGCGGTATGAATCGGGCGACCGGCCGCAGTGGCGTCCAGTCAACGACCGCCGGCAAATCGCTCCGCGTCATTTTGCTGGCTATGTTGAGGTAGCGGGCTGGATTGGACTTGGAAAAATACTGGCTGTTTTTCGCGAGCGTTGATAGCGCTGTGACCGCAAACAGCAGCAGCACGACTGCGGCAATTTGAAGGCTGGATTCAAGTAATCGGCGTTTCATCAACCGCGCGCTCCTGCTCTAAGTGCTCTTCAATTATCGCCATCTGGCGCGGCGAACGCAAGCATGGGGATTCGATGGCCTAGGTGAGAGTGATTTCGCCCATGTCAATGGCGACGAGCAGAGGCTCTTTCACTGGTCGGTAATCGCCTTCGTAGGCATATATACGACGTTTGGTGGGAACGACAATACCGTCAATATTGCGGAAGTCGAACGCATAGTTGAGGCCGGTGGCGCCGCCGAGAATGTCCACGGTGTAATCGTGACGGCGCAACAGGCCATTGGAACCGAAGCAGGAGATTTGTTCGCGGGTGTGGCTCTTCACGGTGTCGGGGAAGGTTATCTTCAGGCGCCGCCAGGTTTCGGTCTCCAGCTCGAGCGGTGCTATCTCTTCCGTCATGAATCCTTCGTGGGTATAAAGGAACGGAGTGTTGAGGTAGGTCCACAACGCTTCGCCCGCGAAGTAGGCCACTTGAATGTCGTCCCAGGGAGTTTCGCGTTGCTGCCCTTCGAAAGACTTTTCCGGATTATCGCGGGCTTCAATTAACGTTCCGTCTAGCTTTTCGATCACCACACGGTCGGGTTGAAAAATAGCGCGCTTGTTTTGACCCGGGAAGTCGAGGGTGACGCGTTCGTTGCGCGTTTCGGCGGTCACCACCACGTTCTTCAGCACATCTCCCTTCCCTTTCACGAACCAGATTGCGCCGGTGATGGATGCGGCGACCTTGATCGCGTTGAAATCGTTCCAACGTCCGAGACCGCCGTGCGCTTTGACCGCCAAGTCGAGTAGGTCGCCCATCGAGTACTCCCTTTGTGGTTGCGCTCTGCAAATAAACCGAAGCGGATCGGAAATGCGAGTCCTGTTGTCCTTGCCCCAATCGTGCGAGGCTGAGTCGCATCGGCTCATTCGCAGGACATTCATAATTATGCCTGAACGGTCAGAAAAGCCTCGCAAACAATCGCGGATTGCTTAGGGTAATTTTCGCATTCCCGGCGGAGCGTATCGGAAAGGGCAGTTGAGTGCAGCATGAGCACGTCGCCGAAAGTATTTTCAAATGAGGCCGCACCGTTCTTCTTACGAAACAACTCGCCCGCCGTAGTACCAACGTACTAGCGCCAGCACGGTAACTATACGGTAAAAGTAAGCAGGAGTCTGGAGGGGACAATGAGCAGAATTTCCGCGTGTTTGCTTTTCCTGGTGCTCGGTTGTGCTTCCTTTGGTGTGGGCGCGCAAGAAACGCACGAGCCACTCAGACAAACTCGGCTGCTGGCGCTGGTGGCGGGCGCGGCGCTGCCTGAAAATATCGTTGCGGCCATCCACGATCGCGGGGTGAGCTTCGCAAGCGATGCTGATTTCCGCGCGCAACTGGAAGCGGTCGGCGCGGATTCGCGTATTTTGGTGGCTCTGGATTCCGCAAAGGTATTCGCGCCGGAAGGAGCAAAGCAGGCTCCGAATAAAGAAGAGTTGGAACACATCGTCAACGCCGCGAAGCTGATCCAGACCAAGAAATTCCCAGAGGGCACCGCCGAATTAACAGCGGTGCTGAGGGCCAGTTTTGAAAGTCCCGAAAGCGGATTTGTGATGGGCCAAATGCTGCGCCTACAGGAGCGCTGGCCGGAGGCGGTGGCCGTATACAAGGAAGTCCTGCGCCAAGATCCGAACTTTCCAGAAGCGCATACCAAGCTAAGTTTCATTTGGCACCGACTGGACGAGCAAGAAGAGGCCCTGCGCGAAGCGAAGGCGGCGCTGGCGGCGACTCCTGACAACGCGGAGGCGCACAAGAACGCGGGGCTGGCGCTGGCGGCGATGCGCAAATTCGACGCGGCCAACGCGGAATACGAAGCGGCGTTGCGCCTGAAACCCGATTACGAGCCGGTGCGCGTGGACCTGGCATTAATGTATTCGCTGGAAGGCGACGTGAACGGCGCGATCGCGCAATACAAGAAGGCCATCGCGCTGGACCCGAATGACGTCGACGCACATTACAACCTGGGTGTGGAATTCGTAACCAAGGGCGACGTCGATTCCGGCATTCGGGAATATCGCGAAGTGAAGCGGCTGGATCCGAAGCGTTACGATGGGCGGCATAACCTTGCGGCGACGCTGTTGAATCACAACTTCAACGCCGAGGCGGTGCTGGAATTTCGGGAACTCGAGAAGGATTTTCCGGACGTGATGATTTGCCATCACTGTTTGGGGATAGCCTTGCACCGAACGTGGGACCTGGAGGGAGCGGAAAAGGAATTTCTGCTGGCGAGCAAGCTAGACCCCGCCGATCCGCTGCCGCACACAGGTCTGGGCGCGCTACGCGAAACGCAGAAAAAGTACGATGAAGCGCTCCAGGAATATCGGCTGGCGGCAAAGTTGGACCATAACTCCGTCGATGCGCACGTGGGAGCCGGGCGGGCGCTGATGGCCAAGAAGGACTACGCGCATGCGATCGACGAGCTGAAACAAGCCGAGGATCTGAGGCCGAGCGACGCGTTCGTGCACGAATACTACGCGCAGGCCTTGCTGGCGGCGGGGGACAACGCCGCGGCAGCGAGCGAGTTCCAGCAGGCCATCGCGCTTTCACCGGGACAGGTTCCCGTGATGATTGAATTGGCGGACGCTCTGGAGAAAAAAGGAGACTGGGCGGAGTCGCTGGAGGAATATCATAAAGCCGCGTTGCTGGATTCGAGCGCCGACTACCGCACGAAAATAACGCGGATGGATGCCGCCGATCCTCAAGTGGAGTACAAGAAAGCGCAGGAGCGATTGCAGCTGCACATCGCCGCGTTGAAATCCTCGGGAAAATCTTCAGACGCCGCGGCACTAGAGGCACGCGCCCACAACCTGCAAGCGGCGCCGAGGCTATCGGAGAAGATTGATGCGGCCATGCAGGCGGGCGAACAAGCCAATCGGGTGCGACATTTTGACGAGGCGCTGAAGCATTTCCAGGACGCGGTGGAGCTGGCCGAGAAGGTGCAGCCGCACGACCCGCGCCTGGTGACTGCGCTGGACCATGTGGGGAATGAATATCTGGGACAAGATCCAGCCGCGGCGGAAGCTGCTTATGAGCGCGAACTGAAAGTGAGCGAGGAAATATTTGGCGCGCATTCGGCAAACACAGCCATGCCCCTGCAGTCGCTGGGCCGCAATGCGCTGATGCAGCACGATTACGCCGCAGCGGAGAAATTCTATTTTCGCGAAGTAGATGTGAACGAGAAGGTTTATGGAGAGGGCAGCGATCGCGTGGCGGCCAGCCTGCTAGACGCAGCGAGCGTTTACATGGCGCAAAAAGATTATGCCAAGGCCGAACCCTACATTCTGCGCTCGGTGCATATTGACGAATCCTTGTACGGTCACGATGGCATTAACATGTTGATGCCTTTGAGCAACGCCTGCAATCTTTACGACAAGTGGGGCAAGCCCGACAAACTGGAGCCATATACCCGGCAGCTGATAGCCGTGGCGGAAAAGCAGTTTGGACCGAACAGCCCGCAACTCGCGCCGGTCTTGAGCAGTGAAGCGCGTACGCTGCGAACTTTGGGACGCGCGAAAGAGGCGGCGGACATGGAGAATCGATTGGCGTCTATCCGCTCGGCCACGATGAGTACGCCCTGACCTATCCCAGTTCCCTATCTAGCGGCGGTGTGGGCGGTGCCGCTGGCGACCAGTTCTCGCGCGGTGATTTGCGCGGCGGCGAGTTCACGGGCGAGGGTTTGCAACGCGAAGTAGATCGTGTGCTGGCGCAGAACGCCTTCCAGTGTTGGCGTGCCCGGCGTGGCGTTAACAGTGGGCGCGCTGGATCCGACGGAGATGCGCGCTGCGTTTGCTCTCGCGTCCAGCGCCTGGATCGCGGCGGCGAAATCGTATTCGGGCGTCCAGAATTTTCCGGTCAAGATTCCTTCCGCGATTCGCTGCAGGGCTTCGGAAATTCCAGCGCATAGCTCGCTGAATTCCGGTTCCCACTGCAGGTCAATTCCTCCACAAAAAGCTCCGTCGCACGCGACGTCGAGAGTCTCCACCGCTTGAGACATGCGCTCTTCGTGCTGAAGCAATCTTACGAGAGTTATGCGGCCTGCGGACCAGCGCGCCGGTTCATAGCGGCCGTGCGCGTGGAAGTCCGTGTTTTGACGGGCCAGTGCTGCGAGGTTCGCGCGCAACCCTTCGACGTCTGCCACATTCTCGCCGCGAAACCGCAGCAGCAGCGCCGAGAGGAAGGTGTCGAGCTGCAAGAATTTTTCGGCGAGCGCATGCCGGAGACTTTCCAGTGCCGTGGAAGGCAAGACGAACTCGGCCACCGCCAGCGCGATGAGAATTCCGAAAGAAACTTCCAGGAAACGGTTGAGCGCGGGTACCCACGGCCGCCCGGTGTTCGGGACAAGCATGATGATCGCGATGGTGACGGCCGCGAGGCGTATTCCGTCCTCCAGGTGCAAAATCGTGCACAGAACGATTGTGACAAACACGGCGACGCCGAAGACCAAGAGTTTTTGTCCCGGGACTGCCATAAACGGAATGGAGACGGCGGCGCCCACGGCCGTGGCGGCGAAGCGAATCCAGGATTGCTTTACGGCAGCGCCGAGATTTATCTGCATCACGATCATGGCGCTGATCGCGGCCCAATAGGGCTGGGGCATGCGCAAGAGCGAGGCAAAATACATGCCGAGGCAGCCGGCGAGAGCCGTCTTGATCGCGAGGCGAAAATTTGCGGACGAAGGATTTAGCATATTCGGCTTCCAGGCGCGCTGGGATTATGGCCCGAGATTGAGTTGCGGAGGTAGCGGTACGTGTTGAACTCCAGGATGGGGCAGAGGGCAGGATGCAACACCAAATGCGCCATACAGATAGGAGAAGGGCGGAGATGTGCAAAGTGTTGCATATTGAGAAAAATGGCCCGCAAATGAGTAGGCAGAGGTATTGAACGTAAAGGGTTTACTGTAGGCGAAAATCCGGGATAGTGGACTTAGACGTGCTAGTATATCCGCGGTTGTAAATTCGTGGAGGTGCGCGGGTGAAATTCATACGGGCTTTGGGATTGGTTTTGCTGATGTGCTGTGCTGCCGGAATCGCCAAGGCAGACGGCGACCCTGTGTTGACCACCAATAAGTTTCCCGATCCGAGTTGCTCGCCCGCACCTGTTGGCGATACGTGTTTTAGTACAAACACCCAAGCCGATCCGGTCTTTTTTGTCGGGGAGGCAAGCACAGTGACCCCCCCAGAGAATTTCCTCTGGGACGGCCCAGGGGATCTGACTTCTTTGTTCGTGGAATTCACGTTTATCCCTGGTGAGATTTACACCTGCGCGTCGAACATATACGCAACGTGTGGGACCGTTGCCCCCTCTGTTAATCCGCTCACTGATTTAGAATTCGAGTTTACAGGCGGGGATATGAACCATGTGGGATTCATAGCACCGTGCACTGTCACGGACGGGGTACAAGACTGCCAGGGCTTCACCGCATCGTTTGTTCCTGAGCCAGATTCTGGTCTCCTCCTATTCGCAGGGCTAATTTCTCTTGTTGCTCTCGGGAGGAAACGGCTTACGAAGCAGATTACCGGTGCACAGCGGGTGCTTTCCGCATAACGCCGGCCACCCATTCCAAGTGGATGCTAGGTTCGTTTCGAGGCGCTACGGCGATACGTAGCGCCTTTTTCATTGGAGCCTGTGAGGATAGCCAGTTCCTGGTATTACTCGGAGAACAGGCACTCCCGGAAAATGTCTCGAAGTCGAAACCGTCTCGCGCGGACCTGGCGACGCAGCAATTCCCTGATTGTCCTGCCGATAATCTAGCTCCCGGGCAGTCACTCCATAAATTCAGACGGTCTATCTCGCGCAGTGGTCTCTATGGCTTCTTCGCGGAATACTTCTTGATGATCGCGGAGAACTGAGGATCCTTCCGAAGGCTATCGAGTTCCGGATCCCCCTCAGCGAACGCCGCCGGGTAGTGCTTCTCCAGAGCCTCTTGCAGGGATTTCAGCGCTTCAGGCGTGAGGCCGGACAATGCCTTGATTTCCGTATCGTCGTAAATATAGTCAACATTGGTGGGATCCGCGGCGCGCGCTCGCTTAATGAACTCTTGCGCCTGAGCCGCGTTGCCCATCTTCGCATAGCAGAGCGCCACCTGCGCCATGATTGCTGCGTTATTGGGATTTGTTTGCAGTTCCTTAAATCCCAGGGAAATGGCCTGTTGGTAGGTGTTGCGTCCCTTTTCCTGCTGGCCCGCATAACGATACGCATCGCCGAGGTTCACCATCATTAGCGTGTCATTGGGGCTCAGCGCCACCGCTTTCTCGAACATTTCTACCGCGTTCGAATACTGTTTCAGAAAGAAGTACGCTGTACCAAGATTTGAATAGGTCGAAAAATACGGCTCGATCTGTAGAGCCTTCTGAAAATAAGGGACGCTCTCCTGATACTTCCCCTCTGTTGAATAAACGACGCCCATATTCTCGTAACCCGCATCAATGTCCGGCTCCAAAACTGTGACCTGTTTGAATGCTTCCAGAGCCTTCGGGTAATCTGCGGTTTGGAGGTAGGCGTCGCCCAGAAGGTTTTGATTTTGCCAAAAATAGGGATTCAGCTCGACAGCCTTCTGAAACGCCTCAATGCCTTGTTTAGCCTGCCCGCTGTCCATATAAACAGTCCCGAGTCTTCGGTACGCCTCGTCCGAACTCGGCGCAAGCGCGATGGCGCGTCTCAACTCCGCTGTCGCTTCGGAATACTTGCCTGTGGCGCGATAGACGCTCCCCAGTGTGGAGTGAACTTCGGGTAGATTGTCGTTGAGCTGTTGCGCCTGCTGCGCCGCGGAAAGTGCTTTCTGAGTCCAAAAGCTGTCCTTCTTAAGGTCGTACATCCTGAGACTCGCGTCCGCAATTCCGGTGTACGCCAACGCGAATCTCGGATCTTGCTTCAGGGCTTGATTGAAGTAGTCGAGCGCCGCTTCGACGTTCTTGCTTTCGTGAGCGCGGATGGAACTGCGGCCGCGCAAATAGAAATCGTAGGCGCCGACGTTATCCGTGGGCCGAGCCTCTGCTTTGGCGGTTTCTTCCGTCGTAGGCGTAACGTCCATCGCGGAAACTACTTGACCGTAGATCTGGTCTTCGAGCGTGAACAGGTCCGCTGGAACGCCGTCGAATTGCTGGCTCCAAACGCGCTTGCTGTTCGCCACGTCTTCCAAATTCAGGATGATGCGTATTTTGTCCCCATTGCCCTGCACCATGCCCTGCACGAGCATGTTCGCGCCCAGACTGCGCGCGATTTTCTGCAGAGATTGCTTGGGATCGGCCTTGGCAGCGGCGTCGGAAGAGGTGACGTGCACGCCTTTCAATTGAAAAAGTTTCGCAGCAAGGGCTTCCTGGATGCCTTGGGCCAGGTAGCCGAGTTGGGATTGGTCGCCGAGAACTTGCAGCGGCAGAATGGCGACGTAGCGACCGCTGGAAAGCGGCGGAATACCTGATGTCGCGGTACCGGGCTGTTCCACCTTAAATCCGGGGATCAGGTGGCGCACGGGGGGTATCGCGAGCGCGAGCAGAAGCAGCGCCATAACTCCGGCCACGATCCATACCCAACGATGGCTGGCGAACTCCGGAAACTGGATGATAACGCTTTGCGAGCCTGAGCCGATGCGCGACATGCCCACGCGCGAGATGCCGCTGCCGGATGCTCCGCCCTGCAGATCGGCCAGAATTTCGTAGGCATTCTGGTAACGATCGTTCGGATCCCGTTCCAGGCAGCGCATGATAATTTTCACGAGCCAGTTCGGAAGATCGGGCCGCAAGAGTTTTGGGCTCTTGGGCTTTTCCTGAATGCGCTGGTACATCACTTTCAGGGTGGATTCGCCTGTGAATGGAACGTCGCCGATCACCATTTCGTACAAGATCAGGCCGAAAGCGTACAGGTCCGCGCGACCGTCCGCGGGCTTGCCTTCCACCTGTTCTGGCGACATGTAACGCGGCGTGCCGAGAAAGGCGCCGGTGCGCGTCATGCCGATCGCGCCTTCTTCGAAGGATTTTGCCAGGCCGAAATCGCACACAAAAATCTGGTCGTTCTTATCGACCAGCAGGTTCTGCGGTTTCAGATCCCGATGGACGACGCCTTCGGCATGCGCCGCAGCCAGCGCCTCCGCGATCTGCTGAGCAAATTTTAGAATGCGTTCCAGCGGCATCTTGGGGTTGTCGCGGATGATGTGCTGCAGGTCCTGGCCTTCGACGAAGGCCATGGAAATGAAGCGCAGGCCGCCGACGTCGCCCATGTCGTGAATGCGCAGAATATTCTTGTGGGAAATCTTGCTGGCGAGGACGAGTTCCTGTTTGAAGCGTTTGAGGGCGTCGGATTCGCCGATGGCGCCTTCGCGCACCACTTTGATGGCTACGGTGCGGTCGAGGTCTTTGTCATAGGCCTTATAAACGCGGCCCATGCCGCCTTGCCCGAGAAGCGCCTCGATGCGGTAGCGCGGACCGAAATCGCTGCCCGGAGCGATGACGGTGGCGTCCACCATCTGGATCGTTTCGGACTCGCCCAATGGCATGGGAGTCCCGCAACGTGAGCAGGATTCAGCGAAGTCCGGGTTCACCGTGCTGCAGTGCGGGCAATTAATCACGAAAAAGCCGCCAAGACGGCTCCAAACCGGGGACTACAATGGCGAATTATCGTGCATCCTTGCAAAGCCTGCAACTAGTATGTAACGCAAATGTGCGATATCGGTCTTCGTTCGCGGCCGCTGCCCGGTTAGACTGGTGGACCGGTTGCGAGCGCCAATAGCCCCATGCTGGGAACGCCATTACACGTCTGGATAGTTTTCGCGGTCACAACAGCCGCGGCCCTGGTGATCGATATGGGCGTGTTCCATCGTAAAAACCACACGATCGCCCTGCGGGAAGCATTGCTGGAGAGCGCGGCGTGGATTTCCGTGTCGCTGCTTTTCAACCTATGGCTCTATTATTCGCAGGGAACGCAGGTGGGCGTGGAATTTCTTACCGGTTATTTGGTTGAGAAATCCCTGAGCGTGGACAATATTTTCGTGTTTCTGCTGATCTTTCAGTCGTTCCAGGTGCCGCGCGAATCGCAACACAAAGTTCTATTCCTGGGAGTGCTGGGGGCTCTCGTGATGCGCGCCGCTTTCGTACTGGCGGGAGTGGAATTGCTGCAATCGTTTCACGCGGTGTTGTACGTTTTTGGGGCGCTGCTGCTGCTGACGGGCTTGAAGATGTTGTTTCCAGGTAAGCGCGTGATGCGGCCGGAACGGAATCCGCTGGTGCTGATGGCGCGGCGCGTCATTCCGGTAACCGAGCAGTTCGAGGGCGAGCGCTTCTTCGTGAAGCAAGCCGGGAAATGGATCGCCACGCCGCTTTTTCTGGCGCTGGTGGCCGTCGAGGCCATGGACATTATATTCTCGGTGGACTCAGTTCCGGCGGTGCTGGCGATCACGCGCAACGCGTTCATTGTTTATTCTTCGAACGTGTTCGCGATTCTGGGTTTGCGCGCGCTGTATTTCGCACTGGCGGATCTGCTGCCGCGATTCCGCTTCTTGCATCAGGGGCTGGCGGGGATTCTGGTTTTCGTCGGTGCGAAGATAACGCTGAGCGAATGGCTGCCGGTTTCCGCGACGGTCTCTTTAGGGGTTATCGTGGGGGTCCTGGCGCTAACCGTGGCCGCGTCACTGCTGTTCCCTGCGGTGAGCGAAAAAACAAAATAACGCGATCGGCGCGGGCTATCCCAAGTTCAAGACGAGAATGCGCGGCTCGGTCATCTCCTCGATGGCGTAGCGCAAGCCTTCGCGGCCAATTCCGGAATCCTTCACGCCGCCGTAGGGCATGTGGTCAATCCGAAAAGCGGATATATCTCCCGCGATCACGCCTCCGACTTCCAGATTTTCAAACGCCGAAAACAGCAGCTTCGAATCGCGCGTAAAGACTCCGGCCTGTAGTCCGAAGGGCGAATCGTTTACACGGCGGACGGCGTCGGCGAAATCGTCGTAGGGCTCAACAATCACTACCGGCGCAAAAACTTCCTGGCAGCTGACTTTCATGTCTGCGCGCACGTGCGTCAACACCGTGGGCTGCAATACCGCACCCTGGCGCGCGCCGCCCGCGTGCAGTTTCGCGCCTCCCGCAACAGCTTCATCAATCCAGGAAGCCGCGCGGCGTGCCGCGTCTTCGCTGATCATGGGCCCCACGTCGGTGGCTTCATCCAAGGGATCGCCCACGCGCAATTTCTTGACGCCGGCGAGCAACCGCGCCAGGAATTGCTCCTGCACGCTGCGCTGCACGTAAATCCGCTGCACCGATATGCAGCTCTGCCCGGCATAGGAAAAACCGCCAACGACGCAACGATCCGCCGCGACGTCCACGTCCGCGTCGGCGTGGACGATCACTCCGGCATTGCCACCCAATTCCAGCGTCACTTTTTTCTTCCCGGACTTCCCTTTCAGCGCCCAACCTACCGGCACGCTTCCCGTAAAGGTGAGCATTTTCAGGCGGTCGTCGCCGACCAATTTCTCCGCTGCTTGATTTGCGAGCGGCAGCACGTTCAGAGCGCCGGCCGGCAGCCCGGCTTGCTCGACAACTTCGGCGAGCAGTAGCGACGTGAGCGGGGTTTGCGGCGCAGGTTTCAGCAAGGTGGTGCAACCGGCGGCAATTGCCGGGGCCACTTTGTGCACTACCAGATTCAGCGGAAAATTAAACGGCGTGATGGCCAGAATCGGGCCCAGTGCGAAACGGCGAACGATTCCGGCGCGACCTGCGGTGGAAGCCTGCCAATCCAGAGGCAGCCACTCGCCACCGATGCGCGTAGCCTCCTCGGCCGCGACTGCAAAAGTGAAGACCGCGCGGTCAACTTCGGCGCGCGCCGTGCGGATAGGTTTCCCTGCTTCGAGCGCGACGAGCAGCGCAAATTCTTCGCGCCGTTTGCTGATTCCGCCGGAAATGGCACCGAGAATGGCTTGCCGCTCGTATCCTGCCATTTTGCGCGTGAGTTGAAATGCGCGTTGTGCGGCGCGCACGGCTTCTTCGGCATGTGCGGCAGTGGCACGATACGATGCGCCGACTACGGCGCGGTCGTAAGGGGCTAAAACTTCAAAGCGCTCGCCTTCTCTGATCCATTTTCCGTCGAGATAGAATCCCCAGGTCTTCGCTGGAGATTTTGTTGCGGTTCCCATGGATGGTCCTCTGACTTTAGCTGCTGCGAACTGAGGAGTCGGTGTGACGACTGCAAAACACGTACTTCAGCGGCTAAGCAATTTGCAAAACAAAACGCGCGAGGCCTTTGCAGCGGCGGTCTTCAAACCGCCATCGTTGCTAGCCGCGCCACCGATGGCGCACTGCAGTGTTCCGCGACCAGTGCCAAACCGATGCAACCGCAACGGAGGCCCGGTTCGATGAACCCGAACCGGCCGCTACAAATGCAACGGCACGGGCAGAGGCGCCCATCCCGCGTTTGCGCGATGGCCGCTACAAAGTCAAAACGTGAGCTCGCGCAAGCCGCGAATTTATGCGTGGCGCGGAGCGGTTTCCACTTGCGTTTCGGCGACTATGGCCAGCGCGGATTCCAGAACGTTTAGGCCCTCGTCGAATTGCTCGGTGGTGACAACGAGCGGCACCAGAACGCGCAGCACATTGCCGTAACTTCCGGCGGAGAGCAGGATCAGGCCGCGTTCGCGGCAGTGGCGCAGCACCTGTTCGGTCTCTTCCTTCGCAGGCTCGCGCTGGTCCGCGGAGCGCACCAGTTCCAGTGCGCGCATAGCGCCCAGGCCGCGCACCTCGCCGATCAGCGGCCAGCGCTTCTGCCATTCCCTGGCACGCGATTCAAATCGAGCGCCGAGTTGTTCGGCACGAGCGGAAAGATTCTCGCGCTCCAGAGTTTCGATGGCAGCCAAAGCCGCAGCGCACGCCAGCGGATTGCCGCCGTATGTGCCGCCGAGGCCTCCTACTCCCGGAGCATCCATAATTTCCGCGCGACCGGTGACTGCTGCAAGCGGCATGCCCGCGGCAATGGATTTCGCGCTTACCAGAATATCGGGAGTGATGCCGTAGCGTTCGGAGGCAAACATCGCGCCGGTGCGGCCAAATCCGGTTTGCACTTCGTCGGCGATGAAGAGAATTTCGTGGCGCTTGCAGATTTCCTGGAGCACGGTGAAGAATTCAGCGGGAGGCGCGACGAAGCCGCCCTCGCCGAGGACCGGCTCGACGACCACTGCCGCGACAGCTTCGGAGGCCACCATGCGTTTGAAAGTGTCTTCGAGATGGTGTGCGCAAAAAACATCGCAGCTCGGATATTTCAAGGAATACGAGCAGCGGTAGCAATAGGCGTAGGGAATGCGGTAAATATCGGCGGCAAAAGGCTCAAAGCCCGCTTTATAGGGATGCGTCTTACTGGTGAGCGACATGGTCAGCATGGTGCGGCCGTGAAATGCGTCCTCGAAACAAATGATCGCCGGACGGTGCGTGTAAGCCCGCGCGATCTTGACCGCGTTTTCGATGGCCTCGGCGCCGCTATTCAGCAGAATTGTTTTCTTCGCGAAATTGCCGGGCACCAGCGAATTCAGCTTTTCCGCCAGCGCGATATATTTTTCGTACGGCGCGACGCTGAAACACGTGTGGATAAAAGCGTCGAGCTGCTCGCGAATCGCGGCAACGACACGCGGCGCGCGGTGGCCGGCATTCTGCACGCCGATGCCTCCGGCGAAATCGAGGAAACGATTGCCGTCCACGTCTTCCAGGATCGCGCCTTCGGCGCGCGCCGCAAAAATCGGCGTAGCGTGGCCGACGCCGCGCGGGACTGCAGCCTGACGGCGGCGCATCAGTTCTTGAGACCTGGGGCCCGGTATCGCAGTTCGCAGTTGGATCGTGGGCATGTTAGTACCATCCGATGGGCTGTTCGTTCAAATTGATGTGCACTTGCTTGGTCTCGAGATATTCTTCGATGCCCCAGGGTCCCAGCTCGCGACCGAAACCGGATTGCTTGTATCCCCCCCAGGGAGCTTCGACGTAGGTGGGTTGCATGTGATTCACCCACACAATCCCGGCGCGCAAAGCTTTCACCACGCGAAACGCCTTGAAGATATCGCGCGACCACACGGCGGCAGCCAGGCCGTACGGCGTATCGTTCGCAATCTTGATGGCGTCGGCTTCGTTCGTGAACGGAATCACCGTTGCCACCGGGCCGAAGATTTCCTCGCGCGCGATGCGTGCGGAATTATCCACGTCGTAGAAAATCGTCGGCTCCACGTAGTAGCCGTGCTTCATGGATGACGGGCGCCCGCCTCCGGCTGCGAGCTTCGCTTCCTTCTTGCCGATTTCCTGGTAGGCGCTGACGCGATCGAATTGTTCCTTGCTGACCAGCGGTCCCATCTTTGTTTCGCGCTCGAGCGGCGGGCCCAGGCGAATCTTTTTGGCCTTGGCGCTCATCGCATCCACGAATTTAGAATAGATGGGCTTTTCCACCAGGATGCGGCTTCCCGCCGAGCACACTTCGCCCTGATTGATAAAGACGCCGAACAGCGCGCCGTCAATCGCGGCCTCGAAATCGGCGTCTGCGAAAAATATGTTCGGCGATTTTCCGCCGAGTTCAAGTGTCACGCGCTTCAGGGTGTCTGCCGCCATTTTCACGATCGCTTTGCCGACCGCGCCGCTGCCCGTGAAGGCAACTTTGTTGACGTCCGGATGTTTGACCAGCGGCGCGCCTGCGCCTTCGCCGAAGCCAGTAATGATGTTCGCGACTCCTGGCGGCAAACCCGCCTCGGTGAGATACCCTGCGAATTCGAGCGCCGTGAGCGGAGTTTGTTCGGCAGGTTTCAAAATGCAGGTGCAACCTGCGGCGATCGCTGGAGCCAGTTTCCACGCTGCCATCAGCAGAGGATAATTCCAGGGAATGATTTGCGCGGCGATGCCAATCGGTTCGCGCAAGGAAAGGCTCAGCGCGTTGTCCGGCACGGGATTTACGTGGCCCAAAACTTTGGTGGCCATGCCGCCGTAATATTCAAAACAGGTGGCGGCGTCGGCGATGTCATACTCGGCTTCCACGATCGGCTTGCCGGAGTTGCGGCACTCGAGATCGGCCAGGTGCGCGGCTTCCTTGCGGATCCGCTCGGCCAGGCGAAACAGAATGCGCCCGCGGTCCTGCGCCGTGGTTTGGGGCCAAGCGCCGGAATTAAACGCCGCCTTCGCGGCAGCCACGGCGCGGTTCACATCGTTTTCATCCGCTTCGGGAACTTCCGCGATAACCTCTTCGGTGGATGGATTGATCACCGGGAAGACTTTGCCGCTTCGCGCTTCGACGAATTCACCATTGATGTACATCTTGTACTTGCGCGCGGCCGCTTTTGATTTCGCGCTCTTCGCTGCGATCGCCTTCGCCTTGCTTGCCACGGAGCCTCCCTGCTGATAGCCGTTTAAATTAGATGCTGGACGCCGCCGCTTGCGCCAGTTTGCGGCGGCCGTACACGTAAAAGAAAAATACGGCGAGGCCAATGAAGAACGCCGTGCCGCCGAACATCCACGTCTCATACGACAGCAGCGAGCGAATCTGCTGCGCCGGAAAAAACGCCAGCACGATGCCGAGCGTGGTCGTTACGAGGCCGCTGCCACCGGCCAGGAACAGCGTCGTCCTGCTATACAGGCCCTTCCCCGAATCCGGATTCGCGGCAATTTTCAGCAACGCCCCGAACATATAAAGGAACGGGATAAGCTGCAACACCACCGCCAGCGACAACAATCGCTGAAAAGTTTCCTGCACGCCCGAACCGAACGAATTCACCAGCACCAGAATACTCGAGACGATACCTTGCACGATCAGCGCCGCATACGGTGTGGCAAAACGCGGGTGCGTCTTTCCCAGCCAGCTGGGCATGTAAGAATCCAGGCCCGCGACAAACGGAATGCGTGCCGAACCCGCCAGCCACGCGGAGCCGATCCCTGCGATCGAAATGCTCAGCATCAGCGCGAATGGGGCGACGATCCAATCGGCGCCGACGCGGCTGGCCATGTGACTGACGGCCTGCACGATTCCCTGCAGCACGTTGATGTCGCTTTTGCTGACGGCGATCAGCAATGTCAGCGTCGTCGCGATGTACATCACGCCAGAAAGTATTCCGCCCAACGCCACCGCGCCGGGCAAAGTTTTCCGCGGGTCTTTGATTTCGTCGCCCATCACCGACGCGAGTTCCAGTCCCACGAGCCCAAAACAAATCACGCCAAAAGAATTCAGCACAAATCGCGGATTCGCCGGAATCCGAAAATCCGCGGCCGTCACCGTTGTCCCAAAACGCGAAAACATGATCAACCCCAGCCCAATCAGCACTGCAGCCGCCACTCCCGTTCCGATTCCGCCTAGATTGTTGATCCATTTTCCGACGCCGAGTCCCACGATGTTCAGAATCACCAGCAGCGCCATGAGCAGCAGCGACGCGACCACCGTGAAAGCTCGATTATCCGCCAGCCCCTGATGACCGGGCCCCAGCACAAACACCGAGACGCCCACGAAATAAAGCATCACCGTCGGCACGTACATCATGTTGTTGGTCCAGTAGCACCAGCCGGAGAGGAAACCGTGGAAGTCGCCGAAAACTTCCTTGGCCCACAAATAAACGCCACCCTCGCCGGGATAACGATGCGCCAGCTCGATCACAGCAATTCCCTGCGGCCAGAAAAACAGCACCAGCGAAACCAGCCAGAGCCAGACTGTGATCCCGCCATTGGCGGCGATGCTCGGCACCACGTTCAGGTTGAATACCGCTACGACGAACAGCGCGACGAGGTCCCAACGGCCGAGCGAACGCTTCAGATGGACCGTTTCAGTGGTCGCAGCAACCGGAACTGGGTCGGGCAAAGGACTCCTTGTCAAATGGGCACACCGCACGGAAAGCTCGTGGGTCCCTCGCGAGCAAGCGAGAAACCCGCAAGCCGCCGGCGGCAAAACTCAGTGGCCGGCGGTGGCCGCGACGTGCGGCTCTTTTTGCGCCTTCGCCAGTGCGGGCGCAATTTCCGCGAACGTCGCGATGTGGCGGTCAATGTCCGCTTCGGTGTGCGCCACGGAAACGGTCCATTGCTCGTCCCACCAATAAGGCTGGGCCATCACGCCGCGATTGACCATAGCGAACCAGTAGTGCCGCCACAATTCGCTGTCGGCATCGAGCCAGTCGCGATAGTTGCGGATGGGCTTATCGAAGAACATCAGCGCGCCGTTCGATCCCGCACCGATGACGTAAGCGTTCAGGCCGGTCTTGCTGATTTGCTTGTTGTAGCCATCGAGCAATTTTTTGTTGAGCTTGGTCACGTGGGTGTAGGCGTCCTTGGTCAACACTTCGCGGAACGTGGCAAGCCCGGCCGCCATCGCGACCGGATTGGTGTTGTACGTGCCGCCGTGAAAAACCTTGTGATCGGAGATCTGTCCCATCACCTGGCGCGTGGAAGCAAATGCCGCGAGCGAAAAGCCGCCGCCGATGGATTTCGCCAGGCAGACGATGTCCGGCTTGACGCCGAAATATTCGCACGCACCGCCATATGCGAGCTTCGCGCCGGTTTTCACTTCGTCGAAAATCAGCAGCGCGCCGTTTTTCCTGGTGATTTCACGCAGCGCCTGGTGATAGCCCTCTTGCGGCATCAGGATGCCCACGTTCATCATGATCGGCTCGACGATCACTGCCGCGATTTCGCCGGGATACTTGGCGAAGAGGCGCTCGACGCCGGAAATGTCATTGAACTGCGCGATCAGCGTGTTCTGCACCGTCGCTTTCGGAATGCCGGAGCCGCCCGGAACGGCAGTGGGAAAATTCGGATCGCCGATTTCGCTGGCCTTGGGCTTCAGCGAGACAAGCACGGAATCATGCAGGCCGTGATAGCCGCCTTCCATTTTAATGATGCGGTCGCGCCCCGTGGCAGCGCGCGCGAGGCGCACCGCGTGCATGGTGCATTCGGTGCCGCTATTGCTGAAGCGCACCATCTCCACAGGAAAGCGCTGGCAGATTTCCTCCGCCAGCTCCCATTCCAGATCGTGCGGCATACCGAACATGGTGCCGGTGCCGAGCTTCGCTTGCACGGCCTTCATCACCGCGGGATGGCAATGCCCCGCCATCAGCGCTCCGAAGCAAAGATTGAAATCCAGATATTCGTTGCCATCGATGTCGCGAATGTGTCCGCCTTTTCCATCGCGAACAAAAATCGGATAGGGATCGTAGGCGCGATAATTGCTCGCAACGCCCAGCGGCAAGCGGCCTTCCGCTCTGGTGTGCGCCGCTTTCGAACGCGGCGTGCGCTTTTCGTAAGTGTTTATTTCCTGCTGCAGCCCTTCGTGCATAACTGCCTCCAAATGCTGGTACTGTGGCCGACGCACGGCCCTGAGATTTGCCACTACTGAGCTAAGATTTTACGTTCCATCGGCGGAATGTGAATCCGCGCTTCTTTAGTTCGCCGAAAAATGAATGGGGCGGCACTACATTTTCGGGCGCCTGCACGCCAATGCCGGGAATTTCGCCGCGCCCTTGCATCACCGCGGCGATCGCGGCGGGAAAACCGGTGTCGCGCGCCACGGCTGAAAATTGCGGCCGCGCAGTGTGGTCCGCAAACATTTCCATGGCCGCGCCCACGCGATGCTTGTCAGCTCGGCCGGTAACGACTACGCGCAGTGCTTCGACGTCAAGCGGCGTCTGCGCCGGCGTTTTTTTCTGCAGCAGCGCGAGCAGCACAGCGCGCGGCGCAACCTGCGTGCCATTCACGGCGAGCGGTTCGCGCTCGGTGAATCCCACGTCCACCAGGCTACGCACCAGGCCCACCAGCTTCGGGTCGTAATTGATCTTAAAGAATACCTCGCGCACGCCTTTCTTGCGAAAGCTCTCAGCGAGCGTGCCCAGCTCGGAGTGGATGGAATGCCGCAGCACGATTTTGCCGATGGGCGCGGGAAAGGTTTCCGTTTCCGGCTCGGAGAGCATTTCTTTTTCGACGTAGCGCCCGCCCACGAAATGGATCGGCGGCATGGTCAGCTCGTCCAGGATCGTCGCGATCGAAAACGAGTAGGCGACCGGGCTGTCGTAGCGCTGCTCGTCCGCGCCCGCGTTGTACACTTTGATTGCGTCCACGCGATCCAGCGGGTCGGCCAGCGCGCGCGCCATCACATTCGTAATGCCAGGAGCGCCGCCCATGCCGGGAATGGCCAGCTTGCCGATGCGGCGAAAATCGCGGCCCAGGGCGAATTGCTTGCGCGTCATGTGGTACAGGCCGCCCAGGTCCATGTAATTCACACGAGCCGCGAGCGCCGCGCGCATCACGTCCAGATTCCAATTGTATTGCGTGCAATTCACCACCACGTCGCAACCGTGCAGCAGCTTCGCCAGCTGCGGCGTGGCGCGCACGTCCGCGAACGCGGCGCGAGTGACTCCTCGTCCAAATTTCCGCGCGACTTCCTGCGCCCGCGCGCGATCGAAGTCGGCAACGACGATGCTCTTCACCTCGCGTGCGCCGCTCAGGTCGTAAACCACCGCGCGACCCATCAATCCCGCGCCTAGGACGACAATCTTCATCTCAGCTCGATTCCCCTTGTAACAGTCCTTATGCATCGGGCCGCGCGCACGCTCGCTGGCCTATCGTACTTACTATACTCCGCGCGCTGCCCAGTCGCGCGTTGCGGGACCGGCCCCTACAAATCCAAACCCACAATCAACAGCAAAGAGCCGGCGAGACGCCGGCGCTACGAACTCAACAGCGAAGTCAAAGGCGGGCGGGTCTGAGACCCGCCCCTACGCCCCCCTGGTACGATAGCGCGAACGATTCCGACGTTGCGTCGTCACCCCGCCGCAATTCGTCTCTACGCAACAAAGCGAGGGGTCCGCCAGGACGGACTCCCTCGCTCATGTTGCCCACCCTGACGACTAGAACAGGAACTTCAATCCGAACTGCATCACGCGCGGGCTCTCGCGAACTTTCAGTACCTGGCCGAACGTCGAATCCGTGAAGTTTCCATCCGGATTGTTGAATTGCGTGTGATTCCACGCGTTGTAAAATTCGGCGCGGAACTCTGTGTTCCATCGTTCGTTGATCGGCGTTTTCTTCGAGATCACCAAGTCAGTGTTATTAATGGGAGCGCCGCAGCACAACGCGTGCGGCACGTTGCCGAATGTTCCGGGATTGGAATCCGAAAAGTTCCCGACGACGTACTGATGACTGGGGTTGTTGTTCGATGGCCCGTTCTTCGGACTCATGAACGTGATCGGACCGGTGACTTGCGGCGTGTTGGCGCCTTCGAAGAAAAGGCTGCTCTCGAGTTCAGAATCGTTCTGGTCCTGAACACGTATGGGGAATCCGCTCTGGTAAGTGATGATCGCTGACGCGCCCCAGCCGTTCGCAACTTTCCCTTTCACACCTTCGTATTTCGGAATCGGCAAATCCCACACCGGGCTAAAGACGAAGCGGTTTTTCGCGTCCAGCAGGGAAAGGCCGCGGGTGGCATTGAAGTTGAGCGGGTTCAACTCATTTTCAAAGGAGGCGCCCTGGTCAATCGCCTTGCTGAACGTGTAGGAAGCCTGGAACAGGAGGCCGTGAGAGTAATTCTTCTCCACGGAGATTTGCAAACCGTTGTAATTGGAATTGGCGATGGTGTCTTCAGCGAAAATGTTACTGAAAACGGCCACACCGTCTGACGGACAACCGGTAAAGAGGGAACCACTCAGGGGCTGACAATTTGGCGACGAGTACTTGCGCAGACCGTCGAGCGTGACGCCATTGGGGCCGATCGTCGTTCCTGCCGGGATGCAAGTGCTTCCGCCTGGCGCTGCGTTGTAGGGCAATGTGAGACCACTGCACGTAGTGGGCGGAGTTCCGGGCGCCGCCGTGTACTGGGGGATCACCGTGCCGGGCTGAATGAAATACTCGGAATCGGATCCGAACGGCCCGCATGGTGGCGTGCCGGCCTGCGGCGGAGGCCCCCCTGGGAAAGACAGTACGCTTCCCGCCGGAAGATTGTTCAACCCAAGGCAGGTCTCCGCATGGCCGAAGTTCAGGTCGTAGGAGGCCAACAGATGGTGCGCCTGTGTTCCAACATAAGACACACGCAGCAGCATGTCCTTCGTCAACTGGCGCTCAATGGTCAAATTGTACTGCTCGGCATACTGCGACTTCAGATTGGGCTGAAATTCGCCGAAGTAAATCGAACTGCGGAAGTTTGACCAATCCACGCATCCCGGCGGGCCACCCGGCTCCACGGCGCACGGAGTCTGCGGAGTCTGGTTAATCACGCCACCAAACGGGTTGGGTACCGGCACGCCAGCTTGCGTAAGGTACGGCAGATTGAATTGTGGATCGGAGACAAAGGAACTGCCACCGAACGGTGGCTCGGCGCTGAACTGTTCGAGAACGAGTTGTTCGATTGGATTGTAGAAAAGTCCGAAACCCGCACGAACGCTGGTCTTGCCCGGCCCACCAGTCAGCTTGGCTAGCCATCCGTCAGTCGCATCTGGACTCCAGGCCAATCCGATACGCGGCGCAAAACCCTTGTAGTAGGTAGAAGTGAGGCCGCGTGGCACGCCCTTATCACCGGGGAATACCAAGCCCAGAGGAAACACGGCGTTGTTTCCGTTCGTGGTGTTCTGGCCGCAGTCACCTGGGGTCAAGCCCAGCGCGGCGGCATTAGCGGCCGAGAGAACGCATGGGTATTGCGTCGTGGCCTGTCCCGGACGAAAAGTTTGCAGCCGGTTCCCCGTATCGTAATAAGGAGTATTCAGTTCCCAGCGCAGGCCGTAATTCAGCGTCAAGTTAGACTTTAGCTTGTAACTATCTTGCGCGAAAAGATAAAGCGCGGTGTTGCGCAAGTCCTCGCGCTGGGCTGCGCCTTGCGTGTACGAGGTTGGCGCACCCAGAAAATAATTTGGATACGAAGGAAAGCCAGGGTCCGACTGAATCTCGTCCGCGGTAGCCTGGCTCGTGATGGTGTATTCACCGCTTACGTCGAAATACAGGAATTGATCGAAGCGCTGCCGGCGGACGTCCACACCGAACTTGGTAGTGTGCTTGCCGAAGATCTTGGTGTAATTGTCCGTCCATTGGAAAGTGTTGCCGGTTTGCGGCAGCTCGCCTTCGAAGTTGTTGCCGAGCGCGAATCCACCGGATACGTTCACGTACGGAACGCCCACGCGGCCCGGAAGATCCGTGGTGATGCCCGCGGAAACATTGGCCGGATCGCTAAAGCAATTCGCGGGCGCAACGGCCGCGCCGCAAGAATCCTGCACGCTCGCTAGCGTGTGCACCGGGTGGTTGTTGGTTTGTTGCCCTTCGCGGAAATAATTGAACCGGAACTCATTGACAGCCGTGGAACTCAGCGTCCAGGTGTGGCTGAGATTCCATTGCTGGACGCGCGTGCCAAAAAGCGCTCCGAAGCCGGGGATGTTGCCGCCGGCGCCTTGGAAGCTGGATATTGGTTGGGCGTTGGCATCGTTCTCAAAATAATAGTAGGCGCTGAATTGCTGATTGCCGGTGATTTTGTGGTCGAATCGAACCGTAAACTGATTATTGTCGGCGGTCGAGGCCGGGACAGCGGAAAACGATCCAGTCCCCAGCGGTGCGATGTTGTTGTTGTAGAGCGCGAGGGCAGTGGGATCGAAGCACTGCGTGGGAATGTGGTTGTTGGGAAAGAGGCTAGCGTACTGGGCACCCACCGCAATCGGACCCCCCACCGCTGCGGAGCAGCCTGGTCGGGAGTTCAGCAGGTCAGCAAACGCCTGATCGTTTACAGCGCCTTGAAATGTCGCCGCTGGTCCGTTCAGCGCGGTGACTTCGGAGAAATCACCGCCCGCCTCGGCGGTCGTGGGCAGCAGCACGGTGCCGGTTGAAATGCCTTGTGTTAGCCGATTGCCCTCGTAAGAGCCAAATATGAATGTCTTGTCCTTCTTGATCGGACCGCCGAGTGTGGCGCCAAACTGATTTTGTTTGTAGGGAGCGATCGAACTGTCGAAATAGCCGCGGGTGTTCAACGCATCGTTGCGCAGGAAGTCATAAAAGTCGCCGTGAACGCTATTCGTTCCAGACTTGGTGACGACGTTCACTACGGAACCAGAGTTACGGCCATACTCGGCGTCAAAAGTATTCGTGAGCACGCGAAACTCTTCGATGGCGTCCGGAGAAGGCTGAATCGCCGGCGCGTTGACGAAAATGTCGTTGCCGTCTCCCCCGTTGACCATGTAGTTGTTCGCGCGACCGCGACCGCCGTTCACCGACACGGCTCCGACGTTGTCGCTGCCCGCGAAGAGGTCCGCGCCGAGCTGCGATTGCACGCCGGGCTGGAGTTGCAGCAGCGCGTAGGCGCTTCTGGAGTTCAGGGGAAGTTCACGAATGGATTGATCGGTCATCACCGCGCCTAGCTGTGTGCTGGTGGTCTCCACCTGCGTGGCGTTAGCCTCTACGGTGACGGTGTCGTTCGCTCTGCCGATCTGCAGGGTGACGGTGACGAAGTTGACGTGGCCGATGGATACCACAACACCCTTGACGATGAACTTCTTGAATCCCTGAGCATCCGCGCTCAGGTCATAGTTTCCGACGGACAATTCGGGAATATCGAACGCGCCGTCCTTGTCGGAGGTGACCGACCGCTGCGAATCCGTGCCGGTGAGCGTTGCGGTGATCGTCGCTCCGGGTACCACGGCGCCTGATGGATCGTTCACGATTCCGCGAATCGAGCCGTTAGTTTGCCCCCAGGCCGCGCCGCAACCGAACAGCCCAGCCAATGCCAATAGATACACCCCCAACCGGCCTGTCGCTTTCATCGCCGCTCCTTTGAAAAAAGCTGGCGCCACCCCCACCCCCCAGGCGCCTAACTTTGAGTTTTTCGGTTGCAGCTTGCGAAACAACCTTACTATAATTCGGGAACGTTAGAAGAAGGTCGGCGGGTTGTCAAGGGGAAACTGTTTTGGCGAGCTCTCAGACTCGGACGCGCCCGGCGAAGACTGTGCGCGCCCAGGAATTCTTGCGCATCAGCGATGTGGCGCGCGCCGTCGGCGTGTCGCCGTCCATTTTGCGGACGTGGGAAAACCTCGGACTGGTCACACCGCAGCGCACTCACAGCCATTATCGTCTCTATACGCAGGCGGACGTGCGCATTCTGAAACGAGCGCAATATCTGCGCCGCGTGCGCGGGCTGAACGCTCCAGCCATCGTGCATCTGCTGAAGCGCGAGGGCGTGCTGCCTCCCGCGGGTGTGCGGCTCAAGGCCGATCCGATCGGGCCACGCCTGCGGCGCATGCGTCTGCGCAACGGGTATTCGCTTTCCAAAGTGGCGCGCGCCGCGGGTGTGTCGGTGGGATTCCTCAGCGCCTTGGAACGCGCGCAGATGACGGCTTCGGTGGCAACATTGCGACGCATTGCGCGTTTTTATCGCATGAATATTCTCGCGCTGTTTGATCCGTCCAACTCTAATCCCGGCCGCGTGCGGCCTGCGGATCGTAAGGTGCTCGATGCCGGTCCCGGCGTACGCATGGAATTGCTCGCATGGGGCAATACGCTGATGGAGCCGCATCTGTTCCGCATCGCGCCGTCGTCCGGCAGCGGCGAATCATACGCACACGACGGCGAGGAATTTTTGTACATTCTGAAAGGCAGGCTGGAAATTTCCCTGGCGGATGGCGCGCGGCAACTGCTGCAGGAAGGCGATAGCTTTTATTTTGAAAGCAACAATGCGCATGGCTGGAAGAATCCCGGGAAAAAGGAAACGCTGGTTCTGTGGATTAATACGCCCCCTACGTTTTGATCTGCGTTCGCGGCGATGGATGCAATAAACGGTGGCAACTCATTTGAACGTTGAATCTTCACGGCGTCGCAGTTCCCTGCAATTCGAGCGCGCCAGCGGGAGCAGACCAGTGAGCGACAGAAAACGCACACCCGGAATTGTTTGGCTCGGCGTGCTTGCGGCGATTGTTGTTCTGACGGCTGGCGGTTGCGCGAAGAAGACGCCTGCGCTGAGCCTGCTCGTCTGGGAGGGTTACGCCGATCCCTCCTACGTGCGCGCGTTTGAAGAATCGCATCACTGCAAGATCAGCGCTTCGTATATGGGCTCGAGCGACGAGCTCGTCGCCAAACTGCGCGGTGGCAGCGCCAGCAATTACGACGTGATATCGCCTTCGAGCGACGTCGCGACGATGATTGCTGCCGCAGGACTGGCCGCTCCGCTCGATCTTTCGAAGTTGCCAGCCTACCCGCGGCTATCGGAACGCCTTCGCACCATGCCGCTCGTCCGCGTGAATGGCAACGTGTACGGCGTGCCGTTCACGTGGGGGCCGAATCCCCTGCTCTACGACACCACTTATTTCGCGAAGCCGCCCGACAGCTGGGCCGTGCTGTGGGACCCGAAGCTCAAAGGGAAAATCTCCGCGTGGGACGAGCTTTCGACGATGTACATGGCCGCGCAGGTGCTCGGATATGACAAGCCGGACCCCAACCACATCTACAATCTGAGCGACGGCGAACTGGACAACGTGCGCAAGAAGTTGATCGAGCTGAAACCGAACATCCGCAAGTTCTGGTCCACGGGCGGCGAGCTGACGAATCTATTTGAAAATCACGAAATCGTGGCGGCCATGGGCTGGCCGCTCACCACCAACCAGCTGCGCGCGGCCGGCTTTCCGATTGGCGAGACCATCCCGAAGGAAAACACTACCGGATGGATCGACCATCTGATGATCACCACCGCGAGCGAGCACAAAGACCTCGCCACAGAATTTCTGGAATACATGATCGAAGCGAAGACACAAAAAATGGTGACCGACGTTACCGGATACGATCCCGCCAATTCGCACGCGGCGGAGTTCATGACCGACGAGCAGAGAAAAACGCTGCATCTGGACAACGTGGACGAATATATGACACGCATTTATTTCTGGCAGAACGTTCCGCGCCGCGACAAGTACAACGAAATCTGGAACGAAATAAAGGCGGCGCAGTGACGAAAGCCGCTCCTCATGCGGCTGCGGCAGACCCAGCGGCGACTGCTGCCACGCCGATACTTTCCATTCGCCAGGTCATTAAACAATTCGGCCAGCGCCCGGTTCTGCGTGGAATCAGCCTGGACGTGGCCGGCGGAGAATTTCTCACCATCCTCGGTGAAAGTGGATCCGGCAAGACAACTTTGCTGCGGCTGATCGCCGGCTTTGAAGACCTCGACAGCGGCGAAATCTGGATGGCAGAGGAACGGCTCGACCGGATTCCCGCGCATCGTCGTCAGGTGAACACGGTTTTCCAGAGCTACGCGATTTTTCCGCACCTTTCGGTGTTCGAAAATGTGGCTTACGGCCTGCGCGCGAAGAACACAGCCAAGTCCGAGATTTCCGAGCGCGTCACGCAGGCTCTGGCAATGGTGAAGATGGGCGAATTCGCGCAAGCCGCTCCGGCAAAACTTAGCGGCGGGCAGCAGCAGCGCGTGGCGCTGGCGCGCGCGCTGGTGAATCGTCCGCGCGTCCTGCTGCTCGATGAGCCGCTCTCCGCGCTCGACGCCAATCTGCGCCGACAGATGCAGGTGGAGCTGAAATCACTCCAGCGCGAAGTGGGCATCACATTTATTTTTGTGACGCACGATCAGGAAGAAGCCATGGCGCTGTCCGATCGCGTGGCTTTGCTGCGCGCCGGACTGCTGGAACAGGTTGCTCCGCCGCGCGAAATTTATGGAGAGCCTGACACAGCCTACGCAGCGCGATTCATCGGCCAGACCAACCTACTGCGCGCAGAAGTCACCGACGGAATTGCCAGCGCCGGTACGATCGTGTGGCGCACTGTGGGCGCAGCTGGAACGGCGACCTACTCGCTGCGTCCGGAATGCATTCGACTCGCGAATGAATCCGCCGGAATTCCTTTCGCAGCCACGGATGTTTCCACCGCGCGTTTTCGCGGACGCATCCGCAATCAAACGTTCGGCGGCGCGATGGACCTGATAGAAATTGATTGCGGCAATGCTCATGTCATTCGCGCGCGTATCGCCAATTCCGGCATCCTCAGTGGAGAACGCGAATTCGAGTTCGCCGCAGATGACGCAGTTCGCGTGCGCGAAGGAGAGGACGCGTAGCCATGTACTCGCGCGCGTACAAAGCCGGCGTGACGATTCCTCCACTCCTGTGGGTCTCAGTGTTTCTCCTGGTGCCCTACGCGATTCTGTTTTGCTATAGCTTCTGGTCCGTCTCTCCCGCGCAAGTGATCGTGCACAATTGGAATTTGCAGAATTATCTTCAGCTCGCGCGCAATCCGATTTATCTGCAAGTTCTCTTTCGCTCGATGCGCATCGCGGCTTCCGTCACCGTCTTCGCGTTGCTGCTCGGCTATCCGCTGGCGTACTACCTGTCGTTCCACGCGGCCAAGCGCAAGGATCTGCTCTACCAGCTTGTGATCATCCCGCTGTGGGCGAGCTACCTGGTTCGCGGGTACGCCTGGAAGACGATCCTGGGCAGCGATGGCGTCCTGAACGGATTCCTGCAATATCTGCACATCACGCATAAACCGGTGGAGTTTTTTCTGTACAGCCCCTTCGCGGTGATCATTACTCTGACGCACATCTACACGCCGTTCACGCTGCTGCCGATCTACGCCTCGCTCGAACATATTCCGCGCAATCTCGTAGAGGCTTCGCACGATTTGGGATCTTCGCCCTGGTCCACGTTTCGCCGCGTGATTCTGCCGCTCTCGCTTCCGGGGGCTCTGGCCGGCGCCACGTTCGCTTTCGTGCTGACGCTGGGAGATTTCCTGGCGCCGTTGCTGGTCGGCGGTCCTAGCGGGGTCATGATTTCGAATGTGGTGGTAAGCTTGTTCGGCGCGGCTTACAACTGGCCGCTGGGCGCCGCGATTTCGTTCTGCATGATGCTGCTCGTTGTGACGCTGCTGTTCGTCACGGAGCGCCTGGAAAAAAGGCTGGCGGTTTCGTGAAGGGCGGATTCCAGTCCCGGCGCGCGCCTTTGCTCGGCGCCTATGCGTTTCTCGTGTATGCGTTCCTTTATTTTCCCATTATCGTTCTCGTGGTGTATTCGTTCAACGGCTTCGGAGTGGGCGGATTCCCTCCCGCGAATTGGACTTTGGACTGGTATCGCCAGTTGTTTACGGACGGCGCGCTGTGGGATGCGGTACTGAACAGCGTGATCGTCGCCGCGGTGGCTGTCGCAATTGCGCTCGGCCTGGGTTTGCCGGCCGCGCTCGCGCTGGACCGCACGGATTTTCCCGGCAAGGCGCTCTTCCGCCGATTGGTGCTGCTCCCGCTGATTCTGCCAGGCATCATTACCGGACTTTCCTTGTTGATGTTGTTCGTCGCTGTCGGCATGAAACTCAGCCTGGTAACGATCACGCTGGGCCACGGCACCGCGTTGATTTCGGTAGCTACCACGGAAATCTTTGCGGGACTGCAGAAGCTCGAGCGCGCGCAGGAAGAAGCTTCGCTCGATCTGGGCGCGAATCACTGGAAGACGTTTTGGCGCGTCACCCTGCCCAACCTGCGCGTTTCGCTGATTGCCGCGGGCCTGTTGATTTTCACGCTCTCGCTCGATGAAATCGCCGTCAGTTTTTTCCTAATTGGCCGCGACAATACGCTGCCGCTGGAAATCTGGTCGCGCCTGCGCCGCGGCATCACTCCGGAAATCAACGCCATTTCCACGCTGATTTTGTTCTTTTCCATTGGAATGATTTTGCTCTGGTACCGCCTGAGAACTCGTTTGCAGGGCGCTAAGGAATCCGCCGCGCCACTGGTTCCCGCCTCGATTGAAGGAGAAACCGCGTGACCGAAACGCGCAGGGATTTTTTGAAATTTGTCGTGGCCGGCTCGGTCGCCGCGGGATGTCCCGTAAATCTTTCGCTGCTCAATGTGGAAACCGGCCCGACGCCGCAACTCGACGGCGATCATTTTGCAATCTGCCATGAAGTGCGCGACGGCCAACCGTTCGATAAGCCGGCGGTATCCAGCCGGCACGATGTGGTGATCGTCGGCGGCGGCGTCAGCGGCCTGAGCGCCGCCTATTTTCTGCGCGGCCGCGATTTTTTGCTGCTCGAAAAAGAAACGCACTGGGGCGGGAACGCGTACCTGCAGGAATATCAAGGCCAAGCCTACGCCACCGGCTCCGCGTTTGATGAAAAGGACACGGCCAGCGAGCAACTCGCCCGCGAAATCGGCCTGGTCGAGTTGCCAATTAATTTTCCGGATCCCACCATCGTCGCAGGAAAATGGGTACCGGACACATGGCGCGGCGGATTGGATCAACTCCCCTACTCGGACTCCGTGCGCGAAAGCTTCAAGAAATTCCGCACGGAGTTTAAGGCGCTCGATCCCGATAAAAACGCGCAACAACTCGACAGCCTGCCGCTCTCGAACTATCTCAAGGGCTATGCACCCGAACTCAAGAAATGGTGGGACGCCTACGGCCTATCCAATTGGGGCGCGAATTCCGCTGACGCCTCCGCGCTCGTCGCCGTTGAAGATCTGCAATACATGTCCGCCGACGAGGACGTTCGCAGAACCTTGCCGGGCGGAAACGGCGCGCTCTCGCGCCAGCTGGCGACTACGCTAGAACCAAAATACGGCCAACAGATGATCGGCGACGCGACGATTGTTTCCCTGGACCCGCAAAAGGCCGAGGTGCACATCACCTACGTCCAAGCAGGCCAGCTGCGCACGGTCGCCGCGAAATACGTGATCATGGCCACGCCGAAATTCATCACCGCGCGCCTGATTTCAGGGCTTCCCGACGCGCAGCACGAAGCCATGATGTCGTTCCGTTACTGCCCCTATCCGGTGATCAACATGATTTTCGATAAGCCCATCTACAATCGCGCCTACGACACCTGGTGCCCCGGCAACTCCTTCACCGATTTTATCGTCGCGGATTGGGTGCTGCAGAAACAGCCGGGCTACGCGCAGAAAAATAATATTCTCACTTTCTACACGCCGATTTCGGAATTGCATCGCGACCGGCTGCTCACCGTGGATGGCTGCCAGAGAATCGCGGAAAAAGTACTCCAGGATTTTCAGAACCTCGCGCCCGAATTCAGCGCCGCCGAACCGATCGAGGTGCACATGTACCGCCGCGGGCATCCTATGTTTTTGCCCACGCCGGGGCTATTCACGAAAGTGATCCCCGTGGCGAACCAGCCATTTGGTCGGGTCGCTTTCGCCAATACCGATTCGGTGGGGCCTGTTTCTGAAATTGGCGGAGCGGTGGAAGCGGCGCGTCACGCGGTAGAGTGGACGGAAAAGCAAATGGCTGCGCCGGCGCGTTCAACTGGAAAAGCCGCCGCAGGCGCACGAAAATAATCTGATCCGCAAAATCCTCGCCACAACAAAAAAGGCATCCGGGGAGAGAGCCGGATGCCTTTTTGAAATCTTCCCCGCCAGAGAAAGATTTAGTGGTCACGCGCTACGACAGCTGATCAACCTACAGCTTGCCTGCCAGATGCAAATTGTGCACGCCGCAGAAAATCGAAAACCCGGCACTTGCGGTCTGCGGCATCCACCAGAAACGCCGGAACAGCGGGTACTCGCTGCGTTGCATTTGCCGCGCCATCAAATCGAACAGCAGCGGAGCCACCTGCGTGGCCGCGTAGATCGCCGGCGAACCGGCGAAGGGCCGCAGCATTGGATTATCTTCCACGGCGCCGTGTCCCACGGCCTGGCGCGTCGAATACGCGTCGAAAGCCGCCGCGCCGTGTTGCAACAGCGCCAGAGCCAGCCATTGGCGGCGCGAAGGTTGCGAGAACGCTTCCCTGAATTTGTTTTCTTTGGTGGAAGGTTCAGGAATGCGCACGGTCGAGAACGACCGCGCATCGCTGGACGTCTCGAAGGCCGCCGTCTTCAGCGCGCCCGAAAACTGGTTCTTGGAATTCTCACTGCTCAGCCGAACCTCGTCGAGGTTCATATGAGTGGAGAATGATTCGGTAGTCGAGGCGATGTAAACTTCCTCAACCGCAGCGGACGGATCTGAGCTCGCAGGGGCGCTCTCCTTGAAAGAGTTGACAGAGGCTGCGTGAGTCACAGGCATCTGAGCGCCAACCGCTTGAGCCGGTGGTGCAGAGAATTGAAGCTGGAACAAAAGCGCTGCTACGGCCAAAACCATGGAAGGGGGCTCCTGTAATCGCCTAGCGCGATACCGAAGTGCACGGGTAGGACCAAGTTGGGGCCGCAACTTATCCCTTTTATTTACAGCATCTTACGTCTGATGTGACGCGGTTTGCCTATCGCTTTGCAGCCGTGGAAAGGAAATCGCTTTCCCTCTACCAGTACTGCCGTTACCCAGCTAACTCCCTGAATCGCCTGAATCTAGTGCCGCCCGGTTCGCGGGACTTTCGCATTTGTCGCGCCGCGTTGTGGCTGATTTCGATGTAGAATCCGCCGACTGTTTCGTGGCTGCGCTGCGTGGAGGAATCATGAAACGATTCTCTTTTTTGACTCTGTGGCTGGGGCTATGCGCGTGCGCATGGGCGGCCGATCCTCCCGTTACATATGTCCGCGCCGGAAAGCTGCTCGACGTGCGCTCCGGGAAAATGCTGACGGATCAAGTCATCGTGATTCGCGGCGAAAAAATTGAGCGCGTAGCCGGCTCTGCGCAGGTACAAATTCCCGCGGGAGCCAGTGCCCTAGATCTGTCGCGCGCGACGGTGCTTCCCGGGTTGATTGATGCGCATACGCATCTTTTTCTCACGGGCGAAGACAACGGCCGCTACGACGAACAACTCCTCAAGGAATCCTGGCAATATCGCACCATCGAAGCCGTCGTGAACGCCAAGCGCGACCTGGATGCCGGATTCACTACGATGCGCGACGTGGAAACCGAAGGCGCAATGTACAGCGATGTGGACGTGCGCAACGCGATCAACCGCGGATTGATTCCTGGCCCGCGCCTGCAAGTGGCGACGCGCGCAATTTCCACGACTGGCGGCTATCCGCTCGAGGGTTATTCGCCGGAAGTCACCGTGCCATCCGGCGCACAGATCGTGGATAGCCCGGAGGAAGCCCGCAAGGCCGTGCGCGAACAAGTGAAATACGGCGCCGACCTGATAAAGATTTACGGGACGCACAAGTTTCATTTCACGGCTGACGGGAAAATGATGAGCATGCCAACTTTCACCCTGGAGGAAGTCCTTGCGATCGTGAACGAAGCGCACAGCGAAGGCCGAAAAGTGGCGTGCCACGCTTACGGTGGCGCGGGCCTGAAGAATTGCCTCGACGGCGGAGTAGATTCCATCGAGCACGGCCTGGATCTAGATGATGCAGCCGTCGCGGAAATGGTCGCCAAGGGAATTTGGCTGGTGCCTACGTTATACGTTTATGAAGGTTCAACGCGCGCCGAGGACGATGCCGCGAGCGGTGGAAAAGTCAGCCGCGCAAGTCTGCATGAGCCGAGTTTTCGGAAAGCACTGGCAGCCGGAGTAAAAATTGCTTTCGGCACCGACGTCGGACCGTTTCCACACGGCACCCAGGCTGTGGAATTCGAGTACATGACGAAATTCGGGATGTCACCGCTCGCTGCGATTCAGTGCGCTACGACGCGCGCCGCCGAATTGATGGGCTGGTCCGATCAGGTGGGCGCGATTGCCCCTGGAACCTTCGCGGACATTATTGCCGTGGAAGGAAATCCGCTGGAGGACATCAAGCAGCTGGAACAGGTGAAATTCGTGATGAAGGGCGGGCAGGTGGTGCGCAACGATCTCACAAAATAGGCGCACGCAGATTCGCGCTTTGCTCTGCTGTCGTTCGGCGAGCTAGAGCTCCGCCAAGCTCTCCCGCGCTGCGGAGATGGTACGGTCAATGTCCGCGTCGGTGTGCGCGGCAGAGACGAACAGGGCTTCGTATTGCGAAGGCGGCAGAAAAATTCCGCGTTCGAGCATTTCCTGAAAAAACTTCCCGAAACGCACTGTGTCGGATTTCTTCGCGTCGTCGTAGTTACGCACCGGCCGCTCGCAGAAAAATAGCGTCAGCAGCGAGCCCGCGACATTCACTTGCCCAGGAACGCCTGCTTTCTTCAGCGCATTGCGCAAACCTTCGGCCAAGCGCTGTGTTCTGCGATTCACGGCGTCGTAAAATCCCGGCGCTTCGAGCTTGGGCAGAGTGGCGAGGCCGGCGCGCATCGCCAGCGGATTGCCTGAAAGCGTGCCAGCCTGATAGACCGGACCCAGCGGCGCGACGCGTTCCATGATGTGCCGCTTACCTCCGTAGGCCGCCACCGGCATTCCGCCGCCGATAATTTTCCCCATCACCGTAAGATCCGGATCAATTCCGTAAACGCTTTGCGCGCCGCCATACGCCATGCGAAAACCGGTAATCACTTCGTCGAAAATCAGCAGCGCGCCTTCCCTCTTCGACATTTCGCGCAAAGCTTCCAGAAATCCCAGCGCAGGCGCCACCACTCCCATATTCGCGGCCACCGGTTCCACGATGATCGCCGCGACTTTGCCGGCGTGCTGGCGAAACAGCTTCTCGACGCCGGCCAGATCGTTGTACGGCGCGTTCAGCGTCAGCCTGGCGAAAGCTTCGGGGACTCCCGGACACGCAGCGATGCCCAGCGTCGCAAGCCCCGAACCCGCTTCGGAAAGAAATCCGTCGGAATGTCCGTGGTAACAGCCCTCGAACTTGATCACCAGGTCGCGCTCCGTGAATGCGCGCGCCAGGCGCGCCGCGGACATCGCCGCTTCCGTTCCCGAGCTTACAAAGCGCACCATCTCGACCGACGGAACCGCGCGCGTTATTTTTTCGCCCAGCTCAATTTCCAGCGGCGAGGTCATTCCGTAGCTCGTGCCGCGCCCGGCCTGATCGGAAACCGCTGCTACCACGTCCGGATGCGCGTGCCCCAAAATCAGCGCGCCCCAGGAGCACACGTAATCGAGGTATTCGCGACCATCCACGTCGAAAAGCCGCGTGCCCTGCGCGTAATCGATTACGAGCGGCGTACCACCCACGGCGCGAAATGCGCGCACCGGGCTATCCACACCGCCGACTAGTGTTTTCTTCCCACGCTCGAAAAGCTCCGTGGAACGTGGGCGCGCGTTGGCCGTTGCTGAGGCGACGCCGCCGTTTTTTTCTTTCGCGCTTTTTACCGTCTCGCTCGCCATGTTTCCCCGTGGCACTCTTAACGTACGTTCAACTTAACAGTTCTTCAGCCAACGTGCTGCGTCTTTAGCGTGATACGTCAGAATAATATCGGCGCCGGCCCGCTGAATCGCAGTGAGAATCTCCAGCACCACGCGCTTTTCATCAATCCAGCCATTGCGCGCCGCCGCTTTCACCATCGAATATTCCCCGCTCACGTTGTATGCGCCGAGCGGCACATCGAATCGTTCGCGCACGCGTTGCACTACGTCCAGATAAGGCAGCGCCGGCTTCACCATAATAATGTCCGCGCCTTCCTCCAGGTCCAGCGCCACTTCGCGCAACGCTTCGCGCGCATTCGCCGGATCCATCTGGTAGCTGCGGCGGTCTCCCGATTGCGGGCTTGACTGAGCCGCCTCGCGGAATGGCCCGTAAAAACTGGAACAATATTTCGCAGCGTAGGAAAGTATCGCCACATCCTCGAAATTATTTTCATCCAACCGCTGCCGGATCGCTGCCACGCGCCCATCCATCATGTCCGAAGGCGCCACCAGATCCGCTCCGGCGCGCGCGTGCGAGAGCGCCGCATCGGCCAGCAGCACCAGGGTGGGGTCGTTTAGAACGTCGCCATCTTTCATCACGCCGCAATGGCCGTGGCTGGTGTATTCGCACAAGCAGACATCGGCAATCACCAACAAATTCAGCTTGGCTTTGCGGATCGCTTCAATCGCGCGCTGCACTGCGCCATGCGCGTCGGCGGCTTCGCTGCCCAATTCGTCCTTATGTTCCGGCAGACCAAACAAAATCACGGCGGGAATTCCCAGGCCAGCGACCTCGCGGCATTCTTCCACAATCTGATCCACGGATTGCTGGTAGATGCCCGGCATCGAACTGACTTCCTTGCGCACGTTCGTACCGGGGCAGGCGAACATCGGATACACCATGCCGCTCGCGCTCAAGCGCGTTTCGCGCACGAACCCGCGCAAAGCCTCGTTGCGCCGCAAACGCCGCGGCCGGTGGATGGGAAATGTCACGCGTTCCTCACGATTTATTTTTGCCGCTGGAAATACTTCGCGATCGCGTCGGCCAAGCCCGCAGAAGACGAATCATTCGCTTCAATCGCTACGCGCGCGCCGGCTTCGCGCAATGCCCGCGTGGTGGTGGAACCGATCGTGGCGAATTGTACGCGTTCGGAAAGCCTGGCTAATTCCGCGGGCGGCACGAACGCCGCCAGATTGTGATATGCCGAAGGGCTGGCGAAAACAATCGCCGCAATTTCCGCCTTCCGCAAAGCGCCGAGAATTTCCGCATCGAGCGATTCGGGCCGCAACGTGCGATATGCCACCACTTCCTTCACCTGCGCGCCGGCTTCGCGCAAAGCGTCAGGCAAACGATCGTCCACGCGATCGCTGCGCGGCAATAGCACGCGCTTTCCGGCCAGCTGATCGCGCAACTCCGCGGCCAGCGATTCACCGGTCTGCGTTTGCGCCACATAATCCACGCGCACATCCAGATTCCGCGCCGCCTGCGCCGTCGCCACGCCCACAGCGGCGATCTTGGGCCGCGGCGGCTGCACCGGCTGCACGTGCGTCAATTCACAGGCGCGCAGAAAAACAAAGCGCACCGCGTTCTGGCTGGTGAAAAGAATCCAGTCGAGATCCTTTTTGTTGCGCAGCGCCGCATCTAGCTCGGTCGAATCTTCCGGCGGCGCAAAACTCACCGTGGGCATCAGCAGCACTTGCGCGCCCAGATTTTCCAGCGCGTCCACCAGTTCCTGCGATTGCTCCTCCGCGCGCGTCACCACCACGCGCTTGCCCGCGAGAGGTTCGCCGGGATGTTTTTCTGGACGAAACATTCTGTCAGGCTTGTCCAACGGACCTTCCCACCATTTGCAGCAGCCGGTCGGCGCCGGCCAGCAGCAGTTCCGCCGCTACTTCGCGTCCTAGATTCTCAGCATCGGCGGCAGAGTTGCAAACTTTTTCCGCGCGCCAGCGAATCGCTTGCGCGCCATCTTCGGAAAGCACGCAGGCATCCAGCACCATCGCACCACCTGCGACGCGAGCCCACGCGCCCAGCGGCAAACGGCAACCGCCCTGCACTTCGGCGAGCAGCGCGCGCTCCGCCTTTACCGCCCGCATCGTATCCTGATCCATCAAGATGTCCAAAACCTTGAACTCCTCGCGGCGCGGCTCGCAAAATTCCACTCCTAGCGCGCCTTGCCCCACCGCAGGCAGCATCACCTCCGGCGAAAGCACTTCCGTGATCCGCGACGACAATCCCAGGCGATCAACGCCCGCCTTGGCCAGCACGATTGCATCGTATTCGCCCGCGGCAACCTTGCGCAGGCGCGTGTCGACGTTGCCGCGCAGCTCGGCTATCTGAAAATCCGGCCGGAACGCTCGCAGTTGCGACGCGCGCCGCAAACTGCTGGTGCCAATGCGCGCGCCGTGTGGCAATCGCGCGAGCGTCTCGCCACGAACCGAAACCAGCGCATCGCGCGGATCTTCGCGCTTGAAAACCGTGGCGATCCGGCAAACGCCGGAAAACTCCGTCGGCACATCTTTCATGCTGTGCACGGCCAGGTCCGCGCGCCCATCCAGCAACGAATCTTCCAGCTCCTTCGTGAAAATTCCGATCACGCCGATTTGTTGCGCCGGCACGGCCACATTCTGATCGCCAGACGTTTTGATCACCACAATCTGCGCGTCCAGGCCGCATGTCTTCTGCAGCGCGTCGCGAAAGTGATTGGCCTGCCACAACGCCAGCGCGCTGCCGCGCGTCCCAATGCGCAGCGGCTTCACTTTTTCCCCGCGTCGAGCCCGAATAAGTGACGAATGGCCTCAAGCCCCGCCAGGCGCCCGCGCATTCCCCGCCCATGTTGCAATTTCTGCTGGGGCTCTTCCAGCAGCCGCTCGATCAATTCCTCGGTGATGCGTGCGATGCGGTCGCGCTCCTGCGGAGTCACGTCATCCATTTCCTTCAGCTTCTCACGTATCACCATTTCGCGGTGCAAATGAAACTGCTCGCGTAGGTCGTTGACGATGGACCCGGCTTCCAACGCCCCGCGCCACGCTTCGAATTTATCAATGTGCTCGGCGATGATCGCTTCGGCGCGCGGTATTTCCGATTCACGCGCTTTCTTGTTCTGCTCGACGATTTCGCCCAGGTCATCAATATTGTAAAGATACAGATTGTAAAGTCCCGCGGCGGGTTCCGCCACATTGCGCGGCACTCCCAAATCAACCACAAAAACGGGCTTTCCCGATCGCGCCGCGATGGCTCGCTCCAAAAGTTCGCGCGTCAGGACCGGCCCCGTCGCGCTCACCGACGTCACGATAATATCCGGCACGCCCAACACCGCTTCCAGCGATTCCCACGCCACAGCCTCGCCGCCTACACGCTGAGCCAGCTCTGCCGCGCGGTCGAACGAGCGATTGATCACGCGCAAATTTCCGATCCCGCGATTGCGCATGTGCTCGACCACTTGTTCCGCAACCGCTCCCGCGCCTAGGATGAGCGCCGAATGACCTTTCAAATTGCCGAAAACTCTTTCGGCAAGTTTCACTCCTGCCAGCGCCACAGACATCGGCCGCGCGCCTACTTCCGTCTCGCTGCGCACGCGCTTGCCCACTTCCAGCGCGCCCTGAAAAATACGATTCAGGACCGGCCCGGTCGCGCCGTGATCGAGCGCCTGATTGTAGGCCGTCCGCAGCTGCCCCAGAATTTCCGCTTCGCCCAGCAGCATGGAATCCAGGCCCGCCGCGACGCGAAATAGATGGCGCACCGCATCCGGCCCGGCCCAGCGATAAAAACGGCCTTTCAATTCGTCCAGCGGAATTTTGTGGAACGAAGTGAAATATTCCTCCATCGCCTCTGCAGTGGAGGGCGCAAAATCTCCAGGCACGCCATACAGTTCGCTGCGATTACAGGTGGAAACGACCACCGCCTCTTCCAGGATTCCGCGTTCCTTCAATTCGTCCGCGGCCTGCAAAGCCTGCTGCGAAGTGAACGCAATCCGCTCGCGCAACTCCACCGGCGCGGTGCGGTGATTGCAGCCAATCAGCGCGACTTGAATGCGGATTGCGCCGGCGCGGCTTGGGTTGGTGGCAGTGGGCATCAGAGGAACCGGTGAAACTTCGTGAGATACAAATTTACGAACGTGTAGCTGAAAAGCACGATCACGAAATTCAACGCGCAAAGCAACGCCGCGCGCGCGCCGCGCCAGTTCGCGTTGCGCGAAAGCAACAGGTACGCCGCGTACACGCCCAGAATCGCCAGCGTAACAATCACCTTCGGATCTCCGAACGAATAACTGCCGCTCAGCCGGTGTTCCCAGGTCAATCCCATCGCCACGCCAAAAATCAGCGCGACCACACCCACGTACACGCTGCTGCGCGCCATGCGCTCCAGCACGTCCAGCGCCGGAAAACGCCAGAATGCGACGCTCAGCCGCCGCGAGCGCAGCACGCGGTCCTGCACCAGATAAATCACGCTCAGCACAAATGAAAGCGCAAACGCCGCATAGGCCCAGGTATTCAGCGTCACATGAAATGCAAAGATTGCTCCGCGCGGAACAGAAGGCACGGGCAGCGAGCGCGGCGTGAGCAACCCCAGCAGCACAATCCAGCACACCAGCAGCAACGTGACGAATGCTCCCACCGAGCGCTGCCGGTGAAACAATTCCAGTCCTAAATAAGTGATACCGAGCAGCCACGCAAACAGCGACATCGAACCATACAAATCATCGTAAGGCACCGTATGTAGCGCGAGTGACCGCTGGTACAGCGACAAATACTGCACGAAGATTCCGCCAGCGAGGAGCAACGACGCCAGCCGCCCCACCCCAATATTGGGCGCGGATAAATTTCGGGCGTAGCAGATAAAGCTCGCCACGTAGAGTGCCAGGCTCAGATAGCCCAGATGATTTGGCATGAAGCGCGAAAACTCCCCGAATTGCATGTCAATTATAACGCCGAAAGCGCCCCGGCGTGGAACGCCCGCCCCAGCGTGCGGCCCCTAACTCCTTCTGCTATCATTACACGGAAGCTATGACTCCTGCAGAAAACCGTAAGCAACTCTTTTTGCGCGCGTGCCGCTTTGAGCCGGTGGAACGCGTTCCGGTCTGGATCATGCGTCAGGCCGGCCGCTATCTGCCTGAATATCAGGCCGTGCGCAAAAACCACACGTTTTTGCAGATTTGCAAGACGCCGGAAGTCGCCGCGCAAGTTTCGTTGCAGCCTTTCCGCATTCTCGGCGTGGACGCAGTCATCGTCTTCTCGGACATTTTGATCGTCGCCGAAGCCATGGGCCTGCCGCTGGAAGTGCCGGATTCCGGGCCGATCCTCTCGAATCCCGTGCGCGATTTGGCCGCGGTGCGCCGCCTGCGCGATTTTGATCCAGAGCGCGAAACGCGCTTTGTCGGCGACGCCATCCGCGCCATTTGCAAGGAGGCAGGGCCGGATGTGCCGGTGATCGGATTCGCCGCTGCTCCCTGGACGCTTGCTTGCTACATGATCGAAGGTCAAACGCGCGGCGACATATCGCGCGCGAAGGAAATGCTGCGCAGCGAACCACAGATGCTTCGCGCGCTGCTCGAACGCATCGCGCGTGCGACGGCGCAATATCTGAAATCGCAGATTGCCGCGGGCGCCGCCGTGATTCAGCTTTTCGACACCTGGGCTGGAGAACTGAGCCGCGCCGACTACGAAGGCTTCGAGCTTCCCGCGACGAAAATTGTCTACGATTTGCTCGGTCATCCGGAAGTGCCAAAGATCTTGTTCGCAAAAGGCTCAGCGCATTTGCTGGAAAGCCTGCCTGGATCCGGCGCGGACATAATTAGCGTGGATTGGCGCACCGATCTGGCAGAAGCGCGGGCGACTTTCGATCGAAAGGCGGGTCGCAAGTTGGCGCTGCAGGGGAACGTGGACCCGAACATTCTGCTGGGCTCCGAAAAATCCGTGCGCGAAGCCGCGCAAGCCGCCGTGGAAAAAACCGGCGGCGTCGGCCACATTCTGAATCTCGGCCACGGAATTCTGCCGACGACTCCAGTGGAAAACGCCAAGGCCTTCGTCGAGGCAGGACAATCAGCACGAGTTCCGGCACGTGCCGGGATAGCTTAGCCGTCGGAAGCGCGACAAGAGACGTAATAATGAAACCAGCCGACCAATTCGAGATCGCCCAAATCACCGACGCCACGCTTGAAAAATATAATCGGCCGGGGCCCCGCTACACCAGTTATCCCACCGCTCCAGTCTGGAAAGATGATTTCGGCCCCGACGATCTGGAAAGCTTCTACGCGCGCGCTGAAACAGCGGCGAGCCCGCTCTCGCTCTATATGCACATTCCCTTCTGCGAGAGCCTCTGCCTCTTCTGCGCCTGCAACGTTTCCATTCAGAAAGACAAAAAAGTCGCGATTCCCTACCTCGACGCTCTGAAACGCGAGATCGAACACGTCAGCCAGCGCGTTTCGAAGAACCGCCCCGTGATTCAATTCCACTGGGGCGGCGGCACGCCCACCTATCTAACTCCCGCGCAGATGGAGGATCTTTTCGGACACGCGCGCCAGCGTTTTTCGTTCACGCCGGACGCGGAGATCGGCATCGAAATTGATCCGCGCGTCACCAATCGCGCGCACCTGGAAACGTTGCGCCGGCTGGGATTCAATCGCCTGAGCATGGGCATTCAGGATTTTCAGCCCAAAGTGCAGGAAACGATTCATCGCGTTCAGCCTTACGAGCTGACGCGCGATTTGATCATCGCCGCGCGCGACCTAGGTTTCGAGAGCCTGAACGTGGACCTGATCTACGGCCTCCCCTATCAGACCGCGGCAAGCTTCAAGGACACGATTGATAAGACTCTGACGCTCGCGCCGGATCGCGTCGCCATGTTCAGTTACGCTCACGTGCCGTGGCTGAAAAAACAGCAAGGCTCGTTCGCCGAGCACCTGCCGGAAGGAATGGAAAAATTCCGCATCTTCCGCGCCGGACTCGAGCGGTTTCTCGGCGCCGGCTACCTCTATATTGGCATGGACCATTTCGCGCGCCCCGGCGATGAGCTGGCCGTCGCGCAAACAAATCGCACCCTGCACCGCAATTTTCAGGGCTACACCACCAAGGCCGGAGCGGATCTCTACGGCATGGGCGTCAGCGCGATCAGCTCCATCGGCGCGGCTTACGCGCAGAATCGCCGTGAAGTTCCGGCCTACCAGGAAGCGATCGGCACGCGCGGGATCGCTACGATGCGCGGCTATCGCCTGTCGGCCGACGATCTTCTTCGCCGCGCGGTGATTGGCCGCTTGCTCTGCCACACCGTGATCCCAAAACACGAAATCCAGCGCGAATTTTCCATCAACTTCGATGAATATTTCGCGCCGGAACTTCAGCGCCTCGAGCAAGCCCGCGATGAGGGTCTCGTCATCCTCGACTCCAAGGAAATCCGCGTCACCTCGCTCGGCCGCATTTTCATTCGCAACGTCGCCATGGCCTTCGACCGTTATCTGCACGAGCAGCAAATGGATCACCGGCCGCTTTTCTCGAAGACGCTCTGAAGTGCCGCACTCATGACAAATCCCGCAAAGGCAGCCGTCATCGGTGCTGGAATTTCCGGCTTGGCCTGCGCGTATCGCCTGCAACAGCTCGGAATGGACGTCACGGTTTTCGAATCGAACTCCGCCGCCGGCGGGATGATCGACTCCGTCGAAAAAGATGGCTTCCTTTTCGAAGCCGGCCCGCAAAGCTTCCAAGGCACGCCCGCGCTGTTCGGCCTGATCCGCGAACTCGGCCTCGAAGCACAGCTGCAAAAAGCCGACCCGCGCGCGCCGCGTTACGTCCTGCTGCACGGCCGCCTGCGAAAAATTCCCATGTCGCCGCAGGCGCTGCTGGCTTCAACTCTGCTCAACCCGGTCTCGCGCTGGAAAATCGCCTCCGAACCATTCAAGAAATCGCAGCCTCCAACCGAAGAGGAATCCGTCGCAGCTTTCGTCCGCCGCAAATTCGGTCACGAGATTCTCGAATACCTCGTCGCGCCTTTTGTTTCCGGTGTCTATGCCGGAGATCCTGAAAAATTGAGCCTCAAGGCCGCCTTCCCCACCCTCGACGAGTGGGAACGCCAGTACGGCAGCGTGCTGCGCGGCGCCATGAAATCGCGGCCGCCCAAGGAGCGGCGCACGGGAGCGCCACCTCTCTGCTCGTTTACGCACGGAGCGGCAACTCTTCCGCGCGCCATGGCTGCAAAACTAGGCGAAGCGTTGCACTACGATGCGCGCGCGGTGTCGGTTGATTTCGCGGCTCACCGCTCCACCGCCGGTGCAGCGTGCGAAGTTCGCATCGTGCGCGATGGCCAAGAGCAGTCTGCCTCCGCCAGCGCGGTGGTAATCGCCACGCCCGCCTATGCGGCGGCGCACTTGCTTGAAACTTCCTCCCCGCAGCTCGCGCGCGCTCTCTCGGGAATCGCCTACGCTCCCGTCGCTGTCGTGGCTTCCACCTATTACCGGCAGCAAGTCGGCGATCCGCTCGAAGGCTTCGGTTTCCTGGTGCCACGCGGCGAAAAAGTCCGCACTCTGGGCACGGTGTGGAATTCGTCGCTCTTCCTCGGACGTGCGCGCGAAGGCAGCCTTACGATTACCAGTTTCATCGGCGGCGCCGCTGATCCAGACATCATTCAACTGCACGAAGAAAATATCGCTGCGATTGTCTCCGAGGAAAATGCGCGCATTTTAGGAATCACCGGGCCACCGGTGGAAACCGCGGTGTGGAAATATCCGCGCGCTTTGCCGCAATACAATCTGGGGCATGGCCACGTCGTCGAAACTATTCGCGACGCGGAGCGCGCTTCACCGGGACTATATTTTGCGGGAAATTATTTGGAAGGACCAGCCGTAGGGAAATGCGTCGAGAATGGCTTTCAAACCGCGGAAACAGTGCGAAAGTATTTACAAACCGCGCGATAATCCGCGCAGTGTCTTCCAGAGCTAGGCATCCGACGGCGGCATCTTGTGCCGCATCGCCAACCGCATCCGCCGCCGTTCCCCTGCTTCGCGATAGCGCCGGCGCTCGTCTTCTGTTTTCAGAATCAGCGGTGGCACGTTGCGCGGCTGCTGGTTGGTATCCAGCGCGACGAACGTCACATACGCCGTGCTGGTGTGCCGCCGTTCACCGGTGAGAATATTTTCGGCAAACACTTTCACGCCCACTTCCATGGACGTGTGGAACACACGGTTGACGCTGGATTTCAGCACGATCCATTCCCCCACCTTAATCGGAAACCGAAAATCCAGATAATCCACCGAAGCCGTCACCACGTGGCTGTTCGAATGCCGATTCGCCGCCAGCGCCCCGGCAATATCTATGAGGTGCATGACGCGCCCACCCAGCATGTTGCCTAGCAAATTCGCGTCATTCGGCAGCACGATTTCCACGATCTCCGAAGTGGATGCGCTGACGGGCTTACCCGGCGCGGGCGTGCCCGCCAAACCAGCCGTCACGACCGGCGCTTTGCGCGGCAATTTCATCTGGCTCTTCGTGGCCTTGCTAATCCTGGTGGTCTTCCTGGTCTTGGCCATTCCTGTCGGTCAATCCGTTCGTTCAGCGAGATTTCGCCACAAAATGCGCGCCCACAAAATCTGCGCCCTTGGCGTGCGCCCTCAAGCTCGCTATAATACGCGTTTTCAACCTATGACCCAAACACAGAAGCCGCGCCGCGAAGTTCTCGAACAATTTGTCGCCGAAAAACCCACTGACGCTTTCGCGCGCTACGGCCTCGCGCTGGAGTGCGTGAAGCTCGGTGACAACGACGCCGCCACGACCCACTTCCAGAAGCTGCTGGAAGCCAACCCGAAATACGTTGCGGGCTACTTCCATTTTGGCCAGCATCTTTCGCGCATCGGCCAGCTGGAACAAGCACGCAAGCTATTATCCGACGGCATTCTCGTCGCGCAGAATGCCGGCGACATGCACGCGCGAGACGAAATGCAGGCAGCGCTGGCGCTGCTGCGTTAGTCGCGGTTACGGTTTCAATTTTTGCCCAGGCGCGCACGAGAACATTATGACAGACTCCCGCATACCGCTGTTCCCTCTCAACATCGTCCTCTACCCCGGCGCCACCCTCCCGCTGCACATTTTCGAGCCGCGCTACAGGCAGATGATCCAGCATTGCCTCCGCCACGATTGCGAATTCGGAGTGATTCTCGCCGGCGAAAAAGGCGTTGCCACGGTGGGCTGCACCGCTGTGATCACGCGAAAGCTGAAAGATTACGATGACGGGCGCATGGACATTCTCACGCAGGGCCGCGTAATTTTCCGCGCCCTCAACCTGCTCCATGAAAAGGAATATCACGAGGCGATGGTCGAGTTTCTGACAGATCTGCCCAAGGTCTCGCGCGAATCCGCCCGCCACCAGGAAGAGGGCGCGCTCCTCGGGCTATTTCAGGAGTGCCACACGCTCATCTACGGCCAGCTGTGGGTGACTTCCGGCATCGAATCGCCGTGGCCGCTTTCGTTTCAAATGGCCGCACGCCTGCCGCTCGATCTCGAGGAAAAACAAGCGCTGCTGGAAATCCGCGCCGAGTCCGATCGCCGCAGCTTCCTGATTGAGCGCCTGAACGACATGCGGCCGCGCCTCGGCCAACTGCATCACGCGCGGCGCCACGCCGCCGGCAACGGCCACAGCCTGAATTAGCCCGTCGAAACGAAAGTATCCCCGCGGCCCCGCTTCCTTTATAATGGTGTCGAGACGCTCATGCTGCCGGGCGCCGCGGCATCTCATACATAAGTGGGGCCTCATGAATTCAATGCCGAAATCGCTGGGTGAGTTGCGCCGCAGTGAGTGGTCCGAAGAGAGAGTTGCCCAGCGCAGTGTGCGCCAGGAGCTGCGCGAAAATCTGCTGTGCAAACTGGAGAGGGGCGACGAGCTTTTTCCGGGCGTCCACGGCTACGACGATACGGTGCTGCCGCAGATCGTCAACGCCATCCTCTCGCGCCATCATTTTATTCTGCTCGGTCTGCGTGGCCAGGCGAAATCACGCATCCTGCGCGGCCTGGTGGGGTTTATGGATGCGCAAATCCCGGTGGTCGAGGGCTGCGAAATTCACGACAATCCCTACACTCCGATTTGCCGCGCCTGCCGCGAACGCATTGCCGCCGAAGGCGCCGCCACTCCGATCGCCTGGCTCGCTCGCGAGCATCGCTACGTTGAAAAACTCGCGACGCCCGACGTCACCATCGCAGACATGATCGGCGACGTGGACCCGATCAAGGCCGCGCGCAGCGGCCGCAATCTTTCCGACGAGCTGACGATTCATTACGGCCTGCTGCCGCGCGCCAATCGCGGCATTTTCGGCATCAACGAGCTGCCGGATTTGTCCGGCAAAATTCAAGTGGGCCTGTTCAACATCATGCAGGAGGGCGACATTCAGATTAAAGGTTACCCGGTGCGCATGGCGCTGGACGTGCTGCTGGTCTTCACCGCCAACCCGGAAGATTACACCGCGCGCGGAAAAATCATCACGCCACTGAAAGACCGTATTGGCTCCGAAATTCGCACGCATTATCCCGCCACGGTCGCCGAAGGCATGTCCATCACTTCGCAGGAATCCTGGACCAAGCGCGAGCAGAGAAAGCGCGTCGAGGTGCCGCAATACATTCGCGAAATTGTGGAAGAAGTGGCGTTTCAGGCGCGCGAGGACAAGCGCGTGGATCGCCGCTCCGGCGTCAGCCAGCGCTTGCCCATCAGCACGCTGGAAAACGTGCTCAGCAGCGCCGAACAGCGTGCTGTGCGCAGCCGCGATTCGGCCATCGTCGCGCGCGTCGCCGATGTGTACGCTGCGATTCCCTCCATGACCGGAAAATTCGAGCTGGAATATGAAGGCGAATTGCGGGGCGCCGAAAACATCGCGCGCGAGCTGATTCGCGCCGCCATCGGCAAGACCTACAGTCAGTATTTCACCGGTGCGAACATGCAGCCCGTGATTCAGTGGTTCGAATTGGGCGGCGAGCTGAAAGTTCCGGCGAATGCTTCCAGCTCCGAGGTTCTGGCGCAGCTGAAAAAAATCCAGGGCCTGTTCGATAACCTCAGCGTTCTGGAAGTCAGCCAGAAGGACGACGCAGCGATCGTCACCAGCGCGGCGGAATTCATCCTCGAGGGCCTGTGGGCGCACAAGCGCATCAATCGCAGCGAGGAACGAGGTTACTTCGCTGACGTGCGCAAAACTCCCGAGCCGCGCGACCCGCGCGAGCCTTCCGGCCGCATGCCGCGCCGCCAGTTCAACTAGTCGGGATTGGCGGGGGCTTCGCAGGAATTCGGCTCCTTGTGAACTAGATGAAATACACGAAATACTCAAAATACGCGCCCGACGCCGCTGAAGAGATTGACCTTCAGGAGCTGATGAGCCGCCTCTCCGATTTCTTCCTGCAGAGCGGCTACGAATCGCAATTCGGCATCTACGAAATGGATCCCGAGCGCTCGCGCGAAAAAATGATGGACGAGCTGCGCGAAGCCATCCTACGCGCCCTGCAGGAAGGCGAACTGCTCCCGCCCGAACTCATGGAGCAGATGCTCAACAATCCGAATCTCTCGGAAAATCCCCAGGTCAGCGATGTGATAGAGCAGATAATTCAGCGCATGGAAGAAGAAGGCTTCATCTCGCGCCCCAATCAACCCGCGCAGATCACGCCTCCTCCCTCGCAAACTCCGGGCGGCCAAGTGGGCGAAGCGCAACCGAATGTGGAAGCGCGCTTTGAGATCACCGATAAGGCGCTCGACTTCCTCGGATTCAAAACACTGAAGGACTTGCTGGCCTCGCTCGGTAAGAGCAGTTTCGGGCGCCATGATACGCGTGACCTCGCCACCGGCATCGAGTCCGGCGGCACTTCGAAATTGTACGAGTTCGGCGACACGCTGAACATGGACATCAGCGGCACGCTCTTCAACGCCGTGCAGCGCAACGGCGCACAAATTCCCATCGAGCTTGATTATCCCGACCTGATGGTTCACCAGTGCGAATATCAAAGCTCCTGCGCCACCGTGCTCATGCTCGATTGCAGCCACAGCATGATTCTTTACGGCGAAGATCGCTTCACGCCCGCAAAGCGAGTGGCGCTGGCGCTCTCGCACCTGATTCGCACGCAATATCCGGGCGATTCGCTGCACTGCGTGCTCTTCCACGATAGCGCCGAGGAAATCCCGCTCGGCAAACTCGCTCGCGTGCAGGTGGGTCCTTACTACACGAATACGCGCGAGGGCCTGCGGCTGGCGCAGCGCATTCTGTCGCGCCAGAAGAAGGATATGCGCCAGATTGTGATGATCACAGACGGCAAGCCTTCGGCGCTGACGCTGGAAGACGGCCGTATTTACAAGAATGCCTTCGGCCTCGATCCGCTGGTCGTGACGCAAACGCTCGAAGAAGTCGCGAAGTGCAAGCGCGCCGGAATTTTGATCAATACATTCATGCTTTCCAGTGACTACAGCCTGGTCCACTTCGTGCAGAAAGTAACCGAGCTTTGCCGCGGCAAGGCCTACTTTACGACTCCGTACACCCTCGGCCAGTACCTGCTGATGGATTACGTCGGCAAGAAGACCCGCAATATTCACTAGCGCCGGTCCGCCGTCGTTGACAGCCTGCGCGACCGACTGTGCAACGGAATCTGTAGGGGCGGGCCTTAGACCCGCCCCTACGCCTGCGCCTCGGCGGATTTTGACCGTCGACTTCGCCTCTGAATTTCCGGAGCTGTTGCGATCGGCCGGCCGCTCGCGGCACCGGTTCGTCGTTGTCGCATTCGCGCCTGAATCCGCGCCTGAGCGAAAGCATCAAATTGTTGCGCATTCGAGTTGGCAAGTGAGCCTGAAACAGCGCATTCATGAATTCCTGGGAGGAAGCAAGATGGCTGCATTGCCTGCCGGCGCCAAAGCTCCGGCATTTACGCTGCAAGGCACGGAGGGAAAAAAATCCAGTCTCGCAGAGGCGCTGAGAAAAGGTCCCGTCGTCGCTGCGTTCTTCAAAGTGAGCTGCCCTACCTGCCAATTCACTGCCCCGTTTCTCGAGCGCCTGCATGAAGCTTATGGTGGCGAACAATTCACGCTCTGGGGTATTTCGCAGGACGACGCCGCGGACACCCGTGAATTTTGCCGGGAATTTGAAATCGACTTCCCTGCGCTGATTGACGAAAAGGGCTACCCGATCTCCAATCAATACGGCATTACCAACGTCCCCACCGTGTTTCTGATCGCGCCGGACGGGAAAATCCAGGAAAGTAGCGTCGGCTTCTCGAAAAAGGATTTCGAACAAATTGCCGCCGCAGTCGCTCGCGCCACCAGCACGCCGCCTACGGCATTCTTCAAGCCCGGTGAAGTGATTCCCGATCTCAAGCCCGGTTGAAGTTCTAAAAACTAGGTTCGGTCCGAACCTTTCACGTTCACAATCAATCGCGTTAGGAAAATTTGAGCCGCCATTTTGCTGCGGTTGCATTCCACTCGCCGGCGCGAAATACGACGTATCAATGCGGCGCGGGATGCGCCCGCGTGTATCCGTATCCCGCGAGGTTTCCAGTCATGGAAGTTACCTGCCGAAGCCGCCAGATTTTGTAGCAGCGCTCCGACCGCGCCATCTTCCGTCCCAGAAAGTTGATTCCCGTGGCGAACATAGCCGCGGAAGCGTAATAAGCCGGCGCCGGCAGCCGCAAAAACGGCCGCCCGACGGGATCCTTCTCTTGAAAATGCGGCAACATGGATTCGGATTGCTGCATGTCCGGGCCGGCCGCGGTGTAAACTCCAGCGCTCCATACGAACAACGATTTCGGCAGTGCGGGCTTCACCGCCCTGCGCAACTCGCTGTGAGGGAGCGGCGGCAACGCGATCCCGCTCGGAATCTTGGAGTCTCCCATCGTCTCCTGCACTAAACTCACCGTAACAATTTGCGCGCGGGCCGCGGGCAGCGTCGCGACGAGCGACTTCAGCATCCCAAAAACTGCGATCCCACCTTGCCGGCCATATCTCGTGATTTTCATGCAGTGCGTATTGCACGCGCTGTGCCGGTTCGCGGGCCGCACGCAAATTTCTGTCGGAAGGCATTCCCACTGGCAGGACTGAATTTAGCGGAAATCACAGTCGCAACCGGACGTCGGGAAGTCCCACAATGAATCGCTGCGGGCGCAGCGAGTCCCCAAATGGCGCGTGCCACTGCGCCTCAGTCTAAGTCAAATCTGGAGGCACCAATTTCTTCTTGTGCTTCGGCGCTTTCTGCCGCTTGTCGGGGATAGTTCGTTCCGTGGGGGGCATGCCCAATCCCAGTCGCGCGAGCCGTCGCGCTTCCTTGTGCACGCGCAGCCGGTCTTTCTTCTTCTTGGCCATGATCGGTTCGACAGAAGCTACCACAAATCGCCGCGGATCTCCGCCATCCGCGCCGAAAGCCGAATCGCCGGCCCATCGCGCTCTCGCACCCGGTCGCGCTGGCCTTGCGTCCAAAGCCAAGGAATGTAACGCTTCCCAAGCATGCCTTGCACATTCAAAAACACCCTTCGCGCCGCGACGACTTCGCTTTGGCTAATCATGCTCGTCGCTCTCGCGCTTCGCCTCGGCTACATGTGGCAATTCCAACACATTCATCCGCGCCAAGGCGTCAGCGTCATTCCCTTCCTCTTTGAGTCCGGCAACATCGCGCACTCCCTCGCCACCGGCCACGGGTTCAGCTCGCCCTTTCGCGTGGACACCGGCCCCACCGCGTGGATGACGCCGCTATTTCCCCTGCTTCTCGCGGGAATTTTTCGCCTATTCGGCGCTTATACTTTTCACGCATGGGCCGCCACCGTTCTGCTGAACATCACCTGCTGCACGCTCGCCTGCATACCGATATATTTCGTAGGCAAGCGCATCGGTGGAATCGGCCTTGCAGCCGGCGCCGCGTGGCTTTGGGCAATTTTTCCGAACGCGATCCTGCTACCTGTCGAAAGCATGTGGGACGCGTCCATTTCCGCGCTGCTCGTCGCCACAATTCTCTGGGCTACGCTAGCGCTCCCCGAATCCCAGCGTCTGCGAAATTGGTGCGCCTACGGCCTGCTGTGGGGCGTTGCGCTCATTTTCAACGCGACGCTCGCTGGCCTGTTCCCGTTTCTCGCCGGCTGGCTGGTGTACCGCGCCCACCGGCAAAAACGCGCGTGGTTCAAAAACACGGCAGCCGCCGTCGCCATCATCATCCTCTGTTGCGCCCCGTGGACCATCCGCAACTACGACGTGTTCCACCACTTCGTTCCGCTGCGCTCCGTGCTCGGATTGCAACTCTGGCTCGGCAACAACGACCAGACGCAGGACATCTTCCGCGGCGATTTGCACCCCATCTATAATTCCGCCGAGCGCGAAAAATATATCTCGATGGGCGAAATCGCTTACATGCAACAGAAACAACGCGAAGCCATCGCCTACATGCTATCGCATCCCGCCCGCGAAGCCCACTTGATCACCTATCGCGCGATTTCCATCTGGTCGGGAGGCACTCCATATCCGCTGGAGGATTTTCTCGGCACGCCCTCGCTGCGGTTTCGCGGCGTGCTGGCGTTCAATCTCGCAGCCGCGCTCGGCGCGCTATGCGGAATCATCATTCTCTTCCGCGAGTGCAGCCAGTTCGCCGTTCCGCTCGCCGCGTTTCCGCTGATCTATCCCTGGGCCTACTACCTTACACTGGCACTGCCGCGCTATCGCCTGCCTATTGATCCGATCGTGATCCTGCTCCTGGCGATCTCCATTCAGCATCTGGCGCACTTGCGCAAGCGCTCCACTGCTCCACCAATCGATGCGAAATCGCATTCCCCAGCCCGGCGCAAACGCAAGAAATCACATTCGCACGCGGTACGATAAACTGCATCCTGCGATTCTGCGTCCATATCCCTCACGGCTGGCCGCCGGCGATCGCAGCACCGCTTCCACTCAGCCTGGCAATGAACAATTTCAAAAAGCGCATGGAATCTATGCCCACGGCCACCTGCGCGTTCGCTTTCACCTCATCCACGCCCACGGTTCCCAGATGATCGCCCTTGTCCACCACGCGATCCACGCATCCCAGCCGGTCCGGCACCGTTTCTCCGCGCGCGATGCGTCCCTCCGTTTCCACATCAATGTGCATGGCGCGCAATTTGCAGGGCGAAGGATCAATCGCCTTCCCACCGCCAGCGCGTCACGAATTGCTCCACCGCTAAATCCTGTGCCCTGATATAAGCCGACCTGCAAGCGCGCCACCGCCGCGACAAATTTCGCCATCGCGCCGCCGCTCGGCTCGATCTCCGCGACTTGCGCGCTTCAGATCAGCGTAATTTCGGTGACGTCCAATCCCACCACCGTCACCGGCCAGCCGGCACGGAACACCAGGTCCGCGGCATCGGGATCGCAATACAAGTTGAATTCAGCTGCGCCATTCACATTGCCACCGGAAATCGAGCCCGCCATCAAAATCACGCGTTTCACCAGCGGCACGATCGTCGGATCTTTCAAAATCGCCAGCGCCAGGTTTGTCTCCGGCCCCACGCCAATGGTGGTGATTTCCTGCGGATGTTTGTGCAGCAGGTCAATGATCACGTCAGGACCAACGCTTTTGGCCTCTGGGCGGGGAAACATTTCACGACAGCGCGGGTCCACCGCAACCGGCGCTGCCGGAGGTCGCTCGGCCGCCCACGGGCCGTTGACTCTTGGCAAGTATTGTTGAGCAAACGACGTGCCAGCCGCGCCGGCTGCGCATTTATTCCCGCAATGGCAATGCACCGCTTCGGCAGTCATACGGGACACGCCAAGCGCACCCTAACGTTCGTCGCAATACCCATGACAGACTTAAAATCGGCAATCGCCTCGCTCTTCTTGGGCGAATTCCGTCCCAGTCCGGCACGGTTTGCTGCGAGCGCCAAACAAACACGTCGACGGCTCGCCGGACGCCGCGTTAAAACGCGATGAATTCACTCCCGGCGGCGAATTGCTATATAATCTCGCCCGATCAACCTTCCCGATTTGGAGAACGTTAACAAGTTCAAGGAGATCCTCTCATGAACCAAAATCGCAGGAATTTCATCATGAACACCGGCGCGGTCTGCGCTTTGGCGATGACAGGCCGGCCGACGGGCGCACCGAGGACGACCCCTGCGGAGGCCAAACCTCCTGCAACGAAGGAGCGCGGCATGGCGCACGGACTCACTGTGCTGAACATTCGCCGCGGCAGCGAATACCGCCTGGGCGTGAAAAACGAAAGAGGGGTCCTCGATGTCGTCGAAGCCGCGCAGATTCTGCATATGCACGCACCGGCTACCATCGACGAATTACTGCAAAATGAAGACGGCCCCAGCCTGAACGCGCTGGTGGACGCAGCCGCCAAATCGAAGGCGACGCAAAAAGCATTCCTCGCGGAAGACACTATCGAATTCGGCCCGGTGGTAACCCGCCCCGAAAAAATTGTCTGCGTGGGGCTTAACTACCGGCAGCACGCCATCGAGATTGGTGCGCCGATTCCGAAGCAGCCGGTACTATTCAACAAGTTCAACACGACGCTCAATCACCATAACGGGACGATCAAACTACCCGTGGATTACGCCAAGAAATTCGATTACGAAGTCGAGATGGTCATGGCGATCGGGCGCGAGGCGAAAATGGTAAGCGAAGCCGACGCGCTTTCTTACGTGGCAGGCTATGCGACGGGCAACGACTTCACTGCTCGGGACCTGCAACTGGAAACCGGCGGGCAGTGGATGGTGGGCAAGACGCCAGACCAGTTCGCGCCCATCGGCCCGTACCTGGTGACGGCCGACCAGATCGACCCAGACAACCTCAAACTCGAGTGCCGCGTCAATGGCGAGACGCGCCAGTCCTCGAACACCAGCGACTTCATCTTCAATACGCGCACGATGATCAGCTACATTTCCCGCGTCATCACGCTAAGGCCCGGCGACATTATTTTTACCGGCACTCCGCAGGGAGTCATTCAGGGCAAGCCCAAAGACAAACAGGTGTGGCTCAAGCCGGGCGATAAGCTCGCGTGCAGCCTGGAAAAGTTGGGCGAATTAAAATTCGAGCTGGTGTAACCGCGAACGAAGCTACTTGCGACGTCCGCCCTGCATCGGCGTCGCGTGTCGCCGCGCTCTATTCGGGCGCGCCCGGAACTTCCGCCGCGATGACCACCTGCTTTCGCCACGCCTCGGGCGACGACAAGTTACGCCGCAACAGCGCAGGGTCCAGCTCGTGTTCCCAACGCGCCACCACGAGTGTGGCCACTCCGTTGCCCAGCATGTTCACCGTCGCGCGGAACATGCTCATGAAGCGATCGATTCCCAGAATCAAGGCCATCCCCGCCACCGGGATCGTGGGTATCACTCGCAAAGTGGCCACCAGTGCAATGAATGCCGCGCCCTGCACGCCCGACGCGCCCTTCGAGGTCAGCACCGCCACGCCGAAAAGCACCAACTGCTGCCCCAGCGTCAAATGAATGCCGGTAGCTTCGGCAACGAACAACGCCGCCAGCGTCATGTAAAGGCTGCTGCCGTCGGTATTGAACGTGTATCCCGTAGGCACCACCAATCCCACCAGAGCCTTGGAACATCCCAGCTGCTCCAATTTTTCCATGAGCGTTGGAAGCGCCGGTTCCGAAGAGCTGGTCGCCAATGTGAGAATGATCTCCTCCTTAATATAAAGAAGGAACTTGATGATATTGAAGCTCGCGGCCCAGGCAATGCCGCCCATCACGATCAGTACAAACAGAATGCATGTGATCCAGAACGTGGCGACGAGCTTCACCAGCGGCCCGAGCGAAGCAATTCCATAAGCGCCGATCGTAAAAGCCATCGCGCCAAAAGCGCCAATCGGCGCAAAGCGCATCACGATATTGATCACACCAAACACTGCGCGCGTGAGCGACTCGATCACCTCGAGCAGCGGCTTGCAGCGGCTGCCCATCGCCGACATGGCAAACCCGAACAAGATCGAGACCAGCACCACCTGCAAAATATCGCCCTTGGCGAATGCGTCCACCACCGTGGTAGGGATGATGTGCATGATGAAATCGGTCACGCTTGCCGATTTGGCCGCGTCGGCGTAACCCGCCACCGCCTTGCTGTCGAGTGTCGCGGGATTCACATTGAACGCAGCGCCGGTATGCATCACGTTGCCGACGACCAGGCCGATCAGCAATGCCAGTGTGGACACGACCTCAAAATACAGCAGCGCCTTGCCGCCCACGCGGCCGACTTTTTTCATGTCCTGCATGCTGGCGATGCCCGTAACCACCGTGCAAAAAATCACCAGCGTAATAATCATGCTGATCAGGCGGATGAACGCGTCGCCCAGCGGTTTCATGGCCACGGCGCTGTGCGGTTTCAGGTAGCCAAACACGACTGCGACGGCCACGGCCACCAATACCTGTCCCCACAAGCTGCGATAGAAGGGTTTTTTGCCCGACGGGCGCACCGCCTTGGCGGTTTCTGCGGATGGCGGGTTCGAACCGGAAGCTCCCATGCTCAATCCTCCTTCCACCGCGCGGGATGCATCGTCGCAGCTCAGTTCGCGGCGCCGCGTCAGTCCAACTGGCGGCGGAGTCTACCACATTCGCTATAGCAATCGTCTAGCGACAACTTGATCGTCTCTGCGTTCGAAAACGCTCGAGAGGTCGCAGCGTTCCCGCTACTGCCAAGCCCTCTCCTGTCAACACGCAGGCCGAATAAAACATTTTTCGATTCCCAAAATTGCTCGTTTGATATAGTGTCCCGCTGTCATGCACGATTTCGCTGCGACCAAAACGAATTATCCTGGCAAGGTTTTGCCCGAACCCCTCACCCGCAATCAGATTCGCGGTTTCTGGGCCTCCTGGGGCGGATGGACGCTCGACGGCATGGACTCCTTCGTTTACGCGCTCGTGCTTGTTCCGTCGCTGCGCGAACTGTTGCCCCGTTCCGGTATTGCCGCCACCAAGGGTAATATCGGTTTGTACGGAGCCTCGCTGTTCGCGCTATTTCTGGTCGGCTGGGGATTGGCGTTTCTGTGGGGACCGATCGGCGACAAGTTCGGCCGCGTGCGCACGCTGATGCTCACCATCGTGTGGTATTCGCTTTTCACTTTTATGAGCGCATTCTCCACAAGCGTGTGGCAACTCGCCGCGCTGCGCCTGCTTGCCGGCGTGGGCATTGGCGGAGAGTGGGCGATGGGCGGCACGTTTGTAGCCGAGGCGTGGCCCGAGAGTCGCCGTCGCGTGGGCGCGGGTTTAATGCACACCGGATATTACGTCGGCATTTTTCTCGCCGCCCTGGCCAACTACGGCATCGGCAGCCGCTACGGCTGGCGCGCGATGTTCATCGTCGGCGGCCTGCCTGCGCTGCTGCTCGCTTGGGTTCGGCACGGAGTTGCCGAGCCTGCCGCGTGGACTAAGAAAGAAAATATCGTGCGCACGTGGACGGTTTGGCGTCCGCTCGCCACCCTGTTTTCGCCCGCCTTGCGCCGCCGCACGATCGTGAATGCCTGTCTGATGCTGGCTTCTATCTGTGGTCTGTGGGCCGGAACTGTGTACGTTCCCGCCGCGATCACCGCGGTCGCCGAAGCCGGCGGACGCGTCGGCCCGCAAGCCGTGCAACTCGCTTCGTGGGGAATTATGCTGGTCTCCTTCGCCACGATTCTAGGCTGTCTCGCGATGCCTTGGCTCGCCGAACAAGTGGGACGACGCGGCGCGCTCGCCATTTACTTTTCTCTGATGATGGTGTTTATAGCGCTTACGTTCGGCAAAGTCTTCTATCTCGGCGCGAGCGCGCTTCCCTGGTTTTTTGTTTGCCTCTTTTTTCTGGGCTTGGGCGGCGCCAATTTCGCGGTCTATACTCTTTGGCTGCCCGAGCAATATCCCACGGAGTGCCGCGCCAGCGCCTTCGCTTTTTCCACATCGTTCGCGCGGTTTGGCGGCGCGGGAATCACCTTCCTCGTCGGCGCGGGCATCCGCCATTTTGGCTCGCTGGGGATTCCGGTTGCGATGACTTCCATCGCCTTCGCTCTCGGCCTGCTGTTGATTCCACTCGCCGCGGAAACACGTGGGAAAACTCTGCCCGCCTAGCTCGACCACGCCTCAAAACGGGATCGGGACCGATCGGCATCCGATCGCCCTTGAACATTCGCTTGCTTCAGCCGTGCGCCCGAGATCCGACCAACCGAGTATTCCAAGTCCGCGTACCACGCCTATTGACAGTCGGGCGCTGGGCGTACGACTAGACCTTCTATTGCTCGGGGCTCGGCAGGAAGTATTGAAAGCGTGCTGCTGTATATTGAAGAAAAAAAGTGACTTCCAAGCTAAAACAGCGCTTGCCGAGAGGGCCGCGCGCGCACACCCGCCCGCGCAGTGTGAGGACATCGCCTGCGCGCCATATATAATGTTACATCCGACCCGGTCTAGGCGACTCCCTGCGCCTTTACCGGCGCGGCGGTACTAGCAGCCGTAGCGCCCTGCTCTGATTCCTTTACAACGCGGGCCGCCAGAGGTTTCAACCACAGCAACGCCATAAACGCTGCGATCAGATCGCACACAATCATCGCCCAGAACACCTTCGTCCAGGAGCCGGTCTTGGCAAACAGCCAAGCGGCGCCGGGCCCCGCAAACGCCGCCGCAACTCCCTTGGCTGTGTACACTACGCCGTAGTTGGTTGTCGCCCACGCCTTTCCGTACAGGTCGCCCGTAATCGAGGGGAACAACGAGAATATGTTGCCCCAAGCGAAGAAACACAGACCCGACAACACCACGAACCACACCGGGTGATTGATCAATTGCAGCAGCGCGTACACCGCGATTGCCTCCAGAATGAACGCGATAAAAATGGCGTTCTCCCGGCCGATATTGTCGGACACCCAGCCCCAGAAGGGGCGGGTCAACCCATTCAATATCCGGTCCACGGTGATCGCTAGCACCAACGCGGTCATGCCGAACGCGACGATGACGTTATCCACGTGGTAGGACGATGCCATGGGGTTCAGTTGCGCGGTAACGACCAGGCCGCCGAAAGCCAGCATCGTCATCATCACGTAAATGACGTAAAACGATGGCTGCCTCAGCATCTGCCACGGCGTCATGTCCACTGCCGATGTGTTCACTTTAGCTTTGATCTTGGCCTCTATCACTTTCCAATTTGGAGGCGTCCATCCTTCGGGCGGCCGGGCCAAGAACAGCGACGAAGCGAGCACCACCACACCTTGGATAATTCCCCATACGATGAATGTGTGTTGGTAACCCGAAACTTTCAGCATGGCGGCAATGGGCGAGATGGTCGTCGCGGTGCCAATGCCGAACGCTCCAGCAGTCAGACCGACGCACAGACCGCGATGGTCCGGGAACCACTTCAGCGCGTTCCCGATTGCCCCGCCGTACACGATCCCCGCTCCGATGCCGCCCACCCCGTACCAGAAGTACAGGCTGTTGATCGTCTCAGCATACCCGGATCCCACCCAGCCCAGTCCCACCAGCACCGCACCTGCGCCGAGCATGAAGCGGGGCCCGATTTTATCCACCAGGTACCCTTCGAAAGGCACCAGCCACGTTTCCAGTGCGACGAAAAGCGTGAACGTCCACTGGACCGCGACCAGCGATACGTGCAGATGCGCTTGTATGGGCTTGGTGAAGAGCGTCCAGGCATACTGCAGGTTCGCGATTGCCATCATGGCGACAATGCCGGCGGTTAGTTGAACCCAACGATTGGGAATTCGGGAGGGGTGAATCAGAGAAGCAGGAGATGCGGTCATGAGCGTTCCTCCGATACCGCGCGTTACAATTTAACAGCGCACAGCCAGAACGGCATGGTTCTAGGCTCGAAAGCCCGGTGAATCGCAGCGAAATTTGCTATACTGGTACGTTAATCGAACCACTTGCGGGACACAGTTATCACGCTCGCCTTGAGCTGTCAAGAGCTTCGTTGACCCTCTGCTCGGCTAACCTGTTCCCGCTCGTGCGTTCCCCCTTGACCCCGACCCCGGAAAGTACCGAAATGGAGAGGCGACCGATTTCGATGGACGAAAACCTGCGCACCCAACTGGAGACTTACCTGACTCACCTGGACGGCCTGATCCGTCGCGGCCGTCAGGTTTTAGAAACTCTCGCCAGTGAGCCCTCCAGCCCGGCGGCAATGGCCTCAACTCGCGCCTGGCAGGAAGACTGTGGTGTCACCATCAATCAACTCTCCGGTGGCAGCAAATCGCATTGGCTCGCGCGTGCTTTTAGCGAGGGGTTTCTGATGCGTTCGACGAACGGTCAGGCCGTCACCGGCGCTGCGCCCACCGAGATCGTTAAGCGATTGATCGGAGTCCTCGAGCAAGCTGTAACCTCGCTCTCTGCAATGGAAATTGGCGCAGAAGTTTCCGCAGACGCTACGACATCGTCGACGGCAGCATCTTCGTCAGCATTATCTGCGGCGCCCGCGCCTCGCCGGTTCGAGTTCGTTCACAACGCCGAGCTCAAACCGGTCCTCGAGCAGGCCTACACTGATAGCCGACGCGCTCTTGAGCAACAGGAATACGAGCTAGCTTTACGCACGTCCTGCGGAATCCTCGAAGCCATCGTCACCGACGCGCTGGAACACAAGGGGCAAAACGCACTCGCCGGCGCGGACGCCCCGGCAGGAAAAATCGGCGATTGGCCGTTTCAGACGCGCCTAGCCGTTGCAGAAAGCACCGGACTGATTCGCAGCGGATGCGCCCGCCTACCCGCCGCCGCACGAACGTATCGCGATCACACCGATACCCCCAGCGAGAACGGCGCAGAGGCGAATATTTCCGAACGCGATGCGCGCGTAGCCGGACAAGTGCTCCACGTAGTGATGAGGGATTTAGATCCGGGCCGCTAGAGGTTGCGAGCCGCGCTGCTCGCAGCGCTAATCTTCGAGGTCCTGCCGAAAAGTCGGCTGCGATGGATTCACGCTGCCATCGATCACAGCCACCACCAAATCTTCGTAAGCGTCCGTCCCCTCAGCCAAAGTAGCGTAGCCGCGTTCCCGCTGCAGTTGTCCACTCCCCGAATAAATCAGCGTGAAATACCGCCCCGACGAATACTGCAGCTCGAGCAATTTATTCGGCATGTCGGGATCGCCTTCCTGCCCCAGCACGTCCATCAGCGCCACCGTCCACTGCCGCCCCTTCGGGTCGGTGACGACCTCGCGCTCCAGGTACTGCCATTCGTCCATGCTCCACAATGGCATCGCTATTCCAGCAGCTGCCGCAGCGCTTGCGCAACTTGCGAACCGGTGAATGGTTTGGGGACCAGCAAGACTCGTTGCGCGTTACGCGAACGCAGACTCGCCACGGCGATCTCCGGCGTATCGCTGATAATTACAATGGGAAATTTCGCGTGATCGGGGTGATGACGCACGGAATCGAACAACGCCTCGCTCATATCATACGAGGTGCAATCCAGCACGAGCGCTTCGGATTGCTGCGACACAATCAATTCATTGACGCCGACGTTGTATCCCTCGGCGAACACCTCAAAGCCCGCGTCGCGCAACGCGAACGTCAGCAGCTCGGCGATCTCCGGCGTGTCGTCAATGAGCAGGATGCGCTGCAAGCGTCTGCTACTTCTTGACGGCGCCGGTGCCGGGCAGCCGTTTCTTCTTGCCTTCGCAGGGCTCCAGATCCATTACCCAGATCCGTCCGCCCGCGGTGTAATATGCGCGACGATCGTTCTCAAACATCGCGCCCCAGGCCTCCAGCGTGCGCATCGCGAAGGTGACTCCCTCGAAATTATTGCGCGCGTGATTCAGCACTTCATTCGTGTGCCAATTGTCGGTGAGAATCGCGTCGCCCGCATGCACGCGCAGCACAGTGTAGTAGCGGTCGTACGCCGCTTCGGTGCGCACCTCGCGCGTCGAACCGCGCTTCTTGCCTTCCGTTACAACGTAGCTTTCCTGCGCCTCAGCTGTGGCTGTCGGCAGATTCGTGTCGGTGCTCATAGGGTTTGCGCCACCGCCTCGGCCGCAGACGCCGTGGCCATGTTCACCAGATTTTTCGCGTCCGCCGCCTGAATCAACGCTTCCGGCAACTCGATGCCCATCATCTTCCATTGCTGGTTGGCAAACGTCTGCAATTTGGCGATGTGCTCCGCGTGCAGGTGGCCGAAGCGTCCTTGTAATTTCAAATACTCGGACACCGGCCGCATATTCTGCGGGCGGAAACTGTAATCGTACTCGCGCTTCTCAGGATTCCACTCCCAGATCGGGTACAGCCCGCATTCCACAACCAGCCGGCCCAGGTCAATCGAGCGCGGCGTCTCATACACGAAACCCTTCTGGCACGGAGTGTAAATCATCAAGTACGCGGCGCCCTTGTGGTTCAGCCCCTTGCGCACTTTGTTCATCAAATCAATCGGATATCCCACGCTCGCCGTCGCCACATAGCAATGCGGATGCCCGGCAGCCATCATGCGCGCGAGATCTTTCGGGAAAAGTGTCTTCGCCTCCGGAACCATCGGCCCCGGAGGTGAAAAAGTCGTCATGCCGCCGTAAGGTGTGCGCGACGAAGCCTGAATTCCGGTGTTCGCGTACTGTTCGTTGTCGTAGCAGATGATCAGGCAATCGTGATTGCGATACAGCGCGCCAGAAATTGACGCAAGTCCGATGTCGGACGCGCTGCCGTCGCCCGCTTCGCAAATAATATTCGGAAACGCGCCCTTCCATTTGCCCTTGCGAATCATGGCTTCATACGCCGCGGCGACGCCTGCAGTGAAGCTGCCGGCGCTGCCAATCTGCGTGTGCGCCCACGGCACATTGTAGGGCGTACACAAATACGAGCTGTTCGCCACGTACATGCACCCAGTCGGCCCGACCAGAATCGTGTTGTCGCCGGCCGCTTTGCTCGTCATCCGGTACTGGATGGACGGCCCGCAACCCGCGCACGTGCGATGCCCCGGAACAAAAGGCTCGCTCGACGGCAAGTCGGGGTTGTAAAACCGCGCCCCTTGGTTCGGACTTCCCAAAATTGGCAGTATCTGGCGCTCCACTTCAATCGCTGGCATATCGGTTTCTCCCACGGCAGAGCACGAGTACGGCGCTCCACCCATCGTTGTGCGAACCGTCAGGCTCGCCGATATAAATAATCCCTACTCTTCGAACCCGACCCAATGCGTGCGTTTTTCAATTTTCCCGCGTTTCTGCGCTTCCGTCATTTTCTTCGCCATCCAGTAAAATTCGTCAAGGACGATCGCTTCGCCGCCCATTCCCGCCATGAACGAAAGCACCAGCGGCTTGTGCTGGCTTTCGTACAGAGCCGCGCACACCTCGCCGTACAGCACGCCTCCACTGCTCACGCTGCCCAGGCCCATATTCGTCTCAATCACGCCCACCACTTTAAATTTGCTGAGCACCTCGTTCACGCGATCGGTCGGATAAGGCCGGATCGTGCGCAAGCGCACCATCCCTACCTTCAGGCCGTTGTCACGCATGTGTTTAATCGCAAACCGCGCCGTTACCGCGTGGCCGCCCTGCAAGAAGAACACCACGTCCGCGTCATCGGTCATGTACTCTTCGACCCACGGATCGTAGCGCCGCCCGAAAATCTTCGCGAACTCGTCGTGCACTTCCTCGATCACCGCCACCGCGCCTTCCATCGCCCGCGCGCGCTCCAGCTGCAGCGGCGGCCCCTGCTCCGGCATGATCTGCGGACCGTGCGAAACCGGATGCCGCGGGTCGAGCGGATAAGGATGCTTGTAGGGCGGCAAAAATTCCTTCACCTGGCCGGAGTCTGGCAATTCAACGTCACTCGTGATGTGCGAAACGAAAAATCCATCCTGGCAAACCATCTGCGGCAGCAGTACCCGCGGATCTTCGCCGATGCGATAAGCCATCAAGTGATTGTCGAACGCTTCCTGCGCATCGCAGGCCCAGCCCATCAGCCAACCCATGTCGCGCGTCGAGAGCGCATCCGTGTGCTCGGAACCGAAATCGCCAGGAGGATCGAGCGTGCGGTCGGCGATCATCATTTGGACCGGCATGCGGCTGCCGGAGATCGGCGAATAAAGTTCGTAAGCAAATTGCACGCCCACGCCCGAACTGCCGGTGAAGACGCGCGCGCCACTCGACGAAGCGCCGTGCGAAATGCTCAATTGCGAGTGCTCGCTGTCGGCCACAATGTACTCGGCGTCCAGTTCCCCGTTCGCCACCATTTGCGCCAGCGCCATCATGGTCGCGGTGTAAGGCCGTATCGGATACGCCGCGATCACATCCACGTCGGCATACTTCGCCGCCTGCGCCGAAGCGACGCAGCCGTTGATCCGCACCGTCCTCTTTTTTACTTCCGTAGCCGTCGCCATTTTTCGCTCCAATCCTAAATGTTCTTAAATGTTCCCTAAATATTCTTTGGAGCGCGGTCGCCCAGATTCCGCAGCTCTTCCGCCTGACGTCCGTGCAATCCCGGCGAGACAGCGAACGCCGTGTCCATGCGCACCACGCCGGTATCGAAATCCAGTTCCGGCACGCCCTCCAGGCATCCCGTCGGACATTCCTCGATGCACACGCGGCAACCCTTGCAGTAATCCACCAAAATTTTGTACAAGCCGTTCGAACGCACGTCACGCACGATGCACGGCTCCGGACAAACCAGGTAACAGTTGTCGCACGCATTGCACGTGCCGCAACTGAAGCAGCGCCCGGCCTCCTCCACCGCCTGCTCTTCCGTGAACGCCTGAATCACTTCTTGCTGCGTCTTGCGCCGGCTCTTAGGCGGCAGCAAAGTCTGTTGCACGCGCGGAAAGTGAGGGAAATAAGTCATGTTCATGCGGTTCAAATCGAAGATCACGTCCACGGGAATGGTGCGCGGCTCCAGAGTCACTCCGCGCATCACCTTGTCCAGATTAAAAGCCACGCGCTTCCCGTCGCCCACCGCGTTCACCACCATCAGCGGCTGCCCCGCACCGAGTTGCACGATGTCGCCCGCGGCAAAAAAGTTCGTGTCGCCCAGACGTCCGAAGCGGTCAATCTTGATCGTGCCGCGCTCGGTCTTGAATTCCTGCGGCAACCATGCGAGTGACGCGTGTTGCCCCACCGCGATGATCACGTTATCCACCGCGAAGCGTTCCGCTGGAGCCTCGCGATCAATGTTGATCGGCGAAGCATTGATAGCGCCGGAAAACTTCGCGGGATGCAGCTGCAAAGCTTTCACTTTGCCGTCACCGAGGACGGCCGTCATCGCCTTCCCGTGCATCAGCTCCACGCCTTCTTCCTTCATGTCGTGCAAATCTTCAGGGGACGCGGGCATTTCCTGTGGGTGCGCTTCCACCGTGATCATGGTCACTTCCACAGCCCCTTGCCGCAGCGCTTCGCGCGCGCAATCAATCGCGGTGTTGCCACCGCCGATCACCGCCACCCGCGCGCCGACCTTCACCTTGGAGGTTCCCATCCCGATATCGCGCAGGAACGGAAGGCCGAACAACACGCCTTGCTTATTTTCGCCCTCGGCTCGCGCGCTGTTTGGCTCAGTGAGCCCCACCGCTAGCACGACTGCGTCGTAATTCTTTTTCAAATCATCCCAGCTGACGTCTTTTCCTACTTCCACGTTCGTCTTGATCGTTATACCAAGCTCCACTAGACGCTCGATCTCGCGATCCAGCACGTTCTGGGGCAGCACCCAATCGGGAATTCCGCCGCGGTTGAGCCCGCCGGCCTTCGGCGATTTTTCCAGGATCGTAACTTTGTAACCCAGCCGCGCCAGTTGATACGCCGCGCTGTGCCCCGCGGGCCCCGAACCAACCACCGCCACTTTCTTGCCGTTAGGCGCGCCCGGCTTCACCACGTCGCGCGTCAACGCCTGTCCCAAATCGCCGAGGAACCGCTCCACAGCGCGAATTGAAATCGCCTCGTCGTATTTCCCGCGGTTGCAAGCTTGTTCGCACGGGTGGTAACACACGCGCCCCGTCACCGACGGGAACGGCATGTCTTCCTTGATCAGCGCGTAGGCGTCCAGATACTTCCCGCGCTTCACCAAATCGAGATAGCCCTGAATTTTTTCATTGGTGCCGCAAGCGTTGTTGCAAGGCGGCAATTTGTCGCGATACACCGGTCGAATCGAACGCCAGTTTCCGGTGGGAAATAAATCCTGCCCGTTTTGCGTGGGCGCGGGCGTGATGCCGGCAAACGGAATCATCAGCCGCTCGGGAATCTTTGTGCCTTTGGTTGACATGTGTCCTTTTCCTAAGCCGCTACTGGATGCAGCGGCATGATGTGCAATTCTTCCAGCGCCAACTTGAACGCGTGCTTGTTCGCAATCATCGGCTCGATCGTTGCCAGCTTTACGATGCCCGTGGTCTTCACCACCGCCGCAATCAACGGAGCCGCGATATCCGGCGCGATAGATTTATTTCGCTCGGCCGCGCCCTCGGTGGAAAGTCGGTCGAGGCCCAATTCGCCGAGGCGGTAGTAAAGCCACTTGTGGTCGGCAATCTTCGCGGCATCGACGCATACGAGCTGCGCGAGGCGCTCCGCGCCCGGCACGAAACGCAGAATGTACTCAGGCGTGTAATGCGTGTTGATCACCAGCGTTCCGCCGGGAGGCATCCCGCGCATGTAATCCCAACCCTTCACCATAGTTCCCTCTACCAGCACGATGATGTTGGGCTTCTCGTTTTCGTACGTGAGCTCGTTTTCGATCACCGTGTCGCTGACGCGGCAATATTTGCGCGTGGGGCAATTCGTGCGATCGGGATTGTCCACGTAATTTTCCATCGCCTGCGCGTACTTGCCTTCGAGCCGCGCCGAAGCGGAAATCGAATTGACGATGTCGCGCCCCTCTTTGTCCATGATGATCCCGCGCGTCCAAACGGTGAGTTCCGTGTAAGCCATAATCCGCCTCGCTATTCAGTGGTTGCGTCGGGACACAAATCCCCGGCGCCTTTGCTCGACTTGTTCGCCGATTTCGAATGACCGGCACCGACTCGATCGGACTCCAGCACCGCTAGAAAATCCGCGCGCAACACAACGAATGGTGCCACGCGCGTGCCGGCCTGAAAATCGGCAATCGCCAAAAGCGTCGCCTTCTTGCAGATGCTTTCAATATCCGCGCCGGTGAGCCCTTCCATCCGCTCCGCAAACTCCTGAAAATCCACATCCGGCGCAAGCGGAACTCGCCCGCAACAAAGCCGCATAATCGCCGCGCGATCTGCAACGTCCGGTTTTGCGAACGGAATCTTATAGTCGAAGCGCCCACTGCGCAACAGCGCCGGCTCGATCCGCTCCAACCGATTCGTCGCGGCCAGCAAAATCACGCCTTTCGCGTCACGCAAATTGTCAATCTCACGCAGCAGTTGGCTCAGAATCCTCTGGTGCACGTCAGTGCCAAATTGCTCGGTGCCGAATCGCGGCGCCAGCGCGTCAATCGTGTCGAAAAATAAAATGCAGGGCGCTGCCCTTCTCGCCTTCTTGAAAACTTCGCGCAGCGCTCGCTCCGATTCGCCCAGCCACTTCGAATAAAGCTGCGGCCCATCAATCGCGATCAGCGGCACCTGCTTTTCACCGGAAAGCGCCCGTGCCATTGCCGTCTTCCCCGTTCCAGTCGGACCCGCCAGCAGAATCCCGCGCGGTGGCAGCAGTCCGACCTGGTCGTAAATTTCGTCGTGCATCTGCGAATGCTCGATCACCGCATCGAGCAACCGTTTCTGCTCGCTCAACCCGCCCAGAGACGCAAAAATCGAAGTGCTTCTCTCGATGAAAAATTCCCGCGTGGCGCTAGGCTCCACTTCCTTCAAGCCAGCAAGAAAATCCTCGCGCGTAACCCGCAACTTCCCAAGTTCAGCAGACACCGCGCCATCCGTCTCCAGAGGAAAAGACGAAAGAAATCCGCGCAAGGCGATCATGCCCACTTCCTGCCCCAACGCTTCCAGATCAGCTCCGACAAAACCGTGCGAATGCTCCGCAATCTCCTTCAGATCCACATCGAGCGCCAAGGGCATGGCCCGCGTGTGAATTTTCAGAATTTGCAAACGCGCCTGCGTGTTCGGCACGCCGATTTCGATTTCGCGATCGAAGCGTCCGGGCCGCCGCAACGCCGGATCCAGCACCTCCGGAATATTCGTGGCGCCGATGACAATTACCTGCCCGCGCGCCACAAACCCATCCATCAAGCTGAGTAGTTGCGCCACCACGCGCTTTTCCACTTCGCCGGAAACTTCCGCGCGCTTGGGAGCCACGGCGTCAATCTCATCAATAAAAAGAATGGAAGGCGCATGCCGCGCCGCTTCCTCAAAAACTTCGCGGAGCTTGGCCTCGCTCTCGCCGTAAAATTTCCGCATGATTTCCGGGCCGTTTAGGTGAATGAAATGCACGCGGCTCTCAGCAGCCACGGCGCGCGCCAGCAAAGTCTTGCCTGTCCCCGGCGGTCCATACAACAGCACGCCCTTCGGCGCCAGAATTCCCAGCTGCTCGAAAACACGCGAGTACTTCAGCGGCAACTCCACAATCTCACGCACTCGCGCGACTTCACGTTCCAGCCCGCCGATATCTTCGTAGGACACCGCTGGAGCGCGCGCCGCAGTCTGCTCGCCTTCCACCACGCGAATGTCCGTGCGCTCCCCGATCACCACCGGTCCCGAAGGAATCGTGCGCACCACCTGGAAATTTACGGCCTTCGCAAACGTCGGCACACGCACCACGCCGCCCGCAAGCACCGGCACACCCTCGAGGTCTTCCAGCATCCGCTCCGGCGCAATCGTCGCTGGCGCAGCGCCGACCCACAGCGGAGACAAGCGCACGGCCACTGCCTGCTGATGTTCGATCGGAGCCACCGTCACCTGCTCCTGCAATCCCGCGCTGCAATTGCTGCGGCACGTGCCGTCAATCTGAATCATGCCTTCGAATCCGTCGTCCGAAACCTCGGCGCGCCCCACGCCCACCATGCCGCCCGTAATTTTCAGCACGTCGCCTACGCGCCCGCCCATGCGCCGCAGGTCGGCCGGAGCCAGTCGCGCGATCGCGTGCCCCACGTCTTCCACACGCGCTTCCGCCACGCGCAGCGTCAGCGTCGCGGTCAGAGATGATTGAGAGATTTCCGTCATGAAGTGACCCGCCAATTGCAGCAGGAACTACGGAGGGAGAATCCGGTGCAGGGAGTTCCGTGAAAAATTCCCGGGCCGGAATTTTTCATTGCGAATCGCACGCGCAAATTGAAACTCTCCCTGCCTCTAAAGTTTGTTCAGCACAATCTCTTCGACGTCTTCAATGTGCCGCCGCATCGCAGTGTTCGCCGCTTCCGTATCGTGGCGCTTGATCGCGGCCAGAATCCGCCGGTGACCGGCGAGCGATTTTTGCGCGCGGCCTTCCACCTGCAAAGAACGTTCCCGCGTGTCGCGCAGCAGGTCCATCAACGTGTCAATCACTTTCAACACCACGGTGTTGCCGGACGCCAGCGCGATGCTGTAATGGAATTCCGCGTCCTCGGCGATGGCCGCGTCTCCCTGGATTTGCTTTTCTTCTTGCCGCTGCAGGATTTCCTCCATCTCGGAAATTTCTTCGTCAGATGCATGCGAAGCCGCGCGCGCGGCCAGCGGCGGTTCCAGCATCTTGCGAAAATCCAGAAGCTCGGTCACCAATTCTTGTCGGCGCTTTAGAACGCTGCCAAAAGGATCCACCGGTGAATCGCCCGATCGCTCGCAGACGATGGTCCCGGCGCCTTGACGCGGTTCCACCAAACCCACCAGTTCCAATCCGCGAATCGCGTCGCGAATCGAACTGCGGCTCACCTGCAGCAGCTCCGCCAGTTCCCGTTCCGACGGCAGTTTGTCGCCGGGTTTCATTTTCTTCAGAATCAGGCTTTCGATCTGCTTGGCGACTTCTTCGTAGACCTTGTTCCTGCGAATCACCGCGAAGTCGGATTTGAGGGGCGCTGCCATATGTAAGTGGTCTGAGAAGTGGACCAGTTGACCCTCGGAGTATACCCCCGCTGTCAAGGCCCCAGCAAATATTTTACTTACGCTAATGCAGAAAATCTATTGGAGCCGTTTCCGCAGCCGAACAAACCAGGCGCCCGAATACCCGCTAACCGGCGGGAGCCGCGGCCCAACCACGAATTCCGAGCAAAAACCTAAGATTTGGCTAGCCCCGTCTGCATTCTCCGAGCTAGGACCCTCGCCGAGCGACGGCTCGACTGCTGCTGCGGCACGCCTACCCCTCGGGCAGCGACGTTCATTTCGGCGGTTGCTTAGCGGCACTTTGCGCCAGTAGCTTCGCGCAGCTGTACACGGTTCGCGTATACGGCATCGGGAGTCCCACGCGCTCGCCCAGTTCCACCACCGCGCCAACCAGCGCGTCTAGTTCCATCGGCCGGCCCGCTTCCAAATCTTGTAGCATTGAAGTTTTGTGTTCGCCAACTTTTTCCGCGCCGGCCATTCGCTGAGCAATCGAGACCGGCAACTCCATGCCCAATTTCCCGGACACCGCTTCCACTTCCTGCATGATGTTGCGGATCAACGCAGAAACTCCCGGATCGCGCAGCATCTGCGCCAGCGTCGCGCGTGTCAGCGCGCTCACCGGATTCAACGAAGCGTTGCCCAGAACTTTAACCCAAATCTCGTGCCGGATACGAGCGGTGATGGGGCAGCGCAAGCCTGAAGCGATTAGCGCCTCTGCAATTTGGCGGCAGCGATCGGAGCGCGCGCCATCCGGCTCTCCCAGAGAAATGCGGTTGCCCTCAATGTGTTGAATCACTCCCGGCGAGCAAATCTCGGTGGAAAAATAAACGATGGACCCGACCACCCGTCGCGCTGCGATAGCCGCGGAAATTACCCCGGCGGGATCCACGCGCTCCAGGCGCAATCCTTCCCATTCGCCGCCGAAACCTTGAAAATACCACCAGGGGATTCCGTTTTGTGTGCTGACCAGCGTCGTATCGGGACCCAGCACCGGTCGCAGCTGCGGCACAAGTTGCGGCAGGCCGTGCGCCTTCACTCCGAGAAACACGACGTCCACCGGCCCCACTTCTTCCAGCGACCCGCAAATCTTCGGACGTGCCACGAAATCTCCGTCCGAGCTTTTCACCTGCACGCCGTTCAGTTGCATGGCACGAAGATGCGGCCCGCGCGCAAAGAGCGTCACGTCGAATCCCGCATGCGCCATGCGCGCGCCGATGTACGCTCCGATCGCGCCCGCCCCCGCGATCAGGAATCGCATATTTCGTCATCCCCGAGCGCGGCGGCCACGGCGCGCCGCCGAATTTTTCCCGTCGCTGTGGTGGGAATACTTTTTACGAGATAAATCTTCTTAGGGCATTTATACTCTGCCAGCAATTCGCGGCAGTGCTTGATCAGCACTGCTTCGATCGCTTCCTGGCCTTCGTGCAACACCACCGCCGCCGCCACTTCTTCACCCAGTGTGGGATGCACGCGGCCAAAAGTGACCGCAGCTGCCACGGCAGGATGCCGCAGCAAAATCTCGTCCACTTCGTGCGGCGCGATGTTCTCGCCGCCACGGATGATGATGTCCTTGATCCGGCCCGTCAGATGCAAATAGCAATCTGCATCGAGCATTCCTTCGTCGCCGGTGCGAAACCATCCGTTCACGAAAGCGCGCGCATTCGCTTCGGGATTATTTTCGTATCCGCGAAACACGTTGGCGCCCTGAATCGCCACTTCGCCGCGCTGGTTCGTGCCTAGCTCATTGCTCTGCTTATCCATGATGCTGATGCGCAGCCCGGCGCCCACGCCGACTGAACCTGCCTTGCGATGCCGCGGCGGCAAAGGATTCGAGGTCATCTGGTGCGCCGCTTCCGTCATTCCGTAAGCCTCAACGAACGGTACTCCGAAGAGCCCTTCAATTTTGTGAATGAGCCCTGACGAAAGTGGCGCGCTGCACGAACGAATGAAGCGCAGGGTGGCAGCCTCCGCGGGTTTCTGGTGAGCGCGCGCCAGCAGCACCTGATGCATCGTGGGCACTCCCGAATACCATGTCACGCGATGTTCCCGAACCGTGCGCCAAAAACTAAGCGCATTGAACTTCGTGGGAACAACTACGGTCCCGCCGGAAAGCAAGGTCGCCAGCAGTGACGCAACCAACCCGTGAACGTGGAACAGCGGCATGATGCACAGCGAAACATCCTCGTGTGAAAGCGCGTAGGTATTTGCAATATTCGCTGACGAGACGGCCAGGTTGAAATGCCGCAACGGCACACGCTTCGGCCTTCCGGTACTCCCGCTGGTGTGCAGCACGAGCGCAATGTCGTCGGCCTTGGGCTCGGTTGCGGTAATAGAAACCTCGGCGGGAGCCGCCAGCTGAACGATTCCCTGTTCGCTCATTTCCACCGACAACACCGGGATCTTGCGGTCGGCCGCCGCGCTGCGCGCGAATTCTGCGCCCACCGGCGGGCACAGCAGAACCCGCGCATTCGTGTCCCCTAGAAAAAAATGAAACTCCTCATAGGGGTACGCCAGGTTCAAAGGTGCCGCAGTTCCCGCGATGGAAGCAGCCAGAAAACTCACAATCGCCGGCAATCCATTCGGCAGTGCGATCGCCACCGTATCGCCGCGGTGAATGCCGCAGCCGGCCAGCGCATTCGCCATCGCCACAACCTGCTCCCGCAGCGAAGCGTAGGTAACTCGGATCCCAAGCTCAGGAACGATCACGGCCGTGTGGCTATCGGCAAAATGCAAAACGTCAAGCAGAGTGTCTACCGACTTCATGCTCATTTGTGGCCGCCTCTGGCGTGGTCGGTGGATAATCGGTCGGCATTGCGTGTTGTCCGCGAAACGAAGTAAATGCGGCTCCGCGCTTCAGCCGCCGGAATGCTTCAGACTAAATCGGCGAGTGGCGTCCCTGCACGATTAATTCCTCCGCGATGCGTCGTGCTTCGGGCAGCGTCTGCGCCGCTTCGCGATCAATTTCCGCCGGTAGATCGCGTTGAATTTTCCCGAGCTCCTCGTCGAACACGCGGGTGACCAGTGCGGGTGTGTGTTCCACCGTCCCTCCATCGTCGCCCGGCACCTTCACTTTGTGCAACACGCGCTGCGCAATCATCAGGCGGTAGATGCGGTCGGTCGCCAGATCTTCCATGTAGCCATCGAGCAGGCTCGCGCCTTTTCCGTTGAGCACTCCATTGCGATAACGAATTACGGTGCGCACCGCCGCTCGCGTCCCGGCCAAAGTCGTCACGCCGACCCCTTTCGGGATGGGCCGGAGATCGGGATGCGAATTCGCAAGCCCGGGCCTCTTTGAAATCTGATTGGGAAATGGAAACTGCGCCACCGCAATCTCGTTCTGATCCGGGTGGCCCGTCCAGGCGCCATCCATCAGACAGTTGGCTTCGTTCTGCTTGTCTTGTTTTAGAACTTTCAACGCCCGCTCGTTTAATTCCGCGTCCGTACGGCTGGGAAAAAGCGCGGTCATGCCGCCGATGGCGTGCGCTCCGTGCTTGTGGCAGATTTCCGGCATCAGCGTGCGGAAGTTCTGGAAAAAGGGCACATCGTGCGGAATCGAATTGCGATCCGGCAGAATCCAGTTGGAATCTTCGATCATGAAATGAATCAGCGACGCCATGTAATCCCAGCGGCCCAGATTCAATCCCAAGCAGTGCTCGCGCATGTTGAAAAGAAACTCCTCCATCTGATACGCCAGCGGGTGTGCCTCCACCAGCGCCATGCACTTTATGTAGTCCTTAGGGAGGCCTTTGGATTTGGCGAAAGTCTGAAACAGGTCGCGCCACCACAGAGCTTCCTCGGCAGATTCGCTCTTGGGAATGTACACGGAGAAATTGTGCGGCAACGATGCCGGCTCGATCTGATACCAGATTAGGGCAAGATCAAATAGCGAAGCGGACATGATCTGGTTCTCGATCACCCCGCCCTGGCTGATGTGCAGCCCGCGCGGGCGCACCCAGGTGACGGTTTTCGAGCGCTGCACGGTGATTTTCTTGGCGCGCTTCTTGTCTTCGTAGTTGAGTTCGTACTTGTAAGCGGCAATCGTGTTTTTAACCGCCAGCAGGATGTGCTCCCACGCGTTGGCTGTCGAATCTTCCAGATCAATCATCACTGCCGGAGAACCGGAGTTCAGCAATTTCACCGTCAGCTCTGCATCATCCGCCGGTCCGGTCATTTGGTTGCGCTGGTCCGCGCACCACTCCGGCACCGTGATTCGCCAACCCGAAGTAGTTGCCTCCGAAGCGGGCAAATAATTCGGCGGAGCTCCGCGATGCGACAATTCCAACGCGTCCGTCCGCTGCGCCACCAACCTCTGTTGCCATGGCGTGAATTTCTCGTGCAGTGGCAGCACGAAATCATAGAACCCTGCGGGCAGGTCTGTTCGGGAATTCATATTACTCGGCGCGTGATTCATTTGTGGCAACCCGCTATTTTCGGCATGGCACGCGCTGCCGAATCAAAGTCGGCGTTTTCGCTTCGCCGTCGCGCCATCATGGCAGGGCACGTTTAGGGAGTCAAATATCTCGGGTACAAAAGCTACCGGCGCGGTGCAGACTCAGTGCGTGGTGACAAAGAAATACGCGCTCATCACGACACCAACTCCTATCACGAACGCCCGCACTTTTCGCGGATCGGCTTGCTGCGCGTAGTGCGCGCCGAACCATCCGCCCAACAGCGCGCCCGCGACCATCACGCCGCACTGCAGCCACAATACCGCTCCGGCCACGATGAAAGCAGTCACCGCAGCGGCATTGATCGCGGCAGCGAGCAGTGTCCTGATCGCGCCCATCGCATGAATGTCCCGCATCCCCAAGGCCGCCAGCATTCCCAGCGTGATGAAGCCGATCCCCGCGCCGAAGTATCCTCCGTAAACCGCGACCAGCAACTCCACAAACGAACTCACCGCGATCGCTCGCCACGAAATTTTCCGTAGATCATCGACCGCAGCGCTCGTGCCGGCGAGCCTCCGGATCGTATTGCCAAAGGCAAACAGCAACGTCCCGCTCAAGATCAGCCACGGAACGAAGTGTAGGAAAGTTCGTTGCGGGGTTTTCAGCAGCAACAGCGCGCCAGCCCAACCTCCGGCAACGCTGGTAACGAGCAGCGGAATCAACAAACGCAGCGGCGCGTCCAGCCGCTTTAAATACGCGATGGCGCTCGCCGCCAGCCCCGGCCACAACGCGACGGTATTCGTGGCGTTGGCTTGCACGGGCGGTACGCGCAAAAGCAAGAGTGCCGGAAACGAAATGAAGCTGCCGCCGCCCGCCAGTGCGTTCAGCGTTCCAGCGATCCCCGCGGCGAAAAACAGAAAGAGAGCCTGGCTGAATTGCAAACTCATGAAATAGCAGAATACCGGGTGAAGGAGCTGCTGCCAAGAACTGGCGCATCGATACGACGAGATATATCAGCCTGCGCGACACCTGCGAAACGAACGTCAATCGAATCGTGCACAAATTTCACTTTTCCGCCGTCCCGGCACGGCGTTCATCGACCTCTCGGTTTATTCCAGGCCGTGCCGTTTATGCCGTGATCCAGATTGCGCCGCCGGCTATTGCAAGGACTTGGCTTTCTTCCTCACCGCCGTGAGCATCGGCGCAGGCAGCGCGGAGTAACCTTCCTGCGCCGCGGACAGCTGGCCATCGCTGTAAATCCACTCCAGCAGATCGCTCAATGCAGCTGCGCGAACGGAATCAGACTCTGGAGTTCGCAAATAAATCCACGTGAAACTGCTTATGGGATATGAATCCGCCCCCGATACGTTCGTCAAAGAAGCCGAGAAGTTATTCCAACGCGGCTCCTCGGCCGCGACGCACGCCGCGCCAATGGTTTCCATGGAAGCTTTCACATACCGGCCCGCGGGATTCAAAACGGCCGCCTGAGGAATGCCCGCCTTCACCGCATATTGATACTCCACGTACCCGATGGCCCCAGAAGCGTTTTTCACTTTGTCCGCCATATCCGAACTGCGTTCCGCCGGCTCGCCCACCGGCCACTTCGGCGAAGGGCTCACTCCCACTTCCGAGCGAAATTTGGAATTCACCTTCGACAAGAAATCAGTGAAGACGTAGTTCGACCCTTTTCCCGCAGGTCGGTTGATCACCTGAATCGGAAGATTCGGCAGCGTAACGTCGGGGTTGAGCTTCGCGATCTGCGGCGCATTCCACATCTTCACCTCGCCCAGAAAAATCTCAGCCAGTACGTCCCCGGAAAGCCGCAGCTCCTGATGAATCTCGGGAAGATTGTAAATCGGCACGATCCCGATGAGCACCACCGGCAGTTCCGTCAAGCTCCCTTCTTTCCGTTGCTTTTCCGTCAGCTGAGCTTCGCCCGCGCCAAAATCGCTCGCGCCTCGAGAAATTTCCTTGATGCCCTCGCTCGTGCCGATCGGAAGGTAGCGAATCTGAATGTTGGCATTTCGCTTGCCGTATTCTTGCGTCCACCGGCTGTAAAGCGGCGCCGGCACGCTTGAGCCGGATCCCACCAGTACGATAGAACTCTGGGCCTCTGCCGGCGGATTGCACAGCGCAGAAGCTAGAAGGAGCAACAGCCAGATTTGGAAAAGTAAACACGAGCCAGAATGCCGCTGCGCACATTTCGAGGCCGAGAATTTCAGACGTACCATCATCCTGTTCCTCCTGATTGTGGCCGGGTTATTTCATGCGAGCCCGTGCCGTTGGCCATCGGGGACCCAAGTCAACTGATGACGGTAACTTACCACCATTGACGAAACCCGGATCGCCCGGTAATAAGTCGTGTTGTCAGACTAGGAAAGTCCCCAAGCGCCGTCGAGAACGAGGGCTGGTGTTAAGATGCGGACCGCCTGGACGCTGCGTGTCCGCGAACCGTACGACGCATTCGCGGGCCACGAATCTGAGGCAAAGTACGGCCAAGGCGGGACGAGCATATGTCGCACGCTCCTATGTCGCAGCAGGAAATCGAAGCGCTAGCGCGTGAACTGCTGTCCGCGTATGACACGGGCCAGATGATCGCAGTGCCTCCGTCCGCGCGCCCCGGTTTCGACCTTAACGCAGCCTACGCAGTCGAAGCGATTCTCCAGCACCTCCGCGCAGCCGCCGGACACAGAACCGTCGGCCGCAAAGTCGGTTACGCGAATAAAGCGATGTGGCGCGCGCTCAAACTGGAAACTCTCGTTTGGGCCCACATGTACGACAACACGGTGCACTACGGTCCTGGCAATTCCGCCACGCTAACAGTGGCGCATCCCCGTTCGTTGAAGATCGAGCCTGAGATTGTTTTTGGATTGAAGCAGCCCGTCACTGGGGACGCCCCGACTGCCGCAGACGCTGCCGCGACGCTCGCGTCCGTGGACTGGCTGGCAGCCGGATTCGAAATCATTGATTGCCCTTTTCCCGATTGGAAGTTTCAGCCGGGAGATTTCGTGGCTTCTTTCGGACTTCACGCGGCACTGGTGATCGGCGAGAAAGTTCATGTCCAGCCCGATCTCATCGCTAAGCTCGCGGACGAGCTGGCCCAATTTAAAGTGCGCATGTCCAGGAATGGCGAGTTCGTGGAAGAAGGCTCGGGCAGAAATTCTTTGAAGAACCCCGCGCTATGCCTGGCGGAACTGGGCGCCGCCATCGCCAACCGCTTTCCCTCTCACCCCTTGACCGCGGGAGAAATTATAAGCTCCGGCACACTCACCACTGGTCATCCCACCAGCGCGGGCGGCCTGTGGACCGCCAACTTCGAGGGAATCACTTTGCCGTCTCTGACTCTGCGCCTCGCGTGAATACTCGCCAGAACACGTCGCTCGGCCGATCGGCCGTGGCGGTAGGTTCCTTCGCTCACGGCGATGCAGGCGCCAGGGCAATGCCACGCCACGTCCGCCGCCATTCACCTCCGCGGGACGCTATTCGAGCCATGCACGACACCCCGCCGAACGCTCTCTTGGCCCAGCAAACCAGTCAACCTGTCCGCGAACTCGACCGGTATAGCGATATGCTTAACAGACATATTTCATAATTCTCTTGACACGTCTCAAGATGCTGTGCTAAACGCGAGCCTGTTTTTCCCAGATATTTTGTATAAAGGAAAATTATGCGCTCGCCAAAACTGTGGTGTGTGCTCGTGACGTTCTTGTGCCTCGCGGCTGCTCCGCTCGCCTTTGCGCAGAGCGACAAGCCCTCCAACGACCCGGCACAGGCGAAATCAACCGCCAAACCCGCCACCGAGGACGAGGTCCAGCAACTCCGCAGCGATGTCGCGGAGTTAAAGGCTCAAATCCAGCGCCTCGTGCAGGCTAGCGGTCAGAAAGACTCCGGCGACGCTCACCTGGTGCAAGCGAGCGACGTCGTAGCGAGCAACGCGAAGCCTGATGACGTCGACGCGCCTCCCGCAGTTACGCCTGCTGACATCGACGGTCTCCAGAAAGAGATCGAGGTCCTGCAGAAAAAAGCCGCTGACGTTCCCGCGGCTACGTCCGGATGGAACGGCGAGCACTTTTTCCTGAAGAGCAGCGACGGCAAGTTCACGATTATGCCGATCGGATACTTAAATGCTCAGTATAATTTCTACAAAGGTGACGGCGCGCCTTCGGACACATTCTCCATCAGGCGTGCCCGGTTCGGCGTTCAAGGCAATTATGGGAGCCAACTTGACTATTCGTTCCTGTTCGAGACGGCCTCCGCCTCGACTCCCACAATTGCGGTCCGCGATGCTTACATGGATTTTAAGCCCTGGAATGCCTTCAAAATACAGGGCGGCCAATACAAGGTGCCGTTCTCCATGGAAGTCGGAACCGCCGATACCAACGTTGAGTTCGCGGACCGTTCAATTAACTCCGTGCTGTACCCGGATGCCGCAGGGGCTTTCCGCGCTCCCGGTATTGACGCTCACGGTGATTTGGCTGATGGTCGCCTGCAGTACTGGGTCGGCATTTTCAACGGGCAGGGACTGTTGGCGACCGGTACCACCAACGAGCCCGAAGTTGTCGGCAGGGTCCGATTAGCTCCCTGGAGAAATTCCGACATTCAAATCCTGAAGGATCTATCTTTCGGCGGTTCCGTCGAGCACAGTCGATCCCGGGGCCTTTCAAACGAATTGAGCTTCAGCGGCGTCTTGACCGACGGTACCTACACTTTCTTTCCGCAGTTCCGGATCAATGGAGGAGTCGAGCGATATAACGGGTTTTTCGCGTGGTTGCGCGGGCCCCTGGGCATTCGCGGAGAGTACACTCAACTCCTGCAGAAGCGCAGTAACATCGGCTCGTTAGCACCCGGTGGCGTCGCATTCAACACGATTCCCGGCGTGAAGGGCTGGGGCACTTACGCTTCGGCCTCGTATTTGCTGACCGGCGAACGCGAACCGGAGAATGCCATTCCACGCGTCAAGCACCCGGTGATTGGCCCCAATTCTCCCGGCGAATCAGGTCCCCCAGGTTGGGGTGCTTGGGAGGTCCTGGCCCGTTACTCTTGGCTGGAAGGGAAAGCTGCCGGCGCCACTTGCGATGCCAGCACGATTCCGGCCTGCCCGATCACGCCCGGCATCGTCCCATACTACAGCGACCACACACTTCAATGGACGCTTGGCCTGAACTGGTATCTCAATTATTGGGTTCTCGTTAAATCGAACGTTAACTTCAATCAACTCAAAGACCCAAGCGTGCAGGGCATACTGCCCCGCAATTACTACGTGTATATCGAGCAGCTTCAGTTTCGGTTTTGATCGAATCTTCTGCGCTTGGGCGGCGCCAGTGGCTGCCCAGGGCGCCGCGGATTCAGTGCACTCTTGAAATGCGATTCGGTTACCGGGCAAATATCTTGGGAGGAAATTTCGATGAAACCGAAAATGTTTCCGCTGCTCGCCTTCGTCGCGCTGTGCGGGGTGATGCTCGTCTCGAACAGTTGCGGAAGCGGTCCGGCGAATTGTCCCGTCTGCGGCACACAGAAAAACGCGCAGATCGCCTTGATCAATGTGATGCTCGTGCCGGAACACAATCCCAACGGCGAGCCCGGCGGCCCGTTCAATATTTTGGATATGAGCTGGGTGGATCCGACGAATCGGCTATACACCGTGTCGGACCGCATCGGCCTCGATGTTCCGGTGTTCAGCACCACTTCGAACATCGCGCTGTGGGCCATCGGCGGGAATAATTCGGTGTCCGAGGCGGGAAACAACGCCAGCTCCTGCTGGTTCGATCCCAAGCTCGATAAGCCAGGTGCGGTTGCGACAATTCCCCCCATCACCACCGCGCAAGGGAACTACACGCGGTTCGGTTGCAAGACGGATAACTTCCGCATTCCGGGCTTCTTCGGTCCCAACGGCTTCTTCGGCGGATTCGTAGGCGGCCAATGCTGCGCCTCCCGCGCCAATAACCTGAATCCCTTGTCCGGTCCGAACGGACTCGAAGTTTCTGCGGATGGAAATTTCCTATTTGTCGGGAATGGCGCCTCGCAATTGTTGATATTCGACCTGGCCCCCATGCTTGCTAGCGGAACGGTTGCGACCGGCTTCGCCGCGCCGCCCTTGTTAACCGCCGTGGTACCGACGGGCTCGTCGCCGGACTACGACGGCCTGCCTAATGGAATCTCGAACTGCGAGCAGTCTGCAAATGGAAGAGCGTTCTCCGATCCGACCTGCGGCGACCTGCGCGGCGATGAACTTGCCACCACCGGCGGCGTTGTAACTTTTCCGCAGGATGGCCTCCCGCATTATCTTGTTTCGATCATCAATGGAGACCCCGGATTTCCTTTTGTTACCATCGTTGACGTAACCGGTGTTGTGACGAGAACGGGAACCGACGCGCAACAGCACTGTCTCGCTTATTCTCAAGTCACCGACCCGACCGTTCAGGCGCCCTTTAGTCCCGGTATCAGTAGCTACGTCACAACTCCCGGTGGTCCTACAATCACAACGCAGTTTCCGGCGAATTACTCCACTTGTGTCCTCGGCCAGATCTACTACGACGGTGCAGCTCAGAACGACGACACCGTCCTGATCGATGACGGAGGCGCGAACGCCGCTGGCGGGTTCGCCTGCCCTGATCCTTCCCTCCAATTCTCAGGAACGACTGTGGGCTCGGCTGGCCCGGCTGTCCCATCTGGCGCCTCCGGCCATGCGGCTGGCTTCAATCCGGACATCGCTTGCCATCACGGCCCGATGCTCACTATAACCACTGCGACGCAGCCGGGCGGAGTCTTCTGCGCGGCAGGTCCCGGCACGCCGGCGGGCTGTACCGGTGCAATTGGCCCCGCTGGACTGGGCGGCATGGCGTTTTACCCACCCACCTCTACGTTCCTGCTGACGAATTCAAATTCCACCCCCGACATTACCGTCGGAAGCGTGGATGTGATCGATCCTCTCCATCCGATCACCGTCGCCGGCGTCACTAGATTTGTGCCAGCGATAATTAACAGTTTCCCGATTCCCAATTGCATGCCCACCGGTGTGAATGTCGGCCCAGGCACGGATGTGCTGGTGGGATGCGCCGATCACGACGGCCGCGCCTTCGCGCCCTCCAGCGTGATTATCAATGGCACCACCGGTCAGATCCTCAAAGTGATCAACGATGTCGGTTTCGTTGACCAAACCTGGTATAACCCCGGCGACAACAATTACTACACCGCCTCGCGAGACATGCCCACCGGCCCGGTTCTGGGCGTCATCAATGCCGGCAGCAGGCAGTGGCTCATCAACGTTCCCACAAACGGCAACGCTCACAGCGTCGCCGTCGATCCGAAAAGCAATCACATTTTCGTGCCGCTGCCTTCGGGCGGGCCTAATTGTGAAACGATCGCCGCCGATGGTTGCGTCGGCGTGTATGCATCGCAGTAATTGACGACCTGAAAGTGCTCTGGAATGCGAGGCCCGAATTCACCGTCGTGGATTCGGGCCTCCTTTTTTTGGGGGCTGCGAGCCTACCGGACCAGCGTCTCTTGATAACGCATCATCTTCCACTCGCCGTCGCGGTTGGTCCAAAGTTCGCCGATGAAAACTCTTCTGAAACGCAGCGCCGCGGTCTTGGGGAATTGCATGCTGCTTTCATACGTCACGAAAGCGTAGTGCTCCCCCAGCGGCTGCACCTGAAACATTTGCAGCAGGTAATCGGTGTACATGCTGTGTTCCACTTCGCGCAGGGTTATCGCCTTGCTGCGTTCGCCGTCACCGTCGGATTCCACGGCCTGGAAATCGTCGGTGAGGAACGCGGCGTAACCATCCTTATCCTTTTTCTTGAACGCGGCCCACGCCGCTCGCACCTTCGCTTCCAGCAAGTCCGCGAGCTTGGGCTGAGCTGCTGCAGTCTTCGGCGGCGCGATCTGCGCAGGCTTTCCTGCCGCGGCGGACCCGCCTGCCGCAGCAGGCTGCTGCGCGATCGCGAAGCACGGCAGCGCGAGCGCCATCCATGAACATAAAATCCAACTTCGCATCAGTTCCCTCCCCCAGCGAGGCGCCGCGAATCTTACAAGCCTCTCGCTCGACAGTCAAAGCAGAGTTTGACAAGCAGAGTTTGCCTCACTCGCGCCGGCAGTCTCCTCGACCTTACGTGCGGGCCGGTTGCGGTTCAGGCGGCGCTTGGCTACTATGGGAATTCTTGACGGATGCATTCATATTCGCGACGCTCGCGCGGCCCGCTGTTCGATTTCCGCGCAAGCGTACCCAGGAGAGAAGATCATGAAACAAGCTCCAGCCCTTTTCTTCGCCCCACTCGTGTTGGCCGCGCTTGGATTCTCAGCCGTGGCGCAGCTGCAGCCCTCCGCCGCGCATCTGTGGCGCGAATCTCAAAAGCCGGACGACAGCTCAATCGCGCGATTTACTCTGGTGGGAAAATTCCTGAAATCGCCTCAGGGTGACGTCCCGAATCGCCCCGCCCTGGTCCTGGATTGCAACCCCACCAAGATGTCCCACAAATCCGAGGGCAAGTTTGTCGCGGGTAATCTCCTCGTCGGCATCCCTCTAAAGATTGACTACATTGAGCCCGAAGAGATTCACGGCACGTCCTACTACCCGAAGGTTGTGGTCCATTACCGCATTAACGACGCCAAAGAAGAGGAAGAAAGATGGACGCCCGGGACCGACAAGTTTTCCGCCACCATTTCCAAAGACTGGGTGAAGAAAATTCTCCGCGCCCGCACCGTCGAAGTGTCCACCCACGATGACCGCGGAAACGATATCGCCATACAATTTGACGTGCCCGATCCCGGGCCCGTCGAAGCTGCCTGCAACGTGGACGAACACAAGTAGTAACCAGTCGCGGCAACGCCGCGGCTCACCGCGAAATCACGGCGAGCCGCTGGCGCAGCCAGCCTTTGATGGACAGCGCTAACGCGACTGAGAGCAATCGATTACTGGCACTGCGCTACTGAATTCTCTTCCGACTCTGAAGTGCACATTGGCAGTCGGAACGTCTCGTAGTGCTTGACGACCCACAATCCTTCACCGTTTGTTATGTAGATCAATTGCCGCCCATCCTCGGAATATACGCTGCTAACGCCGTCAAACTTCTTGACGGTATGCGGGTTCTTCGGATCGCTCAGATCCACCAGTCTTATCGTCTGCGTGGGAACATTGCTCTGTCCCGACTGGTCGGACTGCACGGCGATGGCGAGGCCCGCACCCACATCGGTCAATTTGCCTAGTGTTGCTACGCGTTCAACGACCCGCGGATTATTCGCGTCCGTGACGTCGACCACTGTGAAATTCACATTCTGCTGCAGGTAGAGGTATCGCTTGCCGTTTTCTGTTTGCAAAAAAATCTGTCGCACCGCTGATCCCGGTAGCGGCAAATGCGCCACTACGGTGATCTTCTCCTTTGACCCATCTTTGCGGTTGTCCTGAGTTGTCGCGTGGGTGAGATTTGAAAACAAAAAGACCGAAACCAGCATCAATGCGCCGCCGCTGAAGATTCGAAAACTCATCTTGCGAAGCATATTGATAATTTCCTCCGTTCGAAGCAGTCTCGCCCCAACCGGAATTTCCGTTTCCACTTCCCTGCTGACCGGAAAAATGTACCCAACTGCCCCTAAAACGGACCTTCCGATTTGGAGCCATCGCAGCCGAATCGTACCTCTCTCCCGTCCCGGACACAACGAATTTGCTGCCGGTGTCGCCGCAACGTGAGAATGTCCGGTTTGTGCAAAGTAGAAATGTCCGCTTTCGTGGAGGGCCGCGGGGCCTATGCAATCGGAGCGAATCGCGTTGAGCCAGCGAGAACGGGACCGATGGAAAGTGTTGCACGAGGTAAAGCAGAAACAGTTGACGCAGCTGGCAGCCGCCGAGCGGCTGCAAGGAAGCGACCGCCACGTGCGGCGGATGCTGCTGCGCCCGCGCCAGCGCGGCGATCGCTGCGGGGTCACGCGCTAAGTGGAAGTTATTCCGAGTTGCGGGACCGGGCGTGAGCAGTGGCGACCTCTCAGTCCGCTCGCCACTGCAGTCGCGTAACCGAAAACTTGAAGATCCACATAGACGATAGAGCGTTAATCACGACTTGGGCATCCGACCGCTGTCCCGGAACCCCGATCCGGGATATTCCCCGGGTTGCCGACGATAGATGCTGGATGGACAACATTTCGACTTGATGGCTGCTAGCTTGCGGGCCCGGCAAACAATAGCAGATTCCCGTCCGGATCTTTGACGATGAAATTCTTGGCGCCCCAAGGCTGCTTTTTGAGTGTCTGGTGAAAGGTAACCCCAGCGGACTGAAATTCAAGAAACAATAACTTGATCTCGTCCGCCGTAGCGACGGTCATAGATACCGAAAGCAGTTCCTCACGAGCGCGGACGGTTGACTCGATTACGAGTCCCTCGACACACCTAAGGTTGAGACGCGCTGCGCCGCGACGTACCTGCGCGTAGTAGGGAGGATCGCCGTAAATGAATACGAGCGAAAAGCCTAACTTCTGCTGGAAGAATTCGCATGATATCTTGATGTCGGTGACGAGCAGCTGCGGCTCTGCACAGACAATCGTCGCTTTGGATGGCGACAAGTTCGCTCCGCGCGACGTGGCGGAAACTCCAGCTTTCAGGGCTTGCCAACCATCGAAGCCGTGCTGTCTTGCGACCATTTCTTGCGCATCGCTGAGCTTAAAGTTCGCCGCAAGAATCTCTGCATCGGGCATCTTCGAGAAACGAGGCATGAGTCCGCGGATTTGTGCGGCGACGGGATAGTGCTGTTCACGATGCCAACGCAGTATGAGCTTGGCTTGCTTTTTGAGGTTTTCTAGATTGGGCATGTAGGCCTCCACGATGGGATCGTAGGTGGGCATTGCCCTTCGGCGAAGCGCCGATGCACCCTACATGCGCCGCTGGCAGTATCGGCTGCCCCGTCAGTGCCTGTCAACTAAGAACGACGAAACGATACAAGTCGGTCAGGAGCACTTCAGATTTCTGCGGTATCACGGGCTAGCCGGAAGTGATTGCGGGCCACAAGTCCGCTCGCGGGAATTCTCAGCGCGGAAGTCCCGATAAGTCGGGCGGTCTCAATGGGTCGATGCAACACGAACGCGAAGCCCACGCGGAGGGCTTTCAGCGGCGAAGGATCGTGCGCGAGGGTTGATTCAGCCGAAACACCCCCCTGGCTAGGTTCTGGTCGAGCACAGTTGGACAGATCGCTACGCTAGTTATTCGTGTCTCAGCGCGACCATCGGATCAACGCGCGTTGCCCTCCGCGCCGGCACAAAGCTCGCCGCAAATCCAATGGCAGTGAGCAGAACTGCCGCGGCTGCCAGTGTGACTGGATCGCGCGCCGCCAACCCATACAGCAGCGACGTCGCGGCTTTGCCGCCAGCCAGCGTCAGTCCCGTGCCAACGACAATCCCGATGGCAATCAGTACCGCAATCTCACCCAGCACCAGTCGCAGTACGTCAGACCGCTGCGATCCGAGTGCCATGCGAATGCCGATCTCGTTTGTCCGCAGCGCCACGGTGTAGGAAATCACGCCGTACAACCCAATCGCCGCCAGCAACACCGCCAGCACGCCGAAAAATCCGCATAGCGTGGCGATCAATTCGTCCTGCGTCAGCGATTCGCGAATCTGCATGCGTAACACTTGGAAATGGATATCAATCTCAGGACTCTCTCCCGTGATCGTCTCCTTCACCGGATTCAGCACTCCTGCAATGCCCGCGCGCGAGCGGATCAGCAATGTTGCACCCGGATACACGAACGGCTGCACGGCCTGCGTTCGCGGGAAATACATCACTGCCTGCATCGGCTGGTGCATGTCGTTGTATACCGAATCCTTCACCTCGGCCACCACGGTGTAATAACGCGGCGTCTGCCCCGGCGGCGCCCACACTCGAAATTGCTTGCCGATCTCATCTTTTGCCCCATTAAAGAACTGCTTTACAAACGTTTGGTTCACGATCGCCACACGCGGCGAATTGGCCGTGTCGTTTGGAGTGAAGTCGCGCCCCGCAAGCATCGGATTTTCGATCGTCTGAAAGTATCCCGGGCTCACGTAATCCTCGAACGCTGCGCCGTTTGGATGACCGCCTTTGTCGTCTAGAACCCAGTCATTGCTCGTGTCTCCGTTTACGGGCGACCGGTCCGACGCGGCCGCAGCAGCGACGCCGGGAATCGCGCGAATGCGCTCCAGCAGATCGTTCGTAAAAGGGTCCTGCCGCTCCGCCGTAAGCTTCAGTCGCGTGAAATCGACATCGGCGACAAGCATGCCATCCTGCTGGAATCCCGGATCGCGCAGCATCAGATTGCGCAGGCTGCGCGCGAACAACAGCGCCCCAGCCAGCAGCACCAGCGACAGCGCCACTTGCGAAGCCACCAAGATGCGCTGGAAGCGGAACCGCTTCCGCCCCGCCGTCATCCCGCGTCCGTCAGCCTTCAGAACCGAGCCGACAGACGCATGCCCGGCTCGCAACGCCGGTGCGAGCCCGAACAAAATCGTCGTCAGCACGGCGAGCCCCGCGGCGAACGCCAACACCCGCCAATCCATCGGCATATCCAGAAAGACCGGATTATCCGGCGTGGCGATGAACGCCAGCAAAGACCGGCTCAGCACCGCCGCAAGAAATCCTCCGCACACTGCTCCTGCAATCGCGAGCAGCGCGCTTTCCGAGAGCAGTTGCCGAATCAATCTACCGCGCGAAGCTCCCAAAGCAAGCCGCACCGCAACTTCACGTTCCCGCGAACTCGCCCGCGCCAGCATCAGGTTTGCCAGATTCGCGCACGCAATCAGCAGCACCAGTCCCGACAATCCCAGCATCAGCCAAAGCGGGTCTGACGTATCCTTGCGCATCTGCGAAAACCCATTCTCGGCAGGCCACGCCTGGAACGCGTAGTCCAGGTAATGCTTCACGCCTTCCGCGTCGTACTGTGCCGGAATCGTTTCGTGCAACGAGGGCGAAGCGATCGCTCCCAGTTGCGCCGATGCGCGCTCCCGCGTCCAGCCGGGCTTGAGTCGCCCGAACACCGAAAGGCACCAGCTCTCGCGTGCCCTTTCGCCCGTTATCCGGCTGAATTCCCCATTGGTGATAGGCTCGGCGCAAAGCGGCATCGCCACGTCGAACCGGTCGCCCACCGAAACACCGTAAAAACTGGGCGGTGTCACACCCAGAATCGGAAACGAGTGGCTGTCGAGCGTGATCTGCTTGCCAATCGCCGACCTATCCCCGCCATATCGCCGCTGCCAGAACGAGTAGCTGATGTCAACTCCGCCCGCACATCCCGGCTGATCGTCCGCGTCGGAAATCAGCCGCCCCAGCACGGGCTGCACTCCCAGTGTCTCGAAGAATTCCCCGCTCACCCAAATCAGGGGCGCCATATCCACTTCGCCGCCATGCGCGAGATTGGTCTCTTCACGTGAGCCGCCACTCCACGCCGCGATCGACGAAAACGCCTGCTGCCGCCGCTGCACCTGCTGCCACAACGGAAAAGTGAATTCGGCGTACGGGCCGTTGAATCTCCCCGAGCCCCAATTCTTTTTCTCTATGTGCACGATAGCGAGACGGTTGGGATCATTTACCGGCAGCGTGCGCAGTCGCACAGCGTCAATAAGCTGAAAGATCGCGGCGTTCGCGCCAATCCCCATCGCCAGCGTCAGAATCGCCACCGCGGCGAACCCCGGCGATTTTGCCAGCTGCCTCAAGCCATAGCGCAAATCCTGCCAAAGCGTCTGCACGGGTACACTCCCTGAAAGATTTACTCACAGCAGCCAACGAACGCGGCTCGTGAACCGCCAGATTATAGTCGAGAAAAACCAGCAAAGTCCCGGTAAACGCGCTTACCGAAGAAGTGAAATTGCGGCCCTTGAGCTGCCCGACAACAAGTAACTGGGTATGTCGCCGGCTCGGCGAAATTGAGTCGCTTGCTGTTCGCGGTACCATTCAGGCCGCTGGCATCGTGAGGCGCATTCAACAACTCAGGGCCGCTGAATGGCAGAGAATGATGCCCCAATATGAGCTACGTCGAGGCGGCTTGGACTTTTGTGCCGTAGGCTAGGCTCGCATACCAATTGCCGCGGCCTTCCGGGGTGAGGTCCATGAAGTGCCAGACCGGAGCGAGCAGGTCGATGCCGCGCTCGGAGATATCGGTGGCCATCCGAGGATGCGCCGTGTAGAAGTGGCGCACGTCGCCCTTGGCGTCGCGGGTGAAAACGGAAATTGTAGAGTCCTGATGCCCTTCGGGGTCTTCGCTGCCTAGGTCATATTTGAAGGTGCTGTTGCCGGCGCTAACGAGACGCAACTTGTCCCACCCGCGTGCACGCCCGTAGGCGCGCAAAGTAGCGATGTCCGCGGCGGCGACGACCGCGAAATCGAGATTCTGGGCGAGGTGATGGGCCACTCCGTTGGCTCCGTCGAGCCACGCAGTGCACATCGGGCAAGCCTTCGATTGCTTCTTCCCGTACATGAAGTGATAAATGATGAGGGAGCGATTGGGACTGGTGAAAAGTTCGCTGAGGCGGACGGCGTGCAGGGGAGCGTCACCTGCGTTGAGATCGCGCGGGCCTTCTTCCAATTGATAATTCTGAACAGGAGCGCCCTCGGGAAGATGTCGGCGCAGCTCGGCGACGCGTTCGCGTTGGCGCATTAGCTCGATTTCGGCAAGGCGAAGCTCTTCGCGCTTGCCCAAATACTCGGAAGATTCGTTGGTCAAATTGGTTTGCCGAAACGTTCCGTCTACGGTTGTGGGTACCATCGGCGGTCACCTCCAGGTGTGATTCTCCCCCTTCGCAGTGAAAATATGCAACCAGCGTGCTGCGGCTCGGGCTCGGGCTTGCATCCTCTCGAATGCTGAGTAGGTGCAGAGAATCTTGCAATTGGGTCTGATTACCGCATGTGCCATCTATATGAAATTTCAAGTTTCGGGTTACGCGACTACGCGTCCACTGACACGCGTTACCTGGGGCCGATTGCTGGTGGTAGAGCAATTTAAGAACAGCTATCTAGCCCAGCGAAGCCCGACCATCATAGACGGCTAAGGTGCAGATTAGCAGCCATACCTTCCGGTCGCATCGCTCGGCGGAATCGAGGGAGTGCAGATCTCGAGAATGTGGAGAGATTTATTCGTGCCGCAGCGCCACCATGGGATCCACGTCCGTGGCGCGGCGAGCCGGAACGTAAATGGCAACAAACGCCACCACGAACAGCGCGCCGCAAGCCTCGGCAAAGGTCGCGGGATCGAACGGCTTCACTTCGAATAGCATGCTCGTCAACAGGGGCGTGGCGACAAACGCGGCGCCGAGCCCCACGACGAGCCCGGCTGCCACAAGCCGCATGCCCTGCCGGAGCACCAGGTGCAACACTCCGCCGGGCTGCGCGCCGAGCGCCAGACGAATGCCGATTTCGCGCGTGCGCTCAGCCACGCTGTACGCCATCACGCCGTAGATACCCGCCATCGAAAGCGCAAGCGCCAGCAGCGCGAAGACCCCGATTAGCAGCGCCCGAAAACGTGGAGCGGCCACCGACTCCGAGAGCTCGGCTTGCATGGTGCTGAAACGCGACGGCACCTCAGGAGAAATATCGCGTAGCGTGCGACGGAGCGTTTCTTCGAGAGAGCCCGGTTCCAGCGGAGTGCGGGCTACCACGATCAACGAAGTCGAGGGCAGCGGATGTTGTTCGTACGGCATGAATATCTCCGGCCAGGGCGGCGTGGTCGGGCCGAATTGGCGGGTATTTCCCACCACCCCGACGATGCGCATGCCCTTGAATGAGTCCATCCCGCAGAAAATCGTGTGCCCGATCGGATTCTGCTTCGGAAAGGCTTGCTTGGCCAGGGCTTCGTTGATGACGGCAACGAAGGGAGCGTCGTAGGCGTCACCCACCGCAAAGTCGCGGCCGCTTGCGAGCGGAATTCCCATGGTGCCAAAATAATTCGGCGTGGCGATCGAAAAGACCGCCTGTGGAGCGCCAACACTCAGCGTCTCGATTGGCGGCAGAGAATCAATCCAGTAGCCGCCGTTCGAGCTGGCATCGTGCGGCAAGCCGCGTGTGGCGGCGATGGAAGCGACGCCCGGAATCACAGACGCTTCGGCGAGAAATCTCTTGTAAAGCTGCGTGGCGTGGCGCGCGCCCTCGAGGCCCGATGCGGGCACGTCCGTATCCATCACCACTACCTTTTCGGGCCGAAAGCCCATCTGCACGTCGAGCAGCGCGCGAAGGCTGCGAATCAAGAGCCCCGCACCCGCCAGCAGCACTACCGACAGCGCGACTTCGGATATGACCAGTGCACCGTGCAAACGGCCGGCGCCGCGGCTTGTGCTTCCGCGCGGACCCGATTGCTGCAGAGCTTCGTTCAGATCCAGACGCGCCGCCTGATATGCCGGCGCGATGCCGAAGAGCACGGTGGAGATGAGCGAAACGCCGCAGGTGAAGGCGAGCACTCGCAGGTCGATGCCGGCTTCGTTCAGGCGCGGAATATCATGCGGCGCAAGGCGCATTAGGATTTGCGAGGTGAGAACCGCGATCGCCAAGCCCGCCGCGCCGCCTGCCAGCGCGATCAGCGCGCTTTCGGTGAGCAATTGGCGGACAATTCGGGCGCGGCTGGCGCCCATTGCCGCGCGGATGGCAATTTCGTGTGTGCGGCCTGTGGCCTTTGCCAGCAACAAGTTCGCGATGTTGGCGCACGCGATCAGGAGAACGACGCAGACGGAGGCCAGCAAGAGCTCGAGCGTGAGCCGCACGTTTGACACCTTGTCGTCGCGCAGGGAGGTAACAACGGCGCTCTTATTCTTGTTGCTGGGCGGGTACAACTGTTCGAGGCGAGCGGCGATCGTGATCATTTCCGCCAGTGCTTTATTCAACGTGCCCTCTGCCTTCAGCCGCGCGACGACCCGGTAGTTGTGGCCCGAGCGTGACGTTGTTTCGGGAACCACCGTATTCGCCGGAATCCAGACATCTGTCATGTCGGGAAAACGAAAGCCCAGCGGGGCAACGCCTACGATATTCAGGCTGTGTCCGAACACCTGGACGCCCTGTCTGAGCACTGTCGGATCGCCACCGAATCGCTGGCGCCAATAAGAATAGGAAATAATCGCGGCGCCGTTTTTTCGGTCATCCGGCGTGAAGAAGTGCCCCGCCGCCGGCTCGACGAGGAAGACGCGAAAGAATTCGGGTGTAACCAGGGCACAGTGCGAGTATTGGCCGCCGGTACTCGACGACACTGCGCAGTCTTCGTCTTCGTAGTACGCCATGGATGCAAAAGCCGTTGCTTGATCGTGCCAGTCGTGAAAATCCGGCGCGGAGACTTGGCCGTGGTTTCCGGTTTCCTTCCACAGCGAGGTAATCGTGACTATGCGATTCGGCTCCCGATATGCTAGTGGCCGTAGCAGCACAGCGTTCACCACGCTGAACATCGCCGTGTTCGCGCCAATTCCGATGGCGAGCGTCAGGACAGCGATGACCGTGAACCCCGGATTTTTCGCCAGCATGCGGACGCCGTAGCGGAGGTCCTGCCAGAAGTTGCTCATGTTTCTTCCTCGCTGCCGGAGATACGCAAGCAGCCGCGAGGATGTTCCCGTCGAAGATTGCTGGATCGGGGCTTTGCGTGAGAAGGTCTCCGCTAAGATCACTTCTGGCTAACGCCAGCGTATTATCAGACGCATGTCTGCCCAAGTAAGATGCAATAGAGCGGTAAACGCCGAAACCGGTCAAGGAGAGTACTGGCCCGCATCAGGACTCGATCGCGTAATCTGTCGATAGCTTCCGGTTTGGCGACAAGTCGCCTGGGACTATGAGAACGCTTTTTTGGGGCCGAGCGTTAACCGTATTTGAGATCGGTGCTCTGTCCGACCTCGATGATGTAACCGTCCGGATCGCGGATGTAGCAGCGAATCTCGCCGTACTTGGGGATCGGCGGCGTGAGGAAGTCAGCCCCGCGACTTTTCCACAATTCGTAGCACGCTTGAATATCCGCAACGCGGAAATTCATAAAGCTGTTGATGTGATTTGGGTCGGGGACGCTGAGCGTTACCGTCGGCTTATCCGGGGTCGGCCCGCCCGCGACGTTCAGAATCATCCAAATATTCGCAAGCTGAAGGTACGGAGGCGCGTTGCCGTCACCCATGGTCAGAATGCGAGCGCCGAAGACCTTTTCGTAGTAGCGAGCCGACCGCTCGACGTCGGCGACAGTGAGAAAATGCGCGATGCTGATCCCATCCCGCGGGGGCATCTCATAGCTTTTTTGTTCGATTTGTACGCTGGTCATTGACGCCTCCAATTCCGACAAACGATGCTCATCTGCTGATTCCGGTTCTTTCGTGCTCATGCTATGCCAGTTGAGTTTGACGAGGAAAGGCAAAACAATTGGCGTTGGCTATGAGGGTTCACGAGTTCTGAGTGTGTCAGGGCAAACCCGGACGTAATCCTTAAGTCCCGATTAGCGCGGTAGTCTCAATGGACCGATGCAACACTCAAGTCGAAATCGACTCGCGTTGAAAACACAGACTAAATCGCTCGTTAGGGTTAGATCAGCCGGGAGACTGCCCTGTTGAGCTGACATCCGTAATCGGAAACTTGACCCTCATCTCCGGGAACCGGCCTTTCTCAGCGCGAGTGCTCCCGATCTATAAAATCCACAAACTGTATAAAAGTGAGCAGTACTTAACCTCGATAGCCTCTACGCTGCCAGGCCAGAGTCCGAATTGGAAATTCCGAGTCAAGTACCGACGCTGGGCCACCAGTCGACGGCCTTCGGAAGACAAAGGATGGAGAAAAAGCATGTTTCACTTGATCTGGTACTTGCTTATTGGGCTTATCTCGGGTGTTATCGCGAAAAACGTCATGCATGTGCACATAACGATTTTCTGGACGGTCGCGCTCGGCATCATCGGATCGATCCTCGGCGGCGGCGTCGCCCATATGTTCTCGCGTCCGACAAATGAAAAATATCATCCCGCAGGCCTCATTTTATCCACACTGGGCGCGATGCTTGTTCTCTACATTTGCTATAAGCTGAATATTCATTTTCCTGCGGTCTAACCCCACAGAGCCGATCGCATATAAACGAAGTCCTGGTAAACGCGGTGGTCTCAATGGGTCGATGCAACTCTAACGCGAAGCCCACCCGGAGGGCTTTCAGCCGCTCAGGAACAATCGCGACGGTTGATTCGACCGGAAGACTCGCTGACAAGCGTCTGATCGAGCACGCCGCACAGATCGGTTCTCTGGTGGCAAGCACTGTCGGACCAGCGGCTTATGTGATCCTCCAGCAACCCGTCAAGCTGGCACAGATTATCGGACAGCTACCCGGCTAGTACTGCCTCAGGCCGGGATCGCACGATGTCAGTTGGGAACCATTTCTAATAAAATTGCTCCAGTCAGTGGCCGCGCATACCAGCACTAAAGCTGGCCTTGGGGACAGTATCGGGCTGACTCAGACCGCCGTAGGCTTGTGGTGTAGGCAAGAATTTCATGCCAACTCCCACAAGATGCGCCATCCGCTTTGCCAGCCACGCCAAGCGATCTGCGGCGACCATTCTGGCGGCTCTGCTCTTAGCGTTGCTGCCGGCGAGTTCGCTTCCTTCTCAGACGGTTCCCCAGCGCGCGAGTTTTCAAAATCGAACGAGCCAGCTTGAATTGCAGATGTGGGAGCTGATCAACCGCGACCGCGCAGATCCGTCTTACTCCAGCGAAACAAGGGGCCGCGCGCCTGCGCTCCAGTGGGACGACCGGCTGGCGGCAGTAGCCAGGATGCACTCGGAGGAAATGGCCCGAAATGGATACTTCAGTCATGAGGGTGCGGACGGGAGCTCTCCGGCGAACCGCGTTTCAATGGCGGGAATTAAGTGGCGCTCGACTGGGGAAAACATCGCCAATTGCAGAGGCGTGAGCGAGGCCGAGTCCCTGTTCATGAATGAGCCGAAGTTCCAGCAGAATCATCGCTGGAATATTCTGAACGTGAATTACACGCACGTGGGAGTAGGAGTTGCGCGAGCGCCCGACGGAAGTCTCTACATCACACAGGAGTTCGCGCAATTGCGCTAGCCGCGGCAAACTGCCGGAGATCTCCGCTTCTCCAGAACATATGTCTCCGTTACGCTCAGGAAAGTAACGTCGAAGCAGCCAACCTCCGATAAGTTCTATAAAGGAAGAAGTCAAGAAAAAACACTTCTCCCTCGGCTGGAAGTTTTCTTGCTTCTCAGCCCATACGATCGAGCGAGAGTTGTTCTGACCTACCGCCCCATATGCTCGGTT
>JABCZK010000009.1 GCA_013289695.1 Acidobacteriota bacterium
GATTCCAGGTTGCTGCTCAAGGGAAGGACTCCCAGTGGAAGGACACCGTGGACAGTCGCGTTGGGATACAGGAAAGAATATCCGCCGAAGATCTCCCACTTGGGAGCAGGCTGGTCCTGCGCTGCGGTGGGGGTGCCGAACAAACACAGGGCAACGATCATGGGCGCCAGCATTGCCAAAACACGGCTCAGATCGCTCTTCGATAGAGATGGCATGCGAATATTCCTCCTAGTGCAAATAACGCGAAACCCCGTTCTTCCAGCCTGATCCTTAGTGAGCCGGCCTCAAGCTAATCCCACTCCCGCATGCCTCAGTTTAAGGATCAAAGATCGTATTGTCGTCCAGCGTGACCGCGCCATTTCGTGCCAGCGCCCTGCCTTGCAGGGTTGCGCCGGTATCCAACGTGATTGATACAAGGGCCATGATGTTACCCACAAAAATTGAGTGCGTTCCAAGGGTGGCCGAGCTTCCCACTTGCCAAAACACATTGCTAGGTAAGACCCCGCCGGTGAGCACCACCTGCGTGGTGGACAGAGTGGTCAGTGTGGAACCGATCTGAAAGACAAATACAGAGCTGGAATTTCCGGTCAGAGTGAGGATACCTCCTACCGTTAAAATCCCTGTCGAGCTCGAGGTTTTGTAAGTGCCCTCTGCGAGTGTAAGACCCGTTAGATCTCCGGGCAGAACTTGCGGTGCGGGTAAGACGATACCGGCAGCGTAGTTATAGGCCGCCGTCAAATCCAGCTGTGCCTGCGCCGCGGTGGGATCGGCCACGTGCATAACTGCAGGAGCGATGAGCACTCCCGGCGGGAATCCCGTGACCGAGGTTCCCGGGCTAAGTCCAAGATCTCCGCCCGAAATAGTGGTGGGGCTGTTGGTGTTCGTGACCGTGCTGCCAGCCAGGACTTTGAAGTTTCCAGCCGTGAGTAACGGGACAGCCGGCGGCCCCGCGCACGCCGCTGCCGGGGTCGTGAACATCCAGCTGAAATCGGCTGCCAGATTATTGCCGAATGTATCAGCCGCCCCGGTGGTGATCGTGGCGGTATATACGGTATTCACCGCGAGGCCCGGGGATGCAGGTGTAAAGGTCGCAGTCTCGGTTGTGGGATCGTAGGTGACTACCCCCGTAACCCTCCCCCCGCTCGAGGTCAAAGTAAAAGTCGTGGTGTTGATCGTCGCAGGATTCATCGCCTTACTGAATATTGCGGTGACAACCGTGTTGGGGCAGATTCCTGAAGATCCGTTTGGCGGAAGTACAGACGCCGCCACCACTGTGGGCGGGATAAAACTGGGGTTTGTTCCATTATTTTTGTCCGGGTCGCCGCACCCGGCAATTACTATGGCCAAGAGAAACGCCAGGATCCCAACTTGAACAACCTTTAATTTGCGCATGCGTCTCTCCTTCACCGGGTTACGAGGCGTTCCAAATTTCCAACAGCCGCGCCAGAGATGTACGAGACTCCAAGTCTTCCTGATTGGTTAATATGATTTGTTAATAGAGGACACAATCCCCCAGGACGTTCTGCTTATATCAAATGGTAAGTTCTCCTGTCTGTGCAATACTGAACACATTTTCCTCCGGCAGATCTGGGCCACGCTCCGCGCGGATGGAGTGCCCTGTAGCCGAGCAACGAGCGCAATTGAACCCTGTTCGGCGGCCCCATCTGGTTAGTTAACCAGGCACTAGCTGGGAGTTCGCGAAAGACATCACTCGGATGCATTGCGGAATTCTTCAGTGGTCTATGCGAGGTATCTGGCGAGAGATGAGGGGGTCGGTACACGTGTTTGGGCAACGTCCGTTGATGCGGATCTGGCCGGCCAAATTACCAGCTCGGTATGGATTTCGTTTTACGCCCGCTTTAATACCGCCAAGGCGTAGAGCGCGACATTGATCGCCGCTGTCTCTTCCGGTGAGTTCTGGCTACTAACCCAGAGCGTGCGCCCGTTGATTTCGTCTTCCGCAGACGTCAGGTAAGCCTGCAGCTGGTCTCGGTCGGATTCGAGAACATGGTCCGAAACGGAAGCCGCTCGACCACCATGACCTGCCGGGCAACGCTTCTTGCCATAAAGGTTTCAGATTCGCTGCTATTCAGGTTCGGTGTTGTCGGTGCGGTTCCGAAAAACGCCTTGCGGGCTTTCTCAAACGAATCTCCGACATACTGCGTTACGCCGGCAGCGCTACCGTGTTGACGTCTTTCGCTCGACGTGGTCGCTGTCCGAAGTAAGAAATCGCCCATTCAGTTAACAAGAGGGTGCATCGTGTGCCGTTTTGAACAGCTTTGCCTGACCCGGTTCCCATAAGCTTGTCATCGGTTGCCCTTGAACCATTTCCGAGGGGCAGTTCGCGAAGGGGCTGGTCGCGTTAATCTAATGAACTTTCAATGGCTTCACGGGTTTTGCCATCGCATCACGGCAGGCGGCAGGACGGACTAGGGTGACCCCATGAAGCACGAACCCAAAGTCATCAGCATCCAGCGCACGTCTGCTTTCCGGCTGGACCCAATTTTGACCGGCGAAGAAGCAATCGTACTGCGCGCTCTTGCGGGCGGCCTCACCGACCGACAGGTGTGTCACGAACTCCGTATGAAGCCAAATACTTTCCTCAGCATGATGCGCGACATGCGCGAAAAGCTCCACATGGCGGATAACGTTTCTCTTATCGATTGGGCTATGGAGCGCATCAAAGGTGTCGACCGAAGAATCGATCAATGGACGGGCACGCCTTGCGTGAGTAGAAGTTATCGGGGAAGAACGCAGTAACCGTCGCGCAAACAATTCGTGCCTAATCGTGCAGGACAACACTCAGAAGTGACGTGTTAATGCGAAGGCCGCCGTTGTACTTGATGAACCCGAGTTTTCTGAATTTGTTCATGAAGAAATTGACCCGTGACCGCGTGGTGCCGACCATTTCCGCCAGCGTCTCCTGGGGGATCTTGGGTAGGATTCCTTGCGGTTTATCGTGCGTTCCGTAGCGGGCCAGCAGCAACAGCGTGCGCGCGAGACGCTTCTCGCTGGAGTTGAATAGTTGATCAATCAAATCCTCTTCAATGCGGATGTTGCGCGAAAGCATGTAAGCGATGAATCGGTCGGAAAATGCGTGCTCGCTGTGTAGGGCGCGGATCATTTCCTTCTTTTCGATGACCAGCGCAGTTGTAGGAGTAATCGCAGTCGCCGTCCCTATGCGGATCGATTGCCCGGCGAGGCAACCTTCGCCGAAAAAATCCCCCGGTCCCAAGACCGCCACCACCGCTTCCTTGCCGGCTTCGTTCACGACGGAGAGTCTCACGCCGCCTTTCTGGATGTACAACACATCCTCGGCGAGATCGCCCTGCGAGAAGATCGTTTCCTTTTTCCGAAACTCCGCGACCTTTCTCGCCAGTCCTGCCGAATCGAGGAAAACTTGAGGATCGAAAGCGGGCTTCTGCGCGGTCTTTGTTTTGGGATTAGTCTTGGCCGCAGTTCTGATTGCTTGCATGGCACAAGCCTTGATGTACTAACTTATCATAATCTTGGGGCTCGGAGCAACTTCGCGAGACTTGCAAAGTTTGAATCGGCCGCCTCGCGGATCGCGTTCACAGATTTGCGGCTCCGGTTCTTTGAAGGCTCGCCTTTGAACTGACCGTCAACATCTTTACGACTCGCCGGGTTTCCTGCTCTTGTTGACACGATCGAATAAGCGGCCTCATTAGCTTCAGGCGGCGCGGTGATAGGGATCAGACAAATCACAAATTCAAACTGTACAAAGTAGGACAATCTCGCGGCGCCACAACTACTAGCCTCGGCGCTCAACTTCGACCCTACGGGCAGACATCGGCCGGAAGGATAAGCGTGAACGCCTTGGGACATCCACCGTCGTGGAAGCAACCTTTTTTACATGCACTGGAAGAGTCGGATAAGCTGAAACTCGCAGAACTGGTCCGTGCCTCCGAGCATGCGATATTCCTTCGCCAGCAGGAATTGAAAGATTCTTCCGACCATCACGAAGAGCGGAGCGAGATGAGCGTAGCTGAGGTCGCTTTGCAAACGGTCAAAACTCACAGACTTAGTTGTCTTAGTTAATTGCAATGACAGTTGTCATTGGCAGTGACGGTAATCTCGACGTGGGCGCCCTTCTTGAGCCTCCCATCGTCGCCGTGCTCGTCAGTTAACGAATTTCCGATGCGGGTGTCTCGATAACCGCTTCTGAGAGGATCAACGCAAACCGCCGAGCAGGTACACAACCACCGCAATAAGCACGACTGTCCCGACGATCCCTAGGCCGCCACCGGTTCCCCATCGGGAATACCCGTAATAACCGCCGCCTCCACCGAACAGCAACAGCAGAACAATAATTAGCAGTAGCATCGCAAATCTCCTTTTAGCGAAGTCCCCGAATAGCCTGACGTCGCCTCGATCCGGTGCGAACGACTCAGAACCCTGGGTCTCTGTTCAATTGACGCGAGGCTCCAGCATCACGCCATCTTCTTCGACGGCTAGAATCAATTCTTTTCGGAGGTCCATCTCCCACCCGGGCCTGAAGCGCACACGCAGCGCTGTCGCTGACTCACCGACGATACGGCACGGGACGGGGACGTGGCATTGACGGATTACAAGGAGCAACACCACCGGCTTACGGAGCCAGGCCGTATAGGCGGGCGAAAAATCTCTTCTTCCGTCGGTAATCATTTCAGTCGCCCTCAATTTCCGATTAAGTCCGAGAACAATCTCGGCGGGAGGGAGGGTTACTTGTAGCTCGGCCGAATACGGGTAGCTGTTCAAAATTGCACAGATTTCCAAGACAGCACGTTTTACATTGCAATGGTCAAAGCGTTGACGCACGGAGGTAAAGCGAAATGCATGAGTCTAACAAAAGGTCATGCCCTCACTGTGGCAGCTTGGAGACGTCGCGTTCACACCGACATTCGCGTGTTGAACGATATCTTTTAGGAATTATCGGTGTACTGCCTTACCGCTGCCAGAATTGCGACACACGCTTTTATGCCTTCTCGCGGTTCGGCGCTGGCACTTCGGTTACAGACAAGGCTGCGTGAGACGGCGCGCTAGAGTTGGGACTGGCAGATGCGAGCCGACGAGGCAGGTTGCCGCGTGGTCGCTTCCGCATCAGGTCCCATTGCGATCAAGATTGGCACGCTAGGCGCGACCAGAAAAGCGTTATTGAAGGTCTCGATGCCGTGCTTATCGGCCAATCTCAGCTCAAGCACGACTGCCCCAACTCCGGCGTTACCCGATCGGTCGATCCCGCTTGAGAGTTCACGAAGGTCACACGGTAGCGATGGTGGTAGAGAAATTCGCTGACCACTTTTGCCATTAAAGCGGTATGCAAAACTGTCCTGAAAAAGACACTCGCAATCTATTAGAATTCTCGATGCAGTAAGCGTAACCACTCTATGCTTCTAATTTCCAAGGCCGGCGGCGACGCGACCCGGCTTCTCGTCCACTCGCAATTTTCGAGCTTGGGTTTTAATTCTCGGTGTCTGGACTGCGTCGAAGCTGTTGGGGGAGTCTTCGTCTCTCCAGTTAGGGGGAGGGTTGTCACTGGAGGCTTCAGATATGGCGTTTTGATTGCCACCCTGTAAACTCATCGGGAATTTAAGTCCCCAAGCCAAAGTCTCTGTTCAGTCTCGATTGCAATTGTAGATCTCAACATTTTATTCTTAAGGCCTGACAAGAGATGGATAGCGTCTGATACCGCTTGGCGCACGACCTGCCGGTCTGAACTGGTGCGTAGTTCTTCCATGCGCAAAAAGACGGCTTCTTCTGCTGCCGCAACCTGCCCAGATAGGTCCCGGGGACTCGACTCAAATGCGGCTTTCCGGTGGTGGTCCTGCCATTGTGAGTGTAGGTCGCTCATGTTCGCTCCCTCGAATTACTACTGTAGAATCTCGCTCTGACGGGGTATGTGCCGTTTTGCACAGGCTATAAAAATAGCTTTCCGGTCCAGTTCTGGCAGCGGCCGCAAACCCCTGATAAACTTCACGGGAAGTGGAAATTGAAGCGTGTTCCAATATGCGTTCCGGGGGCCTTGTCATCATCTCGATTTGTGCTGCCTCTTGAGCCCGAGCCTAAGACAGGTGAACACACTTGGGATGCTGATCTCTTTTAGAGCTATTGGACCATACCTTCTTGGATTCCAGCTTCAAGCAGCTTTGCGGCCTGCTCGGCCGCAACCGGATGGCTAAGATAATGGCCTTGTCCCTCGGCGCATCCGTGGCTCTGAAGGAATTTGAGTTGCGCACTGGTTTCCACTCCCTCCGCAATTACACGCTGATTGAGGCTCATGCCGATATTGATCATAGCGCTCACGATGGTCGCATCTCCCGGGTCCTCAGTGATTTCCTGCACAAAAGATTGATCCAATTTCAGCGCGTCCACCGGAAAACGCCGCAGATAAGTAAAACTAGAATAACCTGTGCCAAAATCGTCGATCGCCAGCGTCACGCCCATAGCTTTCAGCGCACCAAGTGTGCGCACCGTAGACTCCGCGTCCTGCATCAGCACACTCTCGGTCAGCTCCAGCTCTAGATTCCGAGGCTCCACTCCCGTCGCAATCAGCACGGCCCTAACTCCTGAGACAAAATCCTTGTCTCCGAACTCGGCTGCGGAAACGTTTACGGCCACAGGCACAATCCCAAGCCCTGAATCACTCCATGCTCGGACCTGTCTGCACGCTTCCAGTAGCACCCACCGTCCTATAGGTAAAATCAACCCGCATTCTTCCGCAATCGGAATGAACTGGGCCGGAGCAACCAATCCCCGTCGTGGGTGTACCCAACGCACCAGCGCTTCCACCCCCGTGATCTGTCCCGTTTGAAGATTGAATTTAGGCTGGTAATGCAGCAGAAACTCGTTCCGCCCCAGCGCGTAGCGCAAATCCGCTTCGAGTGACTGCCGGTCTAAGAGTCGTACCTGCATGTCCCGGCGAAAAAACTGATAGTTGTTCCTTCCCTGTTTTTTGGCTTCGTACATCGCGGTGTCCGCTTTATCCATCAAGTTTTCTGCGTCTGGCCCGTCGCTAGGGTAGGTGCTCACACCGATGCTCACGCTGATATCAAGATTCTTGTTATCGACGGGATGCGGTGCTGCTAATGTCCTAAGGATTTTTCGTGCGCTCACGGCGACGTCTTCCTCATGCTCGACTTGGGAAAGGAGTACCACGAATTCGTCCCCACCCAGTCGGCTCACGGTGTCAGTTCGACGGACACAATCCACCAATCGCCCGGCTACCGACTGCAACAGTTTGTCACCCACGGCGTGGCCCAGCGAGTCATTGATCTTCTTGAATTGGTCTAAATCGACAAACATCACCGCGAGCTGCTTGTCCTGGCGCATCGCGAGCGAAATCGCTTGCTTCAGCCGGTCGTTGAACAGCACCCGGTTTGGCAAACCAGTCAGGGAATCGTGTTGCGCCAAGCGCGACATTTCAAGCGATTGGGCCCTTGCCGCGCTGACATCGTGGAAAGCCACAACCGAACCGGTTAGAACCCCATCCTGGTCCCGGATAGGCGTCACTGTCTTTTCAATCCCCAATTCGACTCCGTCTCGTCCAACCAGAACACAGGTTGTGCAATTCGCCGCTGGCATCGCGGTCCCATCTTCGCTAATTAAAATGTCCAGAGCCTCGCCATTCGTCGAGGTGCTATCGCCCTTGGTAATCCGGAGCACGTTCGCAATGGGACGACCCAGCGCTTCTCTCCGGCACCACCCGGTCAGGCGTTCCGCCATTCGATTGAGATACGTGATGTCGCCGTTTATATCCGTTCGCAAGACTGCCTCTTCAATGGCATCAAGCGTCAATTTAGCGACTTCATTTTGCAATACCAATGCTTTCACCGCTGCTTCCGCAGTACGGCGCTCGATCATCGTACGCACAACTCCCCTTAATCGGTAGCCGACGGATTGGTTTTTAGCCAGATAATCATGAGCCCCGCGATGTGCCGCTTGCCTCGCCATTTCTTCAGCATCGGCCTCGCTGAGGACCAAAATGGGCACGCGAGCCGAGGCCTGGAATAGCTTGTCGAACGACTCGACGCCGTGGCTATCGGGCAATGTCAGGTCAAGCACCACCGCCCCAACCCCTCCCTTTCGCAAGCGCTCGATCCCGCTAGAAAGTTCGGTGACCCATTCAACATGGAACTGTTCTTCCGTGGCCGAATTCAATGCGGCGAATATTTCTGCCGCAACATCTGCGTCAGCCTCGATGAGGAGTACACACTCGTCGCCATCTTTCTTCTTTCTTGGTCGTTTCGCAGTCCTAAGCCCCGGGCTTGGCATCTTGCTTCAACCTCCCAAAAAGGTGTCAGTCGCCCGTGGCCTTTTTGGCAGCGCCTGCGGCCATGAACCGCAGCATCTGCTCCTTCAATTGCGCATCGACCTCGTCCGCGATCGTCACAACATCGGGAAGCAATACACCGAAGTCCAATTGTGTCGCGTTTTTGTGCAGCGTCGTAAATATGCTTACCTGCAATAGACGTGACTCTTCAACCATCATCGCTACCGTGTAGCCTTGTTTGCGCCGCAAATCCCCATGCTCGGCGGCGGCCTTCGAGATTGGAGCTTTCGTTCCTGAGTCCAGGCGCAAGCGAGTAATGACATCATGTATAAGGTGAGGAAGATGGCCCGTGCGCTCATCATGACTTAAGCGGATTTGAATTAGGTCGGGCTCGATCTCCACTCGGGTGAGCCAAGCCTCGATTAAAGGGTGGATCTCACGTTCAAGAATGTCCGCCACAGTTTCAATCATGACAGCGCCGCCGCTCTTACTGGGCCTAACGGTGGAATCTACCGGTTTCATCGTTACAGTCTCCCTCACTCAACATTTTGATTTGTCGATCTCATCGACTGGTGCCGCTGACAAATCCGGCTATTCCATCACAAGCTTCGGCAACCACTTTGTCATTGGAACAGTCTGCAAAACTGTGCTAAAAGGGTCACCCATCACTGATTAGAGTTCTCGGATGTCCTAAAAGTAATCAACCCGTTCTTCGACTTTCATGACCCGCCGAAAGCATCACACATCCCTCGTATTCAGAAGAAATGTTGCCGACACCGATTGGATAGCAGTACTTGGCTGTGGTGGTGGATCGAGTAGCGTCTAAACCCGCACCCTCGCCTGCGGCGAGAGTGCGACACCCGGAAATTCAACGTCGTTCGTTTGCGTGGTGTGGACCTGTGTGCCACCCGCCAATCATCCACGCCTTGCCAGCGTAATGAATAACCTCGGGGTAGTTTGCGCGCGCCGCGGCAAGCTCGGAGAACCCGACCTGCTGTACAAGCACGTTCTTCGTTTGCTAAGCCGCCAACCAGGTCCCGGCTACCTCAGCATTGCTCTCGTTCGCGCAAATCGGAAGAAACTCCAACTCGCGGACCAACATCCCCAGTAATTTGTGTGGTCTGCTGCCGTCCTTTGCCTGCCGTTTCCGATTTACATATTAGAAGCGCTCAGTTTCCGGGTTCCAGTATGTAAGTTGCGGTAGCGAAGCTCACCAACGGAGCTGGGGCATTTGCACGCATACGTGTGCCTTCGCACCGCAGGTGATTCGGACGCGAGGACCAGCTATGACTCTGCCCGAATTTAGATTGTTTGGCTTCTAAATCTCTTGCGAGAGGAGAAATACCATGAAATACCTGCCCAAGCTCATGCTTTTGACGTTGAGCTTAGTAGTGGTCTTCGCTGTTGCGGTGTCGTTTCTTCCGCGCCATGCATCCGCTCAAACCACTGTCCCCCGTAGCAACCTAACCCTTGTGTACGGCACCAGCGGTTGCCCCAACTCCTTTGTGGCGATCCTACCCGCGGGTGACCTGTCCCCTGCAACGGGGTGTTACGTCGTGCCAGACGGAAAGTACCTAGAGGTTACCGACGTCACAACAATCGTCGCCGGTTGCCCTGCAGGCGAGGCAGTACTCGCCCTCATATCTGTCGGCGGACCTGACGTCTACAGGGCCAGCCGACAGGTCGATGCCGCCGGGTACGCGAGCTGGCATGACATCTTCACCACGGGTCTTGTCTTCAACGGCACACCGGTCATCAGAAACACCGCCGGCCCACTGGGTTGCGCCTCCTTTACCTTAGAAACCCAGGGCTACCTAACCTCCGCCTACTAACCCCCAAGGGGGTGCTGCTCTGGGATAGCGCCAGCCTGTCAGGTTGCGGCGGCTCAATCGGCTCCTGAGATGCTGAAACGGGAGCAAGCCCCGCCGCAACCCGCGCTTCCCATCGCCGGACGTCTGACCCGAGCGGAGAGCGCTCGAGGGGCGCTCTGCGCTCGTGAAGCTGGGCCGCACGCTTAGGGCTAAGTGGCTTTGTTGACGTCCATGCCGAATGGACAGATTCGAGGCTGAATCAGGTTCGCAGCGTGACTTTAGCAGTTAACTTAAGGACAAATGCCATGAAGAGAATTTTGATTTATGCGTTTGCCACAACCCTGGTCTGCTGCGGCCTCACGAAAACTTCCACGGCACAAGATTTTAACTATATTGCAAACCCGCCACAAGTGGCGGTGAGCCCCGACACTGTTTCCCCTGGGATTCATTTTGGATGCGAGACTACCCAACTTTGCTATCGGCCAAGCGCTATCCGGTCTGCGTACAACTTCCCCTCCGACCTGGACGGAACCGGTCAGACCATCCTGATCGTCGATCCTTATGGCAGCCCCACGATAGAGCAGGACCTGGCCTCATTCGACACCGATTTCGGCATTCCGGCGCCTCCGTCGTTCACCATTCTCTGTCCCGAACACGGGTGTCCGGTGTTCGATCCGAATGACCCTCATGGTCAGGCGGGGTGGAGCTTGGAGACGAGCTTGGATGTGGAATACGCCCACGCCATGGCTCCAGGAGCCATCATCGTACTGGTAGTCGCTTCGACCAGTTCTGGCAATGCCGTCCACTCTGCAGAAGCTGCTGCTATTAAGTTGTTCCCGGGCGCCATCATGTCGCAAAGTTTCGGCGTTCCGGAATATCTCGTCCAAGCCAACAGAGCGCAAATCATGCAGGCGCACGATAACTATGTCGCAGCGACAGCGGCAAGCATTACCTTGCTGGCTTCCGCCGGGGACTTGGGCGCCACAAATGCTGATCCCGCGAATATCACGAATCCGAATTACCCAGCATCGGATCCGTTGGTCACCGCGGTCGGTGGCACCGAAGGCAACCCGTATTTCAACGGGCTGCAAGTCAATGGTAGTTATGGCGTCGAGCAAGTTTGGAACGAGCCCCAGTTTGGCGGGGCTACCGGAGGAGCCGTAAGCAGCTTGTTCCTGGCGCCCACTTACCAGAGCTCATTGGGCTCTCAGTTCCGAACCGTCCCGGATGTCGCATACAACGCAGCGGTTGATGGGGGAGTACTTGTCCGGGACACCACGATGGGCGGCTATCATCGAGTCGGTGGGACGAGTTGCGGTTCTCCCCAGTGGGCCGCAATCTTCGCTCTGGCCAACCAGGAAGCTGGCCACGCACTCGGATTCCTGAATCCCGCCATCTACAAACTCGCGCAGTCATCGGCCTATGCCAATGATTTCCACGACATCACCATAGGGGACAACAAGTTGTTGGAGACGCAGAATGGCTTCAACGCGGGCCCCGGATACGATCTTACGACCGGTTGGGGCACGCCCAACGTCTCGAACCTGATTCCGGACCTCGTAGCGGCGGCTACCTCGAATTAAGAGCTCGCGCAGAGACGTCCTATGAAAAGACACTGCTTACCGGCTCTGGTCTTGGCTGTGGCCCTGTGCGCAGGGGTGGCTCACGCCGATGGCACTAACTCCTACACAGGAACGCTTGCGAATCCCAACACCACTTCCCTAAGCAGCGGGTTAAGTCATCTCGGGATGCTACCGGCTGAAGACCGGCGCAGCCTGTCGTCTTTTCCTCGCCGTTTCCGATTACCTATATAGAAGGCCTGCGCCAATGTGCGCGTCTCTTGCTGCGCGACAGCGGCCCAACGCGCTACTTTCAAGGGGTGCATAAGAAAATGGCAAAGACCAAGAAACTTGCGAAAGTCAAGAAACTCGAAAAAACGGTGACCCTGAAGTACGGAAGAAACGTCCTCCTTTCTTCCGTGGATGGCATTAGAGGTGAAAGCACCGACTTACAACATAAGCAGGTATAGCATTTACCGATTCGGCCAGCTCACCCGCTTGTAACAAAGGCGACGATCTGGCATACCGCGTAGCGCAAATTCAGGTGCAATCGGGAGCGCAGGAGTCCAGGAAAGGAGAAGACGATGACAGCCAAGAAGACGACCAAGAAACTCCGGCAGGGAAAAAAGATGAGCAGCGTGAAGCCGCTCACGAGTCTTAACAGTATGTCGATCACCAAAACCACAGACGCGGCCTCGGCCAACTGAACGGGTCTTTGGGGGTAATCGCAACGGCTCGCGAGCGCCTCCTGCCTATAACCACGCGTTCGTTGGCGATGACTTTACGCTGCGCATCGCGCTGTTGATTCGCGACAACTCAGCAAGTTGGAGTTCGTCCATTTGACAAGGAGATCTTGGCCATGAATAGACACTGATTACCGGCCTCGATTTTCACCCTGGCCTTGTGTGCCGGCGCTGCTCGCGCCGATGGCGCTCATTCGTTCACCGGAACGCCGGCGAACCCGGACAATTCCACTGGCACCTTCGATTCCACCGACAGCTTCATTCTTTGCCTCACTCTCGGCACCGCTTCCGACGTCATCTTGCGGACCTACGGCCAGATGCTGCACTCTCGTCGCAGGCGAGGGTGCGCAACTGTGGCCCGGGCAATGAAAAACAAATCGCAGCGGCGGTATGGGCGGAGGCAGTTGCACTTCGTTACGTGCGGTTGTCACCGGCGTCGATCCTTGCTGGGAAGGAGGCGGAGGCGCGCTGCGTTCTTGAGGATTCTGAACGAGGCGCGCGAGCGTCATCAATTTCTGGCTGCTGGGGTACGTGGTGATGCCGGAGCACATTCATTGGCTGATTTCGGAGCCACAGGTGGGCACGCCTCGACGGTGATGCAGGCTTTGCAGCAGCGCGTGGCGCAGTGCTTGCGTCGGAAGCCGCGACGGCGGAGGAATAAGGATCAAATGGATTTGTGGTCCGAGGCGTAGACGGACGCGCCGCGGAGTTTCTGGCAGCGGCGGTTTTGTGATTTCAATGTGTGAAGTTGGAAGAAGAGGATCGAGAAGCTGGGCTCGATTTCGCAGCATTCAGGAGTGCGTGATTTGGGGAGATGTAGATGGGGGAGGCCTCAAAGTTGAAGGCGACTTGGAGGACTTCGCTGGGTTCGACGGCTTGCATTACGTAGTTGTCGCCGCTGGTTACGGTGGGGACGGAGAGCATGCAGTGGTCGGCGAGAGAAGTGAGCTTGGCTTTGAAGTTTCCGGCGACCATGTTGCAGAGCTCGCCCATCGCGTCGCTGACGATGTTGGGATCTTTGGCGGTTTCATCGCCGGCCATTTTCGTGGCGAGCTTGATGGCGGTGTCGGAGGAGCAGCGGATGGTAGTCATGCTGCAGAGAGCGCCGGCCGTGCCGACCATGGCGGTTAGACCGGATTGTTCTTGTGAGACTGCTTCAGCGCCTGGTTCAGCGGCGGGCGGGACGAACGGGGTCAGACGGGTCCCCGCCATCATTTCAAAGACTTCCGGCGCGGCACAATCGAGAACCGACTTCTAGTTGGGGTCCAGCGGAACCCGTTTTACGGCGGCGTTGGTCATAATGGTCACAAGACACCCACAAGGAGCGGGCTGACGCGCTCTTTGACTTGTTCGGGGGTAAATGGTTTGCGGAGATAGCCCTTGGCGCCGACGGAAAGCGCTTCGACGACGCGAGCTTCGCTGCCTTCGGTGGTGATCATGATGACGGGGACGCCTTTGGCGGCTTCGATGCCGGGCAGGCTTTTCAGGACTTCGAGGCCGTCCATGACCGGCATATTGATGTCGCTGAGGATGATGTCGAGCGAACCTTTTTGAACTTCGGCGAGAGCCTCGGCGCCATTGCTGGCTTCCAACCCCTCGCCGAGATTGAGACCAGTCTGGCGGAGAGCTCTTTCGACGATTTTGCGCATGACAGCTGAGTCATCCACGATTAGGATTTTAAGTTTACGCAAGTTGCGCTCCTGGTGGAGCGGTGCGAGTGCGGAGTCAAAAGCGGGCGCTGCCCTTCGGTCCCGCACTGCGGGTTCTCAGGATTAATCGCGCTGTAGCGCGAGTCACAAATTCAAAAGCGACGGGGCACAGGCATGTGCTATGAACGCCGAGCGGGCTTGGTACACATAGTTCATCGCCAGCAGGGCGCTGGTACGTTAACAGTGGAGGTGGATTTTGATTACCGGGGAGAGGAGGCGCATACTATGCGGGGCGTCTAAGGTGGTGAAGCCATGAAAACAAGGCAGTTTGGGAGCGCGCGGATGCTGCTGCTGATTGTGATAGTTGCGGGGTTGGTTGTGGCGGGCGGGGCGTATCGGATGGTGAGCGCGTCTTCGGAGAAGGCACCGGCGGTGGGAGCGGTGGCGCCGGATTTCACGCTGAATTCACAGGAAGGCAAGCCGGTGAGTTTGGGTGAGTATCGCGGGAAGTGGGTGGTGCTGTACTTCTACCCGAAGGATTTTACAAGCGGATGCACCGCGGAGGCGCACAACTTCCAGCGCGATTTGGCGCAGTATGAGGAGAAGAACGCGGTGATATTGGGAGTGAGCGTGGATAGCGCCGATTCGCATCAGAAGTTCTGTGCCAAGGAAGGGCTGAACTTCAAATTGCTGGCGGATACCGAGCATAAGGTGTCCGAGGAGTACGGATCGATCATCAATGTGCTGGGGGTGAAGAAGCTTTCGGCGCGGCATACGTTTTTGGTAAATCCGCAGGGTGTGATTGTTAAGGAGTATATGGATGTGGAGCCGGCGAAGCATAGCGAGGAAGTGCTGGCGGCGTTGAAGGAACTGCAACAGAGTCCGAGCGGGAAGTAACGATGGCGACGATCGAAGGGTGCGGCTTCAGGGGTGAGATTAGCGGTAAGAGTACGCGGCAACGGTAGCGACAGCTGCGTCGCAGCTACGGCGCCTCGAATCCTCTTTGCGATTTTCCTAGCGTTTCCACGCTCGGCTACGTTGTGCCGCGCCTACGGTTCTGGTGCGGCAGCTTCGATGAGAAAAAGAGCCGGCGAGACGCCGGCGCTAGGAAAAACGGGCGGTCCTGCAGGGCATTAGTAGATCCAGATGTCTGCTGAAGGTTGTGGAAAGACAAGGGCTTAGCTCCTCGAGGGGAACTCGATGAAGATCATTAATAAGGATACGGTTTTGGCGGCGGTTTGCGGCGTGGCGCTGGGCTTGGGATACGGGGGCGCAGCGGTGGCACAGCAGGCGGGTGGGGCTGCGGCGGGTCGTCCCTCTGGCACGGCTCCGACTAGTGGATCGACTGCGGGGTCCGGGCAGAACGCGGGCGGCGCGGGGGCGATGAGCGCGGACACGCCCGAAGATGATGCGGCGTTGGACCTGACGGACGAGCAGAAAGCGCAGATCAAGACGATCCGCGAAGATGGCAAGCAGCAGATTGCGGCGATGCAGAAGGATTCGTCGCTGAGTGCGGAAGCGAAGCAGCAGAAGTTGAAAGTGATCCGCAAGGACATCCGACGGCAGGTTTGGAGCGTGATGACGCCCGAGCAGCAGAAGCAATGGGCCGCCGAGCAGCGCGAACTCCGCGAACACAAGCACGGTGGGAGCACGGCTCCCGAGGGCAAGCCGCAGAACTGATTTTACCGGGCGTTACGGCGCGCAGCCGGTCGCCGCTGGAAGCTCGAACTTCCCCGAAACAACCCCTGTCATCTCCCGCAACGGCGACCAGTCCGTGTCGCAACTGCAAAACCGGTCCTTCAGCGGCTGAAGCCGCGCTCGTTCTGGGTCGTTCATGTCGTGGCCCTTCGGACCTGCCACCGGCAGGCTCTCAGGATAAACTGAAGCCACGACCTACAAACACTCTCAAGTTCTCTCACAAACTCCGAGGATTTGGATTTCGCGGTGACTCACGGCGGCTCCGCCAGGCGTGAGCTAGCGCTGCGCGGCAACTGGAAACGTCATCCACCGTACCGAGCTTCACAGCGAAGAAATTTTCGATTTGGCGTGGATTTTTCTTGCATCGAGAGTGAATTTCCGTATTCTGCATGTTGCAAACTCGCTCCAGGCGTGCGGCCGAGAGAGAGCGAGGGTTGCCGATGGAGGACGCGACAAAAAATTGAGCACCTTATCCCTCCCAGCCCAATTTCCTGCCCGGGCAGTTACTTCCACAAAAAGAAATGCAAAGCTCACACTCTGGCCGCTGGTGGCCGCGACATTTTTCATGGTGTCTGGCGGAACGTATGGAACCGAAGACATCATTCACGGCGCGGGCTACGGTCTGGGAATTTTGCTGCTGCTGGTTACGCCGCTGATCTGGAGTTTGCCGACGACTTACATGATTGGCGAACTTTCCAGCGCGCTGCCGTCGGAAGGCGGATATTACGCGTGGGTGCGGCGCGCGATGGGAAATTTCTGGGGATTTCAGGAAGCTTGGCTGTCGCTGGTGGCGAGCATTTTTGATATGGCGATTTATCCGACGCTTTTTGTGGCGTACCTGACGCGGCTGATACCTTGGTTTGCGGTGGGGCATCGCGGGTGGATGGTGGCGATGGGCGTCGTGACCGTGTGCGCGCTGATGAATATCGCGGGGATACGCGTGGTGGCGATCAGCTCGCTGTGGCTTTTCTTTTTGCTTTCCGCGCCGTTTGTGCTGATCGTGCTGATCGCACCGGCGAAAATCGGAGCGTTGCAGGGCGCAGTGACTGCGCCGACTACTTCGAGCGTGGGATTGATCGGCGGGTTGCTGATCTGCATGTGGAATTATATGGGTTGGGATAACGCTTCGACGATTGCGACGCAGGTGAAGCGTCCGCAGAAGACTTATCCGACGGCGATGATTGTCGCGGTGATTGTGGTTTCGCTGACCTACGTGCTGCCGTTTGCGGCGATGTGGCTGACGGGAGTTTCGTCGGCCGCGTTTGAGACGGGATCGTGGGCGGACATTGCGGGGATGATGGGCGGGCTGGTTGGCGGTCCGTTGCTGGCGCGCGGATTTCGCGTGGCGTTGGTGCTGGGTGGGATGATGAGCGCGTTTGGAATGTTCAATGCGCTGGTGATGAGTTATTCGCGATTGCCGCTGGCGATGGCGGAGGATGGGTTGCTGCCGGCGGTGTTTGGCAAGCTGCAACGGAAGACGCAGGCGCCTTGGGTGGCGATTACTTTTCTGGCGGCGTGCTGGGCTTTGTGTTTGGGTTTGGGATTTGAGCGATTGATTACGATTGACGTGCTTTTGTATGGCATGAGTTTGATGCTGGAGTTTGTGGCTTTGATTGTATTGCGGATAAAGGAGCCGGAGCTGCGGCGTCCTTTCAAGGTGCCGGGTGGGATGGCCGGGGCTGTGTTGATTGGCGTGTTTCCTTTGTTGCTACTGGGATTTTCGATTGTGCACGGGGCGGGCGAAACGATTTTGGGGATTAGTGGGTTGGCGTTTGGGTTGATGCTGATCGCGGCGGGGTTTGTGGTTTATTGGGCGACGGCGGGGTTGCGGCGGGATCGTTGGAGCGCGGGGGTTTTGAAGGATGAGCGGCGGGCGGCGTGATTGTTTGCCCCAGGGTTCATGTCGGCAAGACCGTGGCGCGGTTCGCCATTCAGGAGATTGGCGTTCCCACGGTGGGGGCGTGGCATCAATTCGTTTGGGAAAAAAGCAGTGGCTGGTGATATGTGACTAGTGGCTAGAAAGGCTTCCAAGAATTCCTGAGTTTTCATCCAAGCTTTAGTCTACTGCCCTGCCCCTCCGAGTCTTCCGGATAATTCGATTGCTGCGCGGCGCTGCATGGCATTTAATGCATGGCGCTGGCTATGACGGATAAATCCAAAACATACGATTACCTTGTGGTGGGAGCGGGGTCGGCGGGGTGTGTGCTGGCGGCGCGGTTGACGGAGGATCGGCGGACGCGCGTGCTGTTGCTGGAAGCGGGCGGGGCTGGTGGCGCGAAAGAGATTCGCATTCCAGCCGCGTTTTCGAAACTTTTCAAGACTGCTGTGGATTGGAATTACTCCACGGAGCCGGAAGCGCAGCTGCACAATCGGCGATTGTATTGGCCGCGGGGGAAAGTGCTGGGCGGGTCGAGCGCGATCAACGCGATGATCTACGTTCGCGGGAATCCGGCGGATTACGACCATTGGCGGGATTTGGGCAACACGGGATGGAGTTTTGCGGAGGTGCTGCCCTACTTCAAGAAATCGGAAAATCAGGAGCGCGGCGCTTCGGACTATCACGGCGTGGGCGGGCCGGTGAATGTGGCGGACCCGCGGTATGTGAATCCATTGACGCGGGCGTTTCTTGCGGCGGCTGAGCAAATCGGGATCGCGAGAAATCCGGATTTTAACGGCGCGACGCAGGATGGCGCGGCGCTGTACCAAGTGACGCAGAAAAACGGCGGGCGGTGGAGCGCGGCGGATGGATTTTTGCAGTCGGCGCGTGAACGGGACAATCTTACGGTGATCACCGGGGCGCACGCGGTCCGAGTGTTGCTGGAAGGAAATCGCGCGGTGGGTGTTGCGTTCTTGCGCGATGGCGCGATGCAAGAGGCGCGCGCCGACGCCGAAGTGATTCTGACGGGCGGGACGGTCAATTCTCCGCAGTTGCTGATGCTTTCCGGGATCGGTGCGGCGGATGAGCTGAACGCCGCGGGAATTTCGGCGATTCACGATTTGCCGGGAGTGGGAAAGAATTTGCAGGATCATCCGATGGTTTCGGTTGGATATTTGTGCACGCAGAAAATAAGCCTGGATGGCGCGGAGACTTTGGGAAATTTTTTGCGCTGGCTGCTGTGGAAGAATGGGCCGCTGGCGTCGAACGTCGCAGAGGCGGGACTATTTTTGCGCACGCGAGTGGGTCTGGCCGTGCCGGATTTGCAGTTGCTGTTCGGGCCGGCTTATTACCGCGGGCATGGGTTGGTGCGGCGCAAAGAGCACTGCTTCGGGTTTGGCCCGACGTTGATTTCCCCGGAAAGCCGCGGGACCATTTCCTTGCGGTCGGTGAATCCGCTGGCGGCGCCAGCGATTCGCGCGAATTATCTTTCGACCGATGCGGATTTGCGCACGATGATCGCGGGGGTGCGACTAGCGCGCCGACTGGCGCATGCGAAGGCCTTCGATGCCTTTCGCGGAGAGGAGCTGCATCCGGGAGCGGCGATGGAATCCGACGCTGAGATCAGCGAATTTCTGCGGAACGAGCTGGAGACGCTCTATCACCCGGTGGGAACGTGCAAGATGGGAAATGACGCGCTGGCGGTGGTGGATGCGCGGCTGCGGGTGCGCGGAATCGAGCGGCTGAGAGTGGCGGATGCGTCCATCATGCCGCGCGTGCCGGCGGGAAATACGAATGCGCCGGTGATAATGATCGCGGAAAAGGCGGCGGAGATGATTCGGGAAGGTGCTTAGTCCTGCGCGACGGCGGCGCTTGTTCGGGGCTGCGAGGCGCGGCATTTCTGCTATGCTTTTTGCCGTGCGACGACTGTTATTTATATTTGTGATGCTTGCGACTGGCTGGTTGCCGAACGCGGCTGTTGCATCGGCTTTTCCTTGGCAAGACGGTGGCCAGGTGCCTGCCCAAGCTCCTGCGCCGCCACCCACGCAACCTACGCCGACTCCTCCGCAGCAGCCTGCGCCCGCGCTGAATCCGGCGCCACCTGCAGCGCCGGTGCACACTGGCCCGGTGATCGTGATCAATGCGGCGCATGGCGGTACAGACGAAGGTGCGCGGGCGGACAACGGCTTGCTGGAGAAAAATGTGGTGCTGATATTTGCGCGAATGCTGCGGAGTGAATTCGAACGGCAAGGATTTCGCGTAGTGATGACGCGCAATGACGATTCGAATCCTTCTTATGAAGACCGCGCGGCGGTAGCGAACGCTTATCGCGACGTGATTTTTATCAGCTTGCACGTTTCGTCCACGGGACAGTTGGGCGCGACGCGGACTTATTTTTATCAATTTTCGAATCCAGTGGCGCTGGTAAGTGCGGCGACGGCCGCTGGTCCGGCGAATGCGGCGGGGTCCGGTGCGAGGAGCGCGGCGCCGCCGAGTGCGCCGAGTATCGGGTTGCTGGTGTGGGAGGAAGCGCAGCGGCCTTACGTCGAGAGCAGCCATCGGCTGGCGGATGTGCTGCAATCGGCGCTGGCGCAGAGATTTCCGGGGTCACCGGCGACATCCACGCGATTCGCGGTGCGCGAGCTGCGGTCGGTGGCGGCACCGGCGATTGCGGTGGAGGTTTCGAGCGTGTCGGCTGGCGACTCGAATTCCTTGCTGGCGATGGGGTCAGCGATGGCGGCGACGATCGAGCGCAGCATTCAGGCGGTGCGGCCACCGGGATCGCTGCCCGCGAGTTTCGCCGGAACGGCGGGTGCGAAGTAATGCCGCGGAATCTGAAAATAACCTTGGGGATTTTGTCGGTGGCGGTGCTGATCGGATTGATCAGCCTGCGCGGATTGCACCAGCGCATCGAACACTTGTCGCAAGAGCAAGGTTCGGAGGAGCAGCAGCGGCGTGAATTGCTGAGGCCGGCGATTGCGACGTCCACGGACGTGATGGTGAACGCGAAGATTTTCTGGGCAGCGGGAGCGGATCGAATCGCGGCCGTGGATATGCAGCTGCCACTTTCGGCGGACCCTGCGAAACGCGGGCGGCAAGTGTTGGACGCATTGATTGCCGATGCGCCTGGCGAAGCGCAGCGAACGCTGCCTGAGAATGCCACGCTGCTGGGATTTTACATTTTGCCGGATGGCACGGCGATCGCGGATTTTTCCGAGGCGCTGGCGTCCGAGACGCCGTCTGGGATTTTGAGCGAAGAAATGGCGGTGGATTCGATTGCGCGGACGCTGGAGAGCAATGTGGCTGGCGCGCACCGGTTGAAAATTCTGATTCATGGGCAGGAAGTCGAGACTCTGGCGGGGCACGCGGATTTGACCGGGTTTTTTGAATTGAATCCGGCGATTGCGGCGAGCGCGCCGGTGACGCCCGCGGCGGTACCGGTTGGTTCGGTTGCGCCCGCGGCACCAGCGGCGGCCCCGGCAGCTTTAGCATCGCCGGGAAGTTCTGGCGGAAAACCTTCGCGCTGACTTTTTGGGCCTGCGCGAATTTCTTGCGTTGTTACAGGCGAACTCGAAACAAGTCAGCCGCCGGGGATGACGTTGCGGCAAGCTGGGGCGCAGCCCTTCCATCCCGCGCCGCGGGATCTCAAGATGGGTTGCGCCGCAGCGCAATCGATAAGCAGCGCCCCTACCGAAACAACTTCCAACGCTGGCGGCGGAGAGTCGTCGCCTAACTCGGGCGAGGCAAGCCTCGCCTGGGGCCCTCTGTTGCCGGACATTGGGCTGCGACAAAAGCGGCGGCAAGCCGCCGCACTCCACATTGATCCAGGTGGTGCTCGCAGTGAGATAATTGCGCGCGATTGTCAGGATTGGACGTTCGTAACGAGGCTGCGGCGCGAATCCAGATGCCGCAGCTGAATAGGCGCAGCGTTTCGCCAATTGTTGACAGTTGCGGGGGTAGTCGTCACACTGAGTGCTCCGAATTCCTGTGGGACCCACAGCAGAACTTTGAAGGGAGATTCATTCTTGCGAGTTGACGGACGTACGGCCGACCAATTGCGGCCGGTGAAAATTACGCCGGATTTTATTCCTCATGCGGAGGGGAGCGCGCTGATCGAGGCGGGCGACACGCGGGTGATCGTGACCGCGACGGTGGAAGATGGCGTGCCGTCGTTCCTGAAGGGCAAGGGACGCGGGTGGGTGACGGGCGAGTATGGGATGCTGCCGCGTTCGACGGAGAATCGCACGCCGCGCGAATCGAGCCGTGGCAAGCAGTCGGGACGGACGCTGGAAATTCAGCGCATGATCGGGCGGACGCTGCGCGCGGTGACGGATTTGAAAGCGCTGGGCGAACGAACGGTATGGCTGGACTGCGACGTGATCCAGGCGGACGGCGGAACGCGGACGGCTTCGGTGACGGGGGCGTTTGTGGCGCTGGCGCTTTCACTGGAGCGGATGGTGGCGGCGGGAATTTTGCGCAAAGTGCCGTTGATTGATTTTTTAGCGGCTACCAGCGTGGGGATTGTGGAGGATGAGCTGCTGCTGGACCTGAAATACGAAGAGGATTCGCGCGCGCAGGTGGATATGAATGTGGTGATGACCGGGAGCGGAGAGTTCGTTGAGGTGCAGGCGAGCGCCGAGGGGCGGCCGTACACGGACGTCGAATTGCAAGATTTGCTGAAGCTGGCGGCGAGCGGGATACGGCAGTTGGTGAAAGCGCAGCAGGAATTGTTGCAGATCAAATTTATGGCCCGTAGCAAATAGGCGCGGATGCAGCAGCGTGAGCCGATCATACTGTCAAGATTATTTCTCCGAATCGTTATATAACAGTGCCGCGACAACCGAGAAACGCGGCTTCAAGGGCTGAAACCCTTCTGATTGTTGAGCCTTGCGGCGGGGCTGAAGCCCCGCCCTTCCGAGTACTCCCTTCATGAGATTGTTTCTGGCATCTTCGAATGCTGGGAAGTTGGCTGAGTATATGGAATTGGCGCGCAGGTCTGGCGTCAGTGTCGAATTGTTGCCGCGTTTTGGGGAGTTACCTGCGTTTGAGGAAACTGCTCCAACTTTTGCCGAGAATTCCGCCGGGAAAGCTTTGTATTACAGTCGATTCGCGGACGGCGCAGTGCTGGCGGACGATTCCGGTTTGGTGGTGCCGGCGCTGGGCGGCGCGCCGGGGGTTCATTCGGCGCGCTATGCGGGGCCGGGCGCGACGGACGCGGACCGCGTGCAAAAATTGTTGCGCGAAATGCGCGGCAAGGAAGGCGCGGAACGCCGCGCGCGATTTGTGTGCGTGACAGCTGTGGCGCAAGCGGGACGGGCGATCGCGGTGGCCTCTGACATGGCTCACGGGTTGATCACCGAAGCGCCACGCGGGGCGGGCGGATTCGGGTACGATCCCGTGTTCTTGTTCGAAGGGCTGGGGCGCACTTACGCGGAACTGACGCGGGACGAGAAAAACGCCTACAGTCATCGCGGCAAATCTTTCAGTAAATTACTGTATATGATTCCCTTGGACAACCCTGCACCTTCCTGACGCGCCGGGGCATCCAATTCCGTGCTTACGAAATAGCTTGCTGCGAGACCAACGGAAGGGGTAAAAGGGAATCCCCCCTCTTCGAGGTGAACCGTGACGGCTTCCCGAGTAGTGCCTAGGTTAGAGCCATCTTTACTCACGCGGCTGGAAAACGCGCGTGCGAATACCGACGCGTCATTCGCGTTGCTTCCGCCGAATTCCTATTACGAGCGGGCGATTCCGGAGCGGCACCGGCTGATTTTTTATCTTGGCCACCTCGAGGCGTTCGACCGGAATTTGCTCAGCCCCGCGCTCGATCTTGGTCTGCACGACTCTCCTTTTGACAAACTGTTTGCGTTCGGGATCGATCCGGTGGGCGGAGGATTGCCGAACGATCAGCGGAGTGAGTGGCCGGAGATCGGACAGGTGGAGCGCTACAACCGGCAGGTGCGCGCGCGATTGGATGAACGATTGCACGATCCGAGCGTGACGCGAGCGCTCGCGGCGTCCGCGGAGATTAGCACGCTACTTCAAGTGGCCATCGAACACCGGCTGATGCATGCGGAGACGCTGGCGTATTTGCTGCACAATCTGTCCATCGAGAAAAAGGTTCCGCATGCGGGACCAGCGATCGATGCGCGGCCGGCACCCGACCCCAAAATGGTGACGATTCCTTCGGGAATCGCGACCCTAGGACAGCCGCGCGATGCGCTGGCGTTTGGCTGGGACAATGAGTTTGGGATGCAACGGGTGCTGGTGCCGAGTTTTTCGATCAGCGTATTCCCGGTGACGAATGCGGAGTATTTGAAGTTCGTGCAAGCGGGCGGATACCAGGCCGGAAAATATTGGCGGACGGAAGATTGGGATTGGGTGCGCAAGGAAAAATTGCAACATCCGCATTTTTGGAAGCGTGCGAGCGAATCACCGGCAGAAGACGCGGCGACGAAATGGGAGTATCGCGGGATGTTCGGCTCGATTCCCTTGCCGCCATCCTGGCCGGTGTATGTGAGCTTCGCAGAAGCAGCAGCATTTGCGAAATGGGCCGGACGAAAACTTCCAACGGAAGAACAGTGGCAGCGCGCGGCGTATGGCACGCCCGAAGGACGCGAGCAGAACTACCCATGGGGCGATGAGCCGGCGGAATTTTGGCGAGGAAATTTCAATCAGGACCGCTGGGACCCGACGGGCGTGGATACGCATCCAGAAGGGGCCAGCGGATTCGGGGTATTCGATTTGCTCGGGAATGGATGGGAGTGGACGTCCACGACATTTGGGCCGTTGCCGGGATTTGAGCCGTTTGATTTCTATCGCGGATATTCGGCGGATTTTTTCGACGGAAAACATTACGTGATGAAGGGCGGGTCGGCACGCACCGATACGTGTATGCTGCGGCGTTCGTATCGGAACTGGTTTCAACCTCATTATCCTTATATCTACAGCAGCTTCCGGTGTGTGGAGGAATAACCAATGGCATCCGCACCACGCATGGCACGGGCCAGTGTTTCGCCGGCGGTAACGGCGGAATTTTCGAGCGACGTGGTGGTGGGGCTGAGCCACGCGGGACAGAAAGAACTGCCTTCGAAATATTTGTACGATGAGGTGGGCTCGGCGCTGTTCGATGTGATTTGTTTGCTTCCGGAGTACGGGTTAAGCCGCGCAGGCATGCGGTTGCTGCAGCGCGATTCGCACGAGATTGTTTCGCTGCTGCCAGCGCCCGTGCTGGTGGCCGAGCTGGGAAGCGGCAGCGGGCAAAAAACGCGGCTGCTGCTGCAAGCGCTCTCCAAGCGGCAGCGAGTGAATTACTACCCCATTGATATTTCTGGGAGCGCGCTGTCGCGCTGCCAGCAGGAAATCGGACAGATGGATCGCGTGAGCATCGTGGGATTCGAGAGCGCGTACCTGGATGGATTGCAGGAAGTGGCGGCACGGCGGCGCGACGAAGAGCGCATCCTGGTGTTATTCCTGGGCAGCACGATCGGAAATTTCGACCGTCCGGCGGGCGATCAATTTTTGCGCGAGGTGCGGCGGATTCTGAGCGAAGGCGACGCGTTGTTGCTGGCGACGGATCTGGAAAAGCCCATCGAACAATTGCTGCTGGCTTACGACGATCCGGCGGGAGTGACGGCGGCGTTCAATCTGAATTTGCTGGCGCGGATCAACCGGGAGTTGGGCGCGGATTTCGATCTGCGGCAATTCGAACACACGGCGCGCTACGACGAATGCGAGCGGCGCGTGGAAATGCATTTGCGGTCGAAGGTCTGGCAGCGGGTGACGATTCAGGCGGCGGCGCAGCGCTTTTATTTGCGCGAGGGCGAGACGATCTGGACGGAGAGTTCGCACAAGTATAGTCCGCCGGCAGTGGTAGAGATGGGCGAGCGGACGGGGTTTCGTTGCGCGCAGCAGTGGTTTGACGCGGAATGGCCGTTTGCGCAGAATTTGTTTTTTGTTGTGTAGGGCGTTGGGGATAAAGGCAGTGATTAGTGGCTGGTGGCTAGAGAACGTATCTGATAAATACTCAGCCACGACTGAGACGTCTGGCTTCAGCGGCTAAAGGCCCTGCTCCTTACCGGGCTTGATGGCGGGGCTGAAGCCCCGCCTTTCCGAACGTGCTTCGCGGCGTTCTGGCCGGGCGTGCGAATCGAGCAGGAAGTGCGGCTGCGCAAGCGGCGCCCTGCGTGTGATATATTCTTCGGCCTGATGGCCAGAACAAAAACGAGAAACGGTAAGAAGAAAACCGCCGGGGCGGGAAAATCCACCGGTCGTTCCGCGAAATCCGCGCGCGGCGGCGCTACGGCTGGGGGACGCAAATCGGCAGGGGGATTGCCGCTGGGCCGCGGGCCGAATCCGCAGCGGGTGCGCGCGATTTTGCACAGGTTGGACGAAGCCTATCCGGAAGCGAGCTGCGAACTGATCCATGAGAACCCCTTTGAGCTGCTGATTTCGACGATTCTTTCCGCGCAATGCACCGACGTGACCGTCAACATCGTTACGAAGGAATTGTTTCCGAAGTATCCGGATGCGCGGGCGCTTGCTTACGCCGATCCACGCGCGCTGGAGCAGGAAATCCGGCCGACCGGTTTCTTCCGCAACAAGACGAAGTCCATCATGGGAGCGAGCAAAAAAATCGTGGAGGAATTTGGCGGGAAAGTGCCGCAAACGATGGAGGAACTGCTGACGCTGCCGGGTGTGGCGCGCAAGACGGCGAACGTGGTGCTGGGGTCGGGGTTCGGGATCGCGTCGGGAATAGTGGTGGATACGCACGTGCAGCGGCTTTCCGAGCGATTGGACCTGACGAAGAACACCGATCCGAAAAAGATCGAGCAGGATTTGATGCAGATTATTCTCCGGGAGAAGTGGATCCTTTTCTCGCACCAGTTGATTTGGCACGGGCGGCGGGTATGCAACGCGCGCAAACCGAAATGCGCTGAGTGCAACCTGGAGCGGTTGTGCTATTCGAAAGACAAGACGAGCTGACGCAGCCGCGCAGACATACGCGACGACACCACGGAGCAGTACCTGTCACGGTACTGCGCTCCGTGGTGCGTGCGGTTTGATTTTCAGCTGTGGTGGGTTATTTGCGGGACGCTGACGCGTTGTCCAGCAAGCTGATCAGCGCGTGAGCCGCGTCCGGTGTCGGCACGGAGCCCGAAATGATTTCCTGGGCAGTGATTTCCTTGCCGTACAGCGCCTTGTTGGCATCGTGGTCCGCGTCCATCGAAGCGCCTTCCAACGATACGCCGGCGAAAAGCCCCTTGGAGCGCGAATAGGTGAGCACATCAACCTTCATGGCATCGGCGTTGTAGCCGTTGGCCTGCGCGCCGGTGGGACCAGCGGCGGCGGCCGCGTTGCCGCCGAGTTTGGTCTTGCCATTCAGAATCTGCTCGACGCCGCCGTGGCGCATAAGCACAAGCACGAAATCGGTAGCCGTGGAACCCAACTGAACGCCCAGGCTGCCCTGATCGAGAGAGTACATGGCAGGAGCACCCCACGAACCATTCATATCGGCACCCTTGCGGCAAACCAATTCGCCGCGGCCGTAACTCCCGCCAATCCCGATCGCTACTTTTTTCACGCTCGGGAAAATCAGCACGCAGTGGGCGTGATCGAGGATGGAGGTGGGCAGGCCCTTGTCACCTTGTAGGATAGCCTGCATCGCGGTGGCCGATTTTTCCAGGCGATCGTCTACTTTCTTTTGAGCAAACAGGGGGAAAGTCGCAATCAGGCCGAGTGCGAGAATACACAGATTCTTTTTCACTGTATCGTCCTCTCTTAGAAAAGATGGCTCGGTCCCGAGTCGCAGCCCGGAATCGTAGCATCAGAATTTGCTGGGGGTTGAAGTTAACGCCGAGTAGAGTCCAAAGCCCTCTGCGCGCCGCACCGGGCGCCAAAAAACACAACGGCGATCAAGGGGCCACTTAGCAACGTGGCACGAAGAGTGTACCGCGGATTGTGACATTTCGGAATGGCGTGTCCAAAAAAACTCGCCACCTTCCGAGGGGCGGGAGCATCTGTACATCACGGGGCGCAAGCGCCCGAGTGAGGGCTTGAGGATATCGCGAGACTCAGAGGTTCACGGTATTGGCCGTCGGTAGGATGTGAAAATAATTCAGTCCAGGTGAGTCAAGAAAGAGGAGGTTGATAGAAAGTGGCTGCGAGCGGGCGTGAACGAACACTGTGGACCACTGGAGCATTGGGGCTGGCATTGATCCTTGCCGTGTTTCTGTTTCCGCCGGCATGGACGCAGCATCCGAATATAGCTCCTCAGCCAGAGATGACGGGGATGGACGACGTGCCCGATATGGCAGGCATGCCGGATATGCAGCACGGCGCTGCGGTGGAGGTCGAGACGCAGGAGGCGCGAGCCAAGCAGCTGGCGGATAAACGCGAGAGCGAATTTAATCATCACCTTGCGGGCGTGCTGCTGATTTTGGCGGCTTTGTTTTTTCTGGTGCAGAACCGGTTGGCGGGGCGCTGGCCGGCGGCGCATTATGCCTGGGCGGCGTGCCTGCTGTTTGCCGGAATTTTTTTGCTGGTTTTCAGCGATACGGAAATCTGGCCGTTCGGCTACCAGAGCTTTTACTACGCGGTGACGCACAACCCCGAAGTGGCGCAGCACAAAACTTTTGCGGCAATTCTGCTGGCGCTCGGAGTGGTGGCGATACTGCGCACGAGTGGGCGATTGCGAGCCGCGTGGAGCGCGTGGATATTCCCCGTGCTGGCACTCGGGGGTGCGACGATGCTGCTATTTCATCATCACGGGGGCATGCACGGACCGGATGCGATGCAGACGATGGCGCGGGTGCAACATCAACATTTGCGGTTTGCCGGAGCCGGCGCGGGAGTGGCGCTAGCAAAAGGGTTGGCCGATAGCGGCGGAAAATGGCGGCCGTTGTTCAACAACCTCTGGCCGATTTTCATGATTGCGCTGGGCGCGTTGCTGCTGCTCTATACGGAGTAGCTTCCTGCGAGGAGCCGATTCGGGGCCTGCAGCGCGCACATCGAGCTGTACGCGAACGCGGCCAGACGTAAGATGCCTACCGGTAGACAATAGAACGTTCTATAATTGCTAGCGAAGCAATTCCTGGGGATTGGGCCAACGATTGTTCAGGGGAACGCATCCGAGTTGCGGTGGGTGCGGACTGGTTTGGGTTAAAGTTAGAGAAGGTCCACCGGGTTTCCACTCGCAGACATTATCCTGCAGCCGCTGTCGCGCGGCGCATACACTAAGCACCTCACAAACAGGGCATACGTTCGAGGTGCGGCGGGAAAGGATCAACCTCGATGTACACTTCGGAAATTATTCAGGCTTGGGGCAAGATTCTCAAGGGCGAACAGCCTTCTCTTTCGATTGAGATTACGCGCGAATGCCCTTTGCGGTGTCCGGGATGCTATGCGTATGAAGACGCGCATCTGGGCGGCGGGCAAACTTTGCGGCAGCTGATTGATCGCAAGGGGCAAGCGCTGGTGGATGGCGTGCTGGAAATTGTGGACCGGCTGAAGCCTTTGCACCTTTCTATTGTGGGTGGCGATCCGTTGGTGCGTTATCGCGAATTGGAGTTGCTGCTGCCGCAATTATTTGCGCGGGGGATTCACGTGCAAGTTGTAACCAGCGCTTTTCGCACGCTCGGAGCGGGATGGGCGGATATGCCGCTGCTGCACGTGGCCGTCTCGATTGATGGATTGCAACCCGAACACGATGTGCGGCGGGCGCCTGCGACCTACGAGCGCATCCTTAAGAACATTGTGGGACAGAGCGTGACGCTGCATTGCACCGTGACGGGCCAAATGATGAAACGGCCGGGATATCTGCGGGAGTTTCTGGAATTCTGGACCCCGCGGCCGGAGATCAAGAAGGTGTGGTTCAGTTTGTTCACGCCGCAGATTGGGGATAATTTGCCGGAGATGCTGACGCGGCAGGAGCGAGCGCAGGCGATCGCGGATATGTTGGAACTGCGGAAACAATATCCGAAGCTGGACATGCCCGAGATTGTGATTCGGCAGTTTGCTTCGCCGCCACATAATCCAGAGGAGTGTGTTTTTGCACAGACGACCCGGACCTTGTCGGCGGACCTGACAACGGAGATTACGCCCTGCCAGTTTGGTGGGACGCCGGATTGCGAATCGTGCGGATGTGTGGCTTCGATGGGACTGGCGTCAGTGGCGGCGCATAAGCTCGGGGGATTTATTCCGGTGGGGGCGATATTTAAGGCTTCGATCACGATTGGGCGGGCGCGCGCGAAGCTGAGGACGAAGCAGCAGGCGAAAGAGACGCAGCGGCGATTGCGCGCGAATGAAGAAGCTTTTGCGCATCAGGATGGGCGAGGAGCTTGACGAGGGAGTTCACGAGGCGACTGCAATACCGGTACTGCAGCGGCTAAAGCCGCGTCGCTTTTGTACGGGTTTATGTCGTGGCTGAAGCCACGACCTAGAAAGACTCCAGCGCTTTTTTGTGATTTGCCGAGTTATTCGCCGCGGATGAGATCGCTGCGGGATTCGCGCTTGCGGACTCGTTTGAACTGATTTTTGTTTACCAGAATTTCGGCGGCTCGCGGGCGTGAATTGTAGTTCGAGGACTGCGCGAAGCCGTAGGCGCCTGCGCCCCACAGAACCAGCAGATCACCGGTTCGCGGTAATTCCATTGTCCAATCGTGAAGGAAACAATCGCCTGTCTCGCAGACGGGGCCGACGATGTCTGCTTTTGTGACATGGGCGTTTTTTCCGCGGGTGACTGGCGTGATGGGGTGGACGGCCTGGTAGAGCGCGGGGCGAATGAAATCGTTCATCGCGGCATCTACCACGATGAAAAGTTTTTCGCGGTTGCGTTTGATGTGCAGCACGCTTGTGAGCAGCACGCCTGCGGGGCCGACAATGGCGCGGCCGGGTTCGAGCAGCAGACGACATCCGAGCGTGCGGATATGCGGCAGGATGGCGCGAGCGTAGGCGTCGAGATCGGGCGGACTTTCGCGGGTGTAGCGGATGCCGACGCCGCCGCCCAAATCCAGATAGGACAGATTTACTCCAGCTTTCGCCAGTTCGCGCACTAAGGACGATACGCGAACGACGGCGCGACGAAAAGGCGCTAGTCCCAGGATTTGCGAACCGATGTGCGCGCTGATTCCCTGCCAGGAAATCCATTTCGCACGCGATTGATCAAGATAGAGGCGGCGGGCGTGGTCCCAGTCAATGCCGAATTTGTGGCGATGGTGGCCGGTGGAGATGTGCGCGTGGGCGCCGGCCTGGACGTCGGGATTGACGCGCAGAGCGGCGCTGGCGCGGCGCTTGAGGCGAGCGGCTTCGGCAGCCAGGGTATCCAGCTCGGATTCGGATTCGACGTTGAAAAGAAGGATGCCGGCCTGGAGGGCTTCGCGGATTTCTTCTTTGGACTTTCCGACCCCGGAAAAAACGATGCGGCGGCCGGGGACGCCGATGTGGCGCAGGCGATGCAGTTCGCCGGCGGAGACGATGTCAAAGCTGCTTCCGGCGCGGGCTAGCAATTTGAGGATCGAGAGGTTTGAGTTGGCTTTGACCGCGTAGCAGATGGAGTGCGGGATGCTCCGGAAGCCGCTGCTGAAGCGGCGGTACGCGTCCAGGATGCTGGCGCTGCTGTAGACGTAAGTGGGTGTGCCGTATTTTTCGGCGATGCGCGAGAGCGGGACGCTTTCACATTCGAGCGCGCCTTCACGATATTTATAGTGAGGCGTGTATGTGGTGGGATCGGTGAGAGCGAGCGGTTTTGAATGCTTCAAACAGTTCCCTCAGCGGCTGAAGCCGCTCTGATTTCGCGACGGTTGTGGCACGGCTGAAGCGGTGCCCTGACGAAAAACAATCGCTCTCTCAACCACTCTGGAGCACCGTGAAAGCCAAGCGCTGAGTGTCGGAGCTGAAGCCACGACCTACAAAGATTTGCCAGGTGTTGCCGCAAAAAGCGGATCCTTGCCTGCGGCAGGCAGGCCCGGCTGCGTCCCGTGCCCGCCAAACTGCGGCGGGCAAGAAAAAGCGCGGGACTCCGTTCGGGATGACACCCGCTGCCCCTTTTTCCGATTGCTGATGCCCTGCTAGCGGAGCAAATCTTCGAGTTGGGTGCGCAGATCGGTTTTGGCATTGCGATATTTTACGATTACCGGAGCGTAGAGCGACAGGCCCCAATCTTTTCCTTGGCCGCGGGAAATCGGACGCGTGCCGGGCACTACTACGGCTTTTTCCGGAATGATCAGCGGGCGATCTTCAGCGGCGATGTACACTTCGCCGCGCACGAGATCATAAACCGGAGTGGAGTGATTCAGAATCACGCCGGTTCCGAGGACGGCGCCGCGTTTTACAATCGTGCCTTCATAGACGCCGCAGTTCCCTCCTATCAGAACTTCAGCTTCGATAATGACGGGCATCGCACCGACCGGTTCGAGAACTCCACCAATCTGCGCAGCCGCGGAAATGTGGCAGCTTTTTCCGAGTTGGGCGCAGCTGCCTACCAGAGCGTGAGAATCTATCATTGTCTGGTCGCCTACGTACGCGCCGACGTTGATAAACATCGGCGGCATGCAGGTGACGCCTTTGCCGATGAAGCAGCCGTCGCGAATGCTGGAGCCGCCGGGGACGATGCGCACGCCGCTGGCGGAGGTGATGTGCTTCACGGGATAGGTGGACTTATCGAAAAAAGGCTGGCGCAAAGGATCAATGGACATGTCCGTGATGGCGCCCATGCGAAATCCGAGGAGGATGCCTTTTTTCACCCAGCCGTTCACGCGCCAGCCCGACGATGATTTTTCATCGGGTTCGGCGGCGCGCACTTCGCCCGCGTTGAGCGCGTCCTTGAACGACTGGAACAGCGCCAGGTGCGCGGGAAGGTATTTTGCCGGCGGATGATCGAAAAGCTGCTCAATTTGTTGCTGCAGCATGCACCTTCCCCACGAGGCCGATGGACTCGAGTATGCCGCGGATTTTTTCCAGGTTTTCGATTTTCGGAGGCACGAGCGGGAGACGCCAGACCGGCTCGAGCAGGCCCATTTCGGCCATGGCAGTTTTGACGGGGCCGGGATTGGATTCGATGAAATTTATTTCCATGAGCGGGAGATATGTTTTCTGCAACTCGCGAGCGCACGCGAAATTGCCTTCGAGGCAAGCCTGGATTAAAGAGGCCATTTCCGCCGGGATTTCGTTGGCCACTACGGAAATTACGCCGTGACCGCCGAGGGCGATCACCGGGAGAGCGATGGCGTCGTCACCGGAGAGCACCGAGAATTGTTCGGGGACTTGGCTGACGATGGTGGCGATCTGACCGATGTTTCCGGAGGCTTCTTTTACGCCTGCGATGTTTTCGATCTGCGCGAGGCGCTTTAGCGTTGCTGGCTCGACGTTGACGCCGGTGCGGCTTTGCACGCTGTAGACGATTATGGGGATCGAGATGGCTGCGGCTATCGCCTTGTAATGTTGATAGAGGCCTTCCTGCGTGGGCTTGTTGTAGTACGGCGTGACGGAGAGGATGCCGTCTGCGCCGAGGGACTCGAGATCTTTGGCTAGTTCGATTACTTCGGCGGTGTTATAGCCGCCGGCGCCGGCCAGGACTGGGACTTGGCCACTTGATTCTTCTACGGTGATTTGTACTACGCGTAGATGTTCGGCCCGGGTTAGGGTGGGATTTTCGCCGGTGGTGCCGCAGGGGACTAGGAAGTCGACGCCGGCGTCAATTTGGCGCCGGATTAGGCGGCGAAGGGCGGGTTCGTCGAGAGAGAGATCGTGGCGAAATGGAGTTACGAGTGCAGTTCCACATCCTGTAAACATTTTTGGCTCCTTTGGTGCTTGTGCTGCTTGTTGCGTTCCGAATTTCGTCTCGCGCCCTAGGCGCGTCTGTGAGCGGCGAAAAATCTCCTAGATCCTTCGTGACCGACGTTCAACCTCGATCCAGCAACTCGGCTTCAGGGGCTAAAGCCCCTTGTTTCTCGGCGCTTGACGGCGGGGCTGAAGCCCCGCCCTTCCGGTTCAGCGCACCGGGTGCGGAGTCTTGCGCGAACAGCACATCGCGGAATTCGAACCAGCCTTGTTTGCCTGCCACCCAGCGGGCGGCTAGTAGGGCGCCGCGGGCGAAACCTTCGCGGCTGCGCGCGGTGTGGCGGATGGTTAGGGAGTCGGCGGCGGAATCGAAGCCGATTTCGTGCGTGCCGGGATGGGCGCCGGCGCGATTCGAGCTGACGGAGACTTCCCTGCCAGGATCGGCGCGCTGCATTTCATCCACCACCTTTAGCAATGTGCCGCTGGGTGCGTCTTTCTTTGCGGCGTGGTGAATTTCCCAGGCCCAGGCGCCGTATTCTTTGTAGCTGGCGAGGCGGCGGGAGGCTTCGGAAGCGAGTTGCAGGAAAATATTGACGCCGATGGAATAGTTGGGACTCCAGACCATGCCGATGTTGCTGTCGCGCACTCTCGCTTGAACTTGCGGAAGGTATTGAGTCCAGCCGGTCGTGCCGACTACGGTGTTGATTTGCAGAGCGGCGAGGCGCGCGATGTTGTGCGGTGCTGCGGCGGCGGTAGAAAAATCTACCGCGACGTCCACACCAGCGAAATTGTTGCCTGTAATTCCACTTGCGTCGCGATTGTTCGCGCTGTTCAGGCGCGAGGTGACGGCAAATCCGTACTCGGGCGCGAGCTGCTCGATGAGGCGACCCATTTTGCCGTGTCCGATGATGGCGAGGTTCATGTTCGGGGAGCCTCGGCGGCGCGAGTGAGGAGTTGCGCGACCATTTTTTTGTAGATTTCCGCGGCTTCGAGCAGTTCTTTTTTGGGGACGCGTTCTTCGAGCGTGTGGGCTAGGTGGATGCTGCCGGGACCGATCAGGAACGGTTGGCCCCAGGCGTCGGCGAATGCGGGGACGTCGGTGGTGTAGGAGACCACAGTTGATTCGAGGCCGTCGAATGAGGTGAAGCGCATCGGCGCGTTCGAGAAGGCTTCTTTGGCTGTGGCGCGGCCGGCGACTGCCAGGCTGACGGCTTGGCGCAGCGTGTTTGCGTCATCGACCGTGCGGAAGGAAATTTCGGCGCGGGCGGCGTCGGAAATCACGTTGGGGGCGCGGCCGCCGGAGATTACGCCGATGTTCAGGGTGCTGCGGCCGAGGAGTTTGTCTTCGGGCAGAGGAATTTTGCGGATTTCCTGCAAGGCGTCGAGAAGTTTGTCGATCGCGGATTCACCCAGTTCGGGATATGCGGAATGCGCGAGGCGGCCCGTAGCTTCGATTTCATAGCGCAGGATGCCTTTGGCGGCGAGAACGAGCTTGTTGTCCGTGGGCTCGCCATTGATGAGGAAACGCGAGCCGCGACGGTCGCGGGCTGCTGCTAGCGCGCCGGAACTGTTGCGTTCTTCGCCGACTACAAAAAGCAGGCCAAAATTGCGCTTGCCCTCGACGAGTAATTTTTCAGCCGCGGCGATCATGCTGGCGATGATGCCTTTGGCGTCGCTGGAGCCGCGGCCCCAGATGAATTCGGAATCTTCGCGAGATGCGAAGAAGGGCGGCACGGTGTCCATGTGCGTGGACAGGGTGACGAGCGGGACGCCCCAGTGCGCGAAAACATTGAAGCGATTGGATTCTACCGGGCAGCGTTCGACGGCGCCGCCGCTGCGGGCGGTCAGGTCCGAGAGAAGGCCGAGGAGGAAGGAGCCGACGGCCTCTTCGTTGTTCGTCACGGACTCGATGTCCACGAGCGCGCGGGTTAGTTCGAATATGTTCATCAATGCACCGAAACCGTCAGTGTGGCAACTTCAAAATCCGTACTTCAGCGGCTGAAGCCGTGCTCAGTTTGTTGCGTTTACGTCGTGGCTAAAGCCACGGCCTACAAAGATTCCCGAGTTTTCAGAGACACGCCAAATCCACGACCTACAAGGACTCTCGAGTCGCCGCGCGGACTCGAAAACCGAACGGATGCGGGCGAATTACGGGCGCGTTCTCAGGTCTTCTGCTGAAAAGAGAATGGAGGGATGAAAAGAAAGGCCGCGAGTGAGTGGAGGCGGCTTCCTTCCCAATAGCGCTCCATCCGTTTTTCAACGGATGACAGTGGGCAGGTATTAGCCTGGCCCCCCAACCGTCGCGGAGTGAGCTTCCGGCGACGACTTCGGCGGAATTGACGACTTGCGCCCTGTTTGCTCAAGCCTCCGAAGCGTCTCGGAGATTACGGCTTGGCTACTGGTGGCTTCCGCTCCTCTATCAAGAACGTCTCAAACTAGCAGAGGGGGATGGAGGGTGTCAAGGGTGGGCGTGTCGGATAGCGGATCGCGCAATCGCAAAACGGAATCTACAAGTACGATTACGGCGCTAATCGGTAGTCATCGAAGTGCATGAAGGGTTTCTCAGCTTTGGGGCCAGGAGAATCTAGTTTCTAGTGGAGCACGAAAAGACTTTCTGATGGTCCAATCTATTTTTCGAATTCTAGCCATGAGCACCGTCATCGCAATAGTCGTGTTGTTATGCTTTGGCAGACTCATCGACTGGGTGTTCAGGACGCTCACGGATGAGAGGGTCCGGATGAACCCGCGTTCGCACAAGTAAGAACACACAGCAGAGTTTAGGCAACTGTGAATGCCTAGTCCTCGAAATGCGGGAAGCACAAACGATCCATATTTGACTGCTTCGCGGGAGCGAACAATCCAGTACGTGTCAAAAGCAAGCTCCATACCGCTGGAAAGAACTATCCACATATACCCGACCGGATGTTCTTTCACGAAAGCAATTGCAATCAATTCACCTCGCGCGAAGCGGAGGGCTACTTCGGCAGCTTCTAATTCACCCATTGCAGAGATTTGTTCCTGAATGACCATCGGAGTATCTTCGGACGGGTAAACCTTGACCCTCGCCTCTTCCTTGGCGTATGGCTGCGGCACCTGTTGAGTAATGTCAGTCTCGAAGATTTGCCATACATGCCAGTAGAAAAGGGGCCTTAGTATTTCCCGCAGCGCGAGCAAAGAGAGAATGAACGGGTCCCGCCAACGGATCGACTCGCGAAGAATGCGCAAGTGCCGGGAAAACGATGACCCCATCTGTTCGCCTCGGGCGAAGATTAGTAAACGGCTCTTTAAATGCTAAAACAAGGTCAAGTCGCCGACGGACCAGGGGACGATTGCACGCCAGCCTAATTGGGGGCGGTAGCGGAGTCAACGTTCTTTTTAGCGCCCAAAGGACAGATAACCGGTAGCGGCCAAGGTCAATGAGCGACAACTTTGAGTGTGATTCTCAGCCAAGTCCTGACAAGTCGTAATCGGAAACTGACCCGCCGAGGCGTGTTGACGGAGGCACGGCCCTCCTGCGGCGGGCAGGCATGCCGTACACCTACAAGCGCTAAGTCAAAGGCAACGGAAAACTCTACGGCGTCGGCCACGCTGACATCGTGGCAAGCTGGGGCGCAGCCCCTCGATCCCGCACTGCGGGATCTCAGGATGAATCGCCCTGCAGGGCGATTCATCAGCAGCGCCCCTACCGTGGCTGCGCGTGGACGTGTTGCTGGGGAGTGGGCGAGCGCGCTGAGCCTTACGTTATTGCGAAAGCGGCGGCAAGCCGCCGCACTCCATATTGTGCTGCGTCGTGTGGTCGATTGTAGATAGCCGATCGGGCTCATTCGTTGGAAGCGTCGGAGTGGGATTGCGGGATGGGTTTGGCTTTGTGGAGGCGGGTCCAGTTATCCAGGGTGGTGAAGGTGCGGGTTAACATGCGATCAATGTAGAGCGTGCCTTGCAGATGGTCAATTTCATGCTGCAGAATTCGCGCGTACCAGCCGGAGGCTTCGACGAACTGACGTTCTGCGCGCTCGTCGAGGTATGCGACGCGAATGGTGCGTGCGCGGGGAACGACGGCGGAAAAGCCGGGGAGGCTGAGGCAGCCTTCGTAGAAACTTTTCTTTTCGCCGCTGGAGTAGGCGATCACTGGATTGATGATCACGTGAAAAGGGACGGGGCGCCGCTCTCGTTCGGCGAGGTCGTCCGCGGAGAAAGCCTCGAGCAAATCTTCGCGGTCTTCGATCACGGCGAGTTGCAGCGGCAGGCCTATTTGCGGCGCGGCCAGGCCTACGCCGGGAGCGTCACGCATCGCGTCGCGCATTTCGTGAATGAGGCGCTGCGTTTCTTCGCTGAAGATTTCCTGGGGCGTGAGCAGCCGGGCCTCTTCGCGCAGAACCGGCTCGCCCGTTTGCATGATTTTCAAACGCATTCAGAATCCCCGGGGGTGACCAGGCGTCGCAAATTCAACCGTTGGTGCAGCCACGACTGCCTAAAATTTATTGCAGATAGTATGGCACCATCGGGAGCTCCGAAGCATCGAACCAGCGAAGTTATGTGCGAGGAAATTCTACAACATCTCGGGGCTTGAATTGAGCGCCGCGGTGGAAGGTTACACTCGTGTGAATGCGGCTGGGAAATGCGCTGACGTCAGGTGAATGTGGCTTGACAAACGAATCACGGAAGAATTACAAATACGAGTTCTGCGACCGGTAATACTTGACCGAATGCGGAGGACATGCAATGCAGACGTCCCGCAGAGATTTCTTCAAGGTAGCCGCAGTCGGCGGGGTTGCCGCCACAATCTTCGGATTTGACCTAAAACCTGCCTACGCTCAGCTGAAAGAATTGAAAATTGCACGAGCCGCGGAGACACGCTCGACGTGTCCGTACTGCGCGGTGGGTTGCGGCGTGCTGATTTACACGATCGGGGATAAGGCCAAGAACGTGACGCCGCAGGTAATCCACGTGGAAGGCGATCCGGACCATCCGACGAATCGCGGGACGCTGTGCCCGAAGGGATCGTCGCTGGAGCAGGACATGCTGAATCCGCGACGGCTGACGAAGCCGCAAGTGCGGCGGCCGGGCGCGACGGACTGGCAGGACATTTCCTGGGACCAGGCTTTGGATGAGATTGCGCGCTGGACCAAGAAAACGCGCGACGCGACTTTTGTGGAGAAGGACGCGAAAGGGCTTCCCGCGAATCGCTGCGAGGGGATTTCGTTCATCGGCGGATGCACGGACACAAATGAATTCAATTATCTGGTGGTGAAAGCAATGAGGAGTCTGGGCTTGGTGTATTTAGAAAACCAAGCCCGTGTTTGACACGGCCCCACGGTCTCAAGTTTGGGACCAACATTCGGACGCGGGGCGATGACCAATGGCTGGGTGGACATCAAGAACACCGACATGATGTTGATCATGGGCGGAAATCCCGCCGAGAACCATCCCTGCGGGTTCAAGTGGGCGATGGAGGCCAAGCGCAACCGCAACGCCAAGATTATTTCCGTAGACCCACGATTCACGCGTACATCCTCAACGGCTGACCTGTTTGTGCAAATTCGCGCCGGCACGGACATCGCCTTCCTCGGGGGTTTGATTCGTTACGCCATCGAAAACAACAGGTATGCGAAAGAATATCTGATTAATTACACGAACGCGGCGTTCATCGTGAAGGAAGGATTCAAACTGCCGGAAGACGGGTTGTATTCCGGATTTGATTCGGCGGCGGGGACATACGATAAAACCACGTGGAATTACCAGGAGGGCGAAGATTTAAGCGGGAAGACGGACGCGCCGGCAAGTGCTGCACACGCGGCGCCCAGCGCAGCTGCGGCGCCAGCACCGCCTCCAGCACTGCCGCCCAACGTAGCCTACGATTTGACGCTGCAGCACCCGCGCTGCGTGTTCCAACTGATGAAGCAGCAATATTCGCGCTACACGCCGGAAACCGTCGAGCGGATCACGGGCATACCGAAGGAACAATATTTGAAGGCCATTGACATGTTCACGTCCGTGCGCAAGGACGGGGACATGAAGCAAGTGGCGACGATCATTTACGCGGTGGGCTGGACGCAGCACACTTTCGGAACGCAGATCATCCGCACGGCGGCGATGATACAGCTGCTGCTGGGCAACGTGGGAAGAGCGGGCGGCGGAGTGAACGCGTTGCGCGGGCATTCGAATATTCAGGGCGCGACGGATATGGCGGGGCTTTTTGATTCGATGCCCGGATACTTGAAGGTGCCGACCCCGACGGACGCGGATCTGGCCTCATTCCTGAAGCGCACCACGCCGACGTCGTCGAAACCGTCGCCGTGGGGTTCGTGGAACTACTATTCAAACACCCCAGCATTTTTCGTGTCGTTGCTGAAGGCGCTGTATGGCGACGCGGCCACGAAAGAAAATGGATTTGGCTTCGATTACCTGCCGAGAGTGGACCGCGATTATTCGTGGACGCATATCTGGGAGGATATGTACAACGGCAAGGTCAAGGGCATGATGGCGTTCGGAATGAATGGCGTGATGATTGGACCGGACACGAACAAGAATATCAACGCTCTGAAGAAGGCGGACTGGCTGGTGGTGGGCGAGATTTATCAGGATGAAACCAGCGAGTTCTGGAGAGCGCCGGGAATCACGGCCGACGAGCAAAAAACCATCAATACGACGGTGTACCGGTTGCCGTGCGCGGGCTTTGCGGAAAAAGACGGGAGCATGACGAACTCGGCGCGCTGGGTGACGTGGAAATATGCGGCGGTGCCGCCTCCGGGACAAGCGCGACTCGATCAGGACATCGTGGCGCAGATTTTCCTGCGCGTGCGGGACCTGTATAAGAAAGAGGGAGGAAAATTCCCTGACCCGATTCTGAATGTCAGCTGGGCATACGCGGATTCGGCGCATCCCTCGCTTTCGCAAGTGGCGATGGAGCTGAACGGCAAAGCGCTTGCGGACTTGAAGGACGACAAGACCGGGCAAGTTGTGGTTAAAGCAGGCCAGCAGCTGCCAGGTTTTGCGTTGCTGAAAGATGACGGCACGACGATGTGCGGCAACTGGATTTACTCGGGTTGCTGGACGGAAGCGGGTTCGCAGATCCAGCGGCGCGGCACCGAAGATCCCTCGGGCATGGGAGTATTTCCGAACTGGTCGTGGTCGTGGCCGGCGAACCGACGCGTGCTGTATAACCGCGCCTCGTGCAATCTGGACGGAAAGCCGTGGGACCCGGAGCGCAAGCAGGTATGGTGGAACGAAGCGGCTGGGAAATGGGCCGGGAATGACGTGCCGGACTTCAAGGCGGACTCCCATCCGAAAGATCACCTGGGGCCGTTCATCATGAATCCGGAAGGCGTGGGGCGATTGTTCGCGCCGATCGGAGTGCTGGCGGAAGGGCCGTTCCCGGAACATTACGAACCGATCGAAAGCCCGACGAAGAATTTGTTGCACCCGGAACAGTCGAACAATCCGCTGGTGAAGAAATTCAAATCGCCGTATGACAAATTCGGCGACCCGGCGGAATACACCATCGTGTGCACGACGTACCGGCTGACCGAGCAGTATCACTACTGGACGAAAAATAATCCGATGAACGTGCAGCTGATTCCGGAGCCGTTCGTGGAAATTCCCGTGGAGCTGGCGGAAGAAAAAGGAATTCGCGGACGGGATATGATCCATGTGATCAGCGCGCGCGGAAAGTATACCGCGAAGGCGTTTGTGACGCGGCGGCTGCGGCCAATGATGATTGACGGCAGGAAGGTTTACCAGATTGGATTGCCGATTCATCAGGGTTACCGCGGGATCCAAGAGGATGCAGAAAGAGACGCGCGCACGCCGGCGAATTTGCTGACTCCGGCGGTGACCGACCCGAACGCACACACCCCTGAATCGAAGGGCTTCCTAGTGAAGGTTGAGAAGGCGTAGGGAGCGGACGATGAGCCAGGCGTCAACAGAACTAATCAGGATTTCAGGACACCCCGGGACGGTGCCGGGCGCCGGGCTGAACCGGGAGTTCCAGGTTTGCAAGCTGGTGGACACGACGACTTGTATTGGGTGCAAAGCGTGCGAAGTGGCTTGCCTGGAATGGAACGGATACACATTCAGCGAAACCACTTTCGATAATTCCTACCAGACGATGCCGGAAACGGCGTGGAATTACTGGAACCTGATCAAGTTCAATGAGCACGAGCGCGCAGACGGCAGCATGATGCTGCTGATGCGCAAAGACCAGTGCATGCATTGCGAAGATCCGGGCTGCCTGGCGGCGTGTCCGGCGGACGCAGCGATCGTGCAGTACGCAAACGGAATCGTAGATTTCCAGCAAGCGAACTGTATCGGCTGCGGCTATTGCATGACGGGTTGCCCCTTCAATATTCCGAAGTTCAGTCCGGAGGCGCGAAAAGTCTTTAAATGCACGCTGTGCAACGATCGCGTGTCTGTGGGATTGGAGCCGGCGTGCATCAAGGCTTGCCCTACCGGTTGCCTGCATTTCGGCACGAAGAAAGAAATGAAGGAGATGGCGCAGACGCGAGCCGATCAACTGCGCGACGTATCCGGATTCGCCGATGCGGGGGTTTACGATCCGCCGGGAGTGAGCGGAACGCACGTGATTTACGTGCTGCACGATGCGAAGAATCCCGAGCTGTATGGCGGCCTGCCTAAGGATCCGCACATTCCGTATTCGGTGCGGCTGTGGAAGGGACCGCTGAAGTGGCTGGGAAATTTGGCGATGGTCGGTGGCCTCTTGGGGCTGGCGTGGCACTACATGCGGTTTGGGCCGAAGAAGGAAGAACCGATTCAGCCGGATAACGGGAACGGGAGGCGGCCATGACCAGCGACGCGGTTCCGCGTGCGAGTGCTGCCAATCATAACGAGGAGTTGATCCCGCGCTACACGTTCGGCGAGCGCGCGAATCACTGGATCGGTGCGTTGAGCTACACATTTGCACTGCTCACGGGACTGGCGTTCTGGTCTCCTTATCTGTATTGGCTCGCCGCGATCGTGGGCGGCGGACCGACGGCGCGATTCTTGCATCCGTGGTTCGGGCTGATTTTTACGGTATCGCTCTTCTGGACTTTCAAAGAGTGGCGCCGCGACATGGAAGTGGACGACGGCGACCGCGCATGGGCGAAGGCGATGCCCTACTACATCCAGAATGAGGATGACAAACTGCCTCCGGTGGGGCGGTTCAACTTCGGGCAGAAGCTTTTCTTCTGGGGAATTTTCTGCGGCGTGATACTGCTGCTACTGACCGGGGTGGCGTTGTGGTACACGGAAGCGCTGCCGTGGAGTTGGCGGTTTGTGCGCTACGCGGCGATCTTGATTCACGCGAGCGCGGCGCTGATCACCATTGGGCTGTTCCTGATTCATGTGTACATGAGCGTGTTTCTGGAAGAGGGCAGCTTCGGCTCCATGGTTACCGGATACGTGACGCGCGCGTGGGCCTGGACGTTTCATCGCACCTGGTATGAAGAGATAAAAGGCGGCTCGCGATCCAAGCAATGATCCAATTGGAGTGGGATCGGCGCATCCGCCGTGCCAACGAACTGACTTCCTCCTATCCGTTCGCCGCTGAAGGACTACGTTACTACTCGCGCGTGGCAACATTTCAGAGAAGCCTGTACGCGGACATCCAGCAAGCCCTGGCGGATTCGCCCGCGGGTGAGTTCACAGGAAGTTTGCGGGATGAACTGGATCTTTTCTTGCTGCTGCCGAACTTTTCCAGATATCTATCGTTGATCGAGCAGATTGCACCGGCGCCGCTGGCGCAGGCCGCCGCGGGATTGGCGCGGAAAGGGACGCCGGGATGGCAGCACGCGATCGAAGATTTCTGGCATGGCGATCTGGAGACGGCTTTGGCAGTCGGCGGGATGGATGAGGAGTGGGAGGGCGCGGCGGGTGGAGCGAAAGCTCGCGAACAATTGTTGGCGTGGATTTTTTTGCAGCCGTACGCGGAGTATCTGGCCGATCAGTGCGAAAATACGATTGTGGATGGAGCGCCCTCGACTTGTCCTTTGTGCGGTGGGAAGCCGATGGTAGGCGTCTTGCGCAGCGAGGGCGACGGAGCGAAAAAATCGCTGATTTGCATGTTGTGCGCGCATGAGTGGGGATTTCGAAGAATATATTGTCCGGCGTGCGGAGAAGAGAGAGAGCCGCAGATGGCGTTTTATTCGGCGCCGGAGATTGCGCATGTGCGGGTGGACGTTTGCGACACGTGCCATACGTATCTGAAGAGCATTGATTTGACGAAGACGGGGCTCGCAGTTCCGGTGGTGGATGAGCTGGCGACGATACCTCTGGACCTGTGGGCGCGCGAGCACGGGTACGAAAAACTGCAGATCAATCTGCTGGGAACTTGATGGGGGCTAATCAGAGGAACACGCCGCGCTTCCACGGGACAAAATCTTCCTGGTCCTTCCCTTCTGCTTTGGTGTGAATCCCGCCGCTGGTTACTTTTCAGGAGGAGCTGGGCTTTGCGCCGCGCAAAAGGCGCGAGCAACCAGAGGCGGAGGCCGCCAACGGGTTTCGCGCAACGCCGCGCGCCTGGACATTACGCTACCCGGCGGCGGAAGATTCTCGCACGACGCCCGCATCGCCTCTTTCACGGGCTAGATACTGGTCGTAAATCCAGGCGTAGGTTTTTTCCAGGCCTGCCTGCAACGTGGTGTCCGGCTCCCAATTTAAGTATTTCTTGATGAGGGTATTTTCGCTGTTGCGCCCGTTGACGCCCTTGGGAGCGCTGAGATTGTAACTTCTCTTGAGCTTGATGCCGGCGATGCCTTCGACGACGTCCACCAGTTGATTGATGCTGACTGCTTCGGTGGAGCCGAGGTTTATAGGCTCCAGGATTTGCGAGTTGGCGATCAGCTCGATACCTTTGACGCAATCGTCCGCGAACATGAAACTCCGAGTCTGGTCGCCGGAGCCCCAGATTTCGATCTCATGCGCGCCCTGCAGCTTCGCTTCGATCACCTTGCGGCAGATCGCCGCGGGAGCTTTCTCGCGACCGCCGAACCACGTGCCCCAGGGGCCGTAAACGTTGTGAAAGCGCGCGACGCGAGTATAGAGGCCAAAATCCTCGCGGAAGTGGCGGCACATCCGCTCCGAGAAAAGTTTTTCCCAGCCATAGCCATCTTCCGGCATCGCGGGGTAAGCGTCTTCTTCCTTGAGGGAAGGCGCTGCGAAGGTCTTTTGCTTGTCCGCGTTGTACACGCAAGCCGAAGAAGCATAAAAATACTTCTGGCAGCCATGATTTAGCGCGGCCTGGAGCATGTGCGTATTGATTAGCACCGAAAGCATGCACAGCGCCTTATTGTGCTCGATGAAGCCCATGCCTCCCATGTTCGCGGCGAGATTGTAGATTTCGTCTACGCCCTTGGCGGCAATCTCGCAGTTTTGCTTGATGTTGAGGTCGAGGTGCAAGTTCTCGACGTCATCGAACCGCTGGTACCATTTGTCGAGCGGTTTTACGTCCGCGGCGCGGACGCGCTTCCCTTGCTTGCGAAACTCGGCGACCAGATGGCCACCGATAAAACCACCAGCGCCCGTTACAAGAACACGAGTATCCTTTTGCAACTTGCGTTCCTCTCCGCTCATCGTTCTGCATCCATCTTAATCCAGCTAAATCCAAAAAGCTCGATCACTTTGAACACGGAGGGAGGGCTTTCTTGGGTCTTATGACAATTTCAGGGTGGGCCCAGTTCCGTTATGGAACTCAACGTCGAGGCAAAACGAATTGGATTGTGGAAATCAACTGGTACGATCCTTGCGCCAAGGTTGTCAATCATCTTGAGAGCGAGGACACCTTTCCATCGATGTATGGAGCGCTCATGTTGCAGGCTTCGCCTTCAGGTCGGGAATCGATCGTATGCCGAAGGTGAATTGCTGGAGATCGGCGAATTGATCCTGGCAAAACAAAATCACAAGTTGAGCGCGAGCGGGCGGGAGGCGCTGGGGCGTTACATCGCCGCGCGGAAATTGTTGCCACACTTCTTGAATACTCGCTCGATTCGTAATGCGTTGGACCGCGTGCGATTGCGCCAGGCCAATCGCATCGCGCGGTCCGCGGGCGGCGCGAAAATCACGGCCGATGATTTGATGACCATCGAGGCGCCCGATTTGCTCGCCAGCCGCGAGTTCGGGCAGCAGGCGGCGGCTGGTTCCCCGCTGAGTGATGAGTCCGAGGAATCGTTTGATTGATTCAATCGTCTATGGCACGTGGGCGAACGCGCGACAGTTCGTCGCATCCTGAAACCCTTCCGTTTTTCTTGCTTCAACAGTGACAACACTCGGTTAATCTGTGGTGCTGGCGCGCTCGCCGGATTTCTCTGAGGATCTGATGCCCTTGCAAGGTTTGATATTCGATGTGGACGGCACGCTCGCCGAAACGGAAGAGGTGCATCGGCAGGCATTCAACGAGGCATTCGCTGCGTTCGGATTGCCTTGGAAATGGGAGCGGCCGCTCTACAAGGAACTTTTGCCGGTCTCAGGCGGAAAAGAGCGCATCCTTCATTACCTGACGAAGTGGCACGCGCAGGATCTGGCTGCCGTGCGCGAAAAGATTCCGGCGATCTACGATTTCAAGACACAACAATATACCGGCGCGATTCTGGCCGGAGCCGTGGAACTGAAACCGGGAATCGCGCGGCTAATGGGCGAAGCCAAGGCCAGGGGCGCGCGCTTGGCAATCGCGACGACCACGCACCGCGACAATGTGGAGGCGCTGTTGCAGCACACTTTGCCCGAGCAGGGCGTATCGCTGTTCGATGCCATCGTGGCAGGAGACGAGGTCAGCGCGAAAAAACCCGACCCGCAAGTGTTCGAGGCCGCGCTGCGCAAACTCCGATTGCCTGTTGCAAGTTGCGTTGCGTTTGAGGATTCGGCGAACGGCGTGAACGCGGCACGCGGAGCGGGGCTGCGAGTGGTGGTGACGCCCGGGATTTACACGGCCGACGATGATTTCAGTGCAGCCAGTTCGGTGGTGTCTGATCTCGGCGAGCGGGGGCGGCCGCATCAGCATCTTGCAGGGTGGAAGTGGCCGGACGGTTACGTGAGCTTCGCTGCCTTGCGGACGAAAACCGAAGAAGGTCCCGCATGAATCGCGCGGCGGCGACCGTATGCGAGAAGCTCCGAGCTACCAAGAAACCTCAGATGGTGAGCGGGAAAAAGTGGCTGTACTTTCGGGCAGACGAGGTACAGGTCGGTGCTTACTGGCCGAAATGAGTTGGGGGTGTAGTTTGCTGTGTCGGCTGATCGTCGAGCGTCTAAATCCGCAGCGGCGTCTGCGGCCTGGCCGCCGCAGGCAGGCGAGAACGCGCCACCCGTCAAATCAAAGGCATCGGTTCCAGTGACGCCAAAGGATCGGGCACGCGCCAGTCCCCCATGACAAAAAAGCGGCCCCCGACGGAGCGGGAGCCGCTCATAACGTATTGCAGGGATGGATCGTTTAGTACGGAACCTCCCGAAAACCGATCAGCGTGTAGTAGCCGTTGTTCGCGGGAGCCAGCGCTGAGTTCCTGTCGAAATGGAAAAAGGCGTTTCCGCTGATTGAAATCGAAGCTGCTAGGATCGAGCCATACCAGTTGCCGTTTCCTACTTGTGTGACAGCGGCATTGGGACTATTCAGGACGGCGGTGACGTCACCGTTGCCCGCAATGCTGACAGCCCCTGTACCGCCGTAATTGATTGTAAAATCGTTCGCTACGCTGTCGTCGACGATGCCATTACCCGCGATAGCTATGGGATTCGCGTTGCCCTGACCTGCAACGTTTAACGTCACCGCTCCCGGCGGATTTACAGCGATTTGGCCCTTCCCGGCCATGGACAGGCTGTTGATACTGTAAGTCCCGGGCGCCAACGTGAGCGTAGTGTTACCCGTAATTGATATGTTGCCGTAACTTCCAGGAACAAGACTGTTGCCGCCGCTGTAGGCGGTCGTCGGCGGAAGCGGATTGGGAGGAGGCGGAGCCGGAAACACATAAGGCGTCGGCACGTACGTCGGGTTGTTCGCAAGACAGTTTGGCCCGGTTGGTCCAGGACACGCGCCGCAGCCACCAACTCCCGGTGTAGAACAGTTTGGCCCGAGGGTCGAGCCGTTAGACCCAACCGAGAGTGGTGTTGCGCAAGCCCCGTTTCCCAACGGCGGAGGCTGCAGCACGCCCACAATACCTGCGACGTTTCCGTTGCCGACGCTGACGCCGCCATTCGATCCCACGTCTCCGCCGTAGTTTGATTGTGTGGTTGCGTATGTCCCTCCGCCTGCGCTCGTGTAGCTGTTGGTCGAGGCGTTATTGCCATTGAAAACGATGGCTGGACAGGCGGTTGAAGTAGCGAACAGCCCATACGGAAAGGGCGGCGTAGGATTAAGCGCTACTTCAGCTTGCAGCATTTTTCGCGCGGCGTTTGTGGCATCTGAACTGACCCCGAGCGACGTGAGCGTGTAGACATTGGTCATGTAGGTCGAGTTGACGCTGTTCATTTGCTGGCAATTAGCCGCTGTAAGTATTGTTAGTACCCATTCGTTAACGCCATCCCAACACACCGGCGTGATTCCCGTCCCCACTCCAGAGTTCACGTCATAGATAGTGTTGACGGTTGTTCCCGGTCCCTGCATGGACGCGTTCAGCTTCGGTGCTACGCGGACCCATTTGTATGGCACTGGAGTGGCGGTGGGGTACGCGGTAGCGTTGAACGGAATCTCGCTAGTCAGTGCCGAATACGCGGCGGTTGGCAAGTTCGCCGTGGTGCAACGAACGTCCGGGGCCACGGCAGTCAGGCCCAGTGCGGTGTAACCATCATGGCAAAGCTCGTCGTCCGCCCACTGGTTCGCCGCATTCCAAGGCTGCACAGCGGTTCCCCCCTTCACGGGATTGACGATGTAGATGATCGGGCTCGTGGCGTTATTTGTCGGGGCCACGATGGGAAGCGGCGCGGCTGTAGTGTTAATCGAGTTCGGGTCCGCAGGCATCATCCGTGCTCTGGCTTCCTCGATTCCCGCCTTGGCAGCGAAGAAAGCCGTCTGTTCCTGGCGATAGTTTGAGTTTATTGAGGTTTCCGTGCTCGCCATAAAGATAAGCGCCCCAGCGATCGCCGTCAGCAAAAGCAGCGCGAAGATGGAAAAGAACAGCGCGACGCCGCGTTCACGGTTTCTGGTAACGTTCTTCATGGTGAGATTCTCCTTGAGCTGTGCATCCATTCCTTACGTTACAACAAGCTTTGGATGTTGTTGAGTTTCGCGGTCGAAGCCATCGTGACCGTCGGATATAGCCCCGATTTCGGATCGGCCTGCGACGATTTTACGTAGAGAGTAATTCCGATCGCTGTGATGTTCGTTAGGGTCCCGTTGCCTGCGACGGCCGGAAGCGTGACCGGAGTGCCGGCAGAGTTGTACGCCGTAAATACGGTAGTATTCATCACGCCGCTTACTTCCGTGTAGAAGGCTGGAGTTGTGCCGGCCCCTTTGTTCCACGATGCCTTGGAAACAGTTCCGCGCTGTATCACGCACGGCGGAACGGTGCACGCAGCCGCACCCGCCCCGTTCGTCTGTACCAACTGAATCCACTCTTCGCTCACGCCCGTGCCGTCCACGTCGCCTTCGAACTGAATGGAGTTGCCCGATACACTTACCAAACCGCAAGCGAGATTATTGTCCTGGGTGCAATCCGTTTTCGAAGTAAGTGTCGCCGGATCGAACATTTTCACGCTCGGGAAACCGACCTGGTCAAGGTCGTTGACGATCTGATCCATGAACTCCCGCGACTCCTGCGTGAGATCAAGCTTGTTGGTTTCAACGGAGTTTCTGTCTTGCATCGTCATGATCCCCTCGACTACGACGCCGAACACGATCGAGAGAATCGCCAACGAGGCTAACATCTCCAATAAGGAGAATCCGTGTTGCTTCCTGGTTTTCATTTCTCTGGCCCTCGTTTCCATCTTTTATTGTCCCGCCGCCGGCGCGCCGATCGACCGCAGGTTTACGGGGAGCGCGTAAAACAATCCGCCGAGTTGGCTAACCTTGGACGCCAGCGGCCGCGCAGCCGCAGTGATCAGCCGGCTCGTTGTGTTTGTCGAAACGCTCATTACATTCCAGCGAACCTCGTAGGTTGTCTGCAGGCCCCCCGCGGTCGAGCAGTCGACATATTGCATTGCGTAATTAGCTGGAATGTTGGCGTAGGACTGTGTGAAATCGATGGTCCCACTCGCCGTCAGATTCGCGCCGGTCCCGGTCCCCACGGCGCCGGGGGTGGTTGCGACCGTCCAGCTATTGCCAGCGCAATCCGTTACGGTGACTGTCGCGTCGGAATACACGTGCTGAGCGCTGATTTGCTCGATCACCATCTGCGCAAGCAACGTAGCCGTTGTGTCGCGACCGTTCCGATTGTTGGACGCGATCGCGGTGGTGAGCAAAATCGTAATTCCTGCCAGGCCAATCGCCAGCACTAGCATGGCAATCATAAGTTCGATTAAGCTCATTCCTCGTTCTGCTTTATGTCTCACGTGTCCCTCGCGAATCGCTTGACGCATTCACTTTGAGTAAAACCGTGCTTCAGATCTTTGACCAGACGCTCCCGCTGTATAGCCATTTCTGGACCCGGCCTGCCGGGCTTACAGTTACCGCCTCCCAGTTGGTTGTGCTCGTGTCCTGGAAGAAAATCCAAAAGGCGGTCGCTCCACCGGCGCTATCGCAAACGGTTCCTCCCGTTGCTGCTAGAGTCGTGCATGGAAGACCGCGAGGACTGAAAATGACCGGCGTACCCGTGGTGCTCCCGTCCTTCACCGCAAGCGTAGAACCTGCCGGCAAAAGCTGCCCTTGCAGATTGGCGGTGTTTGGCGCATTGGCCGCAGCGACGGGCGTGATCTCAGAGTTGATCGCGATCAGCGGGTCTCCAGAGACCCACCCGGTCCCTCCGTTACCTGTGACGTCAACGTAAGCTTCCCGCGGAGGCCCTGCAATAATATAGCTTGAGTAATAACGATCATCTTGAACCGAGCGAATCCGAGCCGTTTGCAGCAGGCTAGAAAGGTCGCTTCCTGCGCCGCGCAGTCTAGAGGCGTGGATTAAACTCATCGTGTTGGGAACCGCGATGGCCGCGACGATGAGCACAATGGCTATGACGATCACCAACTCCAGCATCGAAAAACCTTCGGTGAACCGGCCGGTTCGGCTTGGACATTCAGTTGTTTGGCTCATTCGCTTTTTCATCTGAGATGCGATCACCTTTTTTTGAGATAGCGAGCGGTGCGGGTCGTTCCCAGGCGCCTGTGCAACGAACGCTTCCCGGGCACGCAAACGCTACAGCCAAGAGTGCACGTCCTAAGCCAATCGGTTTCAGGACGTATCTCGTTCAAGGGCTATCACTTAAGAGAAGGGGATACAACGCCACTCTGGCTGCTGTTCGTGCGACGGGGTAGAAAGGTTACCGATACTCGCCTGCGGTATCGGATTTTGCGCCGCACTCAAACTCAAAATCAAGAACGACGCTTGGCGCGCTGAAAGTATTGCAGCGAGCACGGCCCTCCTGCGGCGGGCTGGGCCGGGCCACAACGGCCTTAGGTGGTTGGAGTGATTAAGGTGCGGGTGCCGCGGCGAACGCGGGCTTTGGGGGAGGATTGCTTCATAACGTTGCCGAGGCTGACGAGCAGTTTGCGGAGCTTGGAGCGTTCTTCGAGCTCGATGTCCACAACTTCGAAGGCGCGGGCTTGGGTGTTGGCGTCGCGGACGATGGCGAGCACTTTCACCGACTTCGTTGTCGTGGTGAGCTTCAGACTCACGAGGCTACCGGGATGCAGACTTTGCTCGCAGACGGCCACGCCGCCGCCCAAAGTTAGTTCGGGAATATCGAGGCGGCAATTCTCCTTCAGGTTGGTGGTGATGGCTGCGACGGAGCGCTCCAGGCGCAGTCGCGGGTAACGGCGCTGACGGATGGCCGAAGATTCTATATCCGCATCGAGCGGCTCGATGGAGAATTCAGCGATGCTCAAGCCGCTGCGCGGAACGAAGTCGCGTACCCACTCGGGATCGATTTTCTCCATGGCCTGCGAAGCTACCAGACGCAATTCGCTGGGGCTGGCCCAACGGAAGGCGCGGCGCGCTTCGGCGATCTTGCGCAGAATAGATTCGGCGCCGGAGGTGCGCAGACGGCCGAGAGCTTCGATGGCTTTCAGCTGCAAGTAATTGGTAGCGTCCTTCGGCAGGTCGCCTTCGGCGATGCGCACCAAACGCATGTCCGCGGATCGTTCTCCCGCCATGCCGATTTCATCCACGGCGAGCGGGCGGCTCAGGGGATCGATAAAATCAAAAAGGCTGAGTAGCAGGCGGCCGCGCTCGGGAGCGCCGCTGGAGGCTATTTGGCGGACGACGCGGTCATGCGCCGTGCGCTTCCATTCTAAAATACGTTCGGGAAGAACCTGTTCGACCAACTCGGGGTCGAGCCGCGCGAGCAGGCCTAGGGTTTCGATGGCTTCGCTGGGGCCGCCATTGCGAAGTAGCTGGCGCAGATTCTCCAGACCTTCGACATCCAGCACTTGCATCATGGAGACGAGCAGGTCGCAATCTTCGCGGAAGCCGGCGCGGTTGAATCGTCCCGCGAGGTGAAGCGAAGCCGGAACGGGCATGCGGCGCAGAAGATCCTTCAGGCCGGAAGGCGCCTCGCCGGTTTTCAGGGCCTCTTCGATGAATTCAGGAAGGCGATCTTCCACGCCGATTCTGGGGCGAAGATTCTTGCCCAGGCCGGGGCGTTCCGCTTCGACGTATTCCACCAATTCCACGGCGCGCTGGATGGCGGGATAGGAGCGAGACTTGGTGGCCTCTTGCGACAAGCGCACGAACGCCGCGCCCACCAAGCTTTCGAGTTCGGAGTCGCGTTCTTCGGCGAGTTGCACACCGACCAGGCGGATGGTGCCGAGAAGCACGCGCTCGTCTAGTTTCGCATAGGTGCTGGCGAGTTCGGCGAGGCCCAAGGCGGCCTGGCGGCGCGTCTCGGCCGATTTGTGGGTGACGCAATTGGCGTAGTTCGTGAGAACTTTTTCGGCTTCGGCCGTGTCTCCGGCGGTGACCAAACCTTCCACGTACTCACGAATCTGCGCGGGCGGCACGCACCAGGCTTCGCCGGAATCCAGGACGGCTTTCCTTTTCTCGTTCGGCACCTGCGCCCAGAATTGCTGGGCGAGCATGTCTGAGTGCGACTGAACTTCGATTCCGTGGCGCGCCATTTTTTCTTCGTACACGCCCATGATCTTGCGGAGGCTGTCCAGCTCCTGGCTCATTTCGTCCAGAACCTGGCGGACGGCGTTGACTTCGATATCGCCGCGCTCGTAGCTTTCCATGGCGAAGCGAATGGCGATGTGCTCGGCGAGTTTCAGCAGGGTCGGTTTGTCCGAAGAATCGCTGGGTGCCTGCGCGGCAAGGGCCGATAGTGCCTGGCTGACGGTGAAACGAGCGCGGCGCGGCAGCGTGGACAGCCGCGATTGGAAAGGCTGCGAGTCGAGTTTCTGATCGGAACCTTCGCTGGTGCGGGCGATCTGTGCGAGCATCTGCATAATGCCTTTCAGTTCGTCCTCGTGCAGGGTCATCAGGCCGGTTTCGACAGCCATGGAACCGGCGCTTGCGCGCGCGGAACGGCTCGCTCGAATTCCGGCGGTGGCGCTACCCCAGCGGCTGGGCTTGCTGACTTCAGCACTCTCGCTGACGGCGTCCGCCAAATTCCATCCGCGCGGGCCGGAACTGCCGCCGCTTGCGGGACCTGAGACTTTGCCAACTCCTGAGCCCGGGCGGTTGCCACGGCTATTGCCGGGGCCGCGCCCGGAACGGTTGCCCGAACCCCTGCCAGACCTGGTGCCGGGACCACTGCCCGGACCGCTGCCTGAATCAGGCCCTGCGCCGGTGCCGGGGCCTCCTGCTGGGTCTTGTACGGCGGAAATGTCGTTTAGCGCGCTGCCATTGGCTTGACGCGAACCCGGGCCGGAGGCCGCATTGGCCACGGCGTCCCTGTTGAACCAGAATCCCTGCGTATCGGGCGCTAGCGGCGTACCTCCGCCGGTGCCGCCGACGATGTTCCAAGAGTTGGGGCCAGGGCCGACTCCCGCGACGTTGCCGCCTTCTGAGCCATTGCCGGAAGCTTGGTCAGGGTCTGCGGAGCCTGCGATTCCTTTGTTGAGCCAGAAACCTGCAGCATCGGGCGCAAGCGGCGTGCCACCGCCGCTGCCGCCGACGATGTTCCAAGTGCTGGGTATGGAACCGCCACCGGGATTGCCGGATTCAGATGCGCTGCCCGAAGCTGGGCCGGGATCAGTCGAGCCTGCGACGTAGATCGGACTGCCACCAGGTACGCCACCGGGGTAAGGAAGGTCGCGAATTATTTCTGCTGATGTGGGCGCGTAATGGAACCCGCCGCCCGGGCCACTTCCGGATCCGGGACCGTAGCCGCCGGGACCCGGCTCGCCTGAGCCGATTCCGGGGCCGGAGTTGCCGGGACCGTAGCCACCGGGCCCACCGCCGCCTGGACCGTAACCGCCACGACCGGGTTCGCCTGAGCCGATTCCGGGGCCGGAGTTGCCGGGACCGTAGCCACCGGGCCCACCGCCGCCCGGACCGTAACCGCCGCCGGCGCCTGGACCATAACCGGAACTTGAACCGGAACCTGATCCACCGGAGCCGTAGCCAGAACCCACACCAGCGCCGCTGCCACCGCCGCCGTCACCACCGCCGTTGCCATATCCCTCGCCGTTGCCGTCGCCATTCCCATCGCCGGAACCAGCGCTGCCAGAACCGCTGCCGCCACCCGATCCTCTGCCACCTTTGCTGCCTTCCGCGGCCACGATCAATTGCAGCAGGCGCTCGGGGTCTGCGAATAATTCATCGGTGGCTTGCGAATTCAGGCCGAGGGTGTGCGCGGCCAATTGCTGCGCGACAGTGGAACGCGCGACAGCGGAATCGGCCGGAACGAAGCAGACTTCGTTTACGTGAATATGGGGGTCGCCCTGGAGGGCTGTTTTCAGTTGTTCAGCGAGTTGCACGGGCTTGGAGCCAGTGTTGGTGGGAAAACCGCGCACGAAGCGCGCCAGGCTGGCTTGCGTGACCTTCGGCGCAAAGTGAATGCTGGCGATGCCGGCAGCCGAAAGCATGCGCGCGAAACTTTTTTCAGAGGCGGCGGATTCCAGAGGCGTGCCGTCGAGCAGGAGCTGGTCTCCGGAAACCGAGAGGAGCACGCCGGCTTCATTTTCGGTGCCGGTTCCGAGAGCGGTGCGAAGCTCGGACCAGGCTGTTTCATATTGCTTCTTTGTGCGCGGATGGCCGAAGTCATACATTCGCGCGAACTTGAGCAAGATATTGAGGCTGCGAATGAAGGCGCGAGCCGCAGCGGGTCGAATGTTCGGGTTCGTCACGTATATGTGGGGCTAAGCCCCGCCTCTCCATAGAAGTGTGCGGGGAAGAGGCGGTCGGAACAATGGTACGGGTGTCGTGTTTGGTACTAACGAACATCCTACAGAGTTGCTGGGAGACAGGTACTGGAACGAATTCAGATGATCGGGGGCTTCGGCAGCCAAGACTCTAGTTCATTGACATCATTGAGGATAGCGAGTGCGCCGAGTTGGAGAAGCCGGGTACTACGTTGGCGGCGTTCTTCTCCGGTTCTGGGCAGAATCGCGAGAAACCTCACTTGGGCGGATTGCGCGGCGAGCGCGTCGTCCACATTGTCCCCGACGTAGAGCGCGATGCTCGGTGCGCGACCGTTCAGAATTTTTAGCAGGCCGTCGGGCGCGGGTTTGGGCTTTGCGACTTCTTCGACGGTGACGATCGTTTTGAAGATGCGGCGGACGTCGTTGCGATCGAGCGTGTAATTTAATTCCTGCCAAGTGCGTCCGGTGAAAATAGCTAGCTCCGCGTGCTTCGCGAGACGCGCGAGAGTGGATTTGCGCAGGAGCCATTTTTCCTTGGAGACGTTGCCGCGGGAATTCTCGCCCCAATAAATTTCCTGGAACTTCTTTTTTATTTCGTCGTAAGCGACATCGGCGCCGAGATCCTTTACCCAGGCGGTGGAAAGCTTCCAATCATCGTTGAAGCCGGGGCGATTTTTCCAGGCGTGCAGCTCGCGCAGGGTGACGCTTTTTTTGGTGAAAAATTTCACGGTCTGCAGGGTGGTGAGCTGGAATGAGCCGCGCGTGTCGACGAGAACGCCATCCACGTCGAAGACAATGACGGAGGGATAGGGCTTCGTTCGGTGGACGCGCGAGGACGTGCTGGATTTACGCTGACGCCGAGAATCAGGAATGGGAGCCGCTCGATTCTTCAGAAGACTCAGAGGCGTCGGAGGAGGTGCCGGAGGATTCGTCCGAGGAATTCGCCTCGGAATCCAGGTCGAGGGAATCGGAAGACCAAGCCTCGCTGGGAGCGGCGACGGGTGTGGGATCCGGTGCAGCGGAGGATTTCTCTGGAGGCGCGGCTGAGGCTCGTCCAGCCGCACCTGCGGCGGCGACGGGAGGAGGCGCGAGCGCTGCTTCGGCGGCTTGCAGGGTCTTGAGACGCGCCTCGAGGACTTCAGCGAGGAGTTCGATGATTAGTTTTGCGCCGCTGCCGTCGCGGTCCTTCGTCGGGTTGTAAGCGGTGATTTCAAAGGCGGCGAGTTCCCGTTGCTGCGCGAAAACCAGGAGCGCTTCGCGGACTTCGGCGAGCGACAAGCCGCCGGAGCCAGGATAATTCGTGGCGGCGAAATCGGCGATTACATCTACATCAAAGTGCAGGACGAATTGGTAGCCGTTGCCACGGATGCGTTCAATGGCGGCGTGGGCCGCAGCCGCCGCACCGAGGCGTTGCACATCGCTCGCGAGATAACGACGCAGCGGCGACGTCGCCAGAAGCTGTTCTTCGGGCGGATCGAGGCGCGCGACACCGAATAGCGCGAGATCGGGTTCGCGGACGAGCGGCGGCTCGCCCCAGAAGCGCACGAGTTCCGCGGCGCCGCGTCCGGCGAGATGCGAGACGACCATGCCATCCACGCATCCGGTCACAGTGGTTGCGGGAGTGTTGAGATCCGCGTCGCGGTCCATGTAGATCATGCTGACTTTGCGGAAATAGCGGCGCGCGCCGGCGACGGTGGCGAGCGCGACGGAGCAATCGCCTGCGAGAATCAGCGGTAACGCGGCGGATTTCACGGCTTGCTCGACCCGAGGCTTAAGGGATTCGAGCGAGGCGAGCACGCGAGTGAGATTGCGCGCGCGCGGGCTTTCTTCGTCGGGCTTGTAAAGCTGAACGGGATCGTCACCGAGATCGGCGACGGCATAACCGATGGCTTTCAGGCGCTCAACTAGGCCTGCGGCGCGCAGTGCGGTGGGTGCGCCTTCGTGCCCGGCGGACATCGCGGCCGCGCTGCTAGGCGCGCCCAGCAGAGCAATCTTGTTGGTCTGCCGGACAATCTTTACCGCCACGCAAAAGGCTCCTTAGATTGAATTGGCAGGGGCCGAGCCTGCGCAGGCGAACTGCCTAATTCGTCGCGCTGGCCGAAACTCTATAGCTAGTGCGCGGCTTGCCGCGCGGCTAGTTCTGGCGGCAAGGTGAAGCGCACATCTTCGCGAATCAGATCCAGGTCGCGCTGATTGGTGAAGCCGAGGCTGGCGAGGCGCTGGCTGACTTGCTCGACCAAGATTTCTGGCGCCGATGCTCCGGCGGTGAGGCCGAGCGTCTTGACGCCTTCCAGCCAGGAACCATCCACATCGTTTGCGTCTTCGATCAGGCGCGCGGCGACGCCTGCGCGCTTGGCGACTTCGACCAGGCGATTGGAGTTCGAGCTATTGGCTGAGCCCACCACCAGGATCAATTGCACTTCGCGGGTGAGGGCTTCGACGGCTTCCTGGCGATTCTGAGTGGCGTAGCAAATATCATCGGAAGCCGGCCCGACAATCGTGGGGAAACGATGGCGGAGCTGCGCCACGATTTCCTGTGTGTCATAGAGCGAAAGAGTCGTTTGCGTGAGGAAGGCCAGGCGATCCGGATCGGGAACGACGAGTTGGTCCACTTCCTCGACGCTGCCGACTACGATGGTCTGGTCCGGCGCTTCGCCTGAGGTGCCGACGATTTCCTGGTGGTCGCGATGGCCGATGAGCAGCAGAGTGCGGCCTTCGCGCGCAAACTTCAGCGCCTCCAGATGCACTTTCGTTACTAGCGGGCAGGTGGCGTCAATCACGCGCAATTGGCGTTCCTGCGCTTCGGTGCGAACGCGCGGGGGCACGCCATGCGCGCTGAAAACGAGCACCGCGCCGACCGGTACTTCTTCGATGGATTCCACGAAAATGGCGCCGCGGCGGCGCAGCTGGTCCACCACGTAGCGGTTGTGGACAATTTCGTGATGGACGTACACCGGATTTCCGTAGGCTTCCAGCGCAAGTTCGACGATGTCCACCGCGCGGACTACACCCGCGCAAAAGCCTCGGGGGCGCACTCGTACGAGCGTCTTGGCTCCGTGGTTCGTGCCGTTAATTTGGGTCAGAGTCAATTCGTTCTCCGTTAATCCCTTTTATTTTACCTGAACAGGCGCTTGGCGGCTACTTCGTTCGGTTGCAATGTGCTCCGGGGAACCGCGAATTCACGCAGGGCACTTCCCGAGGCTTTGCCGTAGCCGCAAAATCGGTTCTGCGGCGGAACCGTTTGCGGAAAAAGCTGTGAGGTCTTCTTAGCGGCGGTGTCCAGACCGCCATCGGGGATAGCCGCGTTACAGATGGCGCAGGAAAGTGCGTCGCTGCCGTTCGCTCCGGCACGGGCGGATCTGAGGATGAACTGCCCCCACTCTGCGCGGGCGAGTCACAAGCAACAGGTTTGCCAAAGGCACGCGAGGCAAGCCGCAGCACTCCAAAATGGGCTGGGCGCGGATACGATGTGCGAACAACAAGGCCCAAATTGCGGGCCGCGCGAAGTCCAAGGCGCCCATCCCGCAAAGCGCGGGATGGCCGCTCCAAATTCAAAACCATTCTAGGAGGGCGTTCTGTCGCTCGAGGGAGTGAAGCGGAAATTGCACGAAAAGCCGAGCAGCCGCACGCGCACGGTGTAGTCTGCCGCGAGATGCACGGCCGACGATTTCCCTTCCCCGGTATGTTGCACGGTCACCTGACTGGGATCCAGCTCGATGTCCAGACCTTTCGCATCGTGGACGACGGAGTTGCGAAGGTCGTCATCCGTGGCCGGGCCGGTTAAACCGATGTGTTCAGCGTTGAGCGAGGCCAGGTCGCGCAAGTCCTCCTCCAATTGCCGATTGGCCAGCTCGTTCGATGCGATCTGCCAGCCGGCGTTGCCGGCCAAGGCGAGAATAGCGATGCCGACGATGAGTGCAATTTTTTTCATGCGTGTTAATCACGATGACCCGGCGCCAAAATCGGGCTGCTCACTAGATTTTAGCGCAACAGAGGAACGGAGCGAGTGAAGCGTGCCTGTTCCGCTAACTGCCTTCTCGGCACACAACCTCGACTGAGCCTGCGTGGTACTATGCCGATTCACTTGCGGGGATCAGGGGGGCGAAGAATGCTGCTGAAGGGGCAGGTGGCGATTGTGACCGGTGGCGGCCGGGGGATTGGGCGCGCCATCGCGAAGAGGTTTGCTGCGGCGGGCGCTTCGGTGGTGGTGAGCGCGCGAACGGAAAAAGAAATCGAGCAGGTGGCGCTGGAAATACAGGATGCCGGCGGCAAAGCGGCGTGGGTAGCGGGAGACGTATCGCGCGAGCCGGACTGCGAGAAGATTGTGCGCGAGGCGCGCAACGCTTTCGGCGCGATTCATGTGCTGGTGAACAATGCGGGATTGCTGGGACCGGTAGCGCCGCTAGAGCAGGTGAGCGCGCGCTCCTGGGACGAAGTGATCGCGGTGAATTTGCGCGGGCCGTTTTTGCTGTCACGGCTGGTGCTGCCGGAAATGTACGCCCGCGGTTCCGGCTCGGTCTTGAACATTGTGAGCATCGCAGCGAAGGCGGCATTCCAATTGAACGGCGCATATGCCGCATCGAAGGCGGGGCTGATGGGATTGACGCGCACGCTGGCGGCGGAAGGCGCGCGCAAGGGAGTGCGGGTGAACGCGCTGAGTCCCGGGCCGGTGCCTGAGACTTTGATGTCGCAAGAGCTGGGGCGCGGGCTCGCGGAATATTTTCAGGCGGACAGCGAGAAGCTATTCAAGCAGATGTGCCAGGGGATATTACAGGGACGGCCGCAGACGGCCGATCAAATAGCCGCTGCGGCCCTTTTCCTGGTCTCCGATCACGCGAGCGCGATTACTGGGCAGACTCTGAACGTGGATGGCGGAATGGCTTTCTACTGAGTTCTTCCAGGCCCGCGTAGCTGCGACGCGCGATAGCGGCGCTGAACGTAACGCCCGTCGTCATCCAATCAAGCCCGCGTTCACCGATGGCGCCGACGAGATAGATAATCCCGCCCAGAGCCATCAGGACCGCGAAACCCAGCGCAAAGAGCAATTCGGCAGCGACCAATTCCCGTACGAAATAGACCTGGAGAACGAAGAAAAATCCCAAAATGAACAGGAGGCCCTTGCGTACTTTCGCCTTTTCGATAACCCCCGCCAGCATTGTCTGCAACTTAGTGAGATACGTTTTCATGATCCTCCGACCCTCACTGGAATAGATGCACGGAGGTATCCAAACGAAGCGCGTGTAAGTTGTTGAAAAATCGAAGGACAGCAAAGAGGTCGGCACTGTAAATCGACTTAAAGCGGAAAATCGTTTCTTCCGGTCGGAGCGAGGCGGTTCCGAAGCTCGACTAGAGGTTGTAGACTTTTTTTGTCACTTGTATTCGCCTGCTCTCGTGACTACCGCCGTGTCTGCGGGCGAAATAAAACGCAAGCAGCGGACAGGTGTTTTGCAGTTCTGGCGACTAGCGCCCTTCGAATGGATAGCGATCCTGCACGAGCACGGCTTCCGCGACGCGCCTGCGAATCGCAATCGTATCGAGTGGAGCGTGTTTCGAAAAGCGGCGCAGGACCGCGAGCTGCGTGATCAGTGTGTCGCCTTCGGCGATCGCGGTGAGGGCGGTGCGGGCATCTTTTTCGACGCGGTCCATGGCGTCGTAGATGAAGGCGCGGGCTGCATCGCACATCACGCTCGCTGCTTCCCCGCGAGCGGCCGAGGCTTTCTGCGCGCGGCGCAGTGTGGATTCCATGGCGTAAACGTCCATGACGATATTGGCGAGCGAGGCCACGATTTCCTGCTGCTCGGCGAGCTGTTCGCGGAACTTCTGCATGGCGGCGCCGGAAGCCAGCAGGAAAATCTTCTTAGCCTGTTCGAGTGATTTTTCTGCCTCGGCGAAGGGCCCGGTCGGAGCTTCTTCGAAGGAAGGTCCGGCGAGGACTTCTTCGCCGAGCTTGAGGGCGGCGGGAATCAGCGGGAGGACGCCGCCCAGCGCGCGTTTCATGAGCATCTGAATAATGAGCATGCGGTTGATTTCGTTGGTGCCTTCGAAGATGCGATTCACGCGGCTATCGCGATAGGCGCGCGCCACGGGATAGTCTTCGTGGAAACCGTAGCCGCCGAAGATCTGCACGCCTTCGTCCACGACGTAATCCACCATTTCGCTGCCGGCCACTTTGCTGATGGAGCTTTCGATGGCGTATTCCTCGAGGACTTGCATGGCTTGCTTGGTTTTGTCGTTGCTGGCGTCGGGGCTGGAAACGGCGGCTTCGATCATGCCGGCGGAGCGATAGACTTCGGATTCGATCGCGTAAATTTGGATCGCCATTTCGCCGAGCTTGGCCTTAATGAGGCCGAAATCGCACAGGCGTTTCCCGAAGGCGGTGCGCTCTTTGGAATATTTCGAGGAGGCTTCCAGGATCTTTTTGGCGCCGCCGATGCAATAGGCGCCCAGGCTGAAGCGGCCGGCGTTCAGGGTGTTGAAGGCGACGACGTGGCCGCGGCCGGGCTCGTGCAGGAGATTTTCCTTGGGGACCGGAGAGTTTTCGAAAAAGATGGCCGTGGTGGAGCTGCCCTTGATGCCCATCTTTTTTTCTTCGGCGCCGGCGCTGAAACCGGGCGTGCCGCGTTCGACGATGAAGCAGGAAAATTTCTCGCCGTCAATTTTGGCGAAGACGACGTAGACATCGGCGAATCCGCCGTTGGTGATCCACATTTTCTGGCCGTTAAGGATGTAATTCTTGCCGTCGGGCGACAGAACCGCGCGGGTGCGCGAGGCCATCGAATCGGAACCGGCCTGCGGCTCGGAGAGGCAGTAGCAGGAGAGCAATTCGCCACTGGCGATTTTCGGAAGATATTTCTTTTTTTGTTCTTCGCTGCCGAAATAGACGATGGGTACGGTGCCGATACCGGAATGTCCGCCGTGGGAGACGGCAAAGGAGCCATACCCGGCGAGTTTTTCGGCGAGGATCGCGGCGGAAATTTTGTCGAGGCCGGAGCCGCCGTAGGCTTCGGGAATGCCGCCGCCGAGCAGGCCGATTTCGCCGGCCTTCTTGAGCATCTGGGCCATCAGCTGCTCGTCTTTGTGCGCTTCCAGCTCGGGGACCGCCGGCATCACTTCTTTCTGCACGAATTCTTCGGCGGTTTGGCCGATCAACCGCTGGTCATCGGAAAAATCTGCCGGAGTGAAGACGTCTTCGGGGCGGCAGGGTGTGATGAGGAATGCGCCGCCGCGATTGAGGACCTGCGAAACGGGTGCCGTGGCCATGCTGTGCCTCCGAATGATGGAATGCGATGCCTTGATTCTCTCGCGCATTTACGCGCAACACAATAGGCCAACGGCGATCGCAATTTCATTGTGCCGAACCGGTAGTGAGTTGCAACTGCACAGATACCAGGCGTTCTTCGCTGGAGAACGCTCCGGTGGCGTGCGTGTAGGTCACGAACATGAATTGGCCACCGTTGACGTTGTACTCGGGATGCGCCTGCGCATCGTCCACGGAATTTCCGCCTGCGGCGGGCTGCAAAGCCTCAAAAGCCATCACTTCCGCGGACCACGGCCCTGCGGGTGCTGGCGCCGTGCGGATCACGACGTTTCCAGAGAGCGGCTGGTTGTAGACGGCGACGTAGCGCTGCAGGTAGTCGTTCCAAGAAACATTCAGGATATGGTTCCCGGTGAAAACCCACATCGCAGTGCTGATCTGACTGGACCAATTGCCATTGCCGGCGTAGAAGGTCCATGAACTTAGATTGGTGACGTCGGCAAGATCCACGCGGCCCAAGACGCAGGGAACGCTGAATTCCGAATTGTAACAACCATAGGCGTAGAACGTGTCTCCATCCACTAGAGCCGCGGAACCGAAACTTGGTTGATTCTGGCTGAAAAGCAAATCGGGATGTTCGGCTGCGGGATTAATTGCGGGACGCTGCGGCAGGTCGGCGAAGTTTTGCCAGCTGGCCACCGAGTAGCCGACTGCCTGGAAATTGAAGTTGCCGGGTTGCGCGGAAACGAGTTGATAGAAAACCAGTGCGCGATTGCGGGTTGGATCTGCAACCATCGCTCCGGGCCAGAGCGCCCAGCGCGCACCGCAGGGCTGTTGCTGGCAGGGATTCCCTGCGTGGGCGGCGTTGAAAGCTTGCTCCGTTGCGGTTAGTTGCAGAAGCATGAGGGGGGCGCCGACGGCGTCCTCGCGTTCTTGAAAGCCGCTGATGCCGTCCTGCGCGTTGAAATCGCTGGTGAACGCCCAGGAATCGCTGATGAGGGCTTGGCGTTGGGTATTCGGATTCGTCAGAAATGTGTCGCCGTAGAGCCAGACCGCGTAGCCGCCGAAGACTCCGCTGTATCCGCCGTCTCTTCCGACAATTTTAGGATTTGATCCGATTGCGCCCAGATCATTGGATTGCACCACGGTGACGTCTGCTGCTGGGCCGGAGTTTCCCGACGGATATAAGCTGCAGCCGGAAATTGTGAGAGCGGAGCAGCAAGCAATGCACAGGGCCCAGAGGAAATTTGGTTTGCGCATGACCACACTCCTCACCTGGAAGCGGGTGCCGGCAGTTGTTGATTCATGATGCGTGAATTGGCAATGGGGTGGCCTGGCGCAGTTCGTCAGCTGCGGCTTCCCTTGCTGACCTCCGAGGCGGTGCTGACTGAATTATTTCACCTGGTGGGCCTTGCGCGCGCGGAGATGGAGGCGGCCTGGAAATTTGTGCGTTCCGGAGCGCCGGTGCTCGGCGCGATCGAGGACCGCGAGCTTGGAAATGCGCGCGCTTGTGTCACGCTACTGGGACCGTTCAATGGATTTCGCGGATGCGACGCTAGTCTATCTGGCGAAGCGCGAATCGCTTTCGGTGATTCTTACCGGGGATCATGCGGACTTCGCGACGTACCGGATTGAAGGGAAACCTCAGTTCCGCGTCCTGCCGCTCGAGAAGCCCTAGCAAGAACAGGCCAGGATTGCTTGGGCTGGTTACGGCGTCGCTTGATTGAAACTATAATTTTCCTTGACATATGGAATATTTGGCGGCGGAATGCGCGCATGAATGCTCCGGCCAACGCCGCGCCTGCTGCTTGGGACCTGGTTGCGGATATGAATCGCGCGAGCGCGCTGCGCGAACCGGCGCGGGCGGAACGTACGAAGCGCAGCTGTGGTTTTCCACCTACGGGCTGCCGCAGGAGCGCGTGACGCAGCTGGAAACGCAGTGGAACGCGCAATTTCAGAAAATTCTTGCGCGATAGGAGAGACGGCATGGCGAATTCGGTGGTGCATTTCGAAATTGGATGCAAAGACAGCAAGGCAACGCAGAGTTTTTACGCGAAATTATTTGAGTGGAAGATCGCCCAGGCCGGGCCGGCCGCAATGATTGACGCCGGCAAGGGGCCGACCGGGCATATCACGGAACTGGGGCACGAGCCGCACCACTACACAATTTTTTACGTGGAGGTGGACGACGTGCAGGCATTTATCGACAAGGCGACGAAGCTGGGCGGAAAGATGCTGGTGCCGCCGGTGCCGATTCCTAGCGGGACGTTTGCGTGGATTCAGGATCCGGCGGGAAACACCGTTGGACTGTGGAAACCTGCTGCGAAGTAAATTCACCAGGAGGAATTTGCTCATGCGCAAAGCTGGAATGATGCTGGGGTTCGTGATGCTGGCAGCGATGGTGGAAATCAGTTTGCGAGCGCAGCAGTCTTCGAGCGATAAGCCTGCTAGCCCGCCGGCGATGCAAGCGCCGCAGCCGGGGCCGGAAATGCAGCGGCTGAATTTTTTGGTTGGCGATTGGACGATGGACGGTGAGTACTTGAAATCGCCGATGACTGGGAATGGCGCGAAGCAAACGGGGTGGTACAAGGCGCATTTGGGGCCCGGCGGGTTTTCGGTCATCGCGGATTTCGAAGCAGACAGCACACTGGATAATGAGATCGGGCACGAACTGCTGACGTGGGATCCGAAGACAGGCGCGTACACCACGGTGACGGTGGGGAATGGTTTTCCGGGAGCGATTATCGGAAGTGCGAAATGGGAAGGCGACAATCTGGTGATACAGACTGAATTTGGCACGATGCACATGCGGGCCGTGTATTCGCATGTTGGGGATAAGACCATCCAGATTGAGGAGTCGTATCAGACTGGGGATGCGCCTTATCAGTTGATCTGGAAAGCCAGCGCGACTAAGAAATAGAGGCGACCGCGGCGCACCAGAGTCCGCCGCTATAACCGCAAGAGCAACGGCGAACCAACCTCAACCGCTGCCCGGTCCCGCAAAGCGGGACCCGCCGCTACAGAGTCAAAGGCAAATTCAAACGCACAATCGACTGCTTGGGCTAGGCGACGCGTTCGAAGATGCCTGCTGCGCCCATGCCGCCGCCTACGCACATGGTGACCATGCCGTAGCGGGCGTTGCGGCGTTCTAGTTCGCGCAGAATTGTGGCGGTGAGTTTGGCACCGGTGCAACCTAGCGGATGCCCGAGCGCTATCGCGCCACCATTAACGTTGACGCGCGTGGGATCAATTCCCAAAAGTTTGATTACGCTGAGAGCTTGTGCGGCAAAAGCTTCGTTGAGTTCGATGACATCAATCTGATCCAGCGTCAATCCTGCCAGTTTCAATGCCTTGGGAATTGCGAACACCGGGCCGATGCCCATTTCTTCCGGCGGGCATCCGGCCGTCGCAAACGCGACGAAGCGCGCTAGCGGTTTCAAACCCAGGGCGCGCGCGCGCTCGGCGCTCATTACTACAGAGGCGGCCGCGCCGTCGCTGGTCTGCGAGCTGTTCCCTGCCGTCACTACGCCGTGCGTGTGAAATGCCGGCTTCAACTTCGCAAGAGCTTCCATGGACGTATCGGCGCGCGGGCCTTCGTCCGTGTCGAAAGCAACTTTCACGGTTTTGGGTTTCGAGGCAGTGGTTTCGCCGGCTGCGGCGGCTTCCAGGACGGTGTAGGTGACATCCACGGGAACGATTTCATCCTTGAATTTTCCCGCGGCGATGGCGGCGAGCGCTTTTTGATGGCTGGCGAGGGAAAACTCGTCCGACTGCTGGCGCGTGATGCCGTATTTCTTCGCGAGATTTTCAGCGGTGAGGCCCATATTCAGATAGGTGTCTGGATGATTATCTGTGAGCCAAGGATTCGGTGAGATTTTGTTGCCGCCCATGGGGATCATGGACATGGATTCGGCGCCACCCGCTACCGCGACTTCGGCGCCGCCGGCGATGATGCGTTCGGCGGCGAGGGCGATGGCCTGAAGCCCCGAGGAACAGAACCGGTTGATGGTCATCGCGGAGACGGTGACCGGCAAGCCGGCCCGCAGTGACGCGATGCGGGCGACGTTCATGCCCTGTTCGGCTTCGGGAGTGGCGCAGCCGACGATGACGTCTTCGATTTCGGCGGGATTGAGGCCCTTCGCGCGGGTGATCGCTTCCTTGATTGCTGTGGCGGCGAGATCGTCGGGGCGAGTCGCGCGCAGCGTGCCTTTGGCGGCTTTGCCTACGGCGGTGCGCACGGAACTGACGATGACGGCTTCACGCATGGTTCACCTCGAGCGACATGGGTTAATTATTGATGAGCTCTATATTGGATGCAGCAGCGGCGAAAAAGCAACAGGTGTGAGGGGAATGGTATCGGCACCATACCAAAGTCAAAGGCACCACAGATGAACGCAGATGAACGCAGATAAACTCAGATAACCGCAATTCGATTGCAACCCCGGCGGCGAGAGCCCGTGGCACAAGCCTCGCGAAATGGAAAGCGGCGGCTAGCGGTTGGAGCTGAATTTTATGGTGACCAGCATTTGCACGGAGATTGGCTGGCCGTTTAGGGTGGAGGGCTCGTATCTCCAGCGGCGCAGTGCTGAGAGTGCCGGGCCGCGGAGCATGGCGGGACCGGAGACGACTTGCATGTTCACTACGTTGCCCTTCTGATCGATCGTGGTTTTCACGACTACGTCGCCTTGAATTCCGGCTTGTTTCGCGACGAGCGGGTATTCCGGCATCACGCGGGAGACGAGCCGGGGTTCTTTCACGTTGCCGCCGACCTTGACGGGACCTTCCGTCGGAATTTCGGGCGCCGCTGGGGCCGCGACGTTTGAGGAAACGATCCCGGACAGCGCTCCGGCGTTGGAAGAGTCCGCGGCGGGCGCGGCATCCACGGATGGCGCTTGAACCGACTGGTCCGCATCACTTCTTTGCGTCGAGACCGGATGATTCTGCAGAGCGCCCTTTATCGTGCCGGGCGCCAAATTGGAAGCCGGCTTCGGAACAATTCTGGGCCCTTCGTCGCTTGAGTCGCTGCCGTTCACGACCAAGGATGGCGCGGGCGCCTGCGCAACAACCGCTACCGGATGCGCCGCGGAATTATGCAGGGGCGCTACTTCCGGTGTACCGGCATCAGGAACTGTAACGGGAGTTTGAAATGCGAGCGGCTGCGGAACCGCGGGTGAATTCGAATTAGCTGCCTCATTGCGCGCGGATGCGGCCGGGTGCGGGCGGAAGTACAGCACGCCGCCAACGACAGTGGCGAACAATACGGTGACGCAGGCCGCGATCATCAGCCAACCATTGTTGCGCGATGCGCCGGGTTGGTCCGTGGCCGCTTCGTCGCTGGAATCAAGGCGCGCGTCGAAGGAGTCAACCGGGAATGCGTGACTGCCGCTCAAAGCCGTGCCGCCGCTAAAGCTTCCGAAAACAGCGCGCGAACTATTTGCTGGAGCATCGGCGACGTCCGCGTTCGTCTGCTCTGTTCCGGCGATCGTTTGTGACGCGTCGTCCGGCGGGGCCACGGCGATTCCGCGCTGGTCCCCACGCAGTTCGCTCATGGTCAGCGAGGGCGGCGCTGCCGGCGACTCGATCGGCGCGACGGGAAGCGTATCGTTCTCCGCGCCGCTATCCGGAATTTCTGAAATAAATTTTGGCGGCACGGGTTCCGGTCGAGTGCGCGCGGGAGTTGCGGGAGAGGACTGGGCAATGCGCTCGGCCGCCGTGACCGTGGTGGTCGAAGCGAAAGGCTGAACTTTTTCCTGCGTGCCAAACGAAATGAATGTTGGCTCGCGTTTGCTGGGCGGAGCCGGGATCATGGGCGCGGGCGGATTCAATGCCGCGGGAGCGCTTGGCGCAGCGGGCGGCGGCACCACCGGCGGAGGCACAGGCGTCATCACGGTCGGGGGAGGCGGCGGTGCTACGAAAGGCGCGGGCGTCGGCACCCCCTGAACGGGCGCTGACTTCGCAGGTGTTTCGGGAATCGCAACCGGAGCCGCAGCTGGCGAGATTGCCGGCGCAGGCTCACTGGCTTTAGCGGGGCTCTCTGACGGAAAATGAACGCCCCAGTATCCGGGCTGCTGATGCGTGAATTCCACTTCCACGTAGGCCTGCATGTTCGAAAACGTGCGAACCTTGACGACGCGGCAGATGGCATCCTGGCGCGTTTTCAAATTCGTGACGACCAACATCTGGCTGGCTGTGACCGTGGTGGACATTCTGATCACGCCGCCGTGCGGAAACACGATCATCGTGCCGGTTTCCTCTTCGAAGGGTTCGGTTTGCGGAGCGGCGCCGCGAGCCACTCCGGTGACGCGCGAGCCATGGACTTTTACGGGGACTTCGAGCGAGAGAGCGTCGGCGCGCAAAGTGGCGCCAGAGGCTGCTGTCTGTTTCGGCGGAGCGCTGGTTTGCGAAGCCGGCGCGGCCGTGGTGGAATTTGCGACGTCGAGTGGATCTTTGATGAGTGGAGCCATAGTCCTCAGCGGCAGTAGTACGCCGTCCCCCGGGGAAAAAGCGGAAATCCCCGTAATAAGTAAATTTTCGCGAGCTGTGCCATTACGCGCCATAGTACTTTGGTACTTGGGGGAGAGCGTTTTAGGCACCAACGCGCGCGGAGAAGAATAAGCGAATGTGCGGAGCGCCGGCGGGGCGCATTTCGGATGACGCGCGTGACTGAAAACGCGCGGCGAGCGCGGAGTTTGCGACGATGCGAATGGATCTGCGGAAATTCCTTGCGCGCGCCGAGGCGGGACGACAGCGCAGGCTCAGCAAATTATTTCGGCTTGGCTGGAACGAAGACCGCAACTGGCGGCGTGATTTTGTAAACTTTCGAGAAATCGCGCTGGTTTACGGCGAAGCCCACCCGGTCGCGCGAATCGATATACAGCAGCGGCTGTCCTACCGGCACGCCCATGAACGTTTTCACGTAGGGCATCGTGTAGGGCTTGTTGTCAATCTTCACGGTGACTTTTTCGTTCAGCGCGTAGCCCAGTTTTTTGAAATCATCGCCGGAAATATTGCTAATCAGGCTGCCGAAGGGATCGTCGAGGCCGATCACCGCGCCGCTGATGCCCTTCGCGTCCAAAGTTGCGGTCGGCGGATTTAAGCGAACCAGCTCATCCACGGCGGGGCCGGCCTGGGTCCAATCTTCGCCCATTGCCAGATGCGCGGCAGCGGGCGAAAAAATATCGCGCCCGTGAAATGTGGAGGAGATTTTGTCGCCGATCATCCAGGCGGGATTGCTGATTTCGTGCGCGCCTGCGAAGCCGTCTGCGTCCACGATGGGAGTCATCAGGCCGTTATCGGGGACTACAAAGTATTGGCCCTTTTTCGTTTTCACGATTACCGCTTTGCGCGAGGTGCCTACGCCGGGATCAACGACGATCACGAACACGGTGCCGGCGGGATAGTACGGGGTGACACCTTGCAGCAAACGCGAGGCTTCGCCGATCTGATAGGGCGTTACCTGGTGCGTGATGTCCATGATGCGGGCGTCTGGGGCGATGCCGATCATTACCGCTTTGCAGATGGCTACGGCGTCGTTGGCCGTGCCGAAGTCGGTCATGAAAACGATGGTGGGGCGGGTGGCGGGTTTTTGCGCGGGTTCGTCTGGGTGGGTTGATTGAGCGGCGAAGCCGGCGACGGACAGCGCGATTGCCAACAGAAATACTACGACGCAAGAGCGGGCGCGAAAGAATTGCATGGCGTCTCCTTGGGCTGAGTGCGGCGACGGTATTTTTGTTTTTGGCATTCGATGGGCAGGGATTATAACGCACGCAGGCAGATTGCCAAGCGCGGCGGCGGAGATTCTTGAGGCGAGGCAACAGCTCTGCCGCAGCTTTCGCAGAGGCGAGTGCGCAGAGTGCGCAGAGATAACCAAAGGAAAAGATGCCGGTTCGCGCAAAGCGGGACCGCCGCTACAAGTGGCGTTTTTTGGGCCTTGCTTGGATGGAGATGGCCGGCCTGTCAGTGGGCTGGTTGCGGCCTCTTGCGATATTGTTCGTACAGGTCGCGATGTTTGTTGTCGGTGCTGGTGAGCTGGCCCTTGATGAAGAGGTAGCGCACCTGCGTTTGGAGCTCGAGTGGATCGCCGTTGGTTACGATGATGTTGGCGAGTTTTCCCGGCTCGAGCGAGCCGAGTTGATCGGCCAGGCCGAAAATTTGCGCGGCGTTCAGCATCACTGCTTTCAGCGCCTCGTCGTGCGGCAGACCGTAGGCCACCGCGGTGCCGGCGTATTGCGGCAGGCGGCGCGAGAAGGCTGTGCCGAAACTGGAAAACGCGAAGGGAATTCCGGCGGCGAATAGTTCGGACGGCTCAGTGTAAGGTTTGTCGTACGGCGTGTCTTCCTGTTCGGGAAGGCGATTGGTGGGAGCGAGCACGAGTGGGATTTTTTTATCCTTGAGCAGGTCTTTCACTTTCCAGGCTTCGGCGCCGCTGCCGAGAATCATTTTTAGATTTTGCTTGGTGCAGAATTCCACGGCGTTGCGAATGTCGCGCTCCTGGTCGGCGATCACCAGCACGGGCAACTTCCTTTCCACGACGGGCACGAGCGCTTCCAGTTTCAGGTCGCGTTCGTAGAGCGTGGGCGAGCCTTTTTCTTTAGCTTGGGCGTAGTGGCGCGCGCGATCGAGCCAGTCGCTGAGCGTGTTGACCGATTTGTCGTATTCTTTTTTGACGTCGGCGTAGGGTTTTTCTTTCACGCTGAAGCTCGCGAAATCAAACGTCGCGGTCTGAATGCTGGGCCAATTGATGACCATGGCGACGGAGCGATTGATCTGCATTTCGTCCATGGTCCAGCCCGCCAAGTTGAACGCGGAGGCTTGCCCAGCGATCAGTCCGCCGCTTTGCAAATCGAGGCTGGTGCTGCCCGGCACGGCGATTACGGAGGTGATGCCGTTCGCGCGAGTGACGGGAATATGCGCGCTGGCGGGGTTCACGGCGGTGGCGGCGACGAGTTCGGGGTTGTAATCACCGAGTTCGCTGACGTCCACCGTGGCGTTCACGGCGCTGACTTCGTTCAGGCCGATCTGCGTGATCGGATCGAACATGCCAGGATAAACTTCCAGGCCGGTGGCGTCGATGACCTGCGCGTCCGACGGAATCGCGATATTGGCGCCCACTGCGGCGATTTTTCCGTCACGGATGATCACTGTGCCGTTCTCGATGGCGGGTCCGGCGAGCGTGAAAACTTTGCCGCCTTTAATTGCGTAGGCGCTGGAGGTGGTTTGCGACCACGCTGGAATTGTGAGGGACGCCGCAAGAACCAGGGCCATTGCGCCGCGCGAGCTGAGCTTTAATATTTTCATCGCGCGCCTCCGGCCGCACCGTTTGCGATGTTGACGTTGCCGCTGCCGTTGTTACTGCCATCCTGCGGCGGTTTCTTTTTCTGGCCGGGCTTTTTGTCCGGCTTCTTCTCCGAATTTTCTTCGGTCTTCTTTTGCTCGGCCTTCTTTTCTTCCGCGGCTTTCTTTTCCTTATCCAGCAGAGACTGCTTTTCTGTGGCGAGCGTCGAGCGTTGGGCGATGTCGCGCTGGCGATCGAAATAAACCTGGCCGTCAATCAGAGTTTTCTCGACCACGGCGTAAACGCTGAGCGGGTCGTGATTGTAAATCGCCAGGTCGGCGTCCTTGCCCACATCAATGGAACCGGCGCGCGCCTCTATCCCCAGCTGAATGGCGGGATTCAGAGTGATGAGCTTGAGCGCGTCGTTCGCCGAGAGGCCGCCGAACTTCATGCTCTTGGCGGCTTCCTGATTCAGCTGGCGCGCTTCCTGCGCGTCGTCGGAGTTAACAGAAGTGATTACACCGCGTTCGGTCATCAGAGCGGCATTGTAGGGTATTGCGTCGAACGCTTCCATTTTGTAGGCCCACCAATCGGAAAACGTGGAACCGCCTGCGCCGGACGCGGCAATTTCGTCGGCAATTTTGTAGCCTTCCAGTACGTGCTGGAAGGTCCGCACCTTGAAACCGAATTCATTGGCGACGCGAATCAGCATCAGGATTTCATCGGCGCGATAACAGTGGGCATGCACGTAGCGTTTGCCTTCGAGTACTTCGACCAGTGGATCGAGCCGCACATCGCGTCGCGGCGGGATTAGATTTTGTGCGCCGGCGGATTTGCGCTGGTTGTAATCGTCCCATTGCTTTTTGTATTCACGGGCTTCGATGAAGGCCTGGCGGATTACTTCTTCGACGCCGAGCCTGGTTGCCGGATAGCGCGGCGTGACGCCCGGAGGCGTTGGGAAATTTGAGTGCTTGGGATTTTCGCCGAGGGCGAACTTGATGCCGGGAAGCGCGCCTTGAAACGGCAGCTCGCTGGCGGGCTTGCCCCAGCGCAGCTTGATGACGACGGTCTGGCCGCCGATCGGATTCGCGCTGCCGTGCAGAATGTTTGCGGCGGTGACGCCGCCGGCGAGGTCGCGATAAATATCAATGTCATCGGGATTGAGCACGTCCGCAATATTGGCCATGGAAGAAACCGCCGGGCCGGCTTCGTTCACGCTGCCATCCACAGCGATGTGCGAGTGGCAGTCAATGATGCCGGGCATCACGAATTGGCCGGTGGCATCGATCACGGTGGCGCCTTCGGGGGCTTTCAGGTCGGCGCCCACCGCGGCTATTTTACCGTCGCGAATGAGAATCGAGCCGTGTTCGATATTTCCGTGGGTGACGGTGAGGACCGTGGCGTTTTGAATCAAGATTGTACCGGGATTTTGCGCGCGGGTGGCGATTGGCGCGAGCGCCACCAGCATGGCAGCGGTGCAGAGAATTTTTCGCTTCATCGGCCCACCCCTGCGACATGATTCGATCGCGCGGCGGCTGCGCCATCGTCATCGGCCGGCTTTTTCTCGCCCGGTTTTTCCGGCGGCGTTTCTTCGTGGACTACAAACCAGCGGCCGTCCACGAACACGTGTTTCACTTTCGTCTTTTCGTTGAAGATGTCGCCATCGGTGACCACCAGATTTGCGATTTTCCCTGGCGCGATGCTGCCCAGGCGATCGCCCAGGCCCAAAATATCGGCGGCGTCCAGAGTCATGGCGCGCAGGGCGGCGTCCTGCGTGAGGCCTGCGTCGGTGGCTCGCTTCACGCTCTTGAAAATGTCCTTCGGCTCGGCAATTCCGCCAGAGGAGAGCGCAAATTTCACGCCGGCTTTGGCGAGTGCCGCCGGCGTTCCGGGGGCGCGATCGCGAAAGCGAAGTTCGCGCAGAGTTTGCTCGGCTTCGGGGTCGCTGTCTTTGGCGCGTTCGGGCCATTTGAGATTGACGAGCACGGGGATTTTGCTCGCGGCGAGCGCGGCGGCGACTTCGTAGCCTTGCTGGCCGCCATACAGGACCGCGCGGATTTTCCATTCGCTCGCCAGACGCAGACCGCGCACAATCTGGATCGAATTGTTCGCGGGCAGCAGGACGAGCTCGTTGTTTTGCAGCGCGCGGCTGAGTATGAATTCAGTACGGTCGTAGGGCAGGCGCTCCGTCTTCGTCGGATTCGCCTGGTAGATTGGCTCGGCTTGCGCGTACCATACCGTGTCGTCCAACACTTGGCGGACGTAGGCGATCGTACCCATGAGCGAATCGGGAAAACCGAAAAATCCGCCGACGGGTTTGAAGGAAAGCGGCACGCTGGCGCGCGGACGCACCACGTAATCTCCCGGGCGTTCGCCGGCGAGATCAATCACCGCGGCCTGGCCGGGAAAAATTCCGCCGTCCGGGACGGTGAGCGCCGTGGTGAATCCGGCGTTGCGCCAGGATTCGATGCGCTTGTCGTCGGTCTTGAGTTCGTCGGCTGCGACGCGCCACGGCGTGGTGGCTGGGCGATCTTCCGGCCCGGAGGCGGCTGGGCCCGCGCCACGTTTCTTCGAAGCGTCGTCATCCTGCGCGAGGCCGAGATTTGTTCCGGCGTCAATCAGGCCGGGATACACGGTGAGGCCTTTGCCATCAATCACCCAGGCTTCGGGGGGAATCGCGACGTCCGTGCCGACGACTTGGATCAGACCCTTGGCGATGACGACCGTGCCGTTCTCGATCACCGGCCCCGAAACCGGAACGATGCGCGCGTTCTTCACCGCGAAGTAGCGTGGCTCGCCGCCTTCGCCGCGCGCCGTGCACACCAAGCCAATCAAGGTGACGGCGCAGACGGCCAACAGAACCGGAGGAACCAGACGGCGACGCTCGCGAAGCTTCATTTCACACCCCTCAGATCTTTTTGAATCTCGATGAACCCGCACGCCGGCAATCGCGGCGCGCAGCTGAATTAAAAGCGACTGATGCTAGCGGCAGTCTCGGGCGAACGCAAGACGTTTGCTGCATAACCGGACGCGCACAGAGCCGCAGCAATTCATCACGACCATCGCACAGCCTTTGGAATCACAATTCACACACACCCGCTAGGCGTTCAGACGCACAGAGGCGCGATGGGTTACCAGAGAATTCGCAGATTAGGGAGGAGGCTCCCCGGCGAGACCGCCGCGCGGCTACTGCGGCGATCTCCCGGAGTGAAACGGACGGAATGCAGCGCGCGCGCCGCCGGCTAAAACTGGCGGATGAGTATGCCGTTGGCCACGCGATTGGTATCAGCATCGAGCAGCAATTCGGTATTGCTATCAACCTGGTAGTAAACCAGATTGAATTTCGCAGAGATGCCACTGCCGGAAACGTTTACCTGCGCTGTGCCCCGACCGTTGGCCGCGACAGGATTCAAGATGCTGGTGGAATTCACAGCCACACCCGGGATAGGTCCGCCGTTGTTGATATCGAGCGTGCCCGTGAGGGTTGTGCTGTTGTTGACCAAGCCAAGCTGGCCGGCGATATCCTGCTCGAACGAGCCCTGAGATCTCGAGGAGCCCACGCCCGAAAGATTCAAGGCGAAGCTTCCCTGCACGGTGCTGACGCCTCCGCGCTGGAAAGCGGTGCCGCTGGCGCCTTCCACACCGTTGTTGGTATCTATCTCGACCAATTCGGCACCCGGGCCCGAAGCCGTGACGAAAGTGTATGCGGCGAATAACGCCGTGCCCTTGCTCGTGGTAAGGGAAAGCGTGAAGCGGGCCGGAACGTTACCTTCGGTCAACACGTTCGCATAGCTACCGCTGGTGATCGTGCTGTTGATCTGCGTGCCGTCACCGCCACTGTTATTGATGTCGAGCGCGCCGCCGCTGCTGATCGTGGCGCCATTGATGGCAAAGACAGCGCCGCCGGCGTAGGGCGCATTGTTGGCGGCTCCTCCGAAGGTAGCTACGACCCCGCCGTTCAGTGCAGTGGTATTGAGGGGCGAGCTAAAGGCTTCACCACTTAGAACGAAAAGCTGCGTCGGATCGATCTCGACGAGTTTCAGGTGCGTTTGGTCAATCATGTAGTACGCAAAATCCACGGTGCCCAAAGAGGTGGAGGTTAAGGTAAGGGTGCCGCGCCCCGAAGAGTCTGCGTTGGTGTACAAGCCGTTCAGGGATATGTCGTTGGTCACCGTGGTGAGGGTTTGATTGTTGTTCGTGGTTGCAACGAACTCCAGATCCTGCGCGTTCACCGGCGAGTTAGGGTTATTGACGGGAATGGAATTGTTGCTGGCGAGGACAGTCCCGGCTGCCGTCACCGGATTGAGATTTGTATCTACGCCAAAGTATTGAAATGCAAACCGGCCATTGAGCGGAGTCGCGAAAGATGTCGGATTTTGTGCGTCCAGAGTGCCGCTGGCAGTGAAAGTGTTATCAAAATTGATCAGCAGTGCGTGCTGATTGGTGGCCAGCGTAGCTTGCAAGGTAAGCGACGTCGCGACCGAATTGTTCGTCGATGACAGCGTCACGGTAATGGAGGTGCGGCCATCGAGAGCGCCCACCTGAAACGAACCTCCCGTCACCGGAATAGCGAGGGCCGTTGCTCCCTGGTCGGCGCTGTTGAGATCCATCTCGCCGCCGGCGGTAATTGTGCCGGATGTAGAGGTGGGCGAGCCCATCGTATTGATGCTGCCGGCAACATCCACGGGGAAACCCTGTAGGAAACCCACTCCGGTAAATGCTACGGCGTACTGGCCGGTTCCCGTGGTGTTCGTGGTAAGAGACGCGGAAGAATACAGAATGGTGGCCGCGGCGGTGCCGGAATTGGCACCCGAGGAGGCGCCGATCGTCACTGTGCCGCCCGTGGGCGGCGAAAGAGGCGCGGTGTAGTTGCCGTTGCCATCAATGACGCCATGGCATTGAGTGACGGAGCCAATCGGCGGCGCGATGCAGTCGCCAAACGCCACTCCGTTGACTGTCCAAGTTACATTCGCGCTGGGCGTGGCAGTGAAAGTCTGCAGGCCGCCGGCTGGAATTGTGAGCGCCGCGGGATTTACAACCAAGGTTTGCGCGGCGACGACATTCACGGTGGTGGTGCCGGTATTTGTGCCGGATGTGGCCGTGATCGTCACGCTCGCTGCAGCGGCGGGCGCAGTAAACAGCCCCGTGCCGCTGATGGTGCCGCCGCTCGCGGTCCAAGTTACGGAAGTGCTCACGCCACCCAGAAACGCGGTAAATTGAGCCGTCTGGCCAACCCCCACGCTGGAGGCGCCGGGAACCACCATCAGATTATTTACCGTAGAGTGACTACCGCCGCCGCTGCTGCAAGCGGTCAGGGTCATCATTCCCAGAAACGCAATTCCGAGTAGCACAAAAAAATGAATCCGCTTTCGCATCAGAAGTCTCCCCTTGGCTTCATCCTGTAATGACCAGCAAGGCTCCGGATTCGGAGCCGATCTATAATCGCGAACAAGTCCATTTGCGGAGAGCGCGGCAAGATTGCCCGCCGCGACAGCGCGCCGCTCAAAAGAATTTAACGCTGCTCATTCCTGGTTTTCTCCGCTGCCACGATCATTCCGAGCCCTCGGCCAGCAGCACGCGGAGTTCGCACATTCACCTTCACGAAAACTATGGAAAAAGTTCCATTCGTCGAAGCACCACCCCGGCTCACCAAATTACGTAGAATTCAGAAGCTTAGATACAGTTCGCTGCAAATAGGTTTCACCGCTGATTACCAACACGGCGACGGCGTGAAAGTTGCGCGGCGGGCGCGATGCAGTCGTAATTGCGCGAAAAATTAATTCCGCAGTGGTTTTCCGGTCTTTAGGGTATGCGCGATGCGCTCCTGCGTCTTGCGCTGGCCGCAGAGGCTGACGAAAGCTTCGCGCTCGAGGTCCAGCACATACTGCTCCGGAACGAGCTGCGGCGCGGTGATCGCACCGCCCGCCAGAATGTTCGCGACCTTGCGTCCGACGACGCCGTCATACTCGGTGGCATAGCCCCCGCGGATCATCATGTGAATGGCCAGCTTCGCGCCGGTTAAGAATTCTTCGCCGAGCACGCGGATTTGCGCCGGCGCGGGCGGATGGTATCCGGCGCGAAGCAACGCGAGTGCGGTTTGCTTGGCAGCGGCAATCTGGCGGTCGCGATTCATGGCGATCAGATCGGATGGGCGCAGATAGCCCATTGCACGCGCCTCTTCGCCGCTGCTGGAAACCTTGGCCATCGCTATGTTTTCGAAGACCGGCTTGAGCGCATGGAAGAGGTCGAGATCCTCGCCCCCCGCGGAGTGTTCGTTCGCGCGGATCAGCATTTCCTTCGTGCCACCGCCGCCGGGGATCAGGCCGACGCCTGTTTCCACCAGTCCCATGTAAGCTTCCGCGGCCGCGTGAATGCGCGCGGCGTGCAAGGGGACTTCGCAACCGCCGCCGAGAGCCATGCCCTGCGGCGCGGCGACGATGGGCCGCGGCGCATATTTGATGGCCATGTTCACGCGCTGGAATTGGCGCACGGCCATGTGGATGTCATCCCACTCGCCTTCTTGCGCGCTGATCAGCACCAGCATCAGGTTCGCGCCTACGGAAAAGTTCGTGGCTTGATTGCCGATGACCATCGCGTCGAAGTCTGAGCTTAGGCGGGCGATTCCGGCATGGATCATCGCGACCAGATCGCCGCCGATGGAATTCATCTTCGAGTGAAATTCGCAGCAGAGCACGCCATCGCCGAGGTCAACCAGGCTTGCGCCGGCATTTTTCTGCACCACGCCGCTGCGATCTTTCAGCGATTTCAGGATGATAATTCCGGACGGCTCGGGGGCGGGCTGCAAGGACTGCGAAGCGAGATCGAAATAATGCGTGGTTCCCTTTTCGGATTGGTAGAAAGATTTTGCGGGCGAGTCCAGGACCTTGCGCACGAGCGCGGGCAATTCCTGGCCATCGCGTTCCAGAGCCTTGGCCATGCGTTCGACGCCAACCGCATCCCAAACTTCGAAGGGGCCAAGCTCCCAGGCAAAGCCCCAGCGGGCGGCGCGATCCAGGTCCACAATGCGATCTCCAATTTCCGGAACGCGGCGCGCGGCGTACAGGCACGTCTGGCTGAGGCTGGGCCACAACAGGCGATTCGCTTTGTCGCCGCCCTCGCCGTCCAGCGCCGGGGCGAGCAGAGCGCGCAGGCGTTCACGCGTGTCTTCGATCGCTTTGCCGGCTTCGATCGAGGCGAATTTCGCTTTCTGGCGCGGGCGATATTCCATTTTCTGCCAGTCGAGCGTGAGAATTTCCGACTCGCCATCTTTTTTTACTTTTTTGTAAAAACCGCCGCCGGTTTTGTCGCCCAGCCAGCCGCGCTTGAGCATTTCCTCCATGAACGGCGGGACTTTGTAGATGTCGCGCGATTCGTCGGAGGTCGCGTTGTCGTAAATATTGCGCACGACGTGCACCAGGATATCGAGCCCCACCAGATCCGCGGTGCGAAACGTCGCGGATTTGGGCTGCCCGATGGCGGGGCCGGTGCAGGCGTCCACTTCTTCGATGGTCATTTCCAGCGCCAGCATCTGGCGGACCGCGTTGAGCATGGAAAATGTGCCGAGGCGATTGGCGATGAAGTTGGGCGTGTCTTTGGCGGCGACCACACCTTTGCCGAGACGCAGGTCGCAGATTTCGTCGAGCCACTGCAGCACTTCGGGCAGAGTTTTCGGCCCGGCGACGAGCTCGACCAATTTCATGTAGCGCGGCGGATTAAAGAAATGCGTTCCGGCCCAGTGCTGCTGGAAATCTTCGGAGCGGCCTTCGGCGATCAGGTGAATCGGCAGGCCGGAAGTGTTGGAGGTGACGATGGTGCCGGGCTTGCGGACCGCTTCGACGCGGGTGAAAAGGCTGCGCTTGATTTCCAGGTTTTCGGCGACAGCTTCGATGATCCAATCCACCTGGCCGCACCAGGCGATGTTGTCTTCGAGGTTTCCGGGCGTGATGAGGCGTGCGGCATCCGGCGTGAAAAAGGTGGCAGGGCGGGATTTTTTTGCCGCGTCGAGACCAGCCAAAACGATGCGATTGCGCGCGGCAGGGCTTTCGCGCGTTAACCCTTTACTTTGTTCCGCGGGAGTGAGGCTGGGTGGAACGATGTCCAGCAGGTAACAGGGGATGCCGGCGTTGGCCAGATGCGCGGCAATCCGCGCGCCCATGGTGCCTGCACCTAACACCGCTGCGCGTTCGATCGGTCGTCTCACTCGTGTCCCTCGAGGCGTTTGCCCAGTCAGTGAGGTTACAAAAGCAGTACGGAGCGGTCAACCGGAAAGACCCCGAAGCGGGAAATGAGTTAAAGTGGTGTGAAGGGACGAGCATGTCAGAATTTGGAAACACCACAAAATGGCTGGGGAAAGCCATTCGCGGTTTGCGCAGCTTTGCTTATGGCACAACGGGCGAACGCCCCAAGGTTGGGCTGGCGCTGGGCGGCGGTTTCGCGCGCGGCGTGGCGCACGTGGGAGTGTTGCGCGCGCTGGAAGAACACGAAATCCCGATTGATTTCATCGCGGGCACTTCCGTGGGCGCGCTGATCGCCGCGGCTTATGCCAGCGGCGCGACGCTCGAGCACATGGAGCAACAATCTGCCATCACACGCTTTCGCGATTTCGGCCGCTGGACGCTTTCGCGTATGGGCATGGCTTCCAACGAACCGCTGCAGGATTTTCTGCATCGCCTGACGCCGGCGAAATATTTTCACGAGATGCGCATTCCGCTCGCGATCGTCGCGACGGACCTGCTGAAGGGCACTTCGATTCATTTCACCGAGGGCGAGATTGGGCCGGCGCTGCGCGCATCATGCGCGTATCCCGGGCTGTTTCTGCCGGTGGAACATCAAGGTCACTATCTAGTGGATGGATTTCTCACCGAGCAGGTGCCCTCGCCGGCCTTGCGCGAGATGGGCGCGGAGATGGTGATCGGAATCCATCTGGAACCGGGGTTACTGGATTCCAAGCCGCGCAACACGATTGAAGTAATCAGCCGCTCGTTCTCGATTATTCAGTCCGTAGCCAAACAGCCTTGGCGCGGAATGACGGATGTGCTGATCGAGCCGAACGTTCATCACATCTTGTGGGATGAATTTGTGAAGTCGCCGCAACTGATCGCCGCTGGAGAAGACGCCACGCGCGCGGCCATGCCGCAGATCAAGGCTTTGCTGAACCGTGGCTCGGGCGGCCCTGAGGAAAAGGACGGGATTTTCGAGGCAGCCGAATAAAGCGGCTGCTAACCAACTTTCGCGGCGCGCGTCGAACTCAGTGTGAGGAGCCGAACTCCTCCTGCGATGACCGCTGCAACGCCCCAATCATACGCAGGGAGTGTTCGGCTCTTCTTTTTTTGTAGTCTTTCATTCCGCGTAGGTGATATCCGAAATTCCGTAAGCTTCCCACTTCGTATGACATGCGACGTGGATTAGGTCGGGTTTGGCTGGTGGCGCTTGCGGCGCGAAAACTGCTGCGCACAAATGGTTCGTTGGGAATTACTTCGCTGGACTGGCCACGCGAAGCTTACTTAGCCGCGTCTAGTTCCCGCAGTTCAATTGTTACCGGTTGGCCGTTGCCTTTCCCGCGTTTTGTGAACCACTCGCTCATGGCCTGCGCTAACCGCGCGGGATCCACTGCCAGGCCTGCCTCCAGGCGGCCTTCCGCCGTGGGCAGTGTGTCGTCGAATTCCGCGGAGCCGGTGAAATTGCGCATGCAAAAACTGTCGAGCCAATCCAGCGGCGCGGGACGCCTCTCGTTGCCGATCACCAGTTCTGCCTGCAGCTTGCGCGCGTACATGGTTCGCAAATTATAGCATTCGGGCGAATCTGTGTTCGATGCAGCAGCGAAAAGGGAACACAGCTTTCCGGATATCGCGAGTCCGCCGCTGAACGGAACGCGGCTCTTGCCCGCACCCGCTTGCGCCGTGATACTTGCAATTCCTCGAATCGTGGCCTAGACTTTTCTGGTATATAAGCTTTCATAAACACGGTCGCGAACAGCCCGGCCCGCTAGCCGGGCGGCACCCCGGCGGCCGCTTTCCGGAGACCAGATGTCCACACCACTGGAAAAATGGGTTGAGGAATCCGCGCGCATTACGCAGCCGGACAAGATTGTCTGGTGCGATGGCTCGGAAGAGGAAAACAACCGGTTCCTCGCCGGGCTCATGCACGACGGCATTATCACCGAACTGAACGAGACGACCTACCCGCGCTGTTATCTGAACCGCCGCAATCCCAACGACGTCGCCCGCACCGAAAGCGTCACCTTTATCTGCACCAGCAAGAAGGACGACGCCGGCCCCACGAATAATTGGATGTCTCCCGAAGACGGCAAAGCTCGGGTGCGGCCGATCCTCGAAGGTTCGATGAAAGGCCGGACCATGTTCGTCGCGCCCTACATTTTGGGCCCGCAAAATTCTCCGTATAGCCGCGTCGGTGTGGAAATTACGGACAGCCGCTACGTGGTGGCAAGCATGCGCATCATGTCGCGCATGGGCAAAGCCGCCCAGGATCGAATCGGCAATACCGATAATTTTGTGCCCGGCCTGCACGCTTTGGCGGGCGTGGACCCCGAACGCCGCTACGTGATGCATTTCCCCGAGGAAAAATTAATTTGGAGTGTCGGGTCCGGCTACGGCGGTAATGCGTTGCTGGGAAAAAAATGTTTTGCGCTGCGCATTGCCAGCTGGATGGCGCGCACGGAAGGCTGGATGGCTGAGCACATGCTCATCCTGGGCCTGGAAGATCCGTCGGGCAAAGTGACGTACATGGCCGCGGCATTTCCCAGCGCTTGCGGAAAAACGAACCTCGCGATGATGGTTTCCGCGCTGGAATCGCAGGGCTATCGCGTGTGGACCGTGGGCGACGATATCGCCTGGATGCATATCGGCGCGGACGGCACGCTGCGCGCGATCAATCCCGAGAACGGATTTTTTGGCGTGGCGCCGGGCACGAATGCGCAGACCAATCCGAACGTGATGGCGGCTTTGCGTCACGACACAATTTTCACGAACGTGGCGATCAGCGGCGCGCGCGAACCGTGGTGGGAAGGAATCGGCACTCCGCCGCCTCCGGGCCTGATTGATTGGAAGGGCGAGCCGTGGTCGAGGGAAAAAGGTCCGGCGGCGCATCCCAATTCGCGCTACACGGTTCCGGCGAAGCAGTCGCCTTCGATTTCTGCGCACTGGGAAGATCCAGAGGGAGTGCCCATCTCCGCGATTATTTTTGGCGGCCGCCGCGAACGGTTGGCTCCGCTGGTGTATGAATCGCGCAGCTGGCAGCACGGAGTTTTCGTCGGCGCAACCATGGCTTCGGAAACCACCGCCGCCACCACTGGCGCTGTGGGCGTGCCGCGACGCGATCCCATGGCTATGATTCCCTTCTGCGGATACAACATGGCGGATTATTTCGGGCACTGGCTGGAAATGGGCCCGAAAATAAAACGCCCGCCGAAGATTTTTCATGTGAACTGGTTCCGCAAAGATGCCAGCGGAAAATTCCTGTGGCCCGGCTACGGAGAGAACGTACGCGTGCTGAAGTGGATGCTGGACCGCATCGAGGGCCGGGCGGCCGCGACGGAGACACCGATCGGTTTTGTGCCCGCTCCGGGCTCGCTAACGCTGGATGGTCTGGCGATTTCGCGCCCGGTGGTGGATGAGTTGCTGCGCGTGGACGCGCATGATTGGTCTGCAGAAGCGGACGCGACCGCAAAATTCTTCGAAATATTCGGCAGCCGGCTGCCTGGGGAGATTCGCAGCGAGAACAAGGCGCTGCAGGATCGTCTGCACCGCACGACGGTCGCCGCGCAGTAGCACTGCGCCACATAGACCGTCAACGTCCCAGCACGCGGCCGTCATCCTGCCTGCCCTGAGTGATTTTGCGAAGGGAGCGAAGCGCAGGATCTCTCTTCGACCGTGTGCTTGGCTCGGTCAACCGGCTAAAGCACCGCGCTTGTGGCGTATGGGCCGCTGGCTCGATATCGTTTCTCGAACTCTTCGCGTGTGCATAGCGTGCGTATGTCTGTGATGCGATCCACGGCGAGGATTCCATCGAGGTGGTCAATCTCGTGTTGCAGCAGCTCCGCTAGGTCACGTTCCGCGCCAGCTTGAATTTCCTGCGATTGCCCTTGCAGATCCTGGAAGCGCAGCTTCACTTCACGGTGACGCTCCACCTGCATGAAAATTGAAAGAAAGCTCAGGCACGCGTCCCACACCACGATCTTTTCCGCGCTTCGTTCGATGATTTCGGGATTGATGAGCGGCCACGGCCGCGCCCCTGGCAATTGCAGGAATATCACGCGCTGGGCAATGCCGATTTGCGGCGCGGCGATGCCTCGGCCGTACCCGGTGGTGGCGCGCCAGTGCGCGAGCGTGTCGGCGAGGTCTTTGACGAGAGCTGCTACTTCGGGTGATCGAGGATTCGCGACGGGCGCGGCGATTTCGCGCAATTTAGGGTCGCCCAATTGCAGCACGGTTTGAATAGCCATGAGTTCCCCTCCCATTGCGCCCGCTTCGCGTGCGCTAGCTTTTTGCCTGGTAACCCGCGCAGCGGATCACAGGCAGCGCAGGATATTTTCGATACGCCGGATCCATCGCTGAGAGCTCGCACAAATAGAATACTGCGCCACGATCGGATTCGATTCGCCGGGCGTGCACACAATCGGCGCACAGACCTGCGCGCGCCCGTTCCTGCTGTGCCGCATCCTGCATTGCCACGCGTTGAGCATAGCACCGCAGGCCGCTTGGTAGCGCCATCGAAGCAAAAGAACGCCACAGCCACATTTTTGCTGTGGACATCGGCGCGGATGAGAAATATCCTCGCGTGCAGAATCCGCCCGCAAGGAGATTTCATGAAGCCACTCGCCGGAAAGCTCGCGCTCTTCATGGTGCTAGCGCTGATCATCGGCGTATTCGCCGCCAGCGCTCAAATCACTACGCAAATCGTTTTCAGGATGTCCCATCCGTTCGTGGTGGGGAACACCACTTTTCCAGAGGGCAATTTCGTCATTCGCGAAGTTCCCGGGTCCGCCAAACTGACGCTGGAATTCACCGACCCTCGCGGCGGTGCGTCCGTCAAGGTGGAAGCGCAGTCCATCCCGCCCGAGCCGACCATTCACGCCGCGGAAATCGCTTTCAATAAGTACACAAATCTGATGGCGCTCTCGCAGGTATTTCCCGGGCCGGGGAAGCGCGGATACCAGCTCGTTCCCGGACAAGCCGAAAGAGACGCGGCCAAGACTGAAAAGCCGCTGCGCCAGACCATCCCTGCTCACGGGAACTGAACGGGCGCGACCGGCGATTTGCCGGAGCTTTGGCAACGCTTTCGCGGAGCTGTGCATCTTCGCTTGTAATTCCATCCCAGCGGGTGTCTAAAATACGGGATTCTGGGGAGGTAGACATGATCGACCGCCACGCCGAGTTCCGGATTCTTTTTTTCTTATTGATTGTTGCGCTGGCGCTGCCCGTGGCGTGCGGGGCACAACAAACGCCGCCGCCGCGCGTGGTGGATTTGACCGCGCCCGACGGCGTGATTCTGAAGGCCAGTTTTTTCGCCGCTGCCCAGCCCGGACCGGGGATCCTGTTACTGCATCAATGCAACCGCCAGCGCAAAGTTTGGGACGGCCTTGCCGCACAACTTGCTGCTGCGGGGCTTAACGTCTTGACTGTGGATTTTCGCGGCTACGGCGAGAGCGGCGGCAAAGGTCCGGACAAAGTTTCGTCGGTGCAGGAAGCCGATCAAATCGTGAAGGAGCAGTGGCCCGCGGACGTTGACGTTGCGTTTCGCTATTTGCAGACGCAACCGAGCGTGAATCGCGGCGTGATCGGAGCTGGCGGAGCGAGTTGCGGTGTGAATCAAGCGGTGCAGCTGGCGCGGCGGCATCCGGAGGTGAAGTCGCTGGTGCTGCTGTCGGAAACCACCGATCGTTCGGGGCGCCAATTTCTGCACAACTCGCCGAATTTGCCGCTGTTTCTCGCGGTGGCCGATGACGATCCGGATGATCCCGGCGTGGCGGAAATTATGCAGTGGCTCTACGATGTCTCGCCGGATCCTGCCAACAAGTTCGTGCATTATTCGGTCGGTGGGCACGGCGTCGTCATGTTTGCGGCGCATCCTGAATTGCCGGGGATGATTGTGGATTGGTTTAATTCGACGCTGCGCAATTCGCCCGCGGCGCCGACTCATGCGCTTGCTCCGTGGTCCGCGGAATCGCGTTTCCTGGCGCTGGCGGATGAGCCGGATGGAATGCGCAAGGCCGAGCAGATGTTTGCGAACCAGCGGCGCGCTGATCCGTCGGTCGTCTTGTTTTCAGAGGCGTTGATTAACCGTTTTGGATATGAACACCTGGCGATCGGCGATACGAAAGTGGCGATCGAGCTTTTTCAGATGAATGTGACGGCTTATCCGAATTCGCCGAATGTCTATGACAGCTTGGGCGACGCTTACCTGGCGGCTGGCCAAAAAGATCTGGCGCGGCAGAATGCGCAGAAGGCGCTGGAGCTTTTGGCGTCGGACACAACTGATCCCGCGCGACTCCGCGATGGGATTAGACAGAGCGCGGAGCAGAAGCTGAAACAACTGGGCAGCCCCGCGCAGTAACGCCTGTGAATCGCCCTACTGGGCGATTCATCGTGAGGTCCCGCTGCGCGGGATCGAAGGGTTGGCCCTGCAGCTCGATTCATCCTGGGATCCCGCTGTGCCGGATCGAAGCGCTCGCCCCAGCTTGCCAGGACTTTAACATTCCGCCGGCGCCGCAAGGTCACGGCGCCCGCTGTAGCAGGGCCTTTCCTGGGAACGCCAATCTCCCGATTGGCGGTTTCCCGTTCCTTTTCAACAACGCTTCCCCAACTCGTTTGCCTTCGCCGTTGCCTCTGCATCCGTAGGGGCGGGTCCCGCGCCTGCGGGACCCGCCCGCCATTGCGCCACGCCTGCTTTTATCTTTGTAAATTATGGCGTACGCAAGACATAGAAACGATCGCGCGGCGCCGTACCTCTCCGGCGAGCTTTTGCGCCGCTGCTCCGGCTTCAGCCATTCTCGCGGCTGGTCCTGCCAGACTGCCCGCAGCGGGTCTGCAGAGTGCCCCACCATTTCGTCGCTCGGCGCTGCCAGTTTCTAATCGCGAATTCGCGCGATTAAAGCCCAATGTAACTCCCAGAAAACAAACGACGGCCCACCGTGCTAATCGACAAAAAACACATGTTGCGCATTCCGCGATGTATCCCTTCCTCCTGTTCGCTCGCCACGGTAGAATTGCCGCCCTATGACCCCGATGAAAAAGAAGCTTGCTCTCGCGTTGCGATCCTTCCTGCCGCTGGCGGCGGGCGTGACAATCGGCGTGGCAACACTCTACCCACTGGCGGCAAACCAGCGTTCGGCTGCCGACGCCCAGTCTGACGCTTCGAAGACGGCGAACTCCGCTTCGTCCTCGAAACCTTATGTGGTGCCGGACCTTGCCGAGCGCGTCGCGAAATTCAAACTGGTGCACATGCCGTTCAATTCCGCGGGGCTTAGCGCGCGCGAGAAGGAAATGGTCGCGAAGCTGGTGGACGCTTCTGGATTGCTGGATTGCATTTACTGGCGGCAGAGCGATCCGCAAGGATTGAAATTGTATTTGTCGCTCGCGAGCAGCAAAGATCCGCAGGACGAATTGCTGCGCCGATATTTGAAAATTAACGGCAGCCGGTTCGACCTGATTGATCATGACCAGCCCTTTGTTGGCACTCAACCCATGCCGCCCGGGCGGGGCTTCTATTTCTTCAGCACAGATGAGGCCTTGACGCGACCCGCCATCGAACAAATCATTGAAAAGAGCCCGGAACAAAAAGCGGGAATTTACGACCCTCACACGATAGTTCAATACGACATCACTGCGCAGGACTGGACCAATCACTTCTATCGGACGAAAATCACGCCATATCACTCCGCATTCAAGGAATTTCTGGAGCCGATGGCGAAGGATCTGCGCGAGGCTGCGGCGCTGAGCGACGATCCGGCGTTTGCAAAATTTTTGCGACTGCGGGCTGACGCGCTGCTGACGGATGACTACTACGCGAGCGACATTGCGTGGCTTGATCTGGAAAATCCCAAATTCGATGTGGTGTTCGCGCCTTATGAGGTTTATGACGACTCGCTGCTTGGCGTGAAAACCACCTACGGCGCCTCGGTGATGATCCGCAACGACGCGGAAAGCCAGAAGCTGGCGCTGTATCAGAAATACGTTCCGGATTTGCAGGAAGCGCTGCCCTTGCCTGCCGCCGATTTGCCTTCGAAGCGCGGCAAGCAGTCGCCGATGGAAGTAGTGGATTCGCCTTACCGCGCGGGGGATTTGCTGCACGGATACCAAGCCGTGGCGGACAATCTGCCGAACGATCCGCGCATCCACGAAGAAAAAGGCTCGAAGAAAATGTTCTGGAAGAATTTCATGGACGCGCGCGTGAACTACATTATTTTGCCGCTGGCGCAGCGCACCATGCGCCCGGACCAGGCGGCCATGGCGAGCGGCGAGGGATATCTGGCAGACACGATCATGCACGAAATTTCGCACGGGCTGGGCCCGGCATTTGCGCACACCGCGCAAGGCAAAGTGCAAATTAACGAAGCGATCGGGTCGTCCTATTCCGCGCTGGAAGAATCGAAGGCCGACGTGGTGGGCGAATTTTGCTACGGCTGGTTGATTGACCACGGCGTGCTGGCGAAGGAACGGCGCAACATCACCTACGCTTCCTATGTCGCGGGAATTTTTCGCACGGTGCGGTTCGGCGTCGCGGAGGCCCATGGCGCGGGTGAAATCATGCAGTTAAACTATTACACGGAGCAGGGAGCGATTAGCCGCGACTCGGCGACGGGATTGTATGTGATTGATTTCGACAAGATGCCCGCGGCGATCGCGTCACTTGCGAAAGAATTGCTCGAGCAAGAAGCGACTGGCGATCGGGCGCGCACGGATGCCTGGTTCAAGAAATATGGCACGATGCCGCCGGAATTGAGCGCGCTGCTGGCCAAGACCAGCGAGATTCCCGTGGACATTGATCCGGAATTCGATTTCCATCCGCCGCTGCGATGAGCGGCCGCCGCCAGCGCCAAACTGCCCCCGACGCGGTAGAATGTCCAACGCATTCACAAAGGGAGCGTAATGATCCGCATCACCCGCGCCGCGATTTTCCTGACGATTTTCGCCTGCACGCTCATCGCAGCCAGCCAAGAGCAACAACCGCAAGAACCCACGCAGCCGCAGCAACCAGCTCAGCCACAAAAACGCGCCCATGCCCGACCCGCAAACCCGAAAACCGGTGACGATTCCACAGCCCAAGAACCTCCCGCAAATCCCCGCGCTGAGGTAATCAGAGAGAACAATTTCGGCGTCTCCCTAATGAATCGCCAGCAATTCGAAAAAGCGCTCGGCAAATTCCAACGCGCCTGCATCCTAGACCCCCAGACCGACATCGGCTGCCTCAACGCAGGCGTCGCCTTCCTCAACATGCAGCGCTTCGACGAAGCCCGCGCGATCCTGCAAAAGTCCGTACAGCGCGACCCGCGCAATCCCTGGGCGTGGTTCAACCTCGGCCTGATGGAAAAAGCCGGGGGCGATGCCGACGCTGCCATCGCCGACTTCCAGAAAGTCGCCGCGCTCGATCCCTACGACGCCGACACGCGATATTTTCTCGGCCTGATTTATTCGCAGCAGCAGCAGTACGACGAAGCCATCGCCGCCTTCGAGCGCGCGCTCACCCTGAACCCCTTCCAGGTTTCCGCAGAATTTGGCATGGCCCAAGCCCTGCAACGCAGCGGCAAAACCGCCGAAGCCAAAGTACACTTCGACCGTTTCCAGCACATGACGTCGCAAAAGCTGGGCAAGCCGGTAAGCTTCATCTACGGCGAACAAGGAAAATATTCCCTCGCCGAAATCATGCAACCCGCGCCCGAGCCAGTGCCGCAAGCGATGCCGGTCCATTTCGTGAACGTCACACAAGCCGCGAACTTGCCCACCTCCGCCGGAGCGCGTATCGCAACCACGCAGGCGCATGCCAGCGCGGACACCACGCCATCAGTAGCCGCCAACGCGACGCTCTCCGTGCGAAAAGCCCGCGCTCCAAGACCCGCGGCGCAAATTCCTGCCAGTTCCCTGGCGCAATTCCTAGGCAGCGGCGCCTGCATCATTGATTACAACGGCGACGGCAAGCCCGACATCTTCCTGGTGGACGCAGACGGCCGCGGCAATTCCGCGCTCTACAAGAATATCGGCGCGGGAAGATTCCTAAACGTCACGCGCGAAGCTCACCTCGATAGCCACGGCCAAGGCATGGCCTGTGCGGTCGGTGATTACGATAACGACGGCAAGCCCGACCTAGCCGTCACCATGAACGGTAGAGTCATGCTCTTCCACAACGAAGGCAACGGCACATTCAAAGATGTAACCAAAGAAGCCGGAATAGACACCGAAGCCACAGCCGGCGCACTAGAGCTAGGCCTAACCTTCATTGATTTCGATCACGACGGCGATCTCGATCTCTACGTCACGCGCTTCAACGATTTCCCGCTAGCCAATCCCGCTAGCCCGTTTGAATTCCCGACAGACTCCCCAGCCCCCGGCAACGTCCTGTGGCGCAACAACGGTAACGGCACGTTCACGAATTGGACAACAGAAACCGCCCTGGCAGCCACCGCGCCATCCGTAGGGGCGATCGCCAGCGACATCAACAACGACCGCGCCATAGATTTCATAGTGACCGGCTGGCAAAAATCTCCCGTCGCGTATCTGAATCCGCGCGAAGGCGCCTTCCAAGCCATCACTCCGTGGAGCAGTGACATGCCCGCTCCTACCGCCGGTGTCGTCGCGCTCGATTTCAATAAGGATGGCTGGATGGACCTCGCCTTCACGCACTGGGGCGCGCCCGGCCTAAGCCTCTGGCGCAACAACGCCGGAAAATCCTTCGAACGAGTGAATCTTCCGGATCTCGACTGGATGCGCGGCTGGGGCCTGGCCCCAATTGATTACGATGACGACGGTTGGATGGACCTGGTAGCGGTAGGCGAAGATTTCTCCGGCGCAGGACACATCGTCCTGCTGCGCAATGAAGGCGTCGCCGGTTTCCGCGACGTCACCGCTTCCACAGGCCTCGACAAAATCGCGCTGAAAAATCCCCGCGGCATCATCGCCTTCGATTTCGACGGCGACGGCGCGACCGACCTATTAATCACTCAAAATAATCTCCCGCCAGTGCTCCTGAAAAACGAAGGCGGCAATCGTTACAACTGGCTGCGCATCGCGCTGAAAGGCGAGAACGACAATAAATCCGCCATCGGCACAAAAGTAGAAATGTACGCCGGCGCTCTGCAACAAAAATGGGAAATCCCAGGCGCCTCAGGCTACTTGGGACAAGGCCCAGCCCCAATCGTCGCCGGCCTTGGTGCCGAACGCCAAGCCGACGTCATCCGTCTCCTCTGGCCTACCGGCGTCCTGCAGGACGAACTCGAGATTCCCGCGCACAAAGCAGAACTCATAACCGAAATTGATCGCCGCGGCAGCTCCTGCCCGATCGTCTTCGTCTGGAACGGCGAAAAATTCGAATTTCTCGCCGACCTGATCGGCCCCGGCATCGTCGGCCACTGGACCGGCCCCAACCAGCGCAACATTCCCAACCCCGCCGAATATTTCAAAGTCACGGGCTCGCTCGCGCAACCGCAAGAAGGCCGCCTGCGTTTCCGCATGCTCGAACCGATGGAAGAGCTGGACTATCTCGACCAAGCCCGCCTGCTAGCCGTGGATCACCCGATAGACGTCGAAGTCTATCCCAACGAACATTTCGCCAGCGAGCTCCCTTTCCCGCAATTTAAAGTAATCGCTAGCCAGAACGCGCATCTGCCCGCCGGCGCCTGGGACGATCACAGCCGCGATCTCCTCCCGCTCCTCCGCGAGCAAGATCACAAATACGTCACCAATTTCCCGCTCGCGCCCTACGCCGGTTTCGCCGAAATGCACTGGATCGAACTCGACCTCGGCGATTGGGATTCCTCGCGCCCCCTCCGTCTGCTCATGGACGGCTTCACGGATTATTTCAGCGCCAGCTCCATGTACGCCGCCTGGCAAGCTGGAATCACTCCCGTCCCGCCGTACGTCGAAGTGCAAGACGGTTCCGGCCAATGGGTCCGCGTGATTGACGATATGGGTTTCCCCGCAGGCCTCGCGCGCACCATGGTCGCCGACCTCACCGGAAAAATTCCGCCCGGCGCGCGCTTCATCCGCATCTCCACCAATCTGCGCGTCTATTGGGACCGCATCCGCGTGGACAATTCTCCGGAAGGCACGGAATTCGAACTCACCGAAGTTCCCCTTGCCGAAGCCAAGCTGCAATTCCGCGGCTACCCGCGCGTGGTCGAAGGCAATCCCAAGAACGATCTCTCCTACGTCTACGAAGACGTAAGCGCCACAGGCCCCTACGCCCGCCAAATCGGAAATTACACGCGCTATGGCGACGTCACCGCCCTGGTGCAGAAAACCGACGACGAGTACGTGATTTTCGGCTCCGGCGACGAAGTCGCGGTAGATTTCGACTCGACGCACTTGCCAGATCTTCCCGCCGGCTGGACCCGCGACTATTTCCTCTACGCCAACGGCTTCGCCAAAGACATGGACTTCTACGCCGCGCACGGCGACACCGTAACTCCACTGCCCTTCCACACCAATGTGCCCTACCCCTATCCTGATGGCGTAGCGTATCCTGAAGACGAGCAACACTTGGACTACATGCTGAAGTACAACACTCGAGGCGTAGCAGGCCCAGCCGGCGAATCCTTCCGCTTCGACTACCCGAAACCCGAAAAATAATCGCCGCACCACCACAATCGCACGATCCAAGTTTTTTATGTAGAGGCCGCCTCGTGCCACGCCTCTCGGGACGAAGCGGGCAAGCTTAGACTCAACACTACCGGGCGTTAGTTAACGGAGTTCAAACGTTGACTGGCTCACGGCAGTCGGCACAGCCTGAGCGGAGGTCTAAGGTGCGCAAAATTGAGATTATCATCCCGAGCTTCGCATTTTTGTGCACAGTCGCCTGCAACAGCCAACCACCTAGCGTAAGCCGCCCGACGGTGAACGCCGCAGCTCGAACGCAAGCGGCGAATCTCTCCGCGGCGCTTCCTCCGTCAACTACCGGCGGCTTCGACGGCGCCCAAGCCTTCGAACATGTGCGCAAATTGGTCGAAATCGGTCCACGCCCGCCAGGCTCGGACGGAATTCATCGCGCCCAGGCTTACATCATCAGCCAGCTAAAAAGTTTCGGCTGCCCCGTCGAGGAGCACGATTTCCACGGCTCCACGCCGCTCGGCGACATCGCGATGAAGAACATGATCGCCAAGATTCCCGGCGCAGGCAGCGGCATCGTCCTCTACACCACGCATTACGACACGATACGTTTGCCGAACTTCGTCGGCGCGGACGACGGCGGTTCCGGCACCGGCACAATGCTGGAGCTAGCCCGAATCTTCTGCACTCGCAAGACCAAAGCCGCGCTCAGCGCCTGGATCGTCTTTTTCGACGGTGAAGAAGCGCAGGAAGATTGGCCCGACAAGAACAGCGTCCAGTGGAATAACACCAACAGCACCTTCGGCAGCCGCGAGATGGCCGCCAGCATGGCGCTCTCAGGTGATCTCAAACACGTCAAAGCAATGATTCTCGCGGACATGATTGGTCCGTCCGACCTGAAGATCAAGCGCGACACCGGCTCCACGCCCTGGCTGACGGATCTGATTTGGGCAACCGCCGCGCATCTAGGCTACGGCAATGTTTTCGTCAACGAAACCACTACCGTAGGCGGCGACGATCACTTCTCATTTATCCGTCGCGGAGTTCCCGGCTGCGACATCATAGACTTCGACGTCCAGACAACGTATTGGCACACTCCAGACGACACGCTGGAAAAGGTTGATCCGCGCAGCCTCGCAATCGTCGGCCACGTCTTCATCGAGACGTTACCCGCCCTGGAAAAGAAATTCCGCTGAAGCTGAAGCCGCGCGGCATTCCTGGGAACGCCAATCTCCCGATGGGCGATCCGCACCACGACTTCCACGCAAAGCCAGGCAGGGACGCTGCTTGTGAATCGCCCTACAGGGCGATTCATCTTGAGATTCGGCTGCGCCGAATCGAAGGGTAGCAGCCGCTTCGGCCTGAACTTCCGGCTAATCCGTCGCTCAGACGCTCCGCGCGCAGGATGGGTTCAGGTGAAGCCATACGATGTTATAATGTCGTCATGTCCGTGGCGCATGACTCTCTGCTGTATGCACGCGTCGAAAAAGTCCTCGCTGGCGAGATTACCGATGGAGAGCTGACGATCGGCAACCAACTGCCGACCGAAGACAGCCTCATTTTGCGATTCGGGGTCAGCCGCATTACCGTTCGTCGCGCGATTCAGAATCTCGTGAGCCGCGGTCTCGTCGAGATTCGCCGCGGCAAGGGCACATTCGTCGCTGCGCCGAGAATCATGCACGACCTTAAAGAGTTGAGCGGATTTGTAGAAGATATGCACGCACTCGGCCACAGGCCAACGGCCCGCGTACTCGGTAAGGAAATTGTCACCGCCAACGCGACCGTAGCGCGCCAGCTTGCGCTGACCAGGGGCGAGCGCGTCGTCAGAATCCGTCGCGTGCGCCTGGCAGACGGCGTTCCCCTCTCCTTCGACGAGACCTACCTACCCTTGGAGATCGGCAAGAAGATCATCACCAACAATCTGAAGGTCGAGCCCATTTTTTCGCTCCTTGAACGCAAGTACAATGTGCCGCTGATCGAGGCGGAGTACAAATTGGAAGCAGTGGCCGCTGCGAGCGAGGTTGCCAGCGCGCTAAGAGTGAAACCGCGGAGCCCGATTTTTCGCATTGAGCGAACTTCCTACTCGACAGGCAGCCGTCCAGTCGATTACGAAACACTGCACTACCGGGGAGATCTCGTCCAATTCGTCACACGCCTGGTGCGAAAGACTTCTCGCTGAGTATCTTCCGATGCCTGCTGCGCGCATGAAAGCGACCATCATTTCTTCTTGAAATAGTGGTCGATCGCCATCGGCCCGGAACCACCGAATACGAGCGCCGCAAGGCAGGCAAGATAGAGAAGATCAAGCTCGTAGCCCGGCGGCCCGAACTGGGCCCTCCCGGACGTCACACTGAGCAGCTTGATCGAGCTGAACCCGTAGGGGAGATGGACAGTTAGCGTCGCTACGACAACCACCGCAGCCATCGGCAGACTGACGAGCGTTATGAAAGCACCGAGCAAGTCGGCGAGGCCGCAGACGAGCTCGATTAAAATTGTAAGCCACGCCATGAGATGAGGCGCGGGCACGCCGATCGTTTGCAGGATTGTGGCGAAGGCTGCAGGCCCCCTGGACAGTTTCGCAAAGCCATGCTCCATGAAACCATAGCCAACAATCAGGCGTAGCGGAAGAGGAGCCCAACCCGCTACCGAAGGCCGTTTCCAGAAAGCAAAACTCGTGCTGCCAACTCGTTCCGATGATTGCAGAAGTGTGTTCATCTTCGCAAACCTCCTTTTTGATGCAACGTGACCGCTCCGAATGCAGTCGATTTTAACTTATTATGATGTTATAACGTCTCAATGGATTCAGATTCGCGAACTTCTTTTGCCGGCGTCCCAGCATCGTTCTCGGGACCTGCGATGCCCCGGGATGAAAGAATCGCTCCGCCGCAGCGACCTTCTTTCAGGGCAGCGCTGCGCTTCTGGTTCAAGCTGGGTTGGATCAGCTTTGGCGGTACCGCCGCTCACATCGCCATCATGCACGACGAGCTGGTCGAGAAGAAGCGGTGGATCAGCAATGAAAGGTTCCTTCACGCGCTGAGCCATTGCATGATTCTTCCTGGTCCTGAAGCACAGCAGCTTGCGATCTATGTTGGGTGGAAGTTGCACGGCAAGCGGGGCGGGATTGTTGCCGGAACACTCTTCGTCCTGCCTTCCATGTTTGTTCTGCTGGCACTGAGTATTGTTTATGTCAGGTACGGTAGCCTGCCGTGGATTGCGGCGATGTTCAACGGCTTAAAACCCGTCGTCATCGCTCTGGTGATAGTTGCCCTGCACAGAGTTGCCAGAAAAGCGCTGCGCGGACCGGTGCACAGTGCCGTTGCGGTTGCCACGTTCGCAGCGATGTCCTTCTTTGATATCTCGCTGCTCGTGATGATGCTTGGTGCGGGTCTTCTTGGAGCGCTACTCGGGGCGTTGCGGCCCGGTTTTCTTCATCGCCCTAAAGAACTGGGCTCGGAAGAGGACGACGAGGGCTATTACATCCGCCGCGGTTCGACGGCGCCGGAGCCCGTCCAGTTATTGAGGCCTATCGTGAAGCTGGCTGCGAGCGTCCTGCTTCTCTGGCTCATGCCACTGCTGCTCTTCTACTTCTTCGCGGGCGACTTCCATTTCTGGGCCGGGTTAGTGCTGTTCTTCACAAAAACCGCTTTCGTCACCATGGGCGGCTCGTACACGGTAATTCCTTACGTGGCGCAGGTCGCGGTAACAAAGCTGCACTGGCTGACGAGGCTGCAAATGACCGACGGCTTCGCACTGGCGGAGACGACTCCGGGCCCTCTAATCATAGTGGTAGCCTTTGTCGGGTTCCTGGCGGCGTACAACCACTTTCACGGTTCATTGTGGATGGCAACTCTGGGCCTGCTGGCAACGACTTTTTATACTTTTTTGCCAGGCTTCTTGTTCGTTTTTGCGGGTGCGCCGCTGGTGGAAAGAACGCAGAACAAGCCCACAATCGAAGGCGCCCTGGGGCTGATCACCGCTGTCGTGGTAGGCGCGATCCTTGCTCTGACGGTATTTCTCGGGAAAGCGGTGGTCTTCGCATCAGGAGTCTGGGATCTCAAGCATCTCCATGTGACGTCTCTGGCCTGGGTGATGCTGTCGCTTCTGCTGCTCCAGAGATTCAAACTGAAGATCGTCCCCCTGATACTGCTGGGCATTGCGTTTGGTCTGCTTCGCAATTTTCTCGGCTTGTGAACAAGTTGGACGAAATTCCCGGATGGTCGGCCAACCGGAAGCTGACGCACAACCGACCATGCCGTCCTCTTGCTTGGCGCCAAATACCGTGATAATTTCACTACTTCCGAGGCACCAGCTACAACTCACTCAACGATGTCCTCGTCTAATTCAAACGCTCAAACCTCGAAAATATCCGGGCGCTCACCACTAGCCTCCGCACCCGCGCGCGAGCCTGTCTTCTGGCGCGTTGAAGGCAGCCTCCTCGATCTCACCGCCGTCCGCCCCGTTGGCTTCTTCGCCTGGAATTCGCAAAGCTTCCTGGAACGCTGGACGCGCCGTGGCGCCATGGCCATCCTCGCGGTGGGCCGCCCCTTCCTCTACATGACCAATCGCGTCTTCGCCACCCGCCTCCTGCACACCGTCCTCCGCGGAGTCAGCCGCGACCGCCTCGACCTGCTGGGCGAAGAATTCTTCGAATATTTTTTGAAGCCTCGGCTGAAACAGCAGGGCATCGCCAAGCTGCGAGAAGCGATAGCCGGGGGCGGCGAAATCGTCCTGGTAAGCCAGGGCCTCGACCACATCATGCGCCCGCTCGCGAAACATCTCGGCATCGCGCGAATCATTTCCAATCGCCTCGACTTCCGCGAAGGCATGGCCACGGGACGCCTGCTCGATCCCGTGATCCGTCCCCGCGGCGCCTTCGCGCGATTCACCGGCAGCCAACCCGACGGCCGCGTGCCGCGCGAAAAGTTAATAGGCATTCTAGGCTTCGAAAAAAATCCGCAAATCCTGGACGAAGCTATCAAACCCGCCGAACGCAGCGCGCCGAAAGTGTATGTCCCGGTAGTGCACTACGAATCACGCAACGGCCACCCGGTTTTTTCGGCACGCGCCGCACTGCGCGGCAAGAATATCCTGCTCATCGGCGCCACCGGCTTCATCGGAAAAGTTTGGCTAGCGAATCTCCTAACCGATCTCCCCGAAATCGGACGCATCTACTTGCTCGTCCGCCACAATCGCGCCAACACGTCCCTGCAGCGCATGCAACGCGTAATCGAAGAGTCTCCAGTCTTCGAAAAGCTAGCCGCACGCCACGGCGACAAATTCGCGGAAATTCTCAGCGAGCGCATAGAAGTAGTTGACGGCGACGTTAGCAAACCAGCCCTCGGCCTGAGCCCGCACGACCAACAAAAGCTCGCCCGCACTCTCGACGTAATCGTCAACAGCTCCGGCCTGACCGACTTCAACCCCGACCTGCGCGACGCTCTCGCCGTAAACGTCCGCTCCACCGCGCACGTCCTCGATTTCCTGCACGAATGCGCTCACGCATCGCTGCTGCATCTCTCCACCTGTTACGTAGTAGGCCAGCGCGACGGCCGCGTCCTCGAAGAATTACCAAAAAACTATACCCCGCGCGGAATCGCGAACTACGACGCCGTAAAAGAATGGCAATTCCTGGAAAATCTCATCCGCGAAACTGAGGCCCGCGCCGACTCGCAGGAAGTAACCGAAGAACTACGCCGCGCCGCGCAAAAAAAAGAACACGCGGCCAAAGACCTGCACGGACCCGCGCTGGAAAATCAGATCCGCAAGAATCGCGTCCGCTGGCTCCGCCAAACTCTCACCGAAGCAGCTTCGCGCCGCGCGATCGAGCTGGGCTGGCCCAATACCTACACCTTCACGAAAAGTATTTCCGAATCTCTGATCCGCAATTTTCTCGACGCCAATCCGTCTGCAGCAATCGCGGTAGTGCGCCCAGCCATTGTTGAATCCTCGCTCGAAAAACCCTTCCTCGGCTGGAACGAAGGCATCAACACCTCCGCCTCGCTCTCTTACTTGCTGGGAACTTTCTTCCGCCAGCTCCCCACCAACGAGTCCAAATGCCTCGACCTGATCCCCGTGGATCTTGTCTGCCGCGGCATGACCCTGATCTCCGCCGCGCTAGTAACCCGCCGCCATCAACGCGTATATCAACTAGCCACTTCGGTCGCCAACGCCTGCAACATGCGCCGCTCCATCGAACTCACTGGCCTGGGCCACCGGAAATTCTATCGCGCGCACGCCGACATTCAGCAACGCATGCGCCTGCGCTTCGACGCCATCCCCGTGTCTAAGACGCGCTACGAGGCAATCTCCGCCCCCGCGCAAAAAGCAGTCGTCCAAGCCATCAATCGCGCCACGGAACCGTTCTCGTCAAAGCCGCCGCTGGCCCGCCAGGAACGCGAACTCGAAAAAGTCGTCAAGCTCATCTCGCTCTTCGAACCCTTCATCCTTCACAACGATCATGTCTTCGAGGCCGCCAACGTCGAACGACTCAGCGCCGCGCTTCCCGCCGACGAACAAGCCGATCTCGGCTACGATTCGCGCGCTCTCGACTGGTGGGATTACTGGATCAACGTGCACATTCCCGCTCTGCGCAAGTGGTGTTATCCTCTCATCGAAGGACGCCAGCCGGAATCGCGTCCCCGGCGTTCGGTGCCGCTCGCAACGCGCAGTGATGCCAATGCGACCACCGCCGCGGGCGCAGCAGGTTCAGCAAGCTCGGGTCCGGCAACGGCATCCTGACACTCAATCACTGTGGCCATCCTCCTGACCGGTTCCACCGGATATATCGGCGCGCACATCGCGTCGAATTTGCTTACGGGCCATTCCGACCCGCTCAATCTGCTCGTCCGCGCGCGCAATGAACAGGAAGCGCAGGAACGCCTCTGGCGCGCTCTCCAGCTGCATCTGGATTTCGCGCGCTTCGATGAACTGCTGCGCTCGCGCATCCACATTTTTCGCGGCGACCTCACCGACGCGCACTTCGGCCTTTCCGACGATGACTATGCGCAACTCGTGCGTTCGACAGACTCCGTAATCCATTGCGCCGCGTCCCTAAATCGCAAATCCGAAAAAAGCTGCCTCAACGTAAATCTGCGCGGCACGCTCGAGGTCATCCAACTAGCCCAGCGCGCCCGCGACCAGCATGGCCTGCGCCGCTTCAGCCACGTCAGCACGGTTGCCGTCGCCGGACAGCGCTCGAACGAAGTCGTACAGGAAGACACCGCGATTGATTGGAATCGCTCGGACTACGATCCCTACGCCCGCACGAAAAAATTCTGCGAGCACATGCTCCGCCAGCTGTTGCCAGACGTTCAGCGCACCATCTTCCGCCCGAGCATAGTTCTGGGGGATAGCCGCCGCCCCGAAACCAATCAGTTCGACATGGTGCGCGCCTTCGTCTTTCTCGCCAGCCTCCCGATGCTTCCCTTCCGCCCCGGCGACCGCATTGATATTGTCCCGGTGGACTTCGTCGCAGACGCGGTTGCGACTCTGCATCAAAAAGAAAATCCCGCACACGAGATCTATCATCTCTCCTCCGGCCGCGAGTCCGAAACTTTCATCGAATTAACCGAAGCGCTCTCCAAAGCGCAGGACAAGCGCGGCCCGGTCTTTGTCCCTAGCTTCGAAAAATCCACGGAGAAAATCGTAAACGCGCTCGCAGGACGCGCCGGAAAAATCGGCGGCCTCGCCACGCTGCTGAAAGTCTTCCTCCCCTATCTTTTGTGGAACACGGTTTTCGACAACACTCGCGTCGTCGAAGAACTCGGCCGCCATCCCGCGCCCTTCTCGCAATACAGCCTGCCGCTGCTGCGCTTCAGCCGCGAAAATCATTTCGTATTCAAATATCGCGAGTGGCCCGTCGACGCGCCCGTGCACACGGCCTCGCGCGCCGCCAATGCCTCCCAGGATCCGCGCCAATGACCGACCTGCTGCTCGAAACCTGGGTCAGCGGCCTCATTGAACTCAACAAGTTCGAATGGATGCTCGGCGCCGGAGACGCGTGGCACCCCGGCACAAAACTGAAGTTGCTCTTCGCGGGCTACAACGGCACGCGCAACACCGGCTCGGACGTGCGCGTGGAAGAAATGATCCGCCAGGTGCGCCGCATTCTTGGCGACGAAAATCTCGCCCTCAGCGTCATGTCGCAGAATTTCGAACTCACTCGCGGATATTTCGGCGACGCGCGCCAGGTGCATCTTCCCGACGTCTTCCCGCCGTTCCTGCACAGAGTGGTTCGCCAGAACGACGGCGTCGTGGCCTGCGAAGGCTCCATGTTCAAAAGTAAATTCGCGAACGCCCTCACGACAATGATGATCGGCGCGCTCGGCATCGCCTCGGCGCAAAATAAATTAAGCATCGCCTACGGCGCCGAAGCAGGCGCCATGGACCCGCTGCTGCAAAGAATGTGCCGCCGCTATTGCCGCGATTCCCTGATCATCACCCGCAACGTCGAATCGCAGACGGTCCTCGGCAAACTCGGCGTCCCCACTGAACTCGGCACCGACACCGCCTGGACCTTCGAGCCGCTCGGCCCCGAATATGGCCGCAAAGCCCTGCGCGATGCTGGATGGGACGGCTCCACTCCAGTGCTCGCGGTCTGCCCCATCAATCCTTTCTGGTGGCCCGTAAGCGCGTCACTTGCGAAGTGGCTCGCGCACTCGGTTGCGGGCGCATACGAAAAAAGCTACTACCGCACGATTTATTTCCATCGCTCCGGCTCGCAAGTGGACGCGGCGTATGAAAAATATCTTTCAGAGATGGCCGCAGGCGTCGCGGGGTATCAGAAAACGTGCAAGGTTTTTCCGGTAATGGTCGCGATGGAGATGCTCGACCGCGACGCCTGCGAGCGAGTCGCGCAAAAGCTAGGTGGTGCCCCGGTCTTCGGCTCCGACAAGTTCAACATGTACGAGCTCGTCAGCATCCTGCGCGCCTGCAATCGCCTCCTCTCGTCGCGCTATCACGCCATCGTCACCACCATGCCCGCCGGAATCCCCTCCGCCGGAGTCACCATGGACGAGCGCATCCGCAATCTCCTGCGCGAGCGCGGCCACGAACATCTCCTGATGCGCGTAGACGAATCCGGCTTAGCTGACAATATTGTTGCAGCCCTCCGCGCGCTCGATTCCCAAGCCGAAGGAATTCTGGACGCCATGGAACGCACCGTCGCGCGCAACCTGCAATTGATGGCGCGAATGGGCACTTATTTCGAAGAGCAAGTCGCGCGGCGCTATCCGCAATTCCCCGTGCGCAGAGGCGTCTTAGGCTGGGAAGATTACCTTCCTCCGCTCGGCCCCAGCCTTGTAAAGCTGCTCGAGAAGCACAGCGGAGTTCTCGCCGCATGACATTCGTCGAAAATATCTTCGACCAGCTGAAACAATCCGCCACCGAGCCGGTGCTCCAGGAAATCCACGGCGAAAAAATCCACTCCGTCACCGGCAGCGAACTGCTTGCGCTCACCCAGCAAGCCCGCCACTTCCTCCTAGCGCGTGGCCTCAAAAAAGGCGATCGCTGCGCCCTGCTCGCACCCAACAGCATCCGTTGGGCCGCGCTGGACCTGGCCCTGATGGCCGAGGGGATAGTCGTCGTCCCGCTCTACGCGCGCCAAGCCCCCGCAGAGCTGGTCGCGATGATGCAGGATTCCACGCCCTCGCGCATCATTTGCCTGGACGCGGTCATCGCTGCGGAAATAAAGAAGCTCTGGCCGCAAGCACCGCAAATTTCGCTTCTCGAAGGCGTCTATGCAGGCGAACCAAGCGCGCCCACGCCGCCGATGCACCACCAAGACTCGGACGTAATTTCGATCATCTATACCTCGGGAACATCGGGCGAACCAAAAGGCGTGGTCCTCACCGCCGGAAACGTAAACCACATCGTAGCCGCCACGAATTCCCGCCTCGACAAACTAATGGGCCCGCGCTCCCAACCTGACCGCATTTTCCATTACGCTCCGTTCTGTTTTGCTGCGTCCTGGATCCTTCTCCTCAGCGCGCTCTCGCGTCACAGCGTCCTGGCGCTCTCCACCGACCTCGCCAAACTTGCCCACGAACTCAAACTTGCCGCGCCAGAATATTTCCTGAATGTCCCGACGCTTCTCGAACGCGTCCGCGCCAGAATTCAGACAACGGTGCAAGAGCGCGGCGGCCTCGCCACAGCAATTTTCCCGCGCGCCCAACAAGCATTCATCCGCCGCCACAATAAACAATCCCAATTCGGCGATTTTTTCTGGCTAGCTCTCGGCAATTCCCTGATGTTCCCCGCAATCCGCAAAAGCATCGGCCCCAACCTGAAAGCCCTCATTTGTGGCTCGGCTCCGTTAGCCGTCGATACTCAACATTTCTTCATGATGATCGGCATCCCGGTCTTGCAGGTGTATGGCCTCACGGAAACCACGGCCATCTGCACCGCCGACGATCCCGCCCACGTCGAACCCGGCTTCGTTGGTCCCGCAATCCCCGGCGTCGAAATGAAGCGTGCCGACGACGGCGAAATCCTGGTCCGCGGCCCCAATATTTTCGCCGGATACTGGCAGCGTCCCGCCGAAACCGCCAAAGCCCTGCAAGACGGCTGGTTCCACACGGGCGATCAAGGCGAACCGAACGAAAACGGTAACTGGCGCATAACGGGACGCATTAAGAACTTGATTATCCTGAATTCCGGCCACAACATCGCACCCGAGCCCATCGAAGAAAAGCTAGCGCAACAATTGCCCGAAGCGCAGCAGGTAGTCCTGATCGGCAATCAACGTAGCTTTCTCGCCGCGCTCGTCACGCCCAACGGCGCAAACGGCGCAAACAAATTAACGGACGAACAAATTCAATCCGCGATCGAAAGGGTGAACGCAGCGCAGCCGCACTATAGACAAATTCGCGCGTTCCACGTCGTCCCCGAGCCCTTCACCATGGAAAGCGGCCTGCTCACCACCATGGGCAAACTAAAACGCGACGCCATCACCCAGCGCTTCGCCGCAGAAATCGAAGCGCTCTACCAGAAGAAACCCTCATGAACATTTTTCAAGGCGAAACTCTCTCCTGGCATGTGCTCGACGGCACCATCGAACTGACTCTCGACCGCGCCCCCTGCAACGAAATCGGCCGCGCCACGCTGATCGACCTGGAAAAATTCATCGCCGCGCTCCCCGCGCTACAACGCGAAGCCCACGCACTGATCATTAACAGCACGCGCAAAGAAGGATTCTGCGCCGGCGCCGATCTTCGTGAAACCTATCGGGTGGCCCAGCCGCTTCCGAAAGACGAACGCCTTGCCGGCCTCCGCGATTTTCTCGAACGCATCCATCACGTGATGAACACCCTCGACGAAGCCCCGCTCACAACGATCGCCGCAGTCCACGGCGTCACCTTCGGCGGCGGCTTCGAACTCGCACTGGCCTGCGACCTGATCGTCGCCGATAAAATGACCCGCTTCTGTTTCCCGGAGCTGCGCCTGGGCCTGATTCCCGGCTTCGGCGGAATCCCTCGCCTCAAACGCGACCTCGGCAACGCCGTAGTGCGCGACCTGGTCCTGACCGGCCGCAGCATTAACGCCACCAAAGCCCAGTCCGTGGGCCTCGTCAGTCAGGTAACAGCCGAAGGCGACGCCCTCCGCGTGGCGCGCTCCACCGCCGCACAGCTAAAAAAATTTGATCGCGGCACCGCCATAGCAGCCAAGAAATTCATCAAGCCGATTCCCTATGACGAGCTCCGCCGCGAAATCGAACTCTTTTGCGACCTTTTCATGCGCCCCGCAGTGGACGCCGGCCTGCGCAAGTTCGCCGAAAGCACCGACGCGCTGCCCTATCTCCCTTAGCGCTGCGCACCGACCATGCGGACCAAAGCAAAATTGTGGCAAGATAGTAAGACATGAACACCATCGACAAAACCACCGACGAAGTCCTGCGTCTCGCCGCCGAACATTTCAAAGTGCAGCGTGATCAGCTCTCCCCCGACGACGATTTCTTCAAAAAACTCGGCATCAACAGCCTCCAGGCCCTCGACCTCCTAACCCGCATCGAACAGCATTTCCAAATCGAGCTGCCCGACTACGAGCTCCAGGGCGTAAGCGACTTCCGCACCCTCGCCCAACGGATTCAATCACGCCTGTAATGCTGGATCTCCGCCAATACAATTCGCTGGGAGAAGCATTGCGTGCCGCACTCGAGCGTTGGCCGGATGAAATCTGCCTGATCGAAGCCGATCGCGATCGCGAAAATGCGCGTTTCACGTATCGCCAATTCAAAGAGCAAGCGCTGCCGCTAGCGAGCGCGCTGCAAAGTGCCGGACTGCAAGATGGCACCCGCGCCGCCATAATAATGACCAATCAGTCGAAGTGGCTTGTCTCGGCTTACGCGATTTTCTTCTGCGGCGGCGTCCTGGTCCCGCTCGATTACAAACTCAGCGCCGCCGAACAGCTTCAGCTACTCGCCCACTCCCGCGCCGACTTTCTAGTGATCGAATACCACCTGTGGCGCGCCGTCACCCAAGCCGAACAATTTCACAATCTCAAAGCTCGCACGGTACTAGTCACCGAAGCCCCCGCAAGCGCCGATCTCGCCGGCGCGCATCGCTGGGAAGATTTTCGCGCAGCGGCCGAACCAACATTCATCCCGCGCAAACGCGACGACCCAGCTTGCATCGTCTATTCCTCCGGCACGGGCGGACGCCCCAAAGGCTGCGTCCTGTCTCACGAAAATTATCTCGAGCAATGCGTCGCGCTCACCTCCCTCTATGCTTTCTGGCCCGGCGTGCGTTACCTCAGCATCCTCCCCACGAATCACGCAATTGATTTCATGGTCGGCTTCATCGGCCCGTTCACCTGCGGCGCCACCGTCGTTCATCTGCGCACCCTGCGCCCGGAATTTATCCGCGAAGCTTTCACCAAATACAAAATCACCTACATGGCCCTGGTTCCCATGGTGCTTAAAAATCTAGAACGCGGCTTGCGCCAAAGATTCGCGGACCTGCCCCCACGCAAACGCAAGCTCCTGAACGCGTTGATCGCAACGAATCGCGCCTTGACGCGCCGCCGCCCGCATCTGAAAATCAGCCGCGCCCTTCTGCCGCAAGTTCACAATGCATTCGGCGGCGAACTGCGCGCGCTATTTGTCGGTGGCGCTTTCACCGAACCCGAAACGCTGCAATTTTTTTACGATCTGGGAATCCCGGTGGGCAATGGCTACGGCTGCACCGAAGCCGGAACCGTGATCACGGTCAACGATCTGAAACGTTTCCGAGGCGACACCGTCGGCAAGCCGCTCCCCGGCATGGAAGTGAAAATCACAAATCCCGGCGCCGAAGGAATCGGCGAAGTCACCGTGCGCAGCCGCACCTTAATGTCGCACTACCTCGACGATCCCGAAATGACCGCCGAAACCATCGTGGACGGATGGCTGCTCACCGGAGACCTCGGCCGCCTGGATTCCTCCGGCCATCTCCAACTCTTCGGCCGCAAAAAAAACATGATTGTCACCGAAGAAGGCAAAAATATTTATCCCGAAGATGTGGAAACCTATTTCGCCGGCCTTCCCGCAAAAGAATTCTGCGTCTTCGCCGCAAATTATCTTTGGCCGGCCCGCACCATGGTCGGCGAACAACTCATCCTCGTCCTGCATCCCGAAACGGGCCAGGAAATCACCAAGGAACTCGCAGCCGAAGTCGCCGAACGCAATCGCCGCCTCCTGAATTACAAACGCATCAGCGGCTACTTAGCCTGGGATCGCGATTTCCCGCTGACCGCGTCCCTGAAAATCAAGCGCGCCGAGCTAGCCGAACAAATCCGGCAAAATCGCGATCGTTGCACCGTGGTGCCGCTGTGATTCACGCCACACTCGTTCAGCCGGAGCTCTCGCGCCAGTGAGCACGCAATTTCTCGCGATCGTGAATCCCGCAGCCGGCGGCGGACGCTCCGGCCAACTCGCCACCGGAATGTTAGAAAGAGTCCGCCGACTAGGAATTAATCTCACCGTCGCGCACACCACCCGCGCCGGAGAAGCCACCGAAATCGCGCGTCAAGCCTACGCGGAAGGAATCCGCAATTTCCTAGCCGTCGGCGGCGACGGCACGTCTTTCGAAATCATCAACGGACTTTTCCCAGAAGCTGAAATCCACGGCCGCCCCTCGCTGGGCCTGCTGCCGCTGGGAACCGGCAATTCATTCCTGAAAGATTTCACCAAGCGCGGCGTCGAACACACCATCGAAGCGCTGCAAAAAAATGCCCGCCGCCTCTGCGACGTAATTCGCCTCCGCCACGCCCGCGGTCAACTTTATTTCCTCAACCTGCTGACTCTCGGTTTCCCAGCCGACGTCGCTGAAACCACCAATCGCCGCTTCAAACGCTGGGGCGAACTCGGCTACATCCTGGGCGTCTTTACTCGCCTCGTGCAGCTCGAACATCTCGCTTTTCCCCACCGCCTAGCCGGCACACAAGCATTGGATCGCAACCCAGCGTTATTCCTTTCTTTCAACAACAGTAAATTCACCGGCGGCCACATGATGATAGCTCCCGACGCCGATCCCACCGACGGCCTCATCGAATACGTCCGCTGGGGCCCCATCGGCCGCCTCGGCCTCATCTGGACTCTGCCGCGCCTCTTCACCGGCACGCACATCCATCACCGCCGCGCTTCGCGCGGCGCCACCAAGCGCATTGATTTCGAACTAGCCGGCCCCGTGAACGTAACGGTGGACGGCGAAAGCATGCGCCTGGAATGTCAGTCCCTGGAAATTCTCCCCGCCGCGTTGGACGTGATTGTATGAAAAACGCCTACCTCACCGTCCGCTCCGCGATCCTCTGGGCGATAAGCGGAATGCATTTCGCTGTAGTCGGCACAATTCTCATTCTGCTCGGTGCCATCGTTGATCCGCGCAAAAACGACTGGCCGCAACGTGCTTTCTTCCGCAACATCCTGCGCATCGCAGGAGCCCGCTTCGAAGTACGCTGCGCTGCGGGTTTCGACCCCACTCGCACCAGCATTTTCATCTGCAATCACGTAAACCTTTTCGACCCATTCGTTATCTACTCCGCGATCCCGCAATTCCTGCGCGGCTTCGAACTGGAATCGCACTTCAAAGTTCCCGTGTACGGCTGGATGATGGGCCGCTTCGGAAATATTCCCGTGCCCGACGCGCCCAGCCGCGAAGGCCTGGAAATCATGACGCAACGCGCCAAAGCCGCGCTCGATTCCGGCGTCAGTTTGGTCGCTTTCGCCGAAGGCTCGCGCACGCGCGACGGCCACGTCCAGCCATTCAAGAAAGGCATCTTTAATCTCGCGCAAAGATTCGGAATTCCCATCGTGCCCGTAAGCTTGGTCGGCTCATACCAATTTTTTCGAACCGGCCACTGGTTGCTGCATCCCGAAAAAATCACGGTGTACCTGCACGACGCGATTGACACCACCCAGATCGCCCGCGCCGAAGTGGACGCCTTGCGTCAACGCGTGCAGGACATTGTGTCTGCCCCGGTGGAAGAATCCCTCAAGGAAAATCCAGTGCAGAAGTCGTAAAAAACTTTCGCGCCAAACCGCGCGCCCCGCCTCAAGAAATCCGCGGCTCGTTGACCGCCGGCAGCGAACGCCCCGCCCGAAGTTCCTGCCACGTATAAACCACGCGATGAATCACCGTGATCGTGGAAACCACCGCGATCACCCACAACACCTGCGCCATGCGATTAAACAATCCGCCCATGATCAGCAGCACCAGCCGCTCCGGCCGCTCCATAAATCCCACTTTGCACAAAGGAATAATTGACTCAGCTCGCGCCCGAGCATAACTCACCATAAAGGAACTCGCCATCGCCACAGCCGCGAGCGCCATATAAAATGGGCGCCCAATCAGCGTGTAATGCACAACCAATCCCATGTACAAAGCGAGATCCGAATACCGGTCGAGCGTCGAATCCAGGAACGCGCCGAACGCAGTCACGCGCCCGACGCGCCGCGCCACCTGCCCATCGGCCATATCCAAAAATCCCGCAAGAAACAAAACCGCTGCAGCCTGACGGAACATTCCCATCGCAAAAAGCGCCGCGGCCCACGAATTTACCGCCAGCCCCAGAAACGTGAACATGTTCGGCGTAATGCCCGTCGCCGCGAGGCCACTCACTACGTGACGCAGCAGCCACCCGCCACCTTCCCCAATCCAATAAGTAGGCGGCTTCTTCCGTTCGATTGTGCCGTTTTCCATGATCAGAAAATCATACTCCCAATTCGCAACAACAAAAATCCGCGCTCACTTCTTCCGCAGAACCATCTCCGGAACTTTCCCGCTGTAACGCAATTTTGGCTCGGACTGCGCCTGCACTTCTTCCGGAGTAAAACCCGGAGCCGCCTCGCGCAACACCAATCCGTCAGCCGTCACATCAATCACCGCCAGATCCGTAATAATGGTATTCACGCATTCAATGGCCGTCAGCGGAAAACTGCACGTCTTCACGATTTTGCGTTGCCCGTCCTTGGCATTATGTTCCATGGTCACGATCAATCTCTTCGCGCCCACCGAAATATCCATCGCGCCGCCAATCCCGCCCGCGCCCTTCGCTCCCGGCACGCGCCAATTCGCCAGGTCGCCTTTTTCGGAGACCTGCAATCCACCCAGAATACAAATGTCCAGATGCCCGCCGCGCGTCATCACGTGCGCGTCCACCTGCGAAAAATAAGCCGCGCCAGGGACCAGCGTCACCGGCACCTTCATCGCGTCCACCAGGTCGTAATCTTCTTCGCCCGGTTTCGCGCGCGGCCCCATGCCCAGAATTCCATTTTCGCTGTGAAAATAAACGACCACATCTTTCGGCACGTACGCCGCAATCAGGTTCGGAATCCCCCAGCCCAAATTCACGTAAGCGCCGTCCGGCAATTCCAACGCGGCGCGTTCGGCGATCTGCTCGCGTGTCAGGCGCGCTTTAGGCATTGTGAATTCCCTTCGCCAGGACGATGCGGTTCACGTAAATCGAAGGCGTCACAATCATTTCCGGATCTAGCGTCCCGGTCTCCACTACTTCGTCCACTTCCACGATCGTGATCTTCGCCGCCGTCGCCATGATCGGATTAAAGTTCCGCGCCGCCTTGCGATAAACCAAGTTCCCCATGCGATCCGCGCGCTGCGCCTTGATAAACGCGTAATCCGCGCCCAGCGCCTGCTCCAAAATATAGCGCTCCCCGCGAATCACGCGTTCTTCCTTGCCTTTCGCCACGTCCGTTCCCACGCCCACCGGCGAATAAAACGCCGGAATCCCCGCACCAAACGCGCGCATCCGCTCGCACAAAATTCCCTGCGGCACGAGTTCCAGCTCCACTTCGCCCGCGTCGAATTGCTGCTGAAAATATGTCGCGCCCGGCCCCGGAAACGCCGCCACCACATGCCGAATCTGCCGGTTCTTGAAAAGAATCCCCAGCTCGCCGTCTCCCGTGCCGCAATTATTGCTGATCACGCTCAAATTGCGCGCGCCCCGCCGCGCCAATCCTTGAATCAAATTGTTGGGAAATCCCGCGCCGCCGAACCCGCCGAACATCACCGTCGCCCCATCCGGAATGTCCGCGACGGCGAGGTCCACCGAAGGAAAAACTCTGTCTTTTCGATTCATATTTGAAAGTGCCGGGGAGGTGCCGAACCCCGTGCTTCATATTAATGATATAACTGTTTGATTCTCCTCTCCGATAAAAACCGCAGTCCGCCCGAAACGCGGATCCTCGGCACACAGCCACGTACGTTTTGCGCAGTTGACCCTGCAATTCGGCGTTAATCAGGAGTCTACTCAGATTCTTCGCCGAATCAGAGAGACGAATGTGTAGAAGGGCTGAACGTCAGATGGTTCACCGACAAACATGATTTTGAGGCCGCAATCAGACATGCAATTGAGAGACATTATGTCCATTTGTGGAAGGTTTGGTTTGTCACGCAGCATCGCAGTCAGTTCCTTGCCGCCTACGCAGGTAATTGGTTCATCACCGAATTTGAGCGTCGTTTCCTCGACAGATTCTACCTTTTCACCGGCAAGCCGCTGTTTTTCATGCGTGAGCCAAAATTCCTTCCAACGGGCTCTTGCGGTCTGCTCCCCAAACTGCTGCAAATTCACATGCACGTCAATTATAGTGGTGGTATGAAACTTGATCTCGCGCTGATGTCGGACCGGTGAAATGTTCGCAAGCGTGAGGTTTGTGGAGTTTTCAGTGAGGACTAACCAATGGCCCGGCACAGGTATCTGGTAGTCTCCAATAGTTGCCGAGTCTCCGTGCCTCCAATGCCAAACCTTCGCTTCGATTGAATACTGGTTCGCGCACAGAATGAAGGCAATTGCACCCACAATACCGAACAGAATTAGCACGCGGGCAAAAGCACATAAGAGCCGTCTGCCAGTCGAGACTTTCTCCCAATCTGTTACCTTGACCAAGGGTCGAATCATTTCAGCACATAGTAAAATCTTACACTATCGTGCAGCCTTGACGCGGCAAGTGCCTAATAAGCGCGTAATCCTCCATTTAAAGTAAACCTTCTCCGGTACGCTTTTATCGGGACTTGGCGCGTCATTGCATTCAAAAGTGAAATCGGAGTTTCAGGCTCTAAATCTTCACTTCGTCTTGTTGTGTACTTTAATGGCCATTGAAATGCCGATAATTTCGTTGCTCTCCCAGCCAGTTGGCAGGTTCACCGACTGCAGTAGATAATAAGGCCGTATGGAAAACGAATCGGTGATGGGCAGACGAACCCCCACTTGGAAGCGGTTCTGCGTAAAACTGCCACCAGCAGCAAAGCTGTTGGTTCCGGGTACGACAAAAAACTCATTGCTCACGACTAACGCAGGGCGCCGCTTCACCCGCAGCGGCAACGTATAGTCAACTCCAGGACGAAATCGAAAGCGTGCGGAGGCTGGGCGACTATCGGGGAGCCGCCCCTCAATCATTATCCGCAGATTAGGTCGCCACGCTCCTCGCGATGTGGCCATTGTGACGTTGAGTAGCAAGCGGTTCTCGTAAGCGACTGTGGGATTCCCGGGAAACCGTTGATATCGATACAGCGGAGTCACCGTCAACCACGGGCGCACGCGAAACGCGATGCCACCCTGAACGAAATACTCATAGAAGTTGGAGATTGCTTCGTCATACCGTTCATAGAATTCGATTTCCAGTGACTTGCTGGGTGTGAGGCCACTCGAAATTCCCTGATCGAGCCAGAGCCCTAGCTTCTTATCATCTTCCGGATCCTCCGGTTGCTGCGCCTGCGCTCGGCCAGTGACCATACAACAGCACAGGACCGCGAACAAAATCACTCTGCGGATGTTAATGGCCATGTGACGTCTTCAGCTCAAGTGACCTAGCAACAGGTCGGCCTGAAAGTTCACTCAATTCCAGCGTTCGTCACAACTTCTACTGCACTCGAAAGAATCGTTTGAAGAAACCGCCTGGTGGCGGGAGCTGCTCGAACGTTTGTATCGTCTGGCATTAATCATATACCCCCTCAGCCACGGACACACCAGCGTGCCTCATAATAGGCTATTTTTTGTGGGTTAGCGGATATTCGTATCCCTTCAGAGCCGCTAGAGGCTGCGAGCACCTTTGCTAGGTCCTGGTTAGCGTAACCGGACTTCTCCTTTCATTAGCGCTCTGGACGTGGTTCCTGATGGCATAATTCGATGGCTGCAACTAATTCGCGACTACAGTGTTCCTAGTAGTTCTGGACTTTCGGTCGGGGGATAGCTATTAGGACTTCATTCCGTGTTCTCGTGGTCGATGATTTTGTCCCCTGGCGGAATTACTTGGTTGCGAAGCTCGGGGAAAATGCTGCCTTGCAAGTTGTCGGGTTTGCGTCCGACGGAGCAGAGGCGGTTTTGAAAGCAGCCGAGCTGCATCCAGATCTAATCCTGATGGACGTCAACCTGCCGGAGCTGAGCGGTATCCAAGCTGCCGCGAGAATTCGCTGGGTTTCCCCAGAATCCAAGATTCTTTTCCTAAGCCAAATCCTTGATTTTGATGTGGCGCTGGCGGCTCTCGACTCTGGTGGACTCGGCTACGTCGTCAAGTCCGACGCTGAAAACGAACTGCTCGCTGCGGTGGAAGCGGTGATGTCGGGAAAGAGATTTGTGAGCGCCCTTCTGGCCAATCGCGTTATCGGAGACTTGAATCCGCCTGACGGGCTAATACGTTAGCTGTAGCGCCCCGCCAAGGTGACAGAACTCGGATAACTCTGGTAAGCGTTACCGGACAAGCCCCGTACTAGGAATCCAGATGTCCGATAAGTTTATCGGACTTAGTGTGCGTTCGTCTTCGTTGACTTGCCTTGCGCCCCCAACCTAACATGTGCTGCGCGTGTCGCCCTGCAATGAAAACGGCCATCGATTTCGGAGTTCTCGGGCTCACTCTAGCCCTGATGTTTTCCGTCGGGCTGGACTTGGAAACGTGTCACTTCAAGGAGCTCGCTCGCCATAAGGGTACCTTTTTCGCAGCTTTGATCGGGCCGATGGTAGTTTCACCGGCAATTGGTGTCTTCATTGTCCGCACAATTCCTCTCCCCGGGTATCTACAAGTGGGAATCCTGCTAGTGGCGGCGTGCCCGGTAGGCGATATCGCGAACTTCTATACCTTGATGGCTAGGGGAAATGTAGCCTTGTCGGTGGCGGTCAACACGGTTTCTTGTCTGCTGTCGGTGGCTTCGATGTCTGTGGTCTTCGGTGTCTATCGGAGGCTCTTCGGGGCCGAGTTCGCGCTATTAGTCCCTCCTTTCCGCTTGCTCGGTCGATTGATTCTCATGGTGGCTGCACCGATTGTTCTGGGAATGGGATTCCGTGTCCTACAGCCAGGGCCAGCCAGCAAAGTTTCGCGGAGTTTGCGCATGCTGTGCGTGGGTGGAGTTCTCGTTGTATGTGCGTTCGTCATTGCGAACCGGCACGCGCAGCTAAGAGCAGATTGGAAAGCGATTTCGCTGAGCAGTCTATCCCTGATGGCTGTAGCCATGGCCTGCGGTTGGGCAATCGGTCGGTTTATGGGTTTAAAACGATCGGACTCAATTACATTTGCCATCTTATTTCCAGTCCGCAATATTGCACTCGCTACCGCGATAGCAGTCTCACTCATGGGCCGCTTGGAGTACGCGGCTTTTGCCACCGCTTATTTTCTCAGCGAAGCATTTCTTCTCCTGGGGGCTGCTGTTTTCCTTAGATCTCGCTCGACTGCTGCACCGCTGGGTGATTCCGCGCCAGAAGGAGCGATTCATCCATGAACATCCGGCCCATACAAGCCCGAGATAACTCGAATGCGGTATTGCAATTTGATAGTCTGTTTGCAAATCTTTTGACCCGGTGCAGCGGTCTTGCAGGCGTTCAAATACCCGTCGTCTATCGGATATATACCACGAGCCGAGCGAAGTCCTGATTGGGCTCGTAACCCGAGATTATGGAATTTCACTTGATGGCATAACGATGTCGGCTCCTTAGACCCGAGTAGACTGTGGTTTGCGACGGACCGCTAGGCGGAACACCGACAAAATCAACTTGGCCAACGGCTAAGCCAGGTTAGGGCCGCTTGCAAGGTATCGAACGCTTGGATGGTCACGTCCCGATTTTGGGCGACGAGCACTCCGAATCCGTCCGTTGTGGGTGGTACGCCAACAATTGCCAGCCTTGGGTTCATCTGATGCCGCTTAAGGTATGCCGCTAGTTCTGCTGCGAGCTGATACCTGTCCAGCGTAGTAAGTTCTCCGCTCACCGCGAGAGTATTCACCAGAATTTTGTTAACTCCCTTTTCTTTCGCAGTGTCAAACACCAGCTTATAGAGTCGCAAGGCCGCGTCGAATGCAGCGTTACCCTTAGCGGTTACCAGCAATATCGTTCCTTGTAGTTCGATATCAATATGCAGCTCCATCTTTAACCCTCCGCGCCATAGATCCTGATAAATCGCGGAAAGCTGGCGGCTAGCTTGGGCATTTGGGTCTCATCGCCAGAATCGTAGCAGAAAATAATTCTCAACTCCCGGTTAGTCGTAATCGGACAAGTCAATTTAAGGGAATTCTTCCTGTTGGTCATGCAGAGTACCGATACATTTTTTGCCGAGTTTTCTGCAAATTCGCATTCACGCTAAGCACCAACAAAGGGGGCCCGATCGCGAGGGAAATCCGGTGCGTGTGACGGAGCGGCTAAGTCGCGTTGACGAAAGGGACCGCCGCCAAAAGTAGCCGAGCAACCCCGTGTAAATCACGTGTGTGAAACCCCGTTTGTTCCAATTTGCAAGGCGCAGGCTGGGCGCAAAAGCCGAACCGGGCACGATGACCGTCCGTGGTCGATTGGTCGCGATCGGCACCGCGCGGAGCCAAATCATGAATGAAGAACCAGGCGCGCCATGCGTTCCAATCGCCGAATTGCGTCTCAGGAACGAAAGTGCCACACTTGCGGCAAGGGGGTCGCTATGACCAACGAACAAATAAAGGCACTAGCGGCCGTGCGGGCTGCCTTTGTTGCGGCAGAAACGACCGGCCTGACCGAAGCAGACATCTGGAAAGCAGCTGTAACCGGGCTAGTTCATCCGGAAGTGAAAAGCGGACGGCCACCGGGCAACTACAATCCAATCTCCGACAGTCTCGACAAACCGAAAAACAAAGCACAACACGGGTGATGTTTGAGGAGGCTAACGGGAGGAGAAAATGTCAACTGAATCCAAAGTTACCACTCCTAAGAAGGGTGAGCATGTGAGAGATACTCAGCACGAAGGCGTTTTCGAAGTTGTGTTTGTCAACGCGCTCATGCAGACGGCGAACATCAGATTGCTGGATGGAACCGGGCATGTTGTTCCAAACGTGCCGTGGACAGCACTGAAGGCCGCGGGCAAGGAGTGAGCGGTTTGTGTCCCATCCTACCCGCGTGAAGCCAACGAAGCTCAAAGCATTCTCCACCGACGTACGCGATTATCCGAGTAACATGTCGCTATGGGAGAAGGAAAGCCTTGCGGCAGAGGCCGTCCTCCTGCGTCAGCAGCGTCATGGCTATTCCCCTCGCTTCATTTTTTCGATTCCGGTAGCGCCATCCGCAACTTGAGTTCAAAGTGCATGCCGCCGACGCCAGTACTAGTCGTTGGGAACCAAATAGCCCTGAATTGCACCAAAGCCAGCCCCGTTAGCAGCGAAGAAGTCCTCAATCGTCGCCCCGGAGCCAACACGGATACCGCTCTCGTAATGTTCGTGTGTAAAGGCGCCACCGCCGCTTGCGATCAAGGCCAGACTGAAGACGAGATCTCCGCCAGAAGCATTAACTAACTGGTTTTCGACGAGATTTCCGGGTGTGCCTTTGTCGGTGTAGACCCATTCCCAGTCAGTGACGATCAGTGTGTAACCAGAGGGGACCACATACAGTGTGGGCGAAGAAATCTCCCCGGCGGGATCAAGCGAAAAGCAACCAGGCTCAGCCAGGCATCTCAATGACACGAGTCGGCTCTCGTTCTGGCCCACGTGCGTGGTCGTGCCGGGGACGATCTGTACCAGCGCCGCCGCCAAAGCGTGCGCTTCCTTCGGGGCGAGGAACGCGACGATGACAGCAAGAACTACGAGCGCACCCAAAACTCCCAAGGCTTGTTTCAATAGCTTCATTTGGGTCTCCTTTTTCGCGATTGCTTGTCAGTCTGGCTCTCGGAAGGGGCTTACTTCAACCGTTGCGTGACGAATTCCCCCCGCCCGCGACTGCGGCATCACCTCCGCCGCCCGGGGGCGGATGACAGGCGACGCTTACGGAAGCTCGCGAGGACGAGCAGTCCCAGTCCGAGAAGGCCGAGGGATGCGGGCTCGGGAGCTGTCACGGATTTCTCCGTCACGTCAAGCGCCCAGGCTCCCGAAGTGTTGGGGCAGGGCGTGCCGGTCGTGGCGTCTACGATGTTGCAGAACACGCCTCCGGTGAAATCGAAGGCCCCGTCGCCTAGCGGCGCGCAGCCCGAGCTGACGGCGGCGCAGGGAATGTACTGGCCGTCGGAAAGGAGAACGGTGTACATGCCGGCAGCCAAATCGCCGAAGGTAAACGTGACATCGCCACAGGTGGTGTCACCGAAGTTCGAGACGGCATGGGCCGGCGGGCAGCCCGAAGCGTAATTCGTGAGGTCGAGCGATGTGCCGTTGATGAAAATGGCGCCATTGCCCGTGCCGGAAAAGAGACCGACAAAGGGATCGGTGCCGCCGGGCGAAATCGTCATGCCCGCTGCGTTCACCCCGCCTCCAAAGCCATAGGTCTGCAAGGTGACGTCGGAAGCGGTGCCGAGAGTGAGGGAAAGAACGAAGCTGTCGGTGGAATCGAAGGTGCCGGTGGAATTGTCTGGATTCGTCAGCGTTCCCGTATAGGACTGGGCGCCATCGGCGTGAGCTACTGCCGCACACGGTGCCATAACGAAAATCAGAGCCATTAAATAGTGTTTCTTCACCGAACATCTCCGTTTGAGTTATAACAACTCGAACTTAAGACACGCGCAGATTTTGCGCAGACTTTCTATTCATATAATCGGAAACGGCGCGGAAAAGACGACACGACGTGCAGGAGTTCGGGAAGAGGCCGAAGGGATTCGAGACCATGCCGAGCCTCCTCGGTAGATACACCACCTCGTTGGATTGATTGGTCGAGGCGAGGACGTGAATTGCCGCTCAGTAGCGCAATGGGTCGAAAGCACTCACGAGAGAGAGGTAGGTTGGAAGTTTGTTAAAGGTAGGTAGCGCGATGGCGATAGTGTGCAATGGATTGCAGATAAGCTCCGACTCGCCCGGCGTAACTGTTGATAAATCCTCTTCCCACCAGCAGTCGGCTCCGGCAGCGCCAGACGAGCTCCTGATAAGCCCTGACCGCGTCTTCGACGCGTCGCGTAATCGGAAACTTGAATCCACATGGACGATTTCGGCGTTTACCAGACTGATCCTCACGTACGTCAGGGTTCCGCTCAAAAAAAACGGGCTGACGGCTACAGCGTGAATGAAGACGCTTACAGATGCGCCTTCACCGGTAAAAAGAACAGTACTCGTGGTACGCGCTTTTGTGGTTGACAAGCACGGTGAGGTCGGCCACCATGCGCCGCACACAAAATCACCGTGTTTGGGCCCGTCTTCGATAAGGACGCCTCGAGAAAGGGTAAAAATGCGAAAAACCTTGTGGATTATGCTGGCGGCAATGGCTGTGGCTGTCACAGCGCCCTACGCCCACGCCGATAACTACACTGACGCAACCTTCAATTTCACTGTGACGAATGGGAGCCCGAGCCCCAGCGGATCCTTCGTCTTCGATGACACGACGGGCACGTATACGAGTTTCGTGGTGAACTGGGACGGCGCGACATTCAACATTGTCTTCCTCCCCGTAGGCATCCTGGGCTCATCCGGTACCTGGTGCACGGCCGGTCCGGATATATCGAGCACCGTCGCCGAATCACCTTGCAGCAGCATTGACGGCGGAGACGTTGGAGACAACGAGGGCGAATTCGACATTGAAACCGGCGGCCTCCACTATTACCCAAATCAGTTGCCCGCATCGTCGTTTACCGATGCCGCGGACTTCGCGACGGGGAGCTACACGCTCACGGAGACGACGGCCGTGACGACGCCAGAACCGAGTTCCCTCGCACTAATCCTGCTCGGGCTGGGAGCCTTAGCATTGGTTGCCGTGCGAAAACGTATAGGTCAGGGCCTTCCGCAGGCTAGTTGAACGCAGCTGCTACGCCGAGCAGACCACTGAGCGACCACCGCTCTTAGCGTCGAACGTATTGCCCAATGCGCCGCAGGAGGAAATCCCACGGCGCATTTGCATTTTTCTCCAACAAATTCCACTTGGATGGTAAGTCGCGTTACCGGACAGGTCGTTTTGGCCCAAAATCGTAGTTACCGAGGTTTGGCGGGGCTTGGAAATCGCGCATCCAGGCGCCGCATCAACTCGACGGCATTATCAATCGCATCGCGGAACGCGTTTTCTCGTGCGGGCGATGGCCGGCGATCCAGCCCCGCCAATCGCCTCACCAAAAACATTCCGGCGACAAGATAGATCAATTTCTTTCGGCCCTCGTCCATCGCGGAGGCAAGATATCATCTTCGCCTTATCTTCGCCTAGTGGTTTTTCGCCCTTAGCCAGATGCCTTCCACAACTTTTGAAACTGTTCAACCGTAGCCGGTGCAAATCCCGCGTAATGATTGTTCACGTAAACGTACGTCGAGACACCGCGCCGAACCGTGCGCTGACAAACGTTCACCCAACTCATCAATTCCTTTGAGCGATCCACGATCACTTTGTCCCAAATCTTCGTCGTTTGCTCGATTCCCTTTCGATCACCCAGCAGCCGGATGTACGTGAAATCGGCCGTGATGGGATCGAATTTCTCGAACACGTCGCTCACGCGCGGCATCCACGCTTGATCTATGAGTGCGTACGCAACCTTGTGCTCGCGCAACAGATCGAAGAATTCGGCCGTCAGCCATTGTTTGTTGCGGATCTCCAGGGCGAAGCGGTAGCCCTTGGGAAGCTTTTTCAGAAATGGCTCAAGCCGTGCCAGAAATTCCTTCCTGGACTTGAAGGCCTTTTTGTTGAAATAGCCGAACTGGAATAGCAGCGGGCCGAGTTTGTCGCCCATCAAATCCATCGTTTCGAGAAAATGCTTCAGGTCGTCATCGCAGTCCTGCAAGATTTTCTCGTGCGTGATCGTCTGCGGAACCTTTGCGGCGAGCACGAAGCCCGATGGGGTCTTGCGTTCCCAGCCGTTTACTGTGGCGACGGACGGCGTGCGGTAGAACGTGGAGTCAACTTCGACGGTGTTGAATTTCGTTGCGTAGTAGGACAGGTAATCAGCCGGCTTCATGCCCGCGGGGTAGAACGCTTGTTCCCAGCCGGCCGCGGTGAAGGCAGAAGTTCCGATGTGAAGATCCGTCATGCGCGCAATGTTCGCCCGCCATATTGCGGAAGTCAATCTAAGGCAGAAAGTCGTGAAATCGCGCGCTGAATTATTCTTGGCGTCATGGGAAAAGCTCAGGGCGCGAAATCGCACAGCCGCGCAAGAGGAAAGCTGCCACTGCACTGGATCACTTCCTAGTGAATCACCCAAATGGTATCGAACTCAAGGCCGCACTCACATCTTCAGTCCAAGGAGTGGCTTCCTGCTCCGCGGGTGAAATAGTTTGAATTTGTCTTGCACCTCTAAAGTCTCTGGTGTGCTCGGCTTATGAAGCGCGGACGCTGCGAAGATAAACTATTCCCGATACTCGGTCATAATTCCGTTGACAACAACGTAGCAGAAGCACAGGGTGATTGCGGACCTGGGATTCTTCAGTTCACCTGAACGCAGTGGAAGATATCTGAACCACCCCTCGCCAAGATAACCAGCAAGACCTTAAAGGAGATCCATGAATACTATTACACGTAGGGACCAGTCCCGTGGTTTCGTGCTACAGAACGAAGTCAATCGTCTTTTCGATGACAGCTTTACTCGTGACCTGTCCGGTCATGCCGATCTAGCAACTTGGGCGCCGGCCGTAGACATCTACGAAACCGAGAATGAATTGGTCGTAAAGGCCGAACTTCCGGACTTTCAAGACAAGGACATTGACGTCCGTATTACAAACAACACTTTGACCATTCGTGGAGAGCGCAAGTTCGAGACGGGCGTCAAAGAAGAAAATTACCTCCGGATTGAACGCGCGTACGGTTCATTCATGCGGAGCTTTTCGTTGCCGAATACAGTCAACTCGGAAAACATTCGAGCCGACTATCGCAATGGGATCTTGACGCTGCATATGGCCAAGCGTGAAGAGTCCAAGCCGAAGCAGATCAAAGTCAGCGTCGCAACAAACGGCAAGTAGTCCGCAAATCACAAGCGGAGGGACGAGTGTTGCCATCGTGCCGACAACCGAGGAGGTTGCCATGATCGAACGCAAAGAGCTTTCCAAAGAAGATATCGCTCACCGAGCATACGAGCTGTACACGCAGCGCGGCAGTGAGCCTGGGAAGGATGTCGAGGACTGGGTCAGCGCGGAAAAACAGCTAAGCGCCGAGCCTGGAATCGCACTAGCAAGAGCACGGGCCGCACAACAAGGCCGAAACTGATTGAAGTGGCGCGAAAGTGAGGGGCGGGTTGTTCCGCCCCTTCACTCATTCAATCACGCATTGCCGTTCTGCAAGGAATTACGGTCGCCGGAACGGCGTCGCCGAGTACGTTCTTTGAAATTCTGGATAGGTGTTTGATCGCATACGATCCCCCCGCCCTCGGAGTTCCGTCGCAGTCAATCACGTCTACAGGCGTGTAAAGGCCCTCGCCATCGCACGCCCGACAGCGTAGCGTAAGCGCGCGCACGGTAAAATCGTCAGCGCCACCAGGTGCGTGATCTTCGAATTTGCTTTGCCTGCGTTCCGCCGACGGCGAGAGCGGAATTGCTTGACGGCAATGACGGCAAAGGACGCCGCGGTACTTCTGCTTCACTTCGGCAATCATTTGTGCCTCGTTCGGAAAGTGCCGAAACCTCAAGGAGGGCGAACCTTTCGCTCGTACTGTGCGGATGTCCAGTGGACGAAAGTGACTCGTGGGACGTCCTGGAGCCACCATCCAATGTGATTTCGCTTTTACAAAGAGCGAAGGAGCCAAACGATTAAACAGACAATTACTATGGTCCCCAGCAGTCCGTATCCAAGCCGCGCGGAGCCTAACGCGGTATCTTGAAACGAAGAACAGCCAAAGCACAACAAAAGTGACCGTTGCGCGAGCGTCCTCAGAAAAACACACAGCCGTAAGTCTTTTGAATTAAGTGCCCGGGGTGGGGGTCGAACCCACACGTCCCGTTAAGGACAAAGGATTTTAAGTCCTCCGCGTATGCCATTCCGCCACCCGGGCAGGGTCGCTCGAAGAACCGCGTGAAAACTCACCAAAGATTAGCACGGCGCCCCGGCGCGAAGCACCTCTCCACTCGCCAAGAAATCGCGCAACCCGCTCGCGACGACCGAGGCACTTGGTGTAGCCTTAGCGGCTGAATCGTTCGCGGAAAAACGCACGCGCGCGAAAGTTTTGCCTTTGTAGCCGCCATCCCGCTTTGCGGGATGGGCGCCTTTGACGTTGAATTGGCCTTTGCAGCGACGCACTTCAGCGCGCCGTCGGCGTCGCCGCAAGATTCGATGTCGCTCGAACGACCGTTGCTACAAGCGCCAAATACCTTTTTGCGCACCATGTAAACCCGGAGGCACACACTGAAATGCGCGAGCCCATCGTCGTAGTAGGCAGCATCAATCTCGACCTGGTCGCCACCGCCGATCACGTCCCGCTCCCGGGCGAAACCATCATTGGCAAAGATTTCCGCACGTTCCACGGCGGCAAAGGCGCGAATCAAGCCGTGGGCGTTGCCAAACTGGGCTATCCCGTCAGCATGTTAGGCAACGTGGGCGACGATTCCTTCGGCGCCGCGCTGAAAAATGCTTTGCGCGCCGCCGGCGTCGGCGTGCGGTCCGTCCGCGCCGTGAAAGGTTCCTCCGGTGTCGCGCTCATCAACATCGGCAGCGATGGCCAGAACAATATCGTTGTAGTCCCGGGCGCGAACGGCAAACTGCTGCCGAAAGACATCACCGCGCACTCCGCGTTGTTGCGCAAAGCCGGCATGATCCTCGCGCAACTAGAAATCCCGCTCATCACGCTCGAAACCCTCGGCGCCTTCGCGCATCGTCACAAGATCCCACTGATGGTTGATCCCGCCCCCGCGCGCGAATTGCCGTCCGGCTTGCTGCAGGTTATCGCGTGGATCACGCCCAACGAAAGCGAGACGCGCATTCTCTGCGGCCTCTCGCCAACTGAGCCGGTGACGCCCGAAACAGCCGCCCGCTGCGCCAATCTGCTCCTCGAGCGCGGCCCCAAAAATGTCGTAATTAAAATGGGCGCGCAAGGCGCGTTTATCGCGACAGCCGATGGCATCCGCGAAATGGTCCCATACTTCCGCGTAAAAGCGGTTGACTCCACCGCCGCCGGCGACGCCTTCAACGCCGGCCTGGCAGTCAGCCTGCTCTCCGGCAAGAAGCTCCTCGAAGCCGCCCGCTACGCCTCCGCAGTTGCCGCAATCTCCGTAACCCGCAACGGCGCGCAACCCTCTATGCCCACAGCTCGCGAAGTAAACCAGTTCCTGAAATCTCAGAAGTAAGTGACCCCGGAAGCCCACGAGGGCCCCGCATTCCCCATTTTCGCTTTTCTATTTTCCCTTTTCGCTTTTCACACCGTACCCCGCCGCGCCAATCACTGCGCCTTCGGCTCCGCCGTCAACTCTGGCTGCGGCAAGGCCCCCTCATTCAACTCGTTGTGCCGACGCTCCCGGCTGGCATTCAACAAATCCGTCGCCGTCAGCAATTCCTTCCGCGCTTCCTGCGTCCTCCCCAACCGCATCAAAATCTGCCCCTTCAAATTGTGATAATTCGCATTATTCGCGTCCATCCGCAAAGCTGAATCCGCCGCCTCCAACGCCAGCGAATACTTCGCCTGCCGCTGGTACACGCGCGCCAAACCAAAATAGGAACTCGATAGGTGCGCATCCAAACGCAAGGCCCGCTTGAAATCTTCTTCAGCCTTCGCGTCGTCCTGCAAATACGCATAGACCACGCCCAGCCGGTCGTAATCAAAAGCCACGTCCGGCTCGATCTCCGCGTCCTTCAGGAATTCATCCCGCGCTTTCTCAAAATCCGCCCGCGCCAGATAAGCCAGCCCCAGATTGAAATGTACAAACGGCAGCCGCGCATCCAAACTCGCCGCCTCCTGCAATTCCGCGATCGCCTTATCATTCTCTTCGCGATTCAGCGCCGCCTTGCCCATCAACAAATGATACTCAGCCGTATCGCGCCCCAACTCCACGAATCGCCCCAGCGCCCGCTCCTCCAAATCGCTCTGCCCCGCCTTGTTCGCCGCATTCCCCAACACATACAGATAATTCAAGTCCGACGATTCCTCTGTCCAGATCGGCTCCAAAACAGTCGCCGCGTCGCCGTACCGCTCCGTGAAGAAATAGCAGAGCCCCAAGAGGTAACGTGCCTGCACCGACTCCGGCTGATCGCGCACCACCGATTCAAAAGGCGCAATCGCCGAACGAAAATCATTCTGCCGGTAATAAACCAATCCAATGTTCAAACGTATCCCCGCGACGCTTGGCGCCAAATGATCCGCTTTCTGCAATAATTCCAACGCCTGCGTCCAGTGCTGCCGCCGCATCGCAATCACTCCCAAGTTCGCATAAGCCCCAGCCGCGCCAGGATCCGCCGCCAGCACTTTCTTAAATGCAGCCGCCGCTCGCTCCAATTCCCCAGCCCGCAAAGCCGCTTCGCCTTCCGCAAAAAGTCCCGCCACGTCCTGTGCCGCTGGTGCAGCCCCACCGGAGTGGGCCGCTTGCTGCTCCGCCGATCCTGCCGACGCGCCGAATACGACAGTCGCCAGAAGCGCTACGCGCAATTTGCCCCAGTAATTCACGGCTAAAAACTAGCACACTTCCTGTTGGGGGCGGTTCGCGAACCGCCCGCTGCAGCTCCGCCAAGCAGGAATGAGCGGACTACCCACCACGCGAGCAGGGTGCGCCTCAGCCTGCAAAAATTAAATCCTCGCCACCTTCAATATTCGCCACCTGCCATCACGCCCGCCCCTGACCCCAAGTTTTTCGCTTGACATATCCCCGCTGCCGTATATAAATCTGTTTTAATAAATTTAATAAAACGTTTGGGGTGGAGTTCATCACGCTACTAAAAGCCATCTGCCGGGATAGCTGTTCCCGAGCGCGTCTCAGTTCAGCCTGCCAGCTGCGCTGCGACCTCTACCATCCATCGCGCAATACCAGCAGCTTCGGGTATCAGCATTCGGGCTCGCAAACTCCGCGCGTACTCTGCGCTACCTGGAGACGTACATGAAATTTCTACGCCAAGCTTGCTGCCTGTTCGCGTTTATCCTCTGCGCCTCTGCGGCCTTCGCACAGGATACCGCCACCTTCACCGGCACGGTGCGCGACACCTCCGGCGCAGTCGTTGCCGGCGCGGACGTCGTCGTCGCTAACGCGACCATCGGCGTCGACCGCACCACCATCTCCAATAACGACGGCGAATGGGTCGTCACCGCGCTCCCCATCGGCGCCTACAACATCACCGTCTCCGCCAGGGGCTTCAGGAAATTCCAAGCCAACGGCGTCGTCATCCGCGTCGGCCAAAAGCTGCGCGTGGACGTCAGTTTGGAAGTCGGCTCCCTCTCCAGTGAAGTGGTCGTAGCCGGCACCAGCGTCGCTCAGGTCGAAACGCAATCCTCCGAAATCGCCGGCACCGTCACCTCCCAGGAAATGACCCAGCTCCAGCTCAACGGACGCAATTTTACCCAGCTCATCAATCTCACTCCAGGCGTCAATAACCAGTCCGGTCAGGACGAAGGCACGGTCGGCGTCTATGGCAACGTGGTTTACAGCATCAATGGAGGCCGCGGCGAAAACAACAACTGGGAAGTGGACGGCGGCGACAACATGGACAACGGCAGCAACAACTCGCTAAACGTCTATCCCAGCATTGACGCCATTCAGGAAGTGCGCGTCCTCACCTCCAACTACGGCGCCCAGTACGGCCGCAACGCCTCCGGCACCATCGAGGCGGAAACCAAGTCCGGCACCAGCAGCTTCCACGGCGACGTGTACGAGTTCAATCGCAACAACATGTTCAACGACCGCAGCTACTTTGACCTGAGCTCACCCGACGCTCCCGAATACAAGAAGAACGATTTTGGCTATACCATCGGCGGCCCGGTTTACATTCCCGGCCACTACAACACGGACAAATCCAAGACTTTCTTTTTCTTCTCTCAGGAATGGCGCAAGGAAATCATACCCAATACCTTCGCCATCTCCGTTCCTTCCAACGCCGAACGCGGCGGCAACTTCACTGACATTTGCTCGCTCGGTCCCACCGATTGCCCCGTGAATAATCCTAATCTACCCGTGCAAATTGTCGGCAATCAAATCGTCGGCGTGAATCCCGCCACCGACCCCAACGTCTCCGCGCTTCTCGCATCAATTCCCCAGGCCAATAGCACCGTCGGCTGCTCATCGCCGACTCAGTCTTGCTACAACACCTCCCAGCCAACACCTACCGATTGGCGGGAAGAACTGGTGCGCATTGATCACAACATCACTCCCAAGCTCCGCGCATCGTTTCACTACATACACGATTCCTGGACCACCGTCGTCACCCCCACTCTCTGGTCCAACGCCACGCTGCCGAATATTCAGACCAATTTCGTCGGCCCCGGCACTAGCGCCGTCGCACGCCTCACCTACACCGCCTCACCCTCGTTGCTGAACGAATTCGTTTTCAGCTACACCGCCGACCACATCCAATTGACGAACATCGGCCCCTTTCAACGGCCCCCCTCTATGACGATGACCTCGTTCTTCGACAATGGTTTTGGCGGCAAGCTGCCTGCTATCAATGTCAGTGGAAATAATGCCTACGCCTTCCAGACCGACCCGTCCTACGAGCCCTGGAACAACGCCAATCCCACCTACACCCTGCGCGACAATGTCACCAAAATCATCGGCAAACACACTTTGCAATTCGGCGCCTATGCAGTCATCGCTCAGAAGAACCAGGAGAATTCGCCGCAAATCGAAGGCGCGCTTACCTTCGATGCCACTAACACCTCGGTCAGCACCGGCAACGCCTTTGCCGACCTCCTGCTCGGCAACGTCGCGTCCTATTCCCAAACCAATAACCAGATCAAATACTACGATCGCTATCAGATCCTCGAGCCTTACATCAACGACGACTTCCACATCACTTCGCGTCTGACTCTGAATCTCGGCCTGCGCCTCAGCTTCTTTGGCACCTATCACGAAAAATTCAATCGTGAATTCAACTTCGACACCGCCGCCTGGACTTTAGCTAACGCGCCGGCCCTCGATCCCAATACTGTCGCCTTGCTCAATCCCGTCACCAAGGTGCCACTCTCTTACTCCAACGCCGCCGATGCGCAATTCCTCTTTAACGGCATCGTGCAATGCGGAGGAACGGGTCAGCCCCGCGGCTGCCTCCAGCAGCACTGGCTCAATCCCGCCCCCCGGGTGGGCTTTGCTTGGGATCCTTGGGGCAATGGCAAGACCGCCATTCGCGGCGGCTACGGCATTTTCTTCGACCACGGCAACGGCAATGAGGCCAACGCGGAAAGCCTGGAAGGCAGCGCGCCTCTCGTCCTCACTCCCGGCCAGTCCAATATCACCGGGTCCACTTGCGGACAGACCACTGGCTACACTTGCCTGGGAAATGCCAGCGGAGCTCCGCTCGCCTTCCCCTTGTCCGTCACTTCCATTCCCAATAGAGCTATCTGGCCCTACGCTCAGCAATGGAATATCAGCATTCAGCACGAGTTCTACAAGAACACCATCGGCTCCATCGCTTACGTCGGCAGCAAGGGCACCAACCTCGCCGATCAGCGCGACCTCAACCAATTGTTCCCCACTCCCGCTGGCCAGAATCCCTACACCGCGGGCGTTCCACTGAACACCAACGACTGCCTGAACGGCGTGGCCAATGGAACCCCCGTCGGCACGTTGCCCCAAGCCGTCCAGAATAATTTCAACGTGGCTTGCGGCAACATAGACCCCAACCTGGTGCGCCCGAACTTCCCCGGCTTTGGCGATGTCACCGGAAAAGAGTACCGCGCCAGCTCCAATTACAATTCGCTGCAGATTTCCGTACGCCGCACTATCGCTCCCCTCACCGTCGCCGTCGCCTACACCTACTCGCATTCTCTCGACGACGAATCCGACTGGCAGGATGTCAATTTCGTCAACTCCTACAATCTCAAAGGCAACTACGCCAGTTCCAATTTCGATGAGCGCCACATTCTCACCGTCAGCTACATTTACGATATCCCTTCCGGCCATCGCGAAGGCATTTCCAGGATCCTGCTGGCCAACTGGGAATATTCCGGCATCACCACTTTCTATACCGGCACGCCCTTCAGCGTTACCAACGCCGTATTCGGTGACAACGCCGGCGTGGCCAACGGCGTCGGAACCAACGGTTCGTATCCGGACGCCATCGGCAATCCTCATTCCGCGCCGCCGTCAGTGGTGTTGGCGTCGCTGAACCAAAGCTCAGGGCCGTTGCTCTTCAATCCTGCCGCCTACGCTGCGCCGCAAGGCCTGACTTTCGGCGACGTCGGACGCAATACGCTGAACATTCCTAACCGCTTGAATTTCGACATGGCGCTGTACAAGAATTTCCCCATCAAGGAGTCCTATGCGTTTCAGTTCCGCGCCGAGGCCTTCAACGTTTTCAATCACACCCAGTGGAATGGCGTGAACGGCTCCATCGGCTGCTACGGTGGCGCCAATAATTCCGCGGGCGACGCTTCCTGCACCGCCGGCGGCTGGGCCGGTTTCCTCCAACCGTCCGGCGCACACCTGGGCCGCATCTTCCAGTTCGGCCTGAAGTTCTTGTTCTAAAAACGCAATATGCACGGCGAGTAAAAAGGGCGCTGCAGAAATTCGCAGCGCCCTTTTTAGTTTTGCAGAATCCCTGGGAGCTCCAATCTCCCGATTGGCGATTTGCACTACGGCGCTCGCAGCGCCGTCGTCCCACGAATCCCCTGCCCTTCCACCAACGTATAGATCTTATCCGCCGCAACGCCGGTAAATTTCTCCACCGCGCCGCTGGGCCACAACACCTCCACCGAATCCATCACCACCGCCTTCCCCAATCCAAAATGCAATCGCAAATCATTCTGCGAGAGATAACTCGCCCCGCCGCGCACTTCATTAAACTGCACCAGCTTCCCCGCACGCACCGTAACCCGCGCTCCAATCGCCGCGCGATTGCTTTTCGTTCCCATCAACCTGAACTCCACGCGATGATTCCCCGCCACGCCATGATTCAACAACAAAGTCGGCGCCTCGCCCACATTCAACAACAACACGTCCACGTTCCCGTCGTTCCCCACGTCCCCAAACGCCGCCCCGCGCCGTGACGCCACCGGCACCGCATTCAATTCCGCCGCCGCTGCCGATTCCGTGAACGTCCCGTCGCGATTATTCATGTGCAGCAGCAAAGGCTCCTTGTACCGCGCGATTCCCTCGAGCTGGTCCATCTGCGGATACACGTGCCCACTCGCCACGAATAAATCCACCCAGCCATCATTATCAAAATCAAAAAAACCAGTTCCCCATTTCACGTAAGGGTAGCTGAGTTTCGCCACCCCCGCCTTCCAGCTGACGTCATCAAATCCCTTCGCGCCCAAATTGTGATAAAGGTTGTCTTCCTGGTCGGCAAAATTCGTGACGAAAATGTCCAGCCGCCCGTCGTGGTCATAGTCCCCGAAATCCACGCCCATCGAACCATCCGCGTCGCCTTCGCTGCTCAGCGCCGCCCCCGCCAGCATTCCCTGATCCGTAAAAGTCCCGTCGTGATTGTTGTGATAAAGAAAATTCGGCCCCGTGTCGTTCGCGACATACAAATCCGGCCAGCCATCGTTATCGTAATCGCCCCACACCACGCCCAAACCGTAATATCCGTTGGGATCGCTCACGCCCGCTTTCTTCGATACTTCCTCAAACGTCCCGTCGCCGCGATTGTGATAAAGCAAATCCGTTTCGCCGGTCATCCCCCAAGGCCCGCACTGCACGACGATCCCGCGAAACTTGCAGGCGCCGAACGCCGCCACGTTGCTCAGATCCACATGCACGTACCGCGACACAAAAATATCCACGAACCCATCCTTATCGTAATCCGCCCACGCCGCCCCAGTCATGAACCCGCTGCCGCGCACCCCAGCCTTGTCCGTCACATCCTCGAAAGTGCAATTTCCCCGCCCGCGATATAGCGCGTTGCCGCCATAGCCGGTAACAAAAATGTCCAAAAATCCATCGTTATCGAAATCCGCCACCGCCACGCCCATTCCCCAACCCTTGCGCGTCAGGCCCGCCGCCCGCGTCGCATCTTCAAACTTGACCGGCGCCCCTCCACCGATGCGATCCCCCACCTGCCGGTACAAAGTAACCATCAAATCGCCGCCGTTCCGGTAGCGTTCCACGGTCGATCCGTTCACCACCAGCGCCGACAGCACTCCGCTGTTATCGCAATCAATAAATCCCACGCCCCCGCTCATAGACTCCACAATATATTTTTTTTCAGGCGACGCGATGTGCGCCACAGTGAGCCCCGCGCGCGCAGAAATATCCTCAAAGGTAGGAACCGCCGGAGAAGAATTCGTGTGTTGGGTTAAGCCGAAAGCGGAAAGCCTGCCGTCCCGCGCGGCATCAGGAGAGGAAAGCCCGCCATCTGGCGCGCCGCCCGCAGCGCACAAAAACACGAACGCGACCAGCGCCACAAGCGCGAACAGTTTCTCACCGCTGAAGCCCAGTCCCAATGCGCAACCACTCTAGCCCGCGCATCATCCCGTTGTCCATCTTTGACGAGAGCCCTCAGATCGAGCCCCGCCCAGGCCATTTTGGAGTGCGCCTGGCAACTGGCGCTACGTCTCGACCCCGCACAGCGGACCCTCCTGCGGCGGGCAGGATCTCAGGATGAATTGCGCTGTGGCGCAATTTACAAAACCAAATGCAAGTGCAACGACGGCCCTCGCGCATGGACTCGCCCTTCACCGTCATCGGCGCCGGCGCATTTGCTATCAACAAGAGTGAATTGAAAAGAAAGAAGTAAGTGGTCGGGGCGTGGAGATTTGAACTCCATACCTCCTGCGCCCAAGGCAGTTGCAAAAATCCATCTTGTTGGTCCGTCTAGCTTTGTTCTGCGTCATGGTACACGGTTTTGGACCTAATTTGGCAGTAGTTGGACGCAAGTTGGACCCGAGCGATCAGACAGTAGGCATGCGCGGTCGCGCCGACCGTTCGAGGCGACGCGCTCTCGCGTCGCTTGTATCACTTTGCCCACGCCGCAAAGATCGCGCGTTCCAATTGCGGAGAGCATCAATGGAGTGCGGAGTGCTTTCGACGAATCCTAATCCCTGAGCTGCTATCGGGAACTACATTTGTTACAACTGAAGGTCGGGATCTCTGAAGAGAGAAACCGCGAACGACGGTAGGCTGTCGCGGTTCATGAAGTTCGGAATCGGGCAGCCGCAAGCCCCAAAAGGACCCGTGGAGCCACACCCCGGTCAAACCCCGGATAGAGATTTGACTCGATCACGATCTTGTCAGCCAAGCTCTTGGTCAGTTTCGGTTGTGCTTGGAGCTTTGGGGAGCTGCAAATGTAGAATAGGGTCGTGGACACCCTTGTCAGGCTGCCTGTCTTGCACCCGGCTGGCGTGAATCAGCATTCCCCCGCCGCGGCCAAAATTGCTCTCTTCCGCTCGCTGTTTCATGGACGCGGAGATGTTTACCCGCGTCGCTTCGAAAGCCGCAAGACTGGCAGGGCCGGCTATTCACCGGTATGTGGTAATGAATGGGTCCAGGGCATCTGCGAAAAACCAAGGATCAAATGTTCCGAATGTCCCCACCAGCGTTTTCTTCCCGTAACTGACGATGTGATTCGCTGGCATTTGCAGGGTCATGACGACCATGGCCGTGATTTCGTCATGGGCGTTTATCCGATGCTTCTGGACGAAACCTGTTTCTTCCTCGCCGCCGATTTTGACAAAACAACATGGCAGGACGATGTCGGCGCGCTGTTGGAAACTTGCCGTCAAATGAATTTGCCGGCGGCCTTGGAGCGATCGCGCTCGGGCAGGGGCGGACACATTTGGTTCTTCTTCAACGAAGCCGTGCCGGCCACTTTGGCGCGTAAGTTTGGGGCGCATATTCTGACGGAAACCATGGAACGCCGTCCCGACATTGGCCTGGATTCGTACGACCGTTTCTTTCCCAATCAAGACACTCTTCCGCCAGGCGGCTTCGGCAACTTAATCGCCTTGCCACTGCAGAAGCGGCCGCGGGAATCAGGCAATGGCGTTTTCCTGGATGAGCGAATGACACCGTATCTCGACCAATGGGAGTTCTTGTCCTCGATCCGTAAAATTAGCCGCGGTGAAGTTGAAGAGGTGGTCCGTCTCGCCGAAGCGAAAGGGAAGGTAATTGACGTCCGTTTAGTGCCAGAAGGCGATGAGGAGGAAGCGACACCCTGGATGGCTCCGCCCTCGCGGCGCAGGAAAGATACCCCGATCGCTGGTCCTCTTCCGAAAACCCTAGAACTTACGTTAGCCAATCAGATTTATATCGGGAAAGAGGTACTGCCTCCTGCCCTCCGCAACCGCTTGATCCGGCTGGCGGCGTTCCAAAATCCAGAATTCTACAAGGCGCAGGCCATGCGGCTTTCGACCTACGACAAGCCTCGAATTATCGCCTGCGCTGAAGATCACCCGAAGCACATTGGATTGCCGCGCGGCTGCCTGGATGACCTGCTTCAAACCTTGTCGGGTCTGAACATCAAAACAGTAGTCCGGGACCAACGCAACCCTGGCCAACCGTTGAAGGCAACATTCCAGGGTGAACTGCGCCCCGAGCAGATCGTCGCCGCCCAGGCCATGCTTGCCCAGGACACGGGAGTGTTGGCAGCTACCACCGCGTTCGGCAAGACCGTAGTGGCCGCGTGGCTGATTGCGAAACGCAGCGTCAATACGCTCGTATTGGTGCATCGGCGGCAATTGCAACAGCAATGGATCGAGCGACTTTCCACCTTCTTGGGAATGCCGGTTCGTGTTATTGGGCGGATTGGTGGAGGCCGCAACAAGCCCACCGGCCTGCTGGATGTGGGGGTGACCCAGAGCCTGGTCCGAAACGGCGTAGTCAATGACCTGGTCGGCAACTATGGGCACCTCATTGTAGATGAATGCCACCATCTCTCCGCCCAAAGTTTTGAGCTGGTTGCACGCCAGGCCAAGGCGAAGTTTGTCACGGGTTTGTCAGCAACGGTCATGCGGAAGGATGGCCACCATCCGATCATCTTTATGCAATGCGGTCCTGTGCGTTATCGGGCTAATTCCAAGGAGCGGGTGGCCGCTCACCCCTTCAAGCATACGGTGATGGTTCGCCCGACCGACTTTCGCCCGCTGCGGCCGGCCAATCCCAATGTGCGACAACAATTTCACGAACTGTGTGAAGAGCTGATTGCCGATGAAGAGCGCAATCAGCTCATCTGCCATGACCTGATCCAAACCCTTCGGGAGGGACGTTCGCCGCTGGTGCTGACCGAACGGAATGAACATCTGAACTCTTTGACAAAG